>NZ_JBFBJW010000038.1:0-1094 GCF_040686315.1 Micromonospora sp. NPDC085948 | reverse complement strand
AGTTGGGTGTGTAGGTAGTGGGCGAGGGTGTCTGGTGTCGGGTAGTCGAATACCAGCGTGGCGGGTAGTCGCAGCCCGGTCACCGTTGCCAGCCGGTTGCGTAGTTCCACCGCGGTCAGTGAGTCGAATCCGAGGTCCTTGAACGCCTGGCCGGCGTCGATGCCGTCGGGGTTGGCATGGCCCAGCACCGTCGCCACGTGGGTGTGGACCACATCCAGTAGCATCCGTTGCTGTTCGGCCGGTGACACCCCAGCCAGCCGGCGCGCCAGCCCGGCGGTGTCCGCCACGACCGCGGCCGCGCTGCGCCGCGACGACACCCGGGCCAGTCCTCGCAGCATCACCGGGACCGCCCCGGCCTCGGCCTGGCGACGCAGCCGCGCGCCGTCGAGCCGGGCCGCTACCACCATCGGCTGCACTGCGCTCACCGCCGCGTCGAACAACGCCAGCCCTTGCTCGGCGCTCAAACCCAGTAGGCCGGACCGGCTCATCCGGGCCAGGTCGGAGGACTCCAGATGCCCGGTCATCGCGCTGGCCGGCGCCCACAATCCCCATGCGATCGACGTTGCGGGCAGACCCTGGGCCCGGCGATGCGCGGCCAGCGCGTCCAGGAACGTGTTCGCCGCGGCGTAGTTGCCCTGTCCCGGGCCGCCCAGCACCCCCGCCGCCGAGGAGAACATCACGAACATCGCCAATGGCATGTCACGGGTCAAGTCGTGCAGGTTCAGCGCCGCGTCGACCTTCGCCGCCAGCACCGTGTCCACCTGCTGCCGGCTCAACGACTCCACCGTCGCGTCGGCCAGCACGCCCGCGGTGTGCACCACCCCCGTCAATGGGTGCTGCGCCGGAATCTGCGCCAGCATCCGCGCCGCAGCGTCACGATCAGCGACATCACACGCCACCACCGAGGCCTGCGCTCCCAGCCCGGCCAGCTCGGCCAGCAAAGCGTCCGCGCCGGGCGCCGCCATGCCCCGCCGGCTGACCAGCACCATCCGCCGCACCCCGTACGCGCTCACCAGATGCCGGGCCACCAACGCACCCAACGTCCCCGTCCCGCCGGTCACCAGCACTGTGCCCTGCCCACCCAACAACGGCGG
>NZ_JBFBJW010000037.1:0-1294 GCF_040686315.1 Micromonospora sp. NPDC085948 | reverse complement strand
GTCGCGGGTGTGGTGGGGGGTTCTTCGAGGATGAGGTGGGCGTTGGTGCCGCTGATGCCGAAGGAGGAGACGGCGGCTCTGCGGGGTCGTTGGGCGGGTTGCCAGGGTTGGTCTTCGGTGAGTAGTTGCACGGTCGCGGCGGACCAGTCGACGTGCGGTGACGGCGCGTCGACGTGCAGGGTTCTGGGTAGTCGCCCGTGCCGCATCGCCATGATCATTTTGATGATTCCGGCGGCGCCGGCGGCGGCTTGGGTGTGCCCGATGTTCGATTTGACCGATCCCAGCCACAAGGGCTGGTCGGCGGGCCGGTCTTTGCCGTAGGTGGCGATGATGGCTTGCGCTTCGATGGGATCGCCCAGTGTGGTTCCGGTGCCGTGTGCCTCGACGGCGTCGACGTCGTGCGGGGAGAGCCGGGCGTTGGCCAGGGCTTGGCGGATCACTCGTTGCTGTGACGGGCCGTTGGGGGCGGTGAGCCCGTTGCTGGCGCCGTCCTGGTTGACCGCTGAGCCGCGCAGCACCGCGAGTACGCGGTGGCCGTTGCGGCGGGCGTCGGACAGCCGTTCCAGTAGCAGCACGCCCACGCCTTCACCCCAGCCGGTGCCGTCGGCTGCTGCCGCGAACGGTTTGCACCGCCCGTCGGGTGACAGGCCCCGCTGCCGGGAGAACTCGACGAACGCGCGCGGTGAGGTCATTACCGACACCCCGCCGGCCACTGCCAGGGTGCATTCGCCCTGCCGCAGCGCCTGGGTGGCCAGATGCGTCGCGACCAGCGACGAAGAACATGCCGTGTCGATGGTCACCGCCGGGCCTTCCAGCCCGAACGTGTAGGCCAGCCGGCCGGAGACCACGCTGGCCGCGTTGCCGGTCAGGGTGAATCCCTCACCACCGTCTGCGGCGGCGTCGCGTCCGTACTCCGAGCCCATCGACCCGATGAACACCCCTGCCGAGGTCCCGCGCAACGACAACGGGTCGATCCCGGCGCGTTCGAACAGCTCCCAGCAGGCTTCCAGCAGCAGCCGCTGCTGCGGGTCCATGGCCAGTGCCTCACGCGGTGAGATACCGAACAGGCCCGCGTCGAACCCGCCCACCTCGGACACGAACCCCCCGAAACGGGTGTACGACTTGCCGGCAGCATCCGGATCCGGGTCGTACAACCCTTCCAGATCCCAGCCCCGGTCCGTCGGGAACACCGATACCGCATCCCGGCCCGAGGCCACCAGATCCCACAACGCCTCCGGTGAATCCACCCCACCCGGGAAACGACACGCCAACCCCACCACCGCAACCGGCTCGT
>NZ_JBFBJW010000036.1:0-1398 GCF_040686315.1 Micromonospora sp. NPDC085948 | reverse complement strand
ATCCCGGCCCGAGGCCACCAGATCCCACAACGCCTCCGGTGAATCCACCCCACCCGGGAAACGACACGCCAACCCCACCACCGCAACCGGCTCGTCGGCGGGATGGAGCCCCGCCGGGACCGTGCTGGTCACCGTCGGCTGCGCGTCGGTGAGTTCGGTGCGTAGCCAGCCGACGAGGGCGGTGGGGGTGGGGTGGTCGAAGACGAGGGTGGCCGGCAGTCGTAGTCCTGTGGCGGCGGTGAGCCGGTTGCGCAGTTCGACGGCGGTCAGGGAGTCGAAACCGAGATCCTTGAACGCCTGGGCGGTGTCGACGGCGTCGGGGCTGGGGTGGCCGAGGACGGTGGCGACGTGGTTGCGCACCAGATCGAGCAGGAACCGCTGCTGCTCCGGCTGCGCCATGCCGGCCAGAGTCCGGGCCAGGTCGCCCATGGCGGGCGTGCCGTCGGTGCCGGCGGCGGCACGGCGGCTGGTGACAGGTGCCAGGTCGCGCAGGATCGCCGGTAGCGTGCCTGCGGCAGCGTGGCGGCGCAGACGGGCTGTGTCCCAGTGGGCGGCCACCACCGTGGGCCGGTCGGAGTGCACGGCGGCGTCGAACAGGCGCACGCCCTGCTCGGACGTGAGCGCCAGCATGCCGGAACGGTTGAGCCGGGCCAGGTCCTGGGTGTCCAGGTGCGCGGTCATGCCGCTGTCCTGCGCCCACATTCCCCAGGCAATGGAGGTGGCCGCTGAACCCTGGGCGTGCCGGTGGCCGGCCAGGGCGTCCAGGAAGGTGTTGGCGGCGGCGTAGTTGGCCTGGCCTGGGCTGCCCAGTAGGCCGGCGGCGGAGGAGAACAGGACGAGATGGGCGCCGGTGTGCCGGGTCAGGTGGTGCAGGTTCAGCGCCGCGTCGACCTTGGCGGTCAGGACGGCGTGCAACTGCTGCTCGGTGAGTGTCTCGATGATGGCGTCGGCGAGCACGCCGGCTGCATGGATCGTGGCGGTCAGCGGGTGCTCGCCGGGGATGTCGGCCAGTAGCTGGGCCAGGGCGTGCGCGTCGGCGGCGTCGCAGGCGGTGACCTGCACGTGGGCGCCCAGGTGCGTCAGCTCGGCTTGCAGCGCCGCGGCGCCCTCCGCGTGAGGGCCACGGCGGCTGATCAGGAGAAGGTGGCGCACGCCGTGGGTGGTGATCAGGTGCCGGGCGATGAGTGCCCCGAGCGTGCCGGTGCCGCCGGTGATCAGCACGGTTCCGGACGCGTTCCACGGTGCGGCGGCGCCGTCGGACGGGGCGGGACGCACGCGGACCAGCCGGGGGGCCAGGAGCCGGCCGTCGCGGATCGCGACGGGCGGCGGGGCGCCCACGGGGACCGGGGGCAGGGCCTGGACCGGGGGGGGGGGGTGGGGGGGGGCCCGCCGCACCCC
>NZ_JBFBJW010000035.1:0-1451 GCF_040686315.1 Micromonospora sp. NPDC085948 | reverse complement strand
CTCCATAAGATTGTTGATGTCCGGGATCGATGTCTCGGATGCCCGGAGCGGTGGGGTGTGGCTGATGGCTGCTTGCCCGTGGTGGTTCCGAAGGAGTAGCCGCCCTGTCGTTCTGCGATGGCCTGGCTGCTGATTGAAATCTGCGTGTTGGTCGCTGTTTATGGAGCTGCCGGCAGTGCCGTCGACGGGGTCACGCTCGATGGGGAGGTTCGGGCCGGTGAAGGTCCGGGAGCAGATCTGGATCGGTATCGATGTCGGCAAGGCGCATCACCATGCGTGTGCGGTCGACGGGACCGGGAAGGTGGTGTTCAGTAAGCGGTTGGCCAACGGCCAGGCCGAGATCGAGGCGTTGATCGCCCGGGCGGGCAAGGCTGCCGGGCAGGTGCGGTGGGCCTTGGATATGACCTCGGGGACTGCGGGTCTGCTGCTCGCGGTGCTGCGCCGGGCCGGTGCGACGGTGATGTATGTGCCCGGCCGGCTGGTCAACCGGATGGCCGGCGCGTTCGCCGGGGAAGGTAAGAGCGACGCTAAAGACGCCTTCACCATCGCCGAGACGGCCCGGCTGCGCCACGACCTGACCGAGGTCACCAGCCCGGACCAGGCCATCGCCGAACTGCAGGTCCTGACCGCCCGGCGGGAGGACCTGATGGGTGACTGGGTGCGCGGCGTCAACCGGCTGCGGGACCTGCTCGCGTCGATCTTCCCCGCGCTGGAAGCAGCGTTCGACTACTCGACCCGCTCGGCTTTGGTGCTGCTGACCGGTTTCCAGACCGCCGCCGGTATCCGCGATGCCGGCGCCGACAGGGTGGCCGAGCATCTGTTGGCGGGTGGCGCCTGGGCCAAAGGCATCCCGGCCATGGTCGACAAGGCCTTGGCCGCAGCGGCCGCCCAGACGATCGCGTTGCCCACCGAGGCTGCGGTGGCTCCGCTGATCGCTCGTCTCGCCGCGCAGTTGCTCGACCTGGACCGCGAGATCAAGAACCTGGACAAGCAGATCACCATCACGTTCGAACAGCACCCACACGCGGCCCGGATCACCAGCGTGAACGGATTCGGGCCGATCCTCGGCGCCCAACTGCTCGCCGACACCGGCGGAGACCTGCGAGCCACGTTCGGCAGCTCGTCGCGGCTGGCCGCCTACGCCGGACTTGCCCCGGTATCCCGTGACTCCGGACGCGTACGCGGAAACCTGCACCGGCCCAAGCGCTACCACCGCGGCCTGCGCCGCGTGTTCTACCTCGCCGCATTGTCGGCGATCAGACCCGAAGGCCCATCGCAAGTCTTCTACCGGCGTAAACGCGCCGAGGGCAAAATCCACACCCAAGCCCTGATCGCCCTGGCCCGCCGCCTGATCGACGTCGTCTGGGCACTGCTGCGCGACGGCCGCGAGTTCCAACCCACACCACCGCTGACCGCGTCTACGGCTTGACTTGGTCATTGAAACTCCTTCG
>NZ_JBFBJW010000034.1:0-2280 GCF_040686315.1 Micromonospora sp. NPDC085948 | reverse complement strand
CGGTAGTCGGACATTCCCAAGGCGAGATCGCCGCCGCGCACATCGCCGGAGCACTGACCCTCGACGACGCCGCCAAAATCGTCGCCCTACGCAGCCGCGCCCTGGTGAGCGTGTCCGGCCGGGGTGCGATGGCATCGATCTCGCTGGGCCGGCCATCGGCCACCGACCGGCTCGTCCGATGGGCCGGCCGGTTGACCATCGCTACGGTGAACAGCCCGGGATCGGTCGTCGTCTCCGGCGATCAGGACGCCATCGAGGAGTTGCTGGCCGAATGCGAGACCGACGGCGTCCGGTCGCGTCGCGTACCGGTCGACTACGCCTCGCACTCCCCGCATGTCGAGCAGATCCGCGGACCGCTGCTGGACGCGTTGTCGGGCATCACCGCGAGCGCCTGCACCGTGCCGATGATGTCCACCGTCAGCGGCCAGTGGCACGAGGGCACTTTGGCAGCCGGCTATTGGTATGACAACCTGCGTCAGCCGGTGCAGTTCGAGCAGGCGACGCGTGCGTTGCTGGCCGACGGCCACACGTTGTTCGTCGAGATCAGCCCGCATCCGGTGCTGACCGTGGGTATCCAGGAAACCATTGACGACGCCAATTCCGACGCTGCGACGGTGGCGTCGCTGCGCCGTGACGAGGGGAGCTTCGACCGGTTCGTGACCGGCCTGGCCGAAGCGTTCGTCAAAGGCGCGCCAGTGACCTGGCCGGCCGTCTTCCCCGATGCTGCGAAGCCGCCGATACCGCTGCCCACCTACGCGTTCCAGCGGCAACGATTCTGGCTGCAACCTGCGGAAACGGCCGGCACTGACCCGATCAACCTCGGGCTGCGGTCGGTGAGTCACCCCATCCTGGCCGCGGCGACGGGACTGGCCGGGGATCAGCAACTGATGCTGACCGGCCGGGTGTCCCTGCAGTCGCACCCGTGGCTGGCCGACCACGCCGTGTCCGGGGTCGTGCTGCTGCCCGGCACCGCGCTCGTCGAGCTTGCCATCCGCGCCGGCGACGAGATTGGCTGTGATCAGCTGGAGGAACTGACCCTGCAGGTACCGCTGGTGGTGCCCGAGCACGGCGGCGTGGCCGTACAGGTACGTGTCGGTGCGGCAAACGCCGACGGACGACGAACCGTCAGCGTGCACTCGCGCCCCGACGACAGCGACCAACAGGATTGGACCGAGCACGCCGTTGGCACCGTGGCCACCATCAACGACGACGGTCTCCGCCCGGTGCCGGCCGACCTGACCGAATGGCCACCGCCCGACGCCGCCGCCGTCCCGCTGGACGGGCATTACGACATGGTCGCCCAGGCCGGCTACGGCTACGGACCTGCCTTCCAAGGCTTGCGCTCGGCCTGGCGGCGCGGCGACGAGGTGTTCGCCGACGTCGCCCTGCCGGCCGAGGCCCTCGACGACGCCGCCAGTTTCGGGCTGCATCCCGCGCTGCTCGACGCGGCCACCCATGCTCTCGCCTTCGCCGATTTGTTCGACGCCGGCCGACTGCACCTGCCGTTCGCCTGGGCCGGGGTGTCCCTACATGCCACCGGCGCCACCGCGGTCCGGGTACGGCTGGCCCCGACCGGTCCGGACACCGTCGCGGTCACGCTGGCAGACACCGCAGGCGAGCTCGTCCTGCACGCCGGCTCGCTGGTGATGCGGGCGGTGTCCGATGACCAACTCGACCGCGTCCGCGCCGATCACGGCGCCACCTTGCAGGCGGTGCAATGGACAGCTGTGCCGCGCCGTTCCGACGAACCGGCGGCCGGGCAGTGGGCGTTGCTCGGCCCCGTAGGCGCACCGCTGTACGCCGCCCTGCACGCCGCCGGTGTCCCGATCGAACAGCACACCGACCTGCCCGCGCTGGCCGCCGCAGCCACCACGGCTCCGCAGGTTGTCGTGCTGGACAGCACCGGCCCCACCACGGTCGACCAGCACACCGCCGCCCAAGCCGTGCACACCGCCACCGCCGACATACTTCGCACCGTTCAGGATTTCCTGGCCGAACCGCGGTGGACCACTTCGCAACTTCTTATCGTCACCCGGCAAGCCGTCGCGGTGACCGATGCCGACCAACTCGACCTGACCCACACCACAGTGTGGGGACTGATCCGCTCCGCCCAGTCGGAACACCCCGGTCGGCTGCTGCTGGCCGACCTCGACCACACCGACGCCGTGCAAGGCCTGACCGCCGTACCCGTCGGCGGCGAGCCGGGCCGGCCCGGCGCGCGCCCGCCCCGGCCCCCCCCCCCCCCCGCCCCCCCCCCCCCCCCCCCCCCCCCCCCCCCCC
>NZ_JBFBJW010000033.1:0-3337 GCF_040686315.1 Micromonospora sp. NPDC085948 | reverse complement strand
CGGTAGTCGGACATTCCCAAGGCGAGATCGCCGCCGCGCACATCGCCGGAGCACTGACCCTCGACGACGCCGCCAAAATCGTCGCCCTACGCAGCGCTGCCATCTCCACCCATGCGGCAGGCGGCGGCATGATGTCGCTGGCCCTAGCCGCCGACGCAGCCACCAGCCTCCTCGATGCCTGGCAGGGGCGCGTCACCGTCGCCGCGGTCAACAGCCCCCGCTCGGTCGTCGTCTCCGGCGACCAGCACGCGCTGGCCGAGTTGCAGACCCACTGCGACGGCCACGGCATCCGCGCCCGGTCCATCGCCGTCGACTATGCCTCCCACTCGGCCGACGTAGAGCCTCTGCGCAACGCCCTGGTGCAGCAGCTGGCGGACATCAGCCCGCTGCCGGCACGGGTTCCGTTCTACTCCGCCGTCACCGGCCAGCCGCTCGACGCAGCTGAACTCGGCGCGCAGTACTGGTACCGCAACCTGCGCGAGCCGGTCCAGTTCGAGCGGGCCACCCTCCGGCTGCTGGCCGACGGCCACACCGTGTTCCTGGAGGCAAGCCCTCACCCGGTTCTGAGCGTCGCGGTGCAGGACACCATCGACGACTCGGGCTCCGCCGCCACCGTGATCGGATCACTACGACGCGATGATGGTGGTCTCGACCGCTTCCTGACCGGCCTGGCCGCGGCGTTCGTGCAGGGCGTGGCGGTGGACTGGTCTGCCGTACTCACCGGCACCGCAGGTCCCGTCCTGCCGCTACCGACCTACCCGTTCCAGCGTGAGCGGTTCTGGCTGCACACCGGTCGAGGTGCGACCGATCCTACCGGGCTGGGCCTGGCGGCCGCGGACCATCCGCTGCTCGCCGCATCGATCGGACTGGCCGCCGGCGACGGCGTAGTGCTGACCGGCCGACTGTCGCTGCAATCCCAGCCGTGGCTGGCAGACCACGCTGTGTCCGGAGTTGTGCTGCTGCCCGGCACCGCATTCGTGGAACTTGCCCTGCGCGCCGGCGACGAGGTGGGCTGCGACCGGATCGAGGAGCTCATGCTGGAGGTACCGCTGCTGCTTCCCGAGCGTGGCGGAGCAGCGGTGCAGGTACGGGTCGGCGGCGCCGACGAGTCCGGCCGCCGGCCGGTGAGCGTGCATTCCTGTCCCGACGACGGCGACAGCGAATTCGAGTGGACGCAACACGCAACCGGCATCCTCAGCCAAGGCGCTGCGGCGCTCGCAGACGCCATGACCACACAATTCGCCAATTGGCCCCCGCCGGCAGCCACAGCAGTCGCGGTGGACGGTCACTACGACAACGTCGCCCGCGCCGGGTACACCTACGGCGCCACTTTCCAAGGCCTGCATGCGGCGTGGCGATCCGGGGACGACGTCTACGCCGAGGTCACCGTGCCGAAGCAGGCGGCGGACGACGCCAAGCGGTTCGGGCTACACCCGGCCCTGCTCGACGCCGCCCTGCACGGAATTGGTCTGGGAAACTTCTTCCACACCGCCGGGCAGGTCCGGCTGCCGTTCGCCTGGAACGGGGTGTCTCTGTTCGCCTCAGGTGCCACGGCGTTACGGGTTCGGCTGTCCCCGGCCGGCGGCGACGCCGTCACCGTCGACATTGCCGACACCGCTGGGCAGCCGGTCTTGCACGCCGAGTCCCTGGTCGTGCCGCCGGTCTCGGCCGAGCAGCTCGAGCAGGTGCTGGGCACCCACCGTAGAGGCCTCTACCAGGTCGACTGGCTGGCCGTTCCGGCGCCCGCCCCCACATCGAGCTCATGGGCGGTCCTCGGAAACCGCGACGATCTACAGTCGGTGCTGACCGAGGCCGGCGTAACCGTGTATCCGCACCCCGATCTGGCATCGCTGACCGCCGCCGTCGACGCCGGCGCGCCGACGCCCGACACGGTCGTCTACCTCGTCGAGCCGGACTTGGCCGGATCCACCGCAGCAACAAGCGTTCACGAGCACGTCAACCAAGCCCTGACCCTGGTGCAGGCGTGGCTGGCTGGCTCACGGTGGGCCGCCAGCCGCCTGCTGGTGGTGACCCGTGGGGCGGTGCCGGTCGTCGACGAGGGCGTCCCGGGCCTATCACAGGCGGGGGTGTGGGGCCTGTTGCGCTCCGCCCAGGCCGAGCACCCGGATCGGCTGATGCTGGCCGACCTCGACGGCGCCCACGCGTCGCTGCAGATCCTGCCGGCCGTGCCGGCCTGCGGTGAGCCGCAGGTGGCCGTGCGCCACGGCCGGATCCTGGCTCCACGGATGGCCCGCACCAGCTCCGACGTGCTGAGTCCGCCCACGGGCCGGCCCTGGCGCTTGGAGGTCGTCGGCGCTGGCACCATCGACGGCGTCACCCCAGTAGCGTGCCCTCAGATCGATGAGCCGCTGCAAAGCGGGCAGGTGCAGGTCGCGGTGCGCGCTGCGGGCGTGAACTTCCGTGACGCGCTGATGGCGTTGAACCTTTACCCGGGCGAACCCGCGCTAGGCAGTGAGGCCGCAGCCGTGGTGGTACAGACCGGACCCGACGTCGCCGGCTTGGCCGTCGGTGACCGGGTGATGGGGTTGGTGCCGAACGCGTTCGGGCCGCTGGCCGTGACCGACCACCGGCTGCTCGTGCGCATTCCCGAGGGCTGGTCGTTCGAGCAGGCGGCGGCCGTGCCCGTGGCCTTCCTGACCGCGTTCTACGGCCTGTTCGACCTGGCCGGTCTGCGACCTGGTGAAACGGTACTGGTCCATGCCGGCGCGGGCGGCGTCGGTATGGCCGCCGTGCAGCTGGCCCGGTATGCCGGCGCGCAGGTTCTCGCAACCGCCAGTCCACCGAAGTGGCCGGTGCTGCATGAGCTCGGAATCGGCCAAGCGCATGTCGCCTCCTCCCGCACACTCGACTTCGAGGAGCAGTTCCGGGCCACGACCGCAGGGCGGGGCGTGGATGTGGTGCTTAACTCGCTTGCCGGTCCGTTCGTCGACGCGTCCGCCCGGCTTCTGGCGCCGGGCGGACGGTTCCTCGAGATGGGCAAAACCGACCTGCGCGACCCGGACGAGTTCGCCGCGCACCATCCGGAAACCACCTACCAGGCGTTCGACTTGACTCAGGCAGGCCCCGATCGCATCGGGCAGATGCTCACCGAGATCGTCGAGCTGCTCGAGCACGGCCACCTCAATTCGTTGCCGGTGACCAGCTGGGACATCCGCCGAGCGCGGCACACGTTGCGGCACATCAGCCAGGCCCGCCACACCGGCAAGGTCGTGCTGACCGTCCCGCCGTTGTTGGGTGGGCAGGGCACAGTGCTGGTGACCGGCGGGACGGGGACGTTGGGTGCGTTGGTGGCCCGGCATCTGGTGAGCGCGTACGG
>NZ_JBFBJW010000032.1:0-5405 GCF_040686315.1 Micromonospora sp. NPDC085948 | reverse complement strand
CGCCTGTCGCAACGTTCCGGCGCCGTCGCCACGTTCGGCCGCGGTCTGGTGAGGGCGATGCCGGTGGTCCTCACCGTGCTGACGGTAGTCGGCACTGCGGCGATGCTGTGGGTGGGCGGGCACATCCTGCTGCTAGGCACGAACGAGCTGAACCTGCACTTCCTGTATGAGGCCGTGCACCACGTGGAGGTCGCCGCCCACGACGCTACGGGTGTTCTCGGCGGGCTCGTCGGCTGGCTCGTCAACACGGTGGCCAGCGCGATCCTCGGGCTGATCGTCGGAGCGCTGGTCTTGGTGGTCATGACTTTCACGCTGCACCGCCGCAAATCCAAGGCTGCGGCCGCGACTGCGGCGAGCCCGACTCGTACTGACGGCACCATCCCCGCGCCGCCGAGCCGTGTAGCTCGGCGTCGCGACGCTCCTGCGGACCGAACGCCGCGCGGTTGACCGCAAAACATCGCAACCCGACCACGCGGTCAGCGTTCTGGTGCTGAGCCGCGCTCAACCCGGCTGAGCTGCGCGGGTCGTCCCGGGCCGGCCTGCGGCCCTTCGTGCTCTTCCTGGCCACGGCTTTGCGGACCGCTCCTTGACACCGAAGGACCACACCTCACTCGGCGGCAAACCACCCCATCAGCCGCGTCAACAACGCTGCTGGGCACTACAGCTAGCTGTAGTGGTGCGTCGCTCACGAGCTCGTCGACCTGCATGGGTGGTCCTGGCTCAGGAGGCGACGTGACCGAAGTCCGGGGGAGCGGGGCCTTGTCGGTTTCGCCGAGCGTGGTCAGGTCCCAGGAATTCCGGGCGACATGGTCGAAGGCGCGGCCGTTGGCCGTTGTGTTGGGGCGCTCGGGACGTTGGTCCCCCGGCCAAGCGGAGCCTCATGAGTGGGACGACCGGCCTGATGTCGGCCGGTGCCCGATCCAAGTCGACGATGTCCCTAATCTGGTCAGCTACGACGCCGGGGAGAGCCGCTAGACCGGTGCCCGTTGCTCCGAGCCGAGAAACACCTCGCCCACTCCTACGCGATTCGAGCGACACGCTGAGCTGCGGCGGATCGGCCGACAACTGCCTACCTGTGCAGCCATCAAAGGGGTAGCGGACGACATCTCTCGGCTTCGGCCGTTGTCAGGGGATGTAGTCGGCGTCGCGCCGGTCGACGACGAAGGCAACGCTGTGTTCGGCGCGCGTGACGGCGACGTATAGCCGGTCGGTTGCTGTGAGGGTGGCAAGGTCGCCGGTCTTGAGGTACTTGAGCATGGGCTTGGTCGGGAAGATGAGGATGCGGGGATAGGTGCTGCCCTTGGAGAGGCCGATGTTGAGAGCGGCTAGCCCGCGAGTGTCGGCGGTGCGGCGGTCGCGAAGTATCTGGGGTTGGTACTTCGCGACGTAGGCGGTGATGTCGTCCGGGGCGATCTGGAAGATCCCGTCGTGGCCGGTCGCGGCGTGGTTGCGGGAGGTAGTGGCTGGCATGTTTGGGTAGAGCCGGTCGGACCAGTCGCAGATTTGTTGGTTGCACCGCCAACTGTCAGTGCGCAGGTCGAGGGCGCAGAGGGTGCGGTGGAGTGTCAGCCAGGCCATGATCCCGGCACCGCGGTACTTCTTGTTCCGGGGGCCGTTATTCGTGGCGAAGGTGTGCTGGCGGGGGTCACCGACGACGGTGACTTCGATCTTGGATCGGAAAAGTCGTTCTACCAGGTCAAGGTCGTAGCCGACGAGGTCTTGGAACTCGTCGATGAAGATGCAGTCGTACATCGCTTCGAGCCGGCGTACGACGGCGCCGCTGGCGGCCTCGTCGGCTCGACAGGCGAAGTCGGCGACGCCGTCGCGGTACATGTCGCCGTGCTGGTCGAAGTAGTAGGCAAGGGTGTTCGACTGGCGAGTGAACCGCGGTCGGCTGCCCACAAAGTTAAGCGAGCGGATGTAGTCGATCTGTCCGACGAGGTGGTGCTGAAAGGGCTTGGCTGTCTGGCTGATGAGGAAGCTGAACCATCCCATCACCGTGACGTGGCTCGGCATGACTCCGGTCACCTGCAGGATGCGGCGGGTGATTTGCGCGAGATTTTCCTGTGTGTAGGTCGTGATCAGGACTCGCCGTGTCGGGTCGGCGAGCGCCGCGTCGATGAGGAGTTGGGTCTTGCGTGACCCTGCCGCGGCGATGACAGCGCGGTTAGTGGGCGACGGCATCGCGGATGTACTCCGGCATCGTGATCGGGTGGTTCGTCTCGAAGATGGCCAGAGCGGTGGTGGTCTTGTTCGCGATCATGTGGTCAAGCAGCTCCGCGTCGCTCGTGTAACTCTTGCCGAGAACCTCGTTCAGGCGCTGCCGCCCGTTGGCAGCGAGCATCTGCGGCTCAAGCGTCTTCTGCTCGCCCTTGCCTATGTGGATGGAGATGAAATCATGGGCCGTGTAGCCGGCGTAGCGTTGCGCCATCTTGTCGGCGTCGCCGTCGTTGTCGTTGACGACGGCGACAGGTTTCCTCAGCGGAACGGCGAGGTCCAGGAACCGGGCTGCTGAGAGCCCACGAACGTTGATGATGTCCGCGCCGTCGGCGATTGGCATCTTGCCGTGGGCGTCGAGGTAGGCACGCATGACGACGAGCTCATCCGAGGGCCCCTCGACCAGGATGGCGCGCTTCGCCAAGACCAGGCGCAGGGTGTCGTAGCCCGAGAGTTTCTTGAAGTAGTCGACGGTGCTGCTCGGCAAATCGACGATCCGGCGCCCACCCGAGGCCGACAACAGGATGAGCTCATCCAGGCCCAGCTTGTTGAGGATGTAGGCGCTGTGGGTAGTCACGAGGACCTGTTTGCCTTCGCACTTCTCGCTGATCTTGTCAACGAGCTGATTGAGCGAGGTGAACGACAGGTGATTCTCGGGCTCCTCCACCAGCACGACATGTGTCTCGGGGATTTTCTCGTTGAGAGCAAGGAGGATCTTGAGGCGGCTCTGCTCACCCTTGCCGACGTACTGGAAGGGCAGCTCGTCCAGGTGCGGAACCAGGTTGCGTTCCCAGCTGGCCCGCTGAGAGATGTCGATGGAGAGCGTCAAGCCCCGGTCGCTGATGTCGCCGCGGTCACCCGCCAGCTTCGTGTTGATCTCCCGTACCGCGTCAATCTCGGCGAACGTCTCGCGCAGGCTGCGATACGACCGCGTCAGTTCCACACGATCTCTCGCCGCAAGGTTCGCGCCAATGATGGACTGGAGGTACGCATCTGCGCCGCTTTGAAGCTTGATGGCGGTCGCGTCGATCAGCGAGGCCCTCGCCGGCACGCCCCGCTGGGTCACGGCGCTGCCCGCAAAGTTCAGCCAATGCGCCTGGTAGTACTCAGTAGGTACCCAGGTGATCCGCTGCGGGTCGGTGATGTAGGCCGCGTACTCATCAATGAAGTCGTCGTTGAACGCGATGCGCATCTTGACGCCTGGCGCGGGTTCTCGGAGGGAGTTGTTATTGCCCTTCAACGTCGCCAGGTCCTCGGTGTCGTCGAAGTAGACCTCGATGAGGATCTCCGGTGGAACCGCGGGACCTCGCTCGCGCAAGGCGGTGATGTATTCGCGAGTCGCCTGCTGGTTGACCAGAAACGGGGACAACTCGTTTGCGATCGGGGCGCCGTTCAGCCGTCCGGTCAACGCGAGGTTGAGCGCTTCTAGGACATTCGACTTGCCGACGTCGTTGTCGCCCACGATCACGTTCATGCCAGGGTTGAGATCGAGGATGAAGTCCCGGAAGACCTTGTAGTTCTTGATGATGATCTTTCTCAGCACGCACACACTCCTGAGGGGCGCCAGCGGAGTGCGTGCAATCGACGGCGCACGAACCGCCTGGTCTGACGCGGGCATTGCATCCTCCTCCGCAGCTGCAAGCGTCCGTCGCACACAGAGTGCGACACGACTGTCCGCGGTTGCCCCTCGTGCTAGCACCGACGTGCGCTGGGTCCGCTGCAAACCCAGTCCCCGTGATGGGTCGAGCTCGCAGCCCGCAGCCCTGTGAGCGCCCTGATCTTCTGCCTCCAGGCATGTTGGGAACAGCCCTGGGAGGGGCCCCACATCCGCAACAGCGAATGGTCCAGGTCTGGCCGATATCTCGGGGGTGGCGCGGCCCCGCGAGCCGGTGAAGGATCGCGGAGTGCTCATCAACCCACTCCCGGGTACAAGCCACAAGGCCTTGTATTCCGCGCTGACCGACCTCCGCTTCGCCATCAGCAACCAGCAGAACAGCAGCCAGTTCATCGCCAGCGAAAGCGCCACCGCTTACCTTGCGTGGATGCAGGAAGCTCGCCGCCGACTGCGGAATCAGGTTCGGGCCGGTGACCTCGAACGACTCGTCCCCACCAAGAGCTACGAGGTGTTGCTGTCCGCGCTCTCGTCGTTCACCGTGCACGCCAGCGGCGACCTGGTCGTCAAGGCTCTGGTCAATCAGCAACTCACAGAGCGGTCGGACGATTTCCAAGCCGCGATCGACGACCTTCAGCAGCAGACGCAGCGGTTCGCAGGGGACGACGTCCTCGTCGTCCTGGACACCAACGTGTTCATGCACCACCCGCAGGAGATCGAGGACCTCGACGTCCACGCGTTGATCCATCGAGCCTTCGAACCGCTCCGCGTCGTCGTGCCGATGGTCGTGGTCGACGAACTCGACCGCCTCAAGCGGACCGGAGACGGCAAGGCCCGGGCCCGGGCCCGGTACGGCGTCGCCTACATCGACCGCATGTACCGCACCGGCGGGCTGATCCGACCTGCCGACCTGTCCAACGACGAGACCGCCCGAGGCATGCTCAAGCTAGACGTCCTCTTCGACTCACCTGGGCACATCCGTCAGTCGCGAGCCGACGACGAAATCATCGACCGAGCTGTCGTCCTGCAGACGCTCGCCAGCCGGCCCGTCCACCTAGTCACTTACGACACCGGAATGGCGATGCGCGCCCTCAACTCCGGCCTCAGGGACATCAAGCTGCAGCAGGAGCCTGAGAATGACCAGGTGAAGCAGTCGCGGCAGCCGAGGCAGGGAGCAACCTACCGCCCTAACTAATCGATCCCGTCGCTTATTTCTTTGTTCGCGATCTGTCCCGCGCCGAGAAACTAAAAGCTCACCAGCGCAGGAGCAGCGGGATCTAACTCGATGGCCTCACCTTAATCTCGGCCGGTTGATAACGAGGCGAGCGGGTTGGAATCTTCGAAGCCGCGCGTTCAGACTGCTATTCTGGCTCTCACGCAGGGTGATAGGGATGCCGGCTTGAGCCAATCCTGGTCGTACCGTAATCTATGAGCATGTGCACCCCAGAATGGTGCACATATGACGCGTACAAGAGTTCGAATCCCCCCTCGGACACCAGAGTTCATGGATACCCACGCGAGATCAACTTCCTCTCGCGTGGGGACGCGAGCCGCGACGACTCATATGTGCGCATCG
>NZ_JBFBJW010000031.1:0-5581 GCF_040686315.1 Micromonospora sp. NPDC085948 | reverse complement strand
GGGGTTCCACTGAGGTGGGGCTTCTGGTCGGTGTGTGGTTGTTCTTTGAGAACTCAACAGGGTGCTTGTAAAGCCAGTGCCAATTATGATTTATACCCCGGACTGGTCAGTTTTTGCTGGCTGGTTGGGATTCCTTTGGCAACATTTGTTTGTTGTCAGGATGCTGTTCAACTAATTTTTTGTTGGAGAGTTTGATCCTGGCTCAGGACGAACGCTGGCGGCGTGCTTAACACATGCAAGTCGAGCGGAAAGGCCCTTCGGGGTACTCGAGCGGCGAACGGGTGAGTAACACGTGAGCAACCTGCCCCAAGCTTTGGGATAACCCCGGGAAACCGGGGCTAATACCGAATAGGACTTCCGGCCGCATGGCTGGGGGTGGAAAGTTTTTCGGCTTGGGATGGGCTCGCGGCCTATCAGCTTGTTGGTGGGGTGATGGCCTACCAAGGCGACGACGGGTAGCCGGCCTGAGAGGGCGACCGGCCACACTGGGACTGAGACACGGCCCAGACTCCTACGGGAGGCAGCAGTGGGGAATATTGCACAATGGGCGGAAGCCTGATGCAGCGACGCCGCGTGAGGGATGACGGCCTTCGGGTTGTAAACCTCTTTCAGCAGGGACGAAGCGAGAGTGACGGTACCTGCAGAAGAAGCACCGGCCAACTACGTGCCAGCAGCCGCGGTAAGACGTAGGGTGCGAGCGTTGTCCGGATTTATTGGGCGTAAAGAGCTCGTAGGCGGCTTGTCGCGTCGACCGTGAAAACTTGGGGCTCAACCCCAAGCCTGCGGTCGATACGGGCAGGCTAGAGTTCGGTAGGGGAGACTGGAATTCCTGGTGTAGCGGTGAAATGCGCAGATATCAGGAGGAACACCGGTGGCGAAGGCGGGTCTCTGGGCCGATACTGACGCTGAGGAGCGAAAGCGTGGGGAGCGAACAGGATTAGATACCCTGGTAGTCCACGCTGTAAACGTTGGGCGCTAGGTGTGGGGGACCTCTCCGGTTTCCTGTGCCGCAGCTAACGCATTAAGCGCCCCGCCTGGGGAGTACGGCCGCAAGGCTAAAACTCAAAGGAATTGACGGGGGCCCGCACAAGCGGCGGAGCATGCGGATTAATTCGATGCAACGCGAAGAACCTTACCTGGGTTTGACATGGCCGCAAAACTCGCAGAGATGTGAGGTCCTTCGGGGGCGGTCACAGGTGGTGCATGGCTGTCGTCAGCTCGTGTCGTGAGATGTTGGGTTAAGTCCCGCAACGAGCGCAACCCTCGTTCGATGTTGCCAGCGCGTTATGGCGGGGACTCATCGAAGACTGCCGGGGTCAACTCGGAGGAAGGTGGGGATGACGTCAAGTCATCATGCCCCTTATGTCCAGGGCTTCACGCATGCTACAATGGCCGGTACAATGGGCTGCGATACCGTGAGGTGGAGCGAATCCCAAAAAGCCGGTCTCAGTTCGGATCGGGGTCTGCAACTCGACCCCGTGAAGTCGGAGTCGCTAGTAATCGCAGATCAGCAACGCTGCGGTGAATACGTTCCCGGGCCTTGTACACACCGCCCGTCACGTCACGAAAGTCGGCAACACCCGAAGCCGGTGGCCCAACCCCTTGTGGGAGGGAGCCGTCGAAGGTGGGGCTGGCGATTGGGACGAAGTCGTAACAAGGTAGCCGTACCGGAAGGTGCGGCTGGATCACCTCCTTTCTAAGGAGCACCTTCCGACGAAAGTCGGTAAGGAGCCCGCACCGCCCGACTGTGGTGGTGGGGTGCTCAGATGGCGGAGACACTGGCAAGTTTTTCCTCGGCAACGGCCGGGTTCCTTCTAGTACAGCTGCCTTTCGGGGTGGTGGGAACGAAGTCCCTGGTGCGGCTGAGGAGGAATGTAAGCACCCTGTTGGGTCCTGAAGGAACAACCGTTGGTTGTTGTTTCAGAGACTTGGCCAGCCCTCCGGTGTGGGGGCTGGGAGTCTGCCAGGCATGGCCTGGCCTCGCATACCGCTGACCGTTGGGTTGGGTTTGGTGTGGGGCGGATCGGGTTGTGGGTTGGTCGTTTGTTGAGAATTGCACAGTGGACGCGAGCATCTTTGTGGTCAAGTTGTCAAGGGCGAACGGTGAATGCCTTGGCACCAGGAGCCGATGAAGGACGTGGGAGGCCGCGATAGGCCTGGGGGAGCTGTCAACCAAGCTGTGATCCCAGGGTGTCCGAATGGGGAAACCTGGCACCAGTCATGTGGTGTCACCCACACCTGAACACATAGGGTGTGTGGAGGGAACGCGGGGAAGTGAAACATCTCAGTACCCGCAGGAAGAGAAAACAATTTAGTGATTCCGTGAGTAGTGGCGAGCGAAAGCGGATCGAGGCTAAACCGGCTGCGTGTGATACCTGTCAGGGGTTGCGTGGTCGGGGTTGTGGGACCCCGCTGAACAAGCTGACACTTGTTCGAGGAGTTACAAAGTTAGTGGCTAGTCGAACAGTCTGGAATGGCTGACCGTAGACGGTGAGAGTCCGGTAGGTGAAAGTTGCTGACCTTCTGTGGGTGTTCCCGAGTAGCGGCGGACCCCTGAAATCTGCCGTGAATCTGCCAGGACCACCTGGTAAGCCTAAATACTTCCTGGTGACCGATAGCGGACAAGTACCGTGAGGGAATGGTGAAAAGTACCCCGGGAGGGGAGTGAAATAGTACCTGAAACCGTTCGCCTACAATCCGTCGGAGCCTTGCGGGGTGACGGCGTGCCTTTTGAAGAATGAGCCTGCGAGTTAGTGGCATGTGGCGAGGTTAACCCGTGTGGGGGAGCCGTAGCGAAAGCGAGTCTGAATAGGGCGATTCAGTCGCGTGTCCTAGACCCGAAGCGGAGTGATCTAGCCATGGGCAGGCTGAAGCGCGGGTAAGACCGCGTGGAGGGCCGAACCCACCAATGTTGAAAAATTGGGGGATGACCTGTGGTTAGGGGTGAAAGGCCAATCAAACTCCGTGATAGCTGGTTCTCCCCGAAATGCATTTAGGTGCAGCGTCGCGTGTTTCTTGCCGGAGGTAGAGCACTGGATGGTCTAGGGGGCCCACAAGCTTACCGAAATCAGCCAAACTCCGAATGCCGGTAAGTGAGAGCGCGGCAGTGAGACTGCGGGGGATAAGCTTCGTAGTCGAGAGGGAAACAGCCCAGATCACCAGCTAAGGCCCCTAAGCGTGTGCTAAGTGGAAAAGGATGTGGGGTCGCATAGACAACCAGGAGGTTGGCTTAGAAGCAGCCACCCTTTAAAGAGTGCGTAATAGCTCACTGGTCAAGTGGTTCCGCGCCGACAATGTAGCGGGGCTCAAGCACACCGCCGAAGCTGTGGCATTCACATTTTATCCTCGCTTGGACTTGATTCCTTGTGCAGGTGTGTGGATGGGTAGGGGAGCGTCGTGCCGCGAGTGAAGCAGCGGGGTGACCCAGTTGTGGACGCGGCACGAGTGAGAATGCAGGCATGAGTAGCGAAAGAAGGGTGAGAAACCCTTCCGCCGGATGACCAAGGGTTCCAGGGCCAGGCTAATCCGCCCTGGGTGAGTCGGGACCTAAGGCGAGGCCGAGAGGCGTAGTCGATGGACAACGGGTTGATATTCCCGTACCCGCGAAAGAGCGTCCCTGATGAACCTCGTTGTGCTAACCACCCAAACCGTTCAAGACCTTCGGGTTGCGAATGGGGAGCGTGGGAACCTGATGGGTAGTAGTCAAGCGATGGGGTGACGCAGGAAGGTAGCTGAGCCCGGCCGGTGGTTGTGCCGGGGTAAGCGTGTAGGCCGTGTTGTAGGCAAATCCGCAACACATATAAGGCTGAGACGTGATGCCGAGCCGATTCAGGTGAAGTCAGTGATCCTATGCTGCCGAGAAAAGCCTCTAGCGAGTTCTTAGCGGCCCGTACCCCAAACCGACACAGGTGGTCAGGTAGAGAATACCGAGGCGATCGGGCGAACTGTGGTTAAGGAACTCGGCAAATTGCCCCCGTAACTTAGGGAGAAGGGGGGCCGGAGACGTGAAGCCCCGCGCGGGTGGAGCGTTGTATGGCCGCAGAGAGCAGGGGGAAGCGACTGTTTACTAAAAACACAGGTCCATGCGAAGAAGTAATTCGATGTATATGGACTGACGCCTGCCCGGTGCTGGAACGTTAAGGGGACCTGTTAGCTCTTTCGGGGGCGAAGCGGAGAACTTAAGCGCCAGTAAACGGCGGTGGTAACTATAACCATCCTAAGGTAGCGAAATTCCTTGTCGGGTAAGTTCCGACCTGCACGAATGGCGTAACGACTTCCCCACTGTCTCAACCACAGGCCCGGCGAAATTGCAGTACGAGTAAAGATGCTCGTTACGCGCGGCAGGACGGAAAGACCCCGGGACCTTTACTATAGCTTGACATTGGTACTCGAATTAGCTTGTGTAGGATAGGTGGGAGCCGGTGAAGTCCATACGCCAGTATGGGTGGAGGCAATCTTGAAATACCACTCTGGTTGATTTGGGTATCTAACTTCGGACCGTTATCCGGTTCAGGGACAGTGTCTGGTGGGTAGTTTAACTGGGGCGGTTGCCTCCTAAAAGGTAACGGAGGCGCCCAAAGGTTCCCTCAGCCTGGTTGGCAATCAGGTGTTGAGTGCAAGTACACAAGGGAGCTTGACTGTGAGACTGACAGGTCGAGCAGGGACGAAAGTCGGGACTAGTGATCCGGCACTTGCGAGTGGAAGCGGTGTCGCTCAACGGATAAAAGGTACCCCGGGGATAACAGGCTGATCTTCCCCAAGAGTCCATATCGACGGGATGGTTTGGCACCTCGATGTCGGCTCGTCGCATCCTGGGGCTGTAGCAGGTCCCAAGGGTTGGGCTGTTCGCCCATTAAAGCGGTACGCGAGCTGGGTTTAGAACGTCGTGAGACAGTTCGGTCCCTATCCGCCGTGCGCGTAGGATACTTGAGAAGGGCTGTCCCTAGTACGAGAGGACCGGGACGGACGAACCTCTGGTGTGCCAGTTGTCCTGCCAAGGGCACGGCTGGTTAGCTACGTTCGGAAGGGATAACCGCTGAAAGCATCTAAGCGGGAAGCCTGCTTCAAGATGAGGTATCCCACCCACCTTGGTGGGGTAAGGCCCCCAGCTAGACGACTGGGTTGATAGGCCGGAAATGTAAGCCCGGTAACGGGTTCAGTTGACCGGTACTAATAGGCCGAGGACTTGACTACTAAGCTGCTACGCGTCCACTGTGCAACTCTGAACAAGCGAACACCCGCGTGTGTGTGCCCGGGGTTGTTTGATATGTTCATAGAGTTACGGCGGTCATGGCGGAGGGGAAACGCCCGGTTACATTCCGAACCCGGAAGCTAAGCCCTCCAGCGCCGATGGTACTGCACTCGTGAGGGTGTGGGAGAGTAGGACGCCGCCGGACAATCTTCCAGAAACGGCCACCCCATCACGGGGTGGCCTTTTCTGCGTCTGCCGATTGGTGGGTTCACCGACCCGGGTTCCTCGCGCCGGAGGCAAGGTCACGCTCGAACCAGAATCTGGTGCTGTCCCCGACGTGCTGACCCCACTACAACCAGGATGTTGCGCGACCCTGCGGCCTGCGGCCGG
>NZ_JBFBJW010000030.1:0-8058 GCF_040686315.1 Micromonospora sp. NPDC085948 | reverse complement strand
GAAATTTCACCACTCTTCCCCAACCCCCCCCTCTTCCGATCTGTCCATCGCCCCCCCCCCCACCCCCGCCCAGAACCTCGCCCCGCCCGCGGCGCCACCGGACCTCGTCCGGTGCCGCCGCTGCGTGCGTCCCACCAGCCCGCGCGTCCGCACCCCGCCCACGGCGGCCCGTCGCGGCCGACCCGCGGGCCATCGACGGCATTCACGCGCGCAACGGGCGCGCCGCGCCGGCGGAGCGGGGTGCCACCGCGACCCGCCACGGCACGGCAGCTGCGCCGCGCCGACCGGCAGGGCCGCGCGGTACGCCACCGCGCAGACTAGTCTCGATGGTGTGAGCGGCGGGTACGCCGGCTCCAGGGGCGAGCGAAGCGAGTGGTCGCATGACGGTACGTCGGATCATGGGCACCGAAGTCGAGTACGGAATCTCCGTGCCCGGACAGGCCGGAGCCAACCCGATGGTCACCTCATCACAGGTGGTCAACGCCTACGGGGCACGCCCCGAGCTCAACCGGGGTGGTCGAGCCCGCTGGGACTACGAGGAAGAGTCGCCGCTGCGCGACGCCCGCGGATTCACCTACTCCGGGGCCGCCTACGATCCCGCCGAGGCCCTCGCGGACGAGGACCTCGGCCTCGCCAACGTGATACTCACCAACGGCGCCCGTCTCTACGTCGACCACGCCCACCCCGAATACTCCACCCCGGAGGTCACCACCCCCCGCGACATCGTGCGCTGGGACAAGGCCGGCGAGCGGGTGATGGCCGAGGCGTCCCGCCGGGCCGCCACCATCCCGGGCAGCCAGCCGATCCACCTCTACAAGAACAACACCGACAACAAGGGCGCCAGCTACGGCGCCCACGAGAACTACCTGATGCGCCGGCAGACCCCGTTCGCCGACATCGTGGCGTACCTGACGCCGTTCTTCGTCACCCGCCAGATCGTCTGCGGGGCGGGCCGGGTCGGCATCGGTCAGGACGGCGGGCAGAGCGGCTTCCAGATCTCCCAACGCGCCGACTTCTTCGAGGTCGAGGTGGGCCTGGAGACCACCCTCAAGCGGCCCATCATCAACACCCGCGACGAGCCGCACGCCGACGCCGACAAGTACCGCCGGCTGCACGTGATCATCGGCGACGCCAACCTCTCCGAGATCTCCACCTACCTCAAGGTCGGCACCACCGCCCTGATCCTCAACATGATCGAGGAGAAGGCGCTCGGCGCCGACCTCGGCATCGCCGACCCGGTCAGCGAGCTGCGCGCGGTCAGCCACGATCCCGGCCTGGCGCACCTCATGCGACTGCGCGACGGTCGCCGGCTCACCGCACTCGACCTGCAGTGGGCGTACCTGGAGCGCGCCCGGTCCTTTGTCGACGACCGCTACGGCACCGACGCCGACGAGCAGACCGTCGATGTGCTCGACCGCTGGGAGAGCGTGCTGGACCGGCTCGGCCGGGACCCGATGCTCTGCGCCGACGAGTTGGACTGGGTGGCCAAACTGCGGCTGCTCGAGGGTTACCGGGAGCGGGAGAAGCTCGGCTGGGGGGCGCACAAGCTGCAACTGGTCGACCTGCAGTATTCCGACGTCCGGCCGGAGAAGGGCCTCTACCACCGCCTGGTCACCCGAAAGGCGATGAAGACGCTGCTCACCGACGACGAGACGCGTACCGCGATGACCGAGCCGCCGGAGGACACCCGGGCCTACTTCCGGGGCCGCTGCCTGGCCCAGTACGCGTCCGAGGTCGTCGCCGCGAGCTGGGACTCGGTGATCTTCGACGTGGGCCGGGAGTCGCTCGTCCGGGTGCCGATGATGGAGCCGGAGCGCGGCACGCGCGCGCACGTCGGGGCGCTGTTCGACCGCTGCGCCAGCGCGAAGGATCTGCTGGAGACGTTGACCGGCGGCTGAACGCACGTCCTTATGCCCGCCGCGTGCCGCAAGCCGGCGCGCGGCGGGCTTTTCGTCGCCCGCGCGAGGTAAGTTCATCGCAGACGATCGTGGAGGAGGCAGCAATGGCCACTCATGACAGCGGCGGCCAGTCGCAGTCCGGCAAGTCCCGTCAGGGCGAGGAAATCGAGGACGTCACCACCGAGGCCAACCCCGAGGTGGCCGAGCGGCACGCCGAGATCACCGAGGACGTCGACGACCTCCTCGACGAGATCGACTCCGTCCTCGAAGAAAACGCAGAGGAGTTCGTGAGGGGCTACGTGCAAAAAGGAGGTCAGTGAGCATATAGGGTCAATTCGGACATGCCTAGAGCGAGTGATGATCGGGATGGCCTTCGCCGCTGCCGAGACTGCAGTGAATGGAAGCCGCTCGATCTGTTCTGTGCGAGTTCCAAGAGACCGGATGGGCGAGGCAGTTACTGCAAGCCCTGCTTCAACGAGCGATCCAAGGCAAGTTACGCGCGTCGGGTGAAGGCAAAGTTCGACCGCGAGGTGCGCGAAGGCCGCGTCGTGCCCGAGGGCCACAAGTTCTGTCCGACCTGCGATGCGGTCAAGCCGTTCGATGCCTTCCCCCGTAACCGGGCGGACACCTCCGGATATGCCACCTACTGCAAGCCCTGCCACAACACGAGGACCAGAGAGACCAAAGAGCGGCTGTACGGGGGTAACCGCGAGTACCACCTGCGGCGGCGGTACGGCGTCGGGGAGAAGGAGTTTCAGGAGCTCCTGGCCGAGCAGGGCGGGGTCTGCGCGATCTGTGGCGGCGCGGACCCGCAACATCTGGACCACGATCATCGCACCGGGTGGGTGCGCGGGATACTCTGCTTCAACTGCAACGGTGGTCTTGGCCAGTTCCGTGACAGTCCCACGAGGCTGGCCAGGGCGATCACGTATCTGAGAGGAACCACGTGGCAGCGGGCTTTGATCCATCCGGGCGTCTACCAGATGTGTTCACCAACGCGGGGACGTCCTCCTTCACGACGTTCCTGAGTCGGGTGGCCCCCGAGATGCTGCCCGGCCGGCGGCCGTTGCCGCCGGGCATGGCAGCGGACCTGGCGCCGCACGCGACCACCATCGTGGCGATCTCGGCCGCCGGTGGCGTCGTGATGGCCGGCGACCGGCGGGCCACCATGGGCAACCTGATCGCCCAGCGTGACATCGAGAAGGTGCACCCGGCCGACGCGTACTCCCTGGTGGGGATCGCGGGCACCGCGGGCATCGGGATCGAGCTGATGCGACTGTTCCAGGTGGAGCTTGAGCACTACGAGAAGATCGAGGGCGCGATGCTCTCGCTCGACGGCAAGGCCAACCGGTTGGCGTCGATGATCCGCGGCAACCTGGGTGCGGCCATGCAGGGCCTGGCCGTGGTCCCGCTGTTCGCCGGGTTCGACCTGGCCGCCGCCGATCCGGCGCGGGCCGGTCGGATCTTCAGCTTCGACGTGACCGGCGGTCCGTACGAGGAGACCGGGTACGACGCGATCGGCTCCGGCTCGCTCTTCGCGAAGTCGGCGCTGAAGAAGCGCTTCCGGGCCGGTGTGTCGGTCGACGACGCCACCCGCCTCGCGGTCGAGGCGCTCTACGACGCGGCGGACGACGACACCGCGACCGGCGGACCGGATCTGACCCGTCGGATCTACCCGGTGGTGATGACCGCTACCGCCGAGGGCACCCGCCGGTTGACCGACGCCGAGACGGCGGCGATCGCCGAGGGCGTGGTCGCCGGTCGGATGGAGAACCCGGGCGGGTGAGCCCCGTCCACCCCCACCAGTCAGCAGTCGTCAGCACCGCGCCGTAAGGAGAACCGCCGCCGTGGCCATGCAGTTCTACGCCTCGCCCGAACAGATCATGCGCGACCGCTCCGAGTTGGCCCGCAAGGGCATCGCTCGGGGTCGCAGCGCCGTGGTCCTCAGCTATTCCGGCGGGGTGCTCTTCGTCGCGGAGAACCTCTCCAGCGCCCTGCACAAGGTCAGCGAGATCTACGACCGGATCGGGTTCGCCGCGGTCGGTCGGTACAACGAGTTCGAGAATCTGCGCCGGGCCGGTGTGCGGATGGCCGACCTGAACGGGCTCAGCTACGACCGGCGGGACGTCACCGGGCGGGCTCTGGCCAACGCGTTCGCGCAGACGCTCGGTGCGATCTTCACCGAGCAGTCGAAGCCGTTCGAGGTGGAGATCTGCGTGGCGGAGGTCGGGGCGACCGCGGACGACGACGAGTTGTACCGGCTGACGTACGACGGTTCGGTCAACGACGAGCCGGGGCGGATGGCCATGGGCGGCCAGGCTGAGGCGATCACCGGTGTGCTGAAGTCCCAGCACCGTGCGGACATGTCCCTCGGCGAGGCGGCCCGGGTGGCGGTGCAGGCGTTGAGCACGGTTGGTGGTGAGGGCGGCGCGGCCCGGACGATCGCCGCCAACCAGTTGGAGGTGGCGGTGTTGGACCGTCACCGGGTGGGGCGTACGTTCCGCCGGATCACCGGTGCGGCGCTGACCGCGTTGCTGGACGGCGATGTGTCCGCCGCGGAGCAGCCGGCGGAGGCGGGTGGCCCGGACACTCCGGCGCAGCCCACCACCGAGTCGCACAAGCCGACGACGTCGGCGGCATCCGCTGACCTGGAGGACAAGCCGGCGGACGGCAAGTAACACCTGTTGGTACGGCGGCGGGCGGTCCGGTGTTCGGGCCGCCCGCCGCCGTACGTCCAGCATCTGCGGCGGCGGGCGTCCCGAGCGTCGCGGGCCGGTGTGGCCGTGATGCGTGGGGGTGTGGCCCAGGTCAGGGTCCTGCGGTCACTCCCGGCGCGGCGGCCTCGAAGGTCGGGGCGGCGGTGGGTGCTGCCGGGCGGGCGGCGTGGGTGCGCAGCAGCACGGCCATGACGGCGGCGACCACGACGGAGCCGATGGCGTAGCCGAGCTCGACTCGCAGCGCGGTGGAGACCGGGGCGAGCGTCGCGGCGACCAGGGCGGCCACCCCGATGGCCCAGGCGAGGGCCTGTGCCCGGTGCCGGTCGAGGGCCAGGAGTGCCTGGCCGAGGACCATCGCCCACAGGTAGGCGAGGGTGGCGACGGCGAGCCAGGCGAAGTCGGCGTGGCCGAGGACTCCGGGCGCGTCGAAGAGGGTCTGCACCAGTTGTGGGCCGACAAGCACGGCGAGGACGGCACCGGTGAGGCCGAGGGCGCTGACGATGCCCAGGGCGCGGCGCAGCAGGCTGTGGAAGCCGGTGAGGTCGCCGGTGCTGGCCGAGGTGGAGAGGCCGGGCAGCAGCGATGCCTGCAACGAGGCGAAGACGAACAGCGGGATCCGGACCAGCACCAGCGCGGAGAGCAGCGCGCCGGCGGTCGCCTCGTCGGATGGGTCCAGCACCTTGACGTTGATCACGCCGATGTTGACCACGACCTGGGCGAGCAGGCTGGAGGCGATGAGGAGGCCGAGGCCGCGCACCAGGCTCGCCCAGGTCACGGGAACGCCGCCGCCGACGGCGCGCAGGACCGGTGGTGCAGTGAGGATGGCGCCGGCGACGGGCGCGATGACCAGCACCGCGCCGTACCAGACGGGGTCGGTGACACCGTTCAGGCCGAGGACGGTGACCAGCGCGATCCGGAGGCCGCCGTCGATGCCGAGTTGGGTGCCGTACCAGGGGAACAGTTGCAGGCCGGAGAGGATGCCGCGGGTGGTGTGCGCGACGGCGAGTCCGGCCAGCGCGCCGATCAGGACGGTGACCATGGTGCCGTCGCCGGCGAAGAGCCGGTCGGCGAGCGTCTCCCGGAAGACGACGATCAGCGCGACGACGGCGGCGAGCAGGCCGGCGGCCAGGGCCGCCCCCCGGGCCAGTACCGGCCCGGGGGGGAGGCCCTGGCTGTGCCGGGCGGCGACGAGTCGGGCGACCTCCTGCTCGACCGGCATGAACAGGCCGATGCCGAGGGTGAAGACGATCGTCCAGAGCACGGAGAGGGAGTTGTAGTCCGCCTCGGTGAGACTGTGCCCGGCGACCGCCAGGTGAACGTAGGAGGCGAGTCCCAGCAGGGCGAGACCGGCGCCGACGGCGACGGTGCCCGGTGGGACCAGACTCAGGAGCCGGCGGATCACCGGCGAATGAGCGCCAACGTGAGGACGGCGAAGGCGCGGCCGAGGTAGATCATGGCCTTGGCGGGGGAGTGGCTGGGGGTGCCCGCCATCCGCTTGCGCATGGCCACCGGCACCTGGCGGATGGTGTAGCCGCGTCGGGCGGTGTGCACGAGCGTCTCCACGGTGTCGCCCAGGTACTCCACCGGGTACCAGGTGGCGAACATCTCGATCACCCGACGGTTGGCGGCCCGGAACCCGGAGGTGGTGTCGGTGAGCTTGGTGTGCGCGACGCGGGACAGCACACCGGAGAGCATGACCATGGCCCAGCGGCGGGGGCCGCGGACGTTGTAGTCACCCTCGCCGGCGAACCGGGCGCCGATCACCAGGTCGGTCTCGTCGAGCAGGTCGACGAGCTTCGGCACGTACCGGGGGTCGTGCTGGCCGTCCGCGTCGATCTGGATGGCGACGTCGTAGTCGTGGTCGCGCGCGTACCGGTACCCGACCCGCATGGCGCCGCCGACGCCGAGGTTGTACGGCAGCTTGGCCACGCGGGCGCCGGCCGCGGCGGCGACCGCGGCGGTGCGGTCGGTGGAGCCGTCGTCGATGACGATCACGTCGACGCCGGGCAGCTCGCCGCGGACCTCGCCGACCACGTCGGCGATCGAGCCGGACTCGTTGAGCGCCGGGATGATGATCAGGACCCGCTTGCCGTTAACCATCGTGGGACACCAGTTCGTTTCGGGCCGCTCGCTCGGCGTCGATCTCGGTACGGAGCAGGGCGAAGTCTTCGGCCAGGGTGCGGGTCTCTTCTTCCAGGTGGCTGACCTCCCAGCTGAGGTGCACGCAGACCAGCAGCAGGAAGACGATGCCGAGGAAGAGCACGAGGCTGACGCCGGAGGCGACGCCGAGCAGTTCGGCGACGTTGTCCAGCAGGCGGGGGAAGAGCGACAGGGGGATGACGATCACCAGGACGCCGAGCCAGAGCATGCCGTACTTTTCGCGAAGCTGCCGGCGGCGCAGCAGCTCGACGATGGTGGCGAGCAATATCAGGCCGGTCAACCCGGTGACGAGGGTGAGCTTCATGCGACCTTCCACGGAGCGGGCGGAGCGGGGGAGTCGAATGCGTCGACGAGAGTGGCATGCCAGTCGGGGAGCGACGGCAGACCTGCGGCCGCCCAGCGGCTGTGTGCTAGCACACTGTACGCCGGACGGGGGGCAGGAAGAGGATACCGGTCACTGGTGGTGGGTCGGATCCGGTCGGGGTCCAGACCGGCCAGCGTGAACGCCGCGCGGGCGAGCCCGTACCAGGTGGTCTGGCCGGCACAGGTGCTGTGGTAGACGCCGGCGGCGGCCTGGCCGGCGAGGGCGGCGTCGGCGAGTGCGACGAGCTGTTCGGCGAGCCGGTAGGACCAGGTGGGCTGGCCGTGCTGGTCGTCGACCACGCTGATGAACTCCCGCTGGCCGGCGAGCCGGAGCATGGTGGCCACGAAGTTCGGGCCGTGCGCGCCGTACAGCCAGGCGGTGCGGACCACGTAGCCACTGTCGGGCAGTAGTCGGGCGACCGCCTGCTCGCCGACCAGCTTGCCCCGGCCGTACGCGTTGACCGGCGCGGTGGGGGCGTCCTCCGGGTAGGGGGACTGGGCATCGCCGGCGAGGACGTAGTCGGTGGAGATCTGGATGAGCCGGCTGCCGCTGGCGGCGCACGCCGACGCGAGGTTCGCGACGCCGTTGCCGTTGACGGCGGTGGCCGCCGCCTCGTTGGTCTCGGCGCCGTCGACATTTGTCCACGCCGCCGTGTTGATCACGATGTCGTGCTCGGCGACGGCCTCGCGGACGGCGGCGGGATCGGTGATGTCCAGGTCGGCCCGGCTGGCGGCGGTCACCTTGAGGTCGGGCCGGGTGTGCAGCACGGTGACCAGGTCCCGGCCGAGCATCCCGCCGGCGCCGGTGACGAGTAGGCGGGTCATGCGGTGGGTGTGGTCTTGAGGGGTTCCCACCAGGTGCGGTTGTCGCGGTACCAGGTGACGGTGTCGGCGAGGCCCTGGTCGAGGGTGATGCTGGG
>NZ_JBFBJW010000029.1:0-8453 GCF_040686315.1 Micromonospora sp. NPDC085948 | reverse complement strand
CCGTACGCGCTCACCAGATGCCGGGCCACCAACGCACCCAACGTCCCCGTCCCGCCGGTCACCAGCACTGTGCCCTGCCCACCCAACAACGGCGGTGTGCTGGGCGAGTTGGTGCTGGTCCGGGCGAGGCGTGGCGCCAGGACCTGACCGTTACGGACAACGACCTGCGGTTCGCCGCAGTCCAGGACGGTCGGCAAGGCCTGTGCTGAGGCGTCGTGGCCGTCGTGGTCGACCAGAGTGAGCCGGCCCGGGTGTTCGGACTGCGCGGAGCGGGCCAGTCCCCAAACGGCCGCGTGGGGCAGGTCGGTGACATCTTCGCCGCCTGCGGAGACCGCTGCCGTGGTCAGGACCAGCAGGTGCGTGTGGGCCCATCGTTGGTCGGCCAGGTAGGCCTGCAGTACGTGCAGCAGACGGGTCACGCCAGCATGTGCCTGGGCCGCGGTATCGCCGGCGTCAAGTTCTGCGCAGGCCAGAACGAGCACGTCCGGTGCCGGTTGCCCGGCGTCGATGGCGGCGGCCACCGCGCTCAAGTTCGGGTAGGTGTCCACCGGAACGCCCGCTTGGTGCAGTACCGGACCGACGCTGGGGTGGTCGGCGCCGACGGTGGCGAAGCGGCGGGCGGACGGCTCCTGGCTGCCGGGCACGACCGTATTCCATTCGACGTGCAGCAGCGAGCCGGGCTGCCTGACGTGCAGCCGGTCGAGCTGCTCCGCTGGCACGGTGCGTACCGCCAACGCTTCCGCGGTGAGTACGGGCTGGCCTGTGGGGTCGGCGACGGCGACGGCGACGGTGTCCGGGCCGGTCGGGGACAGCCGCACCCGCAGGGCGTTCGCGGCGGCGGCGTGCAACCGCACCCCACGCCAGGCGAACGGTAGCCGCACATCGGTGCCGGGCCGGCCGATGAGTGCCATCGCATGGGTAGCCGCGTCGAGCAGAGCCGGGTGCAGCCCGAATCGGCTGGTTTCGTCAGTGGCGTCGCCGGACAGGGCCACCTCCGCGAAGATGTCGTCTCCTCGCCGCCACGCCGCGCGAAGTCCTTGGAACGCGGGTCCGTAGTGGTAGCCGGCCTGCGTGGCGATGTCGTAATGCCCGTTCAGGTCGATGACGGTGGCGCCCGTGGGTGGCCATTGCTGCCACTGCTGAGGGACGGGTTCGTGGCTGCCGGCGAGGCTGCCGCTGGCATGCTGGACCCAGTCCGGCTGGCCGCTGTCGTCCTCGGCGCGCGAATGCACGCTCAGGGCGCGGCGGCCCGAGTCGTCGGGCGGCCCGACCCGGACCTGCAGGGCCACGGCGCCTCGTTCGGGCAGCGTCAGCGGTTGTTCCAGGGTGAGTTCCTCGATCCGGTCACAGCCGGCTTCGTCACCGGCGCGGATGGCCAGTTCCACGAAGGCGGTGCCGGGCAGCAGGACAACGTGCGCGACGGCGTGGTCGGCCAGCCACGGGTGGGTGTGCAGGGACAGCCGGCCCGTGAGCACGATCTCGTCGCGATCGGCCAGATGCACCGCCGCCCCGAGCAGTGGGTGGTCGATGGCGCCCTGACCCACGTCGGCCAGGTTCCCGTTGGTGCGCGCCGACTGCAGCCAGAACGACTCGCGGGCGAACGCGTAGGTCGGCAGCGGCACTGCCCGGCGACTGGTGCCGGCGGAGGCAGCGGAGAAGTCCACCGGCACGCCGCAGGTGTATACCTGGGACAGCGAGGTCCAGAACCGGTCGAGGCCTCCGTCGTCGCGGCGAAGCGACCCGACCGCGACCGCGCCGGCAGCGGCGGCGTCGATGGTCTGCTGCAGGCCCACGGTCAGCACTGGGTGCGGGCTCACCTCCACGAACACGCCGTGGCCTTCGGCCAGCAACGTGCGGGTGGCCTGTTCGAACTGGACCGGTTGGCGCAGGTTGGTGTACCAGTAGCCGGCGTCTAGGCCGGTGGTGTCGAGGGCGTGGCCGGTGACGGTGGAGTAGAACGGGATCCGGGCGGTGCGGGGGGTGATGGGTGCGAGCGCGTCGAGCAGCCGCTCCCGCAATGCTTCGACGTGGTGGCCATGAGAGGCGTAGTCGACGGCGATCATCCGCGCCCGGATCTCGTCACGTTCGCAGACGGCGAGCAGTTCGCGCAGCGCCGGCTCGTCGCCGCTGACTACCGTGGCGTCGGGTCCGTTGACGGCGGCCACCGCAATCTGCCCGGACCAAGCCGCTATCTTCTCGGTGGCCTGGTCGGCGGGCAGCGGCAGCGACATCATGCCCCCGCCGGGGGGTAGCGTCGCCAGGGCGGCGCTGCGCAGCGCGACCACCCGGGCGGCGTCGTCCAGCGATAGGGCCCCAGCGACGTAGGCGGCTGCGATCTCACCTTGGGAGTGGCCGATCACGGCGGCCGGGACGATGCCGTGTGAGCGCCACAGCGCGGCCAGGGAGGTCATCACCGCGAACAGCACCGGTTGCACGACGTCCACCCGCTCGAGCGGTGGTGCCCCCGGGGTCTCGCTCAGCACGTCGATCAGGTTCCATTCGACATACTGCGCCAGCGCGTCGGCGCACCGGTTCAGGTGCTCACGGAACACGGGAGCGGTGTCCATCAGTTTCGCGGCCATGCCCGGCCATTGCGAGCCCTGACCGGGGAAAACGAACACGGTACGGGCGTCCGGGAGCGGCTTTTGCTGCACGAGGGTGGGGCTGACGCCACCCTCGGCAAGGCGGTTCAGGTCGGCCAACAGCTCTTCGCGGGTGCGGGCCAGGATGACTGCGCGGTGATCGAGGTGCGCGCGGCTGGCGGCCAGCGAATAGCTGATGTCGGCGCGATCGAGGTCTGGGTGTCCGTCCAGGTGAGCGTGCAGCTGTGCCGCCTGCCGACGCAGCGCCTGCTGTGACCGGGCGGATACCGGATACGGCAGCGTCTCAGGGGTGGTGCGGGCCGAGGGCGGCGCCTCTGCGCTGGTTTCCGGTTCAGGCGCGGCGGGGGCCTCAAGGATGAGATGGGCGTTGGTGCCGCTGATCCCGAACGAGGATACGGCCGCGCGGCGCGGTCCGCCGGTCGAGGGCCAGGGCTGTGTTTCGGTCAGAAGGCGCACCGTTGCGGCCGACCAGTCCACGTGCGGCGACGGCTGGTCCACGTGCAGGGTCTGCGGCAGCTGGCCGTGCTGCAGCGCCATGACCATCTTGATGACCCCGGCGACGCCGGCGGCGGCCTGTGTGTGCCCGATGTTCGACTTGATCGAGCCGAGGAATACCGGACGGTCGGCGTGCCGGTCCTTGCCGTAGGTGGCCAGCAGTGCCTGCGCCTCGATGGGATCGCCGAGGGTGGTGCCGGTCCCGTGCGCCTCGACGACGTCGACTTCCTGCGGGGCAAGTTGGGCGTTGGCGAGGGCCTGGCGGATGACCCGCTGCTGCGATGGGCCGTTGGGGGCCGTGAGTTGGCTGCTGGCGCCGTCCTGGTTGACGGCGGAACCCCGGATGACGGCGAGGACGCGGTGGCCGTTGCGGTGGGCGTCGGAGAGGCGTTCCAGCAGCAGCAGGCCCAGGCCTTCGCCCCAGCCGGTGCCGTCCGCGGCGGCGGCGAAGGGCTTGCATCTGCCGTTGGGTGCCAGCCCGCGTTGCCGGCTGAACTCGACGAAGGTTGCCGGGGTGGACATGACTGTGACGCCGCCAGCCAACGCCAGGCTGCATTCACCCTGCCGCAAGGCCTGCGCGGCCAGGTGCATGGCAACCAGCGAGGAGGAGCAGGCGGTGTCCACGGTGACTGCCGGTCCCTGAAGACCGAATGTGTAGGCGACGCGGCCGGAGGCGATGCTGGCGGCGCTTCCGGTACCGAGGTAGCCCTCCAGACCGTCGGGAGTCTGGTGGAGCCGGGTCAGGTAGTCGTTGTACATCAGCCCGGCGAACACTCCGGTCGGTGTGCCACGCACCGTGGTGGGGTCGATGCCGGCGTACTCGAAGGCCTCCCAGGTGGCCTGTAGCAGCAGCCGCTGCTGCGGGTCCATGGCGAGGGCTTCGCGAGGGCTGATGCCGAAGAAGGCGGGATCGAATTCGTCGGCGTCGTGCAAGAATCCGCCCTCGCGGGTGTAACTGGTGCCGGGGTGGTCTGGGTCGGGGTCGTACAGCGCGTCGATGTCCCAGCCGCGGCCTGTGGGGAAAGCTGTGATTGCGTCGTCGCCGTCGCGGACGAGCTTCCACAGTTGTTCGGGTGATCGGACACCGCCGGGGTATCGGCAGCTCATGCCGATGATGGCGATCGGCTCATCGGTGACGGCGGTGGTCGTGACGGTGGTGGCTGGGGCGGGGTCGACGCCGGCGAGCTGGTCGCGGATGTGACTGGCCAGCGCGGCCGGGGTCGGGTAGTCGAACAGGGCGGTGGCGGTCAGCGTGAGCCCGGTGGCCGCGTTCAGCCGGTTGCGCAGTTCGAGCGCGGTCAGCGAGTCGAAGCCGACCTCGAGGAAGCCGCGGTCGACGGGTACCTGCTGGGCGCCGGCGTGGCCGAGCACGGTTGCGGCGTGGCCGCGGATCAGGTCCAGCAGCGCCCGTACCTGTTCGGTTTCGGGCAGGTTGGCCAGCTCGGCTGCCAGGTTCGCTGTGGCGTCATGGTCGGTGGCGCGGCGGGCGGGGACCCGGACCAGTCCGCGCAGCAGCGGCGGCAGCGTCCCGGCGGTGGCCGCCGCATGCAACGCCGCGGGGTTGAGCCGGATCGGTACGACGACCGGTTCGTCGGCGGTCAGGGCGGCGTCGAAGAGGGCGAGAGCTTCCTCGCTGGTCATCGGAGTCAGGCCGCCGCGTGCCATACGGGCCTTATCGACGTCGCCGAGACGCGCGGTGATGCCGCTCGTGGGTTCCGCCCACAGTCCCCAGGCCAGCGACAGCCCGGGCAGGCCGGTGGCCCGCCGGTGGATGGCCAGGGCGTCCAGGAACGCGTTCGCGGCGCTGTAGTTGCCTTGTCCGGGGCCGCCCAAAGTGCCCGCGGCAGACGAGAACATCACGAACGCGGACAGGTTCAGATCCGCGGTGAGCTCGTGCAGGTGCCATGCGGCATCGACCTTCGGGCCGAACACCCGGTCGATTTGGTCGGCTCCGAGCGCGGTGATCGTGGCGTCGTCGACGACGCCGGCGGTGTGAATGACGGCGGTCAGCGGATGTTCGGCCGGGATGGCGGCCAGAAGCGCGGCCAGCGCGGTGCGGTCCCCGGTGTCGCAGGCGGCCACCGTCAGGGTGGCCCCCAATGCGGATATCTCTGCGGTGAGGTCCGGCACGACGGCGGCGTGGGGACCGTTGCGGCTGGCCAGCAGCAGGTGCCGGGCACCGTGCGCGATGACCAAGTGACGGGCGGTCAGGGCGCCGAGCGCGCCGGTCCCACCGGTGATCAGGACAGTGCCGTCCGGGTCCAGACGCTCGGGCGCGGTCTGGTGTGCGAGGCCGCCCAGGCGCGTCAGGCGGGCGGCGTATACCGTCATGCCGCGTACCGCGACCTGCGGTTCCCCGCTGGCTACGGCGGCCGGCAGCGCCGCGGCTGCGTTCTCCTCGTCGGCGAGGTCGACCAGGACGACGCGGCCTGGATGTTCGGACTGGGCGGCGCGCACAAGTCCCCAGACGGCGGCGCCGGCCAAGTCGACGGGTCCGTGGGCGCCGGTCGGTGCGCTGGGCACGACGACCGCGTTGCGGGTGACCACAATCAGCCGACCGGCGGCGTAACGCTCGTCGGCCAGCCAGTCCTGCAATACGTCCAGGACCCCGCCCGCCGCGGCCCGGGCCGCGGCGGGCGGGTCAGTGCTTTGCGCCGTACTGGGGGTGTACGGCACAAGCACCGTTTCGGGTGCCGCGGCGCCGGCCTCGATGGCCTCGCTGAGGGCGCGGACGTCGGGGAAGGTGTTCGAGGAATGGAACCTGGCGACGTCCTCGGTGGCGTCGATGTAGGCCCAGGCGGCGTCCGGCCGGGTAGGCGCGGTCGTGGACACGGGCACCCAGTCCGGGCGCAACAATGATTCGTAGTTGCCGGAGCGGGCGGAGGCCAGCTGCCGCGCGTTGATCGGGCGGACGACGAGGGACTCGACCGTGGCCACGGGCCGTCCCGAGGGGTCGCTCAGATCCAGCGCCATACCGGTGGCGCCGGCGGGAGTGATCCGCACGCGCAGGCTGGTGGCCGCTGCCGCGTGTACCGTCACGCCCGCCCAGGCGAACGGCAGTGCCGGTGTTTCGGCGTCGGCAGCGGCGTCTGCCTGCTGGGGCAGAGCGACGGCGTGCAGGGCCGCGTCCATCAACGCGGGATGCACACCGTATCGGCTCGCCTGGTCGGTGATCTGCGGTGGGAGGGCTACCTCGGCGAACGTTGCGGTGTCGGTGCGCCACGCACGGCGCAGACCGACGAAGGCGGGGCCGTAGTCGACGCCGAGGGCGGCCAGACGCTCGTACACCGCGTCGACGTCGATGGGGGTGGCGTGTGCCGGCGGCCACGCGGCCGGTTCCGATGATGCGGTCGCAGCGCTGACGGCCGTGGCGGCAAGGATGCCGGCGGCGTGTGCGGTCCACGCCCCGCCACCGGGGTCGCCGTCTGGCCGGCTGTGCACGCTCACCGCCCGGCGGCCCTTGTCGTCGGCGGGTCCGACGCGCACCTGGACGGCGATCCCGCCGTGGTCGGGTAGCACCAGTGGCATCTGCAAGGTCAGCTCGTCGATGCGCTGGCAACCGAGTTCCTCGCCGGCGCGCACAGCCAGTTCAATGAACGCGGTGCCGGGCAGCAAAACCGTTCCGGCGACGGTGTGCTCGGCCAGCCATGGATGCGACTGCAGCGACAACCTGCCGGTAAGCACCACGCCGTCACCGTCGGCCAGGCGCAGCGCAGCACCGAGCAGCGGATGGTCCACCACCGCCTGCCCGAAGGTTTCCGGATCTCCCGCCGGGCCGGCGGCGTCGAGCCAGTACCTTTGCCGCTGAAATGCGTACGGGGGCAGGGGCACGGTGCGCGCACGGGGGAACATCGCAGCCCAGTCGATCCGGACGCCGTGCAGGAACAGCTGGGCCAGGCCGGTTAGGACGCTGTGCGGTTCGGTGAGGGTGCGGCGCAGCACCGCCACGGTGACCGCGTTGCGCTGACCGTGGTCCAGCGTGTCCTGGGCCAGTGCAGTCAGCACGCCGCCGGGTCCGGCCTCCAGAAACGCCGAAGTCCCGTGCCCGGCGAGCCAGGCGATGCTGTCGGCAAAGCGGACGGGGCGGCGGGCGTGCTGCACCCAGTAGTTGGGGTCGCAGATCTCGTCGGCGCTGACGGGCTGCCCGGTCAGGTTCGATATGATCGGCACCTGCGGCGGGTGGTAGGACAGTGCCTGCGCGACCTGCCGGAACTGCTCGAGCATCGGATCGATCCGCGGGGAATGGAAGGCGTGGCTGACGCGCAGCCGCCGGGCCTGCCCGCCCTGGTGGTGCCAGCGGTCGGCGACGGCCAGCACGGCGTCGTCATCTCCGGCGATCACGGTGGCGGTGGGACCGTTGACCGCGGCGATCGACACCCGTCCCTCGAGTCCAGTCAGCAAGGCGGTGACCTCGTCGGGGGCGGCGTGCAGGGACACCATTGCCCCACCGGCCGGCAGCTGCTGCATCAGCCGGCTGCGAGCGGCGACCAGGGCGCATGCGTCCGGCAGCGACAACACCCCGCCCACGTGCGCGGCGGTGAGCTCGCCGATGGAGTGGCCGACCAGGAAATCGGGGCGCAGCCCGTACTGCTCGAGCAGCCGGTACAGGGCCACCTCGACCGCGAACAGGCCGGTCTGGGTGTACAGCGTCTGGTTGAGCAGCTCAGCCTCGGCGGTGCCGTCCTCGGCGAACAGGACCTGCCGCAGGGGCGTGTCCAGGTGCTGGTCGAGGTGGGCGCACACCTCGTCGAGGGCCTCAGCGAAGGCGGGGAAGCTGTGGTGCAGCTGAGCGCCCATGCCAGCGAACTGAGACCCCTGCCCGGGGAACATCACCGCGACGGCGGTATCGGCGCGGGCGACGCCGGATGACACGCCGGGTCCCGATTCGCCGTCGGCGAGTTGCCGCAGTCCGGTCAGCAGCTCGGTGCGGTTGTCGGCCAGGACGACCGCCCGGTGTTCCAGCTGCGCGCGAGTCGTGGCCAGCGACAGCCCCACGTCGGCGGGGTCGAGGTCCGGCTCGGCGGCGATGAATTCGGCCAGGCGCAGGGCTTGGGCGTGCAGGCCGGTCTCGGATCGGGCCGACACCAGCCACGGCACCACGGAAGATGGGTTGGCACGGTGCGCGGTGCCGGCGCCGTCGGAGGCGCCACCTGTCGGCTTCGGCTCCGGCTGTTGCCGACCGGCGGTCACGTCATCGGGTTCGGCGGTGCCCGAGCTGTCACGTTCGCCGTTACCGTCTCGGCCGGTGGGCGCCGGTCGCGTCGCGGGTGTGGTGGGGGGTTCTTCGAGGATGAGGTGGGCGTTGGTGCCGCTGATGCCGAAGGAGGAGACGGCGGCTCTGCGGGGTCGTTGGGC
>NZ_JBFBJW010000028.1:0-8862 GCF_040686315.1 Micromonospora sp. NPDC085948 | reverse complement strand
GCCGGGGTCCAGATGTAACGACCGGGGGGCCAGGGTCATTCCGGGGGGCGGCCCATCCATCGGCACCCACGTGAAGGCGATGCCCGCGGTCGTTCATGGGGACTGCAACGACCCGACCGTGTCCCGCATTCCCACCCCCGGCGGGCCGGGCGGCGGGGCGGTGGTCCTGCGATCGTCAGGGTATGTAACGACCCCGACCCCGCCATGATTCCGGCCCCCGGGTGCGCCCGGCCACACCCCACAAACGCCCGTAACCAAACAAACCACCCAGAGGGCACGGCTCGTGCGACCCCAAACCACCGCCACCCGCGTGATCCACTCGGCTTCACGGAAGTCGGGGCATCCCGGACTCCCGGACGCCCCGACTTCAGGAAACCCGAGTCGATCGCGACGGGCCACGCCCGCCAGCGCGGCGCAGAACGGACAAACCTCGGAGTGCTGACGGCCAGGCCGGCGCGCCGGGAGCAGGGCGCTCGGATCGACCTGAGCGACACCTGGTCTGCCGGGCGTTACCCTGACACCATGCAGGCCGTCTCCCCCACCCCGACCGGCGTGGCCTTCCTGGCCCGCCCGGGTCGCCCTGCCGTGGTGGCGAGAACGCTCGCCGAGCTGGCCGGTCCAACCCGGGGTGTCGTCGAACTGCCCGTGCGGCTGATGTGGAACGCCGACCGCACCTTCGACCTCGGCGACCCTGACCAACTGCTCTGGATGTACGAGAACGTCCTCCGGGAGACCACCCGGGCCGAGGATCTGCGAGCGCTGATCAACGGGCGCACGCTGCGCCGGGTCTGGCGCCTGCTCAACCTGCCCCGCGGCGTACGGCAGGCGTGGGAGAGCCGGCACCGCGGCCTGCGCGCGGCGTGATCCAGCCGCACCTGCACGAGTTCTACCGGGAGGTGGCCCGGGTGGCGCTGACCGCCGCCGGGCCGTACCGGTTCGTGTTGGGCGGTGGGGTGGCCTGGGCGGCGCACGGATTGGTCGCCCGCCCGACGGAGGACGTCGACCTCTTCGCCGACGTGGAGGGCGCTGCCGCGGCGGCGTCCGCCGGGGTGCGGGTGGCACTGGAACGCGCCGGCTTCAGGGTCACCGACGCCGACCCGGACAGTGAGCTGGCCGAGCTGTTCGACGGGTACGGCCAGGACATGAAGGACTTCGTGGTGAGCCGCGACGGCCGGCAGATCCGGCTCAGCCTCGCCCGGTTGGACCGTCAGCAGAGTCCGGTGGTGATGGACCTCGGTCCGGTCATGGACGTCCGTGACCTGGTGGCCAACAAGATCGCGGCACTGGTCAACCGGCGGGAGGTCCGGGACTTCATCGACGTGGCGGCGGCGCTGGAACACTACGACGTGACCGAGCTGTTGGTGCTGGCCCGGCAGGTCGATCCCGCGCTGGATCCGGCGGACGTGCGGGCCGCCGGCCGGTACCTCGACCGGCTTTCCGAGCAGCGCTTCGGCCGTTACGGCCTCAGCGCAGCCGACATCGCCCAGGTCCGCCGGCGCTTCGCCGCGTGGCCGCGCTGACCAGCGGTCCACCCGAACAAACCGCACGACCAGGCCGGACCGGCGGGTGGGCGTCCCGGCGGACACCCACCCGGCGGCGGATCACTTGGTCGGTCGACCGCCCGTGACCCCCAGGATTTCGCCGGTGACGTAGCTGGACTCCTGCGACGCGAAGAAGACGTACGCCGGGGCGAGCTCGGCCGGCTGACCGGGACGACCCTCCGGGGTGTCGGTGCCGAACTGCTTCACCTTCTCCTCCGGCATCGTGGCCGGGATCAGCGGCGTCCAGACCGGGCCGGGGGCGACCGCGTTGACCCGGATGCCCTGCTCGGCCAGGTCGGCGGCGAGGGCCTTGGTGAAGTTGGCGATCCCCGCCTTCGTGGTGGCGTAGTCGAGCAGCTGCGGCGACGGGTCGAACGCCTGGATCGACGCCGTGTTGATGATCGCCGACCCCTCGGCCAGGTGCGGGATGGCGGCCTTGCAGAGCCAGAACATCGCGTACAGGTTGGTCTTGAGCACCCGGTCGAACTGCTCGGTGCTGATCCCGAGGATCCCCTTGTCCTGCGACATCTGGTACGCCGCGTTGTTGACCAGGATGTCGATCCCGCCCAGGTCGCGGACCGCCCGATCGACCAACTTCTGGCAGTGCGCCTCGTCGGTGATGTCGCCGCGGACCGCGATGCCTCGCCGGCCGGCGTCTTCGACCAGGCGGATGGTCTCCCGCGCGTCGGCGTCCTCGTCCTCGCTCAGGTAGGAGATGAGCACGTCGGCGCCCTCACGCGCGTAGGCGATCGCGATGGCCCGGCCGATTCCCGAGTCACCGCCGGTGATCAGCGCCCGCTTGCCGTCGAGTTTGCCGCTGCCCCGGTACGACTCCTCCCCGTGGTCGGGCTTCGGGTTCATCGCCGCGGTCGAGCCGGGCGCCGACTGCTGTTGGGCGGGCTGACCGGACTGCTGGCCGTACTGGCTGGTCGGGTCCTGCTGGGTGTGCTGGTCCTCACTCACCGATGTCTCCTCGCGCCGCGCGGGAAGCGGGGGCTGTCCCGCGATTTCGTCCCTGACCGCCGTACCCCGCGTCGGTCTGCGGAAACCGTGACCACCGCCGGGGCTGGCGTGGCGGGAGTGACGGCTGCTGGTTATGGTGCGCAAGGCGCTCACGAGGCGCGTCCACCCCCATGGAAAGGCACGTCATGACCTCTCCCTCCGGCCCGTCGCGTCGTCAGGTGCTCGTCGCCGCGGCGGCGGCGACGGCCGCCCCGCTGATCGCCGCCGCGCCCGCGCAGGCGGCCGGCAGGCCCCGGCCGCGCACCTGGGACCTCACCCTCCTGGGCACGTCGGACACGCACGGCAACGTCTACAACTGGGACTACTACCGCGACGCCGAGTACGACGACAGCAAGCAGAACGACATCGGCGTCGCGAAGCTGGCGACCCTGATCAACCAGATCCGCCGGGAGCGGCGCGGCAAGGCGACGCTCGTGCTCGACGCCGGTGACACGATCCAGGGCACGCCGCTGGCCACCTACTACGCCAAGCAGGAGCCGATCACCGCCACCGGGGAGAAGCACCCGATGGCCCGCGCGATGAACGTCATCGACTACGACGCGGTGACGCTGGGCAACCACGAGTTCAACTACGGTCTGCCGTTGCTGGACCTGTGGATCCGCCAGCTCGGGTTCCCGGCCCTCGCCGCGAACGCCGTCAACGCGAAGACCGGCAAGCCGGCCTTCCTGCCGTACGTCATCAAGAAGGTCTCCCTCGGTCTCGCCGCGCCGACCCTGCGGGTCGGCATCCTGGGGCTGACCAACCCCGGTGTGGCCATCTGGGACAAGGGCAACGTCGAGGGCAAGCTGCGCTTCGACGACATGGTCGCGACCGCCGCGAAGTGGGTGCCGGTCATGCGGGCGCGTGGCGCGGACCTCGTGCTGATCTCCGCGCACGGCGGGGACAGCGGCACCTCCAGCTACGGCCCGGAACTGCCGAACGAGAACCCGGTCGCGCTGATCGCCCAGCAGGTGCCGGGGATCGACGCGATCCTCTTCGGTCACGCGCACAACGAGGTCGTCGAGCGGTTCGTCACCAACGAGCGCACCGGTACGCAGGTGTTGCTGTCCGAGCCGTCGAAGTGGGGCCAGCGACTCACCCGGATGGACTTCACCCTCACCCGCGAGCACGGCCGGTGGACGATCACCAAGAAGGCCGCCAGCATGCTGAACACCAACACGGTGGTCGAGGACCCGAAGGTGCTCGCCGCCGTGCGGGCCCAACACCAGAAGACCATCGCGTACGTCAACCAGGTGGTCGCGCAGTCCACCGTCGAGTTGTCGGCGGCGGAGTCTCGCTACAAGGACACGCCGATCCTGGACTTCATCAACCACGTGCAGACCGAGGTGGTCGGCGCGGCGCTGACCGGCACCACGTACGCGGACCTGCCGGTGCTGTCGATCGCGGCGCCGTTCAGCCGTACCGCGGTCTTCCCCGCCGGGGACGTGAAGATCCGCGACGTGGCCGGCCTGTACGTGTACGACAACACCCTCGAGGCCGTGGTGCTCAGCGGGGCCGAGGTGCGCGCGTACCTGGAGTACTCGGCGAAGTACTTCCGGACCGTCGCGCCGGGCGCCCCGGTCGACCCGGAGCAGATCAGTGACCCGGCCGTGCCGGACTACAACTACGACGTGTTCTCCGGCCTGGACTACGACATCGACATCTCCAAGCCGGTCGGGCAGCGGATCACCCGACTGGTGCTGACCGGCACCGACACCCCGGTGGCCGACAACGCGCAGTTCGTGGTGGCGGTGAACAACTACCGGCGCAGCGGCGGCGGCAACTTCCCCGGCATCGTGAAGACCCAGGTCTACAACGCGCAGCAGGAGATCCGGCAGATGCTCATCGACTGGGCGCAGGCCAGGGGGACGATCGACCCGGCCGACTTCTTCCAGCCCAACTGGCGACTGGTCCGCGAGGGCGTGCCGGTCTTCTGATCCCCGATCGTCGGCGGGCCGTGGGTGGCGACACCCGCGGCCCGCCGCGCGTTCGTCAGCCCTGCACGTTCCAGCGGACCGGGTCCGCGGGCTCCGGCTGGTCCCGTCCGGGGTCGGTCTCGGTCAGGGCGACCCGCTCGTCGGGACGGACCGCGGGCGGCAACTCTCCGAAGCGCGCGTGCCGCAGGAACGCGTACTCGTCATCGGTGAACGGCTGCTCGGCCATCGGCACCTCCTGTTGCTCCCCTGCCATTGTCCGGCGTACGCGGGTTCGGCGCCAGGACGGTGTCACACCGCGTAGAGCATCCTAGGATCCTGGGTGAGCGATGGTGGGCTGTGGGCGCCTATCCGGCAGCCGGTCGAGCACCGCGAGAGCCGCCCGGATCGGCCGCCGTCGCAGCATCTCGGCGAAGCTCGCCCGGCCCTGGCAGAACTGGACGAACATCCGCCACCCCGGCGGGGTCGCCAACAGCGCGTGGAACACCTCCGGACGCCTAGTGAACACGTCGAGCAGCCGGAATCCCGCCCGCATCTCCGGCAGCAGGCGCTCGGCGACCGCCCGCTCGTACCCGGCCAGGTCACCACCGGCCACCGCCGCACCGGCCAACTCACCCGAGCGCAACGCGAAGCTGATGCCCTCCCGGCTCCACGGCTCCAGCAACCCGGCCGCGTCCCCCACGACGAGCACCCGACCGTTGCGCAACGGCGAATCCTCCTCGCGGCACCGGGTCAGGTGACCGGAGTCGTGCTCCGCCGGCAACCCGGTCAGCCCCAACCGGTCGACGAACCGCCGCAGGTAGTCCCGGGTCCCCTCCCCCGCTCCCCGAGCGGCGATCACACCCACGGTCAACGTGTCGTTCTTGGGAAAGACCCAGGCGTACGAGCCCGGCATCGCACCCCAGTCCAGCAGCAGCCGCCCCCGCCACCGCTCCTGCTCCGCGGGCGGCACCGGGATCTCCAGCTCCAGACCCAGGTCCACCTGCCGGTAGCGCACTCCCACGTGCCGGGCGGTCACCCCCGAGGAACCATCCGCCCCGATCACCGCACGGGCCGCGATCGTCGTACCGTCGGCCAACCGCAGGCGTACCCCCTCGGGGTCCTGCTCGATCGCGCGGACCGCGACCCGCTCGCGCACCTGCGCGCCGGCGTCCACCGCCGCCGTGCGCAGCCGGTCGTCGAACTCCTCGCGGCGCACCATGGTCACCACCGGGCTGTCGTTGCGGCGGGTGAACTCCCGACGGCCGTCGCGGGTGAACGTGACCCGGTCCACCCGGTCGTGCGCCGGCACCTCGATCCGACCCTGGACCGCCGCCAGCGAGGTGCCGATCAGGCCACCACCGCAGGTCTTGTACCGCGGGTGCGCGGCCCGCTCGACAACCAGGGTGGACACACCCGCGCGGGCAGCGACGTAGGCCGCGGACAACCCGGCGGGGCCGGCGCCGACGACAACGAGATCCCACATGATCACGAAAGCAGCCTAGGGGATGGCGAGGGTCCCGCCGAGCCGCGCGACCGCGCACCGTCGACGTGTTCCCGCACGGCTATCCTCGGTCGGTCCGCGCCCGCATCCCTTCGCCGGACCGACCGCCATCCGGACCGGGAGTCGTACGTGGTCATCAGCATCGACGGGCTCACCCTGGGGTACGGCGACCACGTCGTGGTGGCCAGCTTCGGGCTCGACGTCCACCCGCGGGAGGCGGTGGCCCTGCGCGGCCCCAACGGCGCGGGAAAGTCCACCCTGCTGCGGTGCGTGGCTGGTCTGCACACACCGGGCGCGGGAACCTGACGGTGGCCGGATCCCCGGTGGACGAGCGGGACGCGGGGTTCCGCCGCGCCGTGGTGGCGATGCTCGACGTGGCGCTGATCGGCACCCTGCCGGCCCTGGCCGCCATCACCGCCGACGGCTTCGGCGGCACCGCCCGTGGTCATTCAGGCTGTCGTGTCCCTTGTCGTGCTGACCGCGTTCCTCACCGCGTCCGCGACGCGCCGGACCCGTGGACGTCTTGGTCGCTCCGCCCGCGCGGCCGTCACCCGAGCGGTGACCGTGGTGTGGCGGCTCTGAGCCGCCCGCTGCCGTCGCCCGGCGGCCGCGCCTGATCCCGCACCGCCCGATCGGGTGTGCATCTTCGGTCAGCCAGGGGGTAACCGGCGCACGGCAACCGCCGCACGATGGCGGACGAGTGAAGGAGGAACCCATGCAGCAGGTGCAACTGTCGGAGGCCGAGCAACGCGTGTACCAGGCGGTCACCACTCTTGAGGCACGCGGACAGGTGCCCTATCCGGACCTGATCGCCGAGGAGTCCGGGCTGACCGAGGAACAGGTCGGCAGCCCCCTGCACCTGCTCACCGAAAAGGGCCTGCTGCACCGCGAGGACTCACCGATGGCGGGTCTCGACTTCGGTCCCCGGTTCTGCGCCCGCCAGATGGCGTGACCGGCAGAACAAGCCGGGACGATTCGCCCCCCGGTGACCCGGGTAGGGGTCAACAATGCCTGATCAACGGTCAACGGGGGGCACGATGAGTGCGGCGCAACCGCCGCAGCCGGTGGACGCGGCCGCGAACCGACGACGCTGGCAGGCCGTCGGCGTCGGGCTGGTCGCCGCGTTCATGACGTTGCTCGACGTCAGCATCGTCAACGTCGCGGTGCCCTCCATCGACCGGGCGCTGCACGCCTCGCCCAGTGACCTCCAGTGGATCCTCTCCGGATACGCGCTCACCTTCGGCCTGGCGCTGGTGCCCGCCGGTCGCTTCGGTGACGCCCGCGGCCGGCGCAACGCGTTCGTCTTCGGCATCGCACTGTTCACCCTGACCAGTGCGCTCGCCGGTCTCGCCACCTCCCCGACCTGGTTGGTCATCACCCGCCTGCTCCAGGGTGCCGCCGCCGGCATCGTCAACCCGCAGGTCATCGGACTGATCCAACAACTCTTCCGCGGGCCGGAACGGGCCCGTCCGTTCGGGCTGCTCGGCGCCACCATCGGTATCTCCACCGCGGTCGGGCCACTGCTCGGCGGGCTGCTCATCGCCATCGGCGGCGAGGAACACGGATGGCGGTGGGTCTTCTTCGTCAACGTGCCGGTCGGCGTCCTCGCGGTGATCCTCGGCTGGCGCCTCCTGCCCGGCCGCCCCGCCGGTCAGCCCGGCTGGCGCCAACTCGACCCCGTCGGCGTCCTGCTGCTCGGTGTCGGCGTGGTCCTCGTCCTGCTTCCGCTCGTGCAGGAGCAGCAGTGGCGGACCCCCTGGAAATGGGCGCTCATCCCGGCCGGACTCGCGGTGCTGGGCGCCTTCGGGCTGTGGGAACGGCGATACGCGCGCCAGCACCAACCACTGTTCGACCTCCGCCTGTTCGGCCTCCGGTCGTACACCCTGGGGTCGCTCATCGCGCTGGTCTACTTCGGCGGCTTCACCGCGATCTTCTTCATCTTCACGCTGTTCCTGCAGATGGGTCTCGGCTACAGCGCGCTCGTCGCGGGCCTGGCGATCACCCCGTTCGCCCTGGGTTCGGCCGCCGCCGCCGTGCTGGGTGGCCGCATCGTCAACCGCATCGGCCGACCTCTGGTCGCCATCGGTCTGCTCACCATCGTGGTCGGTCTGGCCGCGACGGTTGTCGCGTTGCGCCTCGCCCCGGACGACCCCGCCCCCTGGGTCACCGCCGGTCCGCTGCTCGTCGCCGGCATCGGCAGCGGGTTGGTGATCGCACCCAACCAGACGATCACCCTCGCCGACGTCCCGGTAGCGCAGGCGGGCAGTGGCGCGGGCATGCTCCAGACCGGTCAGCGGATCGGCGCCGCCGCCGGCATCGCCGCCGTCGGCTCGGTGTTCTTCTCGTCGCTGGCCGACAGCCGCGGCAACTGGACCACGTCCTTCGAACGGTCGCTCATGCTGGCCACCGGCATCATCGCACTCGCGCTGGTCTGCGCGCTTGTCGACATCCTCCGCACCCGCCGCCAAAAGACCTGACAACACCAGGGGTACGCCGCTGGCCGGCACCCGGGTTGCGGGTGCCGGCCAGCGGTCGGTGTCGTGCGTGTGGTGCTGGTGTCAGCTGTTCCAGTGCTGGGCGACGAGGTCGGTGGCCTGCTGCTCCCACTGGGCGTAGGCGTCCGGGTAGGCGGACACCTGCACGGTCTGCGCGGCCTCGGTCAGGGGCATGTCCTGCCAGCCGTCGACCTGCTTGAGGCCCTTGAGGAACGCGGTGGTGGAGTAGGCCGGGTCGGTGATCTGCTCCGGCGTGCCCCAACCACTGGACGGGCGCTGCTGGAACAGGCCCAGCGAGTCGTGGTCGTTCATGTCGCCCAGGTGGCCGAGGTTGTCCAGCTTCGACTCCTGCAGGCTCGTCGCGATCGAGATCACCGCAGCCCGCTCGGGCAGGCCGGCCTTCTTCG
>NZ_JBFBJW010000027.1:0-9365 GCF_040686315.1 Micromonospora sp. NPDC085948 | reverse complement strand
GTGCCCGGCTCCGGGCGGTCAGGCTTGATCCCTGCGCCGGGCACGGCAGGCCCCGCCCCCGTCGTGGGCGCTGCGCGTCCGTGCGTGCCTCGCCCGCCGGGGGGTTGAGAGATCTTGGTGGTTTTTGGTCGACGTTGATGTTGCTTATGTGGAGGCGGTTACCAGCCTCTTGCTTTCCACTGGGGGAGGGCTGGGCGCTCGGCTCCCAGGGTGCTGTCCTTGCCGTGGCCGGGGTAGAACCAGGTGTCGTCCGGCAGTTGATCGAACAGCTTGTGCTCGACGTCGTCGATCAGCGCGGCGAAGCGCTCCGGGTCCTTGTCCGTGTTGCCCACGCCACCTGGGAAAAGACTGTCGCCAGTCCAAAGGTGCGGGGTGCCGGCCGGGTCGCGGTAGAGCAGGGCGATCGAGCCCGGGGTGTGCCCCTTGATGTGGATGACCTCCAACGCGCAGTCGCCGACCGGCACGGTGTCGCCGTCGCCGAGACGCTCCGCCTCGATCGGAAGCCCGTCCGCGTCGTCGACGTGCACCAGCGCCCGCGCGCCGGTCTTGGCGACCACCTCCTCCAGGGCCACCCAGTGGTCCATGTGCTGGTGCGTCGTCACCACGGCGGTGAGCCCACCGTCGCCGATCAGCTCCAGCAACCGGGGCGCCTCGTTGGCGGCGTCAATCAGCACCTGGTCACCGGTGCCCGTGCAGCGCAGCAGGTACGCGTTGTTGTCCATCGGACCCACCGACAGCTTGCTGATGGTCAGCCCGTCCAGCTCGCGTACCGCCGGCGCGCCGCCGTGGGTGACGTCTCCGCTATATGTCATGACGCTTCTATATCCATTCCGGTGGAGTAGGCAGGGGGCCGTCGGGAGTGACGGAGAGCGGGCCGCCGTCGGCGCGGCCGATCAGCCAGGCGGCGAGGTCGGGCACGGCACCGGCGACGACCGGGGCGCCGACGCGGTCCCCGATCACCACCTCGTGCCCGCTGCCGTCCGGGCGTAGCACCAACGACGGCGGCGTCGGACCCGTCGAGTGATGGCTGGCGGCCTCCCGCAGCAGCCGGAGGGCGAACGTCTCCGACCAGTCCGCGGGTCGGTAGTCGGCGGCCAGGTCGAGGTGGTGCACCTCGATCTCGCGCAGCCGACCCCACACGAGCAGCGCGGCCGGCCAGGGTCCCCTACGCGCCTGCACCGTCGCCGCCCAGGCCTGCGCGGGCATCGCCGCGACCGCCTCGGCGAACAGGTCGGCGGTACGCCGCAGATCGTCCAGGTGCTCGCCGGATGGCCGACCCGAGCCGGACTCGATGTCGGTGGCGCGGGCCGCCAGCGAGGCGTACATCGGCAGTGCCTCGCCGGTGCGGGCCGACGTGAGCAGGTTGACGAAACCGTCGGCGTTGCGCGCCAGATGGGTCAGCACGTGGCCGCGCGTCCAGCCCGGCAGCAGCGACGCCGCGGCCAGGTCCGCGGCGTCGAACGACGCTGCGGTACGCAGGAGCCGGCTGGTGGCCGCGTCCACCTCACCCATCAGCAGGAGCGGATCCGTGGTCACCCGTCGACCCTAGCGGTCCGCCGCCCGCGCCGTCGCCGGGGAAATCGCTTTCGGCGTGCCGGCCGGCGACCTACCGTCAGCGGCAGACGCGGCACCGGGACATCGGACGGAGGTGGTGATCATGCCGGACGTGGCACGCGTGTTCCGCCATCACCTGCTCCGACACCGATGAGGATGCCATGACGATCGATCTGACCGCGCTCGGCTGGGATGCCGAGCGGGCGACGTACGCCGCGCGACGCGGCGAGCACCACCCGGGCCGCGTGGCCCGGGTCGACCGGGGGGTCTGCACGGTGCTCACGGCGGCCGGCCCGGTCCGGGCCAGCCTGGGCGGCGGGGTGCTGGCCGCCGCCGCCCGGGATCCGTCGGCGCTGCCCTGCGCCGGAGACTGGGTGCTGCTCACCCACTGGCCGGACCGGCGCGTCACCGCGGAGGTGGTACTGCCGCGGCGGGGCGCGCTGATCCGCCGTACCGCCGGCAAGGACGCCAGCGGCCAGGTGCTGGCCGCCAACCTGGACGCGGCCGCCGTGGTGGAGCCGGTGCACCCCGAGCCGGACGTGGGCCGTATCGAGCGACTGCTCGCCCTGGCCCACGAGTCCGGTGCCCGGCCACTTGTCGTGCTGACGAAGGCCGACCTCGCGGCCGATCCGGCCGCGTTGGCCCGCCAGCTTGCCGCGGTCGCCCCCGGGGTGCCGGTGCTGCCGGTCAGCGCCGAACGTGGCGTCGGGTTGGACCCGCTGCGCGCCGAGGTGACGCCAGGCCGCACGCTCGGTCTGCTCGGGCCCTCCGGCGCCGGCAAGTCGAGCCTGGTCAACGCCCTGGTCGGGGCGGTGATGATGCCCACACAGGCGATCCGGCGCGTCGACGGCAAGGGTCGACACACCACCACCTGGCGGGCCCTCGTACCGATCCCCGGTGGCGGTGCCGTGATCGACACGCCCGGGGTGCGCGCGGTGGGCCTGCTGGACGGCGCGGTCGGGCTCGACCGTGCGTTCGCGGACATCGCCGGTCTGGCGCAGGGCTGCCGGTACGCCGACTGCGGCCACGACGGCGAGCCCGCCTGCGCGGTCCGCGAGGCGCTGCAGACCGGCGAGCTCCCCACCCGCCGATGGGAGAGCTGGCGGCGCCTGCAGGGTGAGGTGGCCCAGGAGGGTCGACGGCGCGAGGCGCGGGTGGCGGCGGAGCGGCGCGGTGGGTGGCGCTCGGCCCGGCGACGGGCTGCCCGGCCTCCGTCGCCCGGCGGGTACTGATCGGCGGCCGACCGGGCTGAGCTGGGGGAATGTGCGGGCGGGGGAAACTGTCATACCTCGGGGCTAGAGTTGCCGAGGCGTGTTTCCTGCGCCCGCACGACCGCTCAGATCAACCCAGAGCGGGACAGATCCTTCGCTTCGTCTTCTCCCGGGAGTACACGCACCGTGGCCGACCGACTGATCATCCGTGGCGCGCGCGAGCACAACCTGCGTGACGTCAGTCTCGACCTGCCCCGGGACGCACTCATCGTGTTCACCGGGCTGTCCGGGTCGGGCAAGTCGAGCCTGGCCTTCGACACGATCTTCGCCGAGGGGCAGCGCCGCTACGTCGAGTCGCTCTCGTCGTACGCCCGGCAGTTCCTCGGCCAGATGGACAAGCCAGACGTCGACTTCATCGAGGGCCTGAGCCCCGCCGTCTCCATCGACCAGAAGTCCACCTCGCGCAATCCGCGGTCGACCGTCGGCACCATCACCGAGGTCTACGACTACCTGCGTCTGCTCTACGCCCGCATCGGCGAGCCGCACTGCCCGGTCTGTGGCGAGCGGATCTCCCGGCAGAGCCCTCAGCAGATCGTCGACCGGGTCCTCGCGATGGCCGAGGGCACCAAGTTCATGGTGCTCGCCCCGGTGATCCGTGGGCGCAAGGGCGAGTACGTCGACCTCTTCGCCGAGCTCCAGGCCAAGGGCTACGCCCGGGCCCGGGTCGACGGCGTGGTGCACCCGCTGACCGAGCCGCCGAAGCTCAAGAAGCAGGAGAAGCACACCATCGAGGTGGTGATCGACCGCCTCACCGTCAAGGCGAGCGCCAAGCAGCGGCTGACCGACTCGGTCGAGGCCGCCCTCGGCCTGTCCAGCGGTCTGGTGCTGCTCGACTTCGTCGACCTGGCGGAGGACGACCCGGACCGGGAGCGCCGTTACTCCGAGCACCTGGCCTGCCCCAACGACCACCCGCTCGCCATCGAGGATCTCGAGCCCCGGGTCTTCTCCTTCAACGCCCCCTACGGCGCCTGCCCGGAGTGCACCGGTCTGGGCACCAAGAAGGAGGTCGACCCGGAGCTGCTGGTCCCCGATCCGGAGCGCAGCCTGCGCGAGGGCGCCATCCAGCCCTGGTCCACCGGGCACAACCTGGAATACTTCCTGCGCCTGCTGGAGGCGCTCGGCGAGGCCCAGCACTTCGACGTCGACACCCCGTGGCGGGCGTTGCCGGCGCGGGCGCAGAAGACGATCCTGCACGGCTCCGACGACCAGGTGCACGTGCGTTACCGCAACAAGTACGGCCGTGAGCGCTCCTACTACACCGGCTTCGAGGGTGTGGTGCAGTGGATCGAGCGGCGGCACTCCGACACCGAGTCCGAGTGGTCCCGCGACAAGTACGAGGGCTACATGCGCGACGTGCCGTGTGCGGCGTGCGGCGGCGCCCGGCTCAAGCCCGAGGTGCTCGCGGTCACCCTCGCCGGCAAGAGCATCGCCGAGGTCTGCAACCTGTCCGTGGGGGAGTGCGCCGACCTGCTCGCCGGCATCGAGCTGACCGACCGGCAGAAGATGATCGCCGAGCGGGTCCTCAAGGAGATCAACGCCCGGCTGCGGTTCCTGCTCGACGTCGGCCTGGACTACCTCTCCCTGGACCGCCCGGCCGGCACGCTCTCCGGCGGCGAGGCGCAGCGCATCCGGCTGGCCACCCAGATCGGCTCCGGCCTGGTGGGCGTGCTCTACGTGCTCGACGAGCCGTCGATCGGGCTGCACCAGCGCGACAACCACCGGTTGATCGAGACCCTGATCCGGCTGCGCGGCCTGGGCAACACGCTGATCGTGGTGGAGCACGACGAGGACACGATCCGCACCGCCGACTGGATCGTCGACATCGGGCCCGGCGCGGGTGAGCACGGCGGCAAGATCGTGCACAGCGGCTCGGTCCCCGCACTGCTGAAGAACAAGGAGTCGATCACCGGGGCGTACCTGTCCGGGCGTCGGTCGATCCCGACACCGTCGACCCGCCGGCCGCAGGATCCGGGCCGGGAGCTGGTGGTGCACGGCGCGCGGGAGCACAACCTGCGCAACCTGACCGTCCCGTTCCCGCTGGGCCAGCTCATCGCGGTCACCGGGGTCAGTGGCTCCGGCAAGTCGACGCTCGTCAACGACATCCTGTACGCGGTGCTGGCCAACCAGATCAACGGCGCCCGGTTGGTGCCCGGCCGGCACACCCGGGTCTCCGGTCTGGAGAACGTGGACAAGGTCGTCGGCGTGGACCAGTCGCCGATCGGCCGTACGCCGCGCTCCAACCCGGCCACCTACACCGGGGTCTGGGACCACGTCCGCAAGCTCTTCGCCGAGACCACCGAGGCGAAGGTCCGCGGGTACGGCCCGGGTCGGTTCTCCTTCAACGTCAAGGGCGGGCGTTGCGAGGCCTGCTCCGGCGATGGCACGATCAAGATCGAGATGAACTTCCTGCCCGACGTGTACGTCCCCTGCGAGGTCTGCAAGGGTGCCCGGTACAACCGGGAGACCCTGGAGGTGCACTACAAGGGCAAGACCGTCTCGGACGTGCTGGAGATGCCGATCGAGGAGGCCGCCGAGTTCTTCTCCGCCATTCCGCCCATCCACCGGCACCTCAAGACCCTTGTCGACGTGGGCCTGGGCTACGTACGCCTCGGTCAACCCGCGCCGACCCTGTCCGGCGGCGAGGCGCAGCGGGTCAAGCTCGCCTCCGAGCTGCAGAAGCGCTCCACCGGGCGGACGGTCTACGTGCTCGACGAGCCGACCACCGGTCTGCACTTCGAAGACATCCGCAAGCTGCTGATGGTGCTGGAGGGTCTGGTCGACAAGGGCAACACGGTGATCACCATCGAGCACAACCTCGACGTGATCAAGACGGCCGACTGGCTGATCGACATGGGTCCGGAGGGGGGCCACCGGGGCGGCACCGTGCTCGCCACCGGCACCCCCGAGGAGGTCGCCGAGGTCGCCGAGAGCCACACCGGCGAGTTCCTGCGCCAGGTGCTCAAGCTCGACGGCGCGGCGGCGGGCGCGGCGGCCGCCACCACCCGGGCGGCCAAGGCCAACGGTGTCACCAAGGCGCGGGCGAGCCGCAAGGTGCCCGCCGCCGCACGGTGACCTCCACCTGCCAGAGTCCGGCGCGCGCGACGCCGGTCGGGTCGCCTGCGGCGGTCCGACCGGCGTCGCGCTGCCCGTGCCGTCGAGACCTGATCGGTCGAGGGGCACCCCGTCCCATTTCAGGTTCGGACGGATGCCGTGGTGAACCATCCGGCACAGTTGCTCGTGTGGACAAAGTGTGGCCGGCTCTTGACCGGCGCGGCGGGCTAGAGAGAGGCGAGGCATGAGTGACGATCAGGCGCTGACCGGTCCGGGTACGCAGACACGGCGCACCCTGCTCACCGGCGTCGGGGCGGTCGGCGCGGCCGTCGTCCTGGCGGCCTGCGGCAGTGACGACGGCGACAGTGGCAGCGATGCCCCCACCAGCGGTGGCCCGGCGGTGCCCAGCAGCGGTGACGCCGGCGGCGGCGACCGGCAGGGTGCCCAGTCCCTGGCGACCACGGCCGACATCCCGGTCGGTGGCGGCAAGGTCCTCGCCGCCCAGGGTGTGGTCATCACCCAGCCGGTGGCCGGCCAGTTCAAAGGCTTCAGCCCGATCTGCACCCACCAGAACTGCCCGGTGACGAACGTCGACGGCGGCACGATCAACTGCACCTGCCACAACAGCAAGTTCTCGATCGAGGACGGCTCGGTGAAGGCCGGCCCCGCCACCAAGCCGCTGCCTCCCAGGGACATCAAGGTCACCGGAGACCAGATCTCGCTGGCCTGACGGTTCGGGGGAGCGACCAGCGCGCCTCCGCCACCTATCGACTCGCGTTTCGGGAAGTCGGGGTGTCCGCGTCCAGCCGACACCCCGACTTTCCGGAAACCGAGTGGATCTAGCGCCGGCAACGGGCTGTCGGTGGTGCGGACTAGGCTTGTTGACGTGGCTGACCCCTCGACCTACCGTCCCGCACCCGGCACCATCCCGGAGTCACCGGGGGTCTACCGCTTCCGCGACGGGACCGGCCGGGTGATCTACGTCGGCAAGGCGAAGAACCTGCGCAGCCGGCTCAACTCCTACTTCGGCGACGTCTGGAATCTGCACGAGCGCACCCGGCAGATGGTCACCACCGCCGAGTCGGTGGACTGGATCATCGTCGGCACCGAGGTAGAGGCGCTCCAGCACGAGTTCACCTGGATCAAGCAGTACGACCCTCGGTTCAACGTCCGCTACCGTGACGACAAGTCGTACCCCTACCTGGCCGTCACCCTCAACGAGGAATACCCCCGGTTGCAGGTGATGCGCGGCGCCAAGCGCAAGGGGGTGCGCTACTTCGGTCCGTATTCGCACGCCTGGGCCATCCGCGAGACCCTCGACCTGCTGCTCCGGGTGTTCCCCGCCCGGACGTGCTCGGCCGGCGTGTTCAAACGCGCCGGTCAGGTCGGCCGTCCCTGCCTCCTCGGCTACATCGGCAAGTGCTCGGCGCCGTGCGTCGGCACCGTCTCCGCCGACGAACACCGCGCGATCGTCGACGGGTTCTGCGACTTCATGGCCGGGCGCACCGACACCATGGTCCGCAAGATCGAGCGCGAGATGACCGAGGCGAGCGAGCAACTGGAGTTCGAGCGTGCCGCCCGGCTGCGGGACGACGTGGCCGCGCTCCGCCGGGCCATGGAGAAGCAGACAGTCGTGCTGGGCGACGGCACCGACGCCGACGTGGTCGCGTTCGCCGACGATCCGCTTGAGGCGGCCGTGCAGGTCTTCCACGTCCGCGACGGCCGGGTCCGCGGCCAGCGAGGGTGGGTGGTGGAGAAGACCGAGGACCTGACCACCGGCGACCTGGTGCACCACTTCTGCACCCAGGTGTACGGGGGCGAGCAGGGCGAGGCCGACGTGCCTCGGGAGTTGCTGGTGCCCGAGCTGCCCGCCGACGCCGACGCGCTGGCGGAGTGGCTCTCCGAGCACCGGGGCAGCCGGGTGTCGCTGCGGGTGCCGCAGCGCGGCGACAAGCGCTCACTCATGGAGACGGTGGAGCGCAACGCGAAGGACGCGCTGGCCCGGCACAAGCTGAAGCGTTCCGGTGACCTGACCACCCGGGGCAAGGCGTTGGACGAGATCAGCGAGGCGCTGGGCATGCGTACCTCGCCGCTGCGCATCGAGTGTTTCGACATCTCCCAGATCCAGGGCACCGACGTGGTCGCCAGCATGGTGGTCTTCGAGGACGGGTTGCCCCGCAAGAGCGAGTACCGCCGGTTCATCGTCCGGGGCGCCACCGACGACCTGTCCGCCATGTCCGAGGTCCTCCGCCGCCGCTTCGCCCGATACCTCGACGCGAGGGCCGAGACGGGCGAGGTGGGGGTGGAGTCGGCCGACGACCCGGCCGCCCCGGAGGATGCGGTGGAGCCCCAGGTCGGCGTCCTGATCGATCCGACCACCGGCCGGCCGCGGAAATTCGCGTACCCGCCACAGTTGGTGGTCGTCGACGGCGGCGCCCCACAGGTCGCGGCCGCCGCGCAGGCCCTCGCCGACCTGGGCATCGACGACGTGGCGCTCTGCGGTCTGGCCAAGCGGCTGGAGGAGGTCTGGCTCCCGGACGACGAGTTGCCGGTCATCCTGCCGCGCACCTCGGAAGGGCTCTACCTGCTGCAACGGGTCCGTGACGAGGCCCACCGGTTCGCCATCACCTTCCATCGGCAGCGCCGATCCAAGCGGATGACCGAGTCGGCACTGGACCACGTGCCCGGCCTCGGGGAGGTGCGGCGCAAGGCGCTGCTGCGCCACTTCGGGTCACTCAAGCGGCTCTCCGCCGCAACGGTCGAGGAGATCACCGAGGTGCCCGGGGTGGGTCGACGCACCGCCGAGGCGATCCTGGCCGCCCTCGACAAGGACACGGCGACCGTCGAGAGCGCGGAAGCGGCCCCCGGCACCTGACATCGCCCTCGCCTCGTCCGCGGGCGGTCAGCCCCGCCACTCATGATCGTGCTCGATCCTGGTTGTAGTGGTGTCCTCCGCGCGTGGTCAGTCGCGGCACCGATGATCGTGCTCGATCCTGGTTGTAGTGGTCTCGTCCGCGCGGTGAGGGGCCTGTTTCCTGGATCGAGCACGATCATGGGGTGGGTGTCATCGCCGGGCGTATCGGAGGCGGTGTCGGGTGTTGCCACCGCGGTAACGATCCGCGCAGCATCAAGGGACTGCTGCCTCGCTGCGACCTGAGGCAGCACTCTCCGGAACGTGCGCGGGTCGTGGCTTGCGTGGGGTGCGGGTGCCGGGGGCCTGATGTCCGGTTCCGGGGGTGTCGGGGTGAGGTGGTTGTCTGGTTTCGCGCCCCGTGTCCTGGGGTCGGGGTCACCCTCGCGGCGGAATCGGTGGCCGGGCGGGGTCGTTATACCTGGCAGACCCCGCACAGTCAGGCCCACCGCAGCAGTCAGGGTCGCGGAGCGCGGCAGCCGGCGGGAACATCCGGCAGGCCGCCCCGGTTACATCCCCCGCACGGCCGAGCACCACCACCGGCCAACCCCCGGGCACGCGGAATGCGCCACCCCCGG
>NZ_JBFBJW010000026.1:0-13925 GCF_040686315.1 Micromonospora sp. NPDC085948 | reverse complement strand
CGCTGGGGGTGGGTCCTGCCGTACGACGGACGGCTGGTGTCCGCGCCCGTCGCCGACCCTCCACAGCCGGGATCAAGCCTGACCGCCCGGAGCCGGGCACGGCAGGCCCCGCCCCCAAACCGCAACCACCCCTCAGCCAGTGACAGCGAACAACCGCCGCCGCGCCCCCAGCAGCACGACGGAGGCCAGCACCACCCCGACCCCCATGGTCACCAACAGCGGGCTGGGGTCCCCCGGCAGCAGCCCGGCCAGCGATCGGGACGCGGTGCCCAGCGCGAGGTAGAGACCGGCCCAGGCGGCGGCGCCGAGCGCCGCGCAACCGAGAAATCGCCGGTACGACATCCGTAGCCCGCCGGCGGCCAGCGGAAGCAGCGCGTTGAACACGGGCAGGAACGGCGCGACGACCATCATCCGACCGCCACCGCGACGCAGGATCCCCTCCGCGGCTGCCCAGCGCGGCTCACCGATCCAGCCACCGATCCGGCTGTGTCGCAGCCGCTCGGAGTAGCGACGGCCGATCAGGAAGCTCAGTGACCAGCCGGCCAGGCAGCCGACCAGCACCGCGGTGAAGGTCGCCAGCCCGGTGGTCGGGCGGCCCACCCCGACGGCGGCCAGGATCGCCACGTCGCCGGGGACCAGGACACCCAGCAGGGGTACGGCGTCGAAGAGCATGACGAGGCCCAGCACACCCATCAGCAGCAGAACCGGTAGTTCTCCGACCTGTGCCAGCCATTGCGTCATGCCTCGTACGCTATGGCCGCCGCACCGGGTCGGACATCCGGTTCCAGCCCCCACACCCCCCTGGTATCGGTCTCGGGGTCGTCCCTGAGGCGTCGTCCGCGCTCAGACGGGCCGGAGCACCTGCACCCGACGTAACGACGAGTCGACCGAGGGTTCGGTGGTGGGCACCGGATAGTCGGCCAGGACCGTCAGGCGGTCCGCCGGTAGGTGCCCCCGGCCGGGGTCACCGACCAGCACGTCGGCGCCCCGGGCGGCGGCCCTCTGCAGGAAGGGCAACATCCGGTCGGCCATCGCGCGGTCGTAGAACACGTCGCCGGCGACCACCAGATCGGTCTCCACGTCGGTGCCGTCGAGCAGGTCGTCGCCGGTGACGTCGACGGTGACCCGGTTGGCCCGCGCGTTGAGGGTGACGGCGGCGACGGCGTACGGGTCGATGTCGTTGGCGACCACCTCCGCGGCACCGGCCAGCGCGGCGGCGATGGCCACCAGTCCCGACCCGGCGGCGAGGTCGAGCACCCGACGACCGGCGGCCAGTTCCGGGTGGTCCAGGAGGTGGCGGGCCAGGGCCTGGCCGCCGGCCCAGGCGGACGCCCAGTACGGGGCCGGCAGGGCGTGCCCAGCGGCCGCCTCCATCCGAGCCCAGTAGACGATCGCGTCCTCGGCCAGGTGCAGTCGCACCTCGGGGACGAACGGGGTGGGCACCAACCGGAGCCGGTCCAGGCCCGCGCCGGGCGCGTCTATCTCGCGCTCCAGCTCGGTCAGCACGTCGGCTGCGGCACCCCTCATCGGCGCAAGCATGCCCCAGCGGCGGGTGTTCGGGGCAGGTTTCACATGCCCGCACGTAGAGTTCACCCGACTTCACAGGAAGACCTACGGCACTTCGGCCAGCGGATTGGGGTTTCGCCCGTTACTGTCGGACAGGTACGGGCGATCATCGGCCAGAGGCCGAGGGTCAGCCGCTTTGAACAGGGAGAGATGCATGGCAACCGGCACGGTTAAGTGGTTCAACTCGGAAAAGGGCTTCGGTTTCATCGAGCAGGACGGTGGAGGGCCGGACGTGTTCGTCCACTACTCCGCCATCGCCTCGAGCGGCTACCGGGAGCTCAACGAGGGCCAGAAGGTCGAGTTCGAGGTGACCCAGGGGCAGAAGGGTCCGCAGGCGGACAACGTCCGCCCGATGTAGCTCCGTGCCGGTGACGGCGGCCGGTCTCCGGCCGCCGTCGCAGCGCACTCAAGACGCCGCCGGGGCGGCGGGCAGGTCCCGCCGCCTCCGGATCGGCCCGATCAACAGAATCAACGGGGTGACCGCCAACCAGGCGGTCATCACGAATATGGCTGTCCCAACGCCGTAGCGCGCGCCGAGGGCTCCAGCGAGCACGGCCGCCAGCGGGATCGTGCCGTAGTTGAGCAGATGCATGCTCACCGTCACCCGCCCGAGCAGGTGGTGCGGCGTGTAGGTCTGCCGGAAGGCACCCTTGACCACGTTGCCGATGGCCACCCCGAGGCCGATCAGCACTCCGCCGAGGGCCGGCCAGATCAGCCCGACGCCAGGTGCGGCGAGCGGGATGAGCAGGGCCGGCGGGCCGGTGAGCAACGCGGCGACCAGCAGTGCCCGCGCGGTGCCGCAGCGGCGGCCCAGCGTGGTGGCGAGCAGCGCCCCGATGATCCCTCCGGCGCTCATCACCCCGACCAGCGCGCCCACCAGGCCCGGTTCGAGTCGAAGCTCCCGGACCAGGAAGACCACCAGAACGGCCTGGTAGCCGGTCAACCCGATGTTGCTGGCCGCGCCGAAGACCGTCAGCACCCGCAGGTACGGGTCGCGAGTGACGAAGCGGAGCCCCTCGGCGATGTCCCGGCGCAGTGAGCGGGATCGGTCCGCCCGGCGGCGTACTCGTGGTTCGACGGTGCGAATCCGCAGCAGGAAGATCGCGGAGGCCAGAAACGTGAACGCGTCCAGCACCAGCGCGGCAACGGCACCGGTGAGCTGGGCGATCAGGCCGGCGAGGCCGGGCCCGACGACGTAGCTGACGGTCTGGGTCGCCTGGAGCTTCGCGTTGCCCTCCGGCAGTTGCTCGGGTCGCAGCAGCACCGGCAGGTACACCTGGTCGGCGGTCTCGAAGAAGACCCGCGCGGCGCCGGCGCTGAGGGCGACCACCAGTAGGTGCCCCACGGTGAGCCGGCCCAGCAGGGCAGCCAGTGGGACGCTGAGGAAGGCCAGTGCGCAGAAGAGGTCGCACACCACCATCACCGACCGGCGGGGCAGCCGGTCCACCCACGCGCCGGCCGGCAGGCCGATCAGCAGCCAGGGCAGCCAGGCGGCGGCGGTGAGCACCGCCACCTGGAAGGTGCCGGCGTCCAGGACGGCGACCGCGACCAGCGGAAGCGCGACGGTGGTGACGTTGCTGCCGATGCTGCTGACCGTCTGTCCGGTCCAGAGCAGCCGGAAGTCACGGTGCCGCAGCAGCCCGCCGGCCTGGTGGACGGCTGTCGGGTCGCTGCGGGTGGTGGCGGTCACGGTCGCGCCGGAACGCCGTGGGCGAACACGAACACGGGCTGCCGTTCGCGGCCGTCCTCGGGCGGCGGCCGGTCGGCCCACCGGGCCAGCAGGTCGGCCACTTCCTGGCTCAGCTCGAGCAGTTCGTCGGGGGTGAGGTGCAACCACCTGTCGGTGGAGAACGGGCCGTCCTGCCAGGCGGCGTGCGCCGAGTCGTCGGCGGCGTGCCAGGCTCGGGCCAGGGCGACGTGCCGGTCCAGGTTGAGAGAGGTGGCGGCGTCGGCGACCGCTCGGGCGGCCGGGTCGGCGTCGAAGTCGCGGTTGGACCACCGCACCCCTCGGGTGACCAGCCGCCACCACCGCTCGCGCCGGTCGCGGGCCAGCTCGGGAGCTTCGGTGACCAGGTCCGCGGCGGCGAGGACCTTGAGGTGGTGGCTGACGTTCGCCGGCGCCTGGCCGGTGCGCTCGGCGAGCAGGCCGACGGTCGACGGCCCGTGCACCTTGAGCACGTCCATCAGCCGGCGGCGCAGCGGGTGGACCATGGCGGCCAGCACCCGCGAGTCGGTGACGTGGCGTACGTCGGGGGTCTCCATGCCCCCAGGATGACATCCGCAACAGTTCTTGCGCAATGGATGTTGCCCAAGAACTGTTGCGGGATGCGACGGGCAGGGAGGGGCGACCCGGCGGGGACGGGCCGCCCCTCGCTCAGGCGACCAGCCGGCGGGACAGCTCGTCGGCGACCTGTTTGGCGATGGTGGGCGGAATTGCCGCGGCGATATCCTCCGGCGTCAGCCCGGTCAGGACACCCTCGATGATCGCCGCCTCGTCGGTGAAGTCCTTCCCCATCAGTGCGTTGAGCGTGGTCTGCAGGGCGGTGAGCTGCTTCGTCATCGCCTGCAGGTTCCAGTTGCCGGTCACCGGGGCACCGGTGTCGTCCCGACCCTCCGCCATCCGGGTGTAGATCTGTCCGATCGGGTAGCGACCGTCCAGCACGGTGAGGTTCTTGTGGACGGTGGCCAGCCAGTTGTGTTCTTCGGGGGTCATGTCGTCGTCCTCCAGGAGTCCGATGGAACTGAGGTAGCGGCGGAACAACGGCCGTTGGTCGCGGCCGGCCTTGATGGCGTCACGGAAGAAGCTGAAGTGGGTGTGCCAGCGGTGCGAGCTGTCGCCGGTGTTGCGCAGGCCGAGGCGGTCCCACCGCTTCACGGTGCTGCCGTCGGGGCTGTAGATGATCTCGCGGATGTCCCGGGTGTCGGCCGCGTTCGCGACGCACTGGGCCACGCACCAGAGCGAGAAGCTGGCCATGGTGTGCGTCCGACCACCGGAGCGGACCTCGAACTGGCCGACGTCCAGCGCCGCCGCGTCCAGGGTCAGTCCGGCCCGGTCCCGGGGTGACTCGACGACCGAGTAGTCGTTCGTGACCACCCGGTCCGAGCCGCAGTGATAGCCACCGCGGTGGGCCGGATCGCCGACGATGCCGACCTCGTCCGGATCCAGGTCGTCCGGGCCGGGGGCGTTGTCGAGGTGAGTGAGAAGCAGGCTTCGGAGGGCCAATAGGTTTGCCGGGGCCCGAGTCATGGGGTCCCCCTTCCAGATGGGGCGGGGACCGGGACGACGTCACACCGCGTACGCGATGTTGGGCTTCGGGCGATCCCGGTCGGCTTGCTGCACGGCACCGGGCGTTACCGCAACCATAGCCCGCAATATCGATGAATGCCCAGCTCAGACGGGTTCTTTTTAGATTGGGGGTGCCGTCGGGGCTGAGTGGACGATCGGCAGCAGCAGCGCCGACGGGTGCGTGGGGTCATGCAGCACCTGCTGCCAACCGGCACGCAGCGTCACCGCCGTACCGAGGGGTTCCCCGGTGCCGGGGTTACGCGCCCACCGCGGATGGGCGCCGCCGGCGACCTGCACCCGCAGCCGGTGCCCGGCGGCGAACCGGTACGCGGTCGGCCAGAGCGCCACCGGGACCCGCAGCACCCCGGACGAGTCGGCGGGAAAGCGCTCGGGTGTCACCCGCACCAGACCGTCGCAGACGTTCCACGATCGACCGCGCTTGTCCACATCACACAGCCGCACGAAGACGTCCAGGTGCGACAGCTCGGCGCGGACGTGGATCTCGGCGCGTACCGGGCCGATCGCCTCGAGCGGTCCGGTCAGCGGGGCGCTGGTGTAGGTCAGCACGTCGGGGCGGGCCTCGACCTGCCGGTTGTCCACCGGACCGGCTCGCTTGGCGACCAGCAGCGGCCCACCCAGCGACGGGGTGGGGTCGGCCGGGTCGTACCGGAACTCGTCCGGCGCCGACGCGACAGGTGGGCGTACCGCCAGTTCGCCGCCCGGATGCAGGTGCCAGGCGGTCTCCACCGTCGGGGGTGGCCAGTCCGGCAGGTCCCGCCAACCACCGCCGGGACCACCCACGTACAGCCGGACCGGGGCGGCCGCGGCGCGGCGTGACCCCCGGCCTGCCCGGGTCGCCGCCGTCAGGTGCTCGTCGAGCCAGGCCAACCCCTCCCGCAGGGCAGCCACGAACAGTCCGGGGCTGCCGTGCGTCCAGGGGCCGATCACGAGGCGCGGCCGCGTGCCGGCGGCGCGCAGCGTGGCGTGGTCGTCGAGTTGGGCGGGCAGGAAGATGTCGTGCCAGCCGGTCACCATGACCACCGGCGCCCGCACCCGGGCCACCCGGTCGGCGAAGACGCGCTCGCGCCAGTACGCCGCCTCCGGGGTGTGGTGGCGCAGCCACTCCTGGAAGAACGGGATGGTCACGCCGGTGGCCACCCGGTCGGCATCCGCGAGCGGCAGATGCGCCAGCGCGGCGGCGAGCCGGGGCTGGCCCCGCTTGAGCTCCCACTGCCGGGCCAACCACGGCACGGTCTGCGCGTGCAGCAGCTCCGCCCAGGTCAACACGGTGTCCAGGGCGAAGGACTCCCCCGCGTACGTCGAGTCCCGGGTGGCCGAGGCGGTCACCACCGCGACCATCGCGCGCAACTCGTCGCCGGCGTCGGCGGCCAGCGCCCACTGCGCGAAACCCTGGTAGCTGATCCCGAACATGCCGAGCTGGCCGGACCACCAGGGCTGGCGACGCAGCCAGTCCAGGGTGTCCACTCCGTCGTCGCGCTCGTGCACCAGCGGTGCGAACGTGCCGCCGGACCCTCCGGTGCCCCGACAGTCCTGGATCACCGCGTGCCGTCCCCGCGCGGCGAGCACCCGGCCGAGCAGCCGCAGCGGACCGCCCCGCCCGTACGGGGTGCGGATCAGGACGGTCGGGGCGTCCCGCGCCGCCGGGGCGTAGTGATCGGTCCGCAGCACCACACCGTCGCGGGTCCGGATCGGGATGTCGCGGGTGACCCGCACCGGGGCGGGACGGATCGGTGGCAACCGCAGCACGGCGGCGGCGAGGCGGGTGACCAGCCGGTCCGGCACGGCTCAGCCCGTCGTCGGGCGGGGCGATCCGGGCCGGGCGGCGCGCACCGCGTCCCGGTGCCCCCGCAGCGACTCGCTCATCTCCGCCATGAACCGGTGCACCACCTCCAGCTCGTCGTCGTCGAAGCGGGCCATCACCGTGTCGGTACGCGCGCCCAGCGGCTGGAAGAACCGCATGGCGAGCGCCGCTCCCTGGTCGGCGTAGTGCAGCAGCACCTTGCGCCGGTCGACGGTGTCCCGGTCCCGACGGATGTGGCCGGCCCGCTCCAGCCGGTCGATCAGAGCGGTGACCGAGCCGGAGGAGAGGTTGAGCTGCTCGCCGAGGCGGCCGGGGGTGATCGGGTCACCGACCAGCTCGGCGTCCATCACCGCGATCAGGGCCTGGAGGTCGGTCGGGTTGAGACCGTGCAGGTTGGCGAAGGCGTGGCCGACCTGCTGGGCGTCCACCGCGTACCGCCGGAGGTTGTTGGTGATCTCCGCGACCAGCTGCTCGCGGCGCGTGTCGCGCCGCCGGTACATGCCGTGAGTCGCCACCTCGCGTCGCTCTTCCCGTCGTCGGTCTCCCGGGTTGCAGCATAGATCAGCCCCGGATAATCTCGGCTATCAAGATACTTGCCTGCCGAAGGACTTTTGGGGTCATCTGATGTCTGTGTTCACCAGGGTCGCGCGCGGTCGGCTGGCCGCCTGGCTCACCGTGGCCGCGGCGATCGTCGTCGGCGCGGTCGTCTTCGGAACGCCCCAACCGGACAACCCGGCACCGGTCTCCGCCACCGGCCTGTCCGCGCAGTGGCAGTCGACCCAGGTGGAGCGCCTGCAGGAGCAGCTGCCGTCCAGCGAGGTCCAACCGGCCATCGTGGTGGTGAGCCGAGGTGACGGCGGCGCGCTGAGCGAGGCCGACCGCGCCACCGTCACCGCCCGCGCCGGCGACCTGGGCCGCTTCGCGGTGGATGGGCGGGTCAGTCCCCCGCAGCTCTCCCCGGACGGGGCGGTCGCGCTGGTCGCCGTGCCGATCGACACCGCCGGCGGTCAGGACGAGGTCACCGACACGGTCGAGAAGCTGCGCGCCGCGCTGGCCGACCTGCCCGGCGGGCTGACCGCCGAGGTGACCGGTGCCCCGGCCTTCACCGCCGACCTGTCCTCGGTGTTCGACGGTGCGGACGTCACCCTGCTCGCGGTGACCGCCGCCGTGGTGGCGCTGCTGTTGCTGATCACCTACCGCAGTCCGTTCCTGTGGGTGGTGCCCCTGGTCGTGGTCGCCGCGACCGAGCAGCTCACCCTGCGCGCGGTCGACGCCATCGTCCCGGCCGTCGGCGTCAACCTCCAGCCGGGCCAGGTCACCGGCATCGCCAGCGTGCTGGTCTTCGGCGCCGCCACCGACTACGCGCTGCTGCTCATCGCCCGCTACCGCGAGGAGTTGGGGCGCGAGCAGGACCGGTACGCGGCGATGCGCGCCGCGTTGCGCCGTACCGCCGAGCCCATCCTCGCCAGCGGCGGCACCGTGGTGCTCGGCGTCCTCACCCTGCTGCTCAGCGAGCAGGAGACCAACCGGGCACTCGCCGTGGCCTGCGCCACCGGTGTGGTCTTCGCCATGTTCTCGGCGCTGTTCGTGCTCCCCGCCGTGCTGGTGCTCCTCGGTCGCGGCCTGTTCTGGCCGTTCGTACCCCGCGTCGGTGGCCCGGCCCGCGAGGGACGGCTCTGGGGCCGGCTCGGCACCGCCGTGCAACGCCGCCCGGTGGTGGTCGCGGTGCTGGCCACCCTGCTGCTCGGTGGCCTGGCGCTGGGCGGGCTCGGGATCCGCACCGGCCTGTCCGAGACCGAGCAGTTCCGGGCGGAGCCCGAGGCGGTGACCGGGGCGCAGACCCTCGCCCGTGCGTTCCCCGCCGGCAGCACCCAGCCGGTGGCCGTGCTCACCAACCCGGCGGCGGCGCGGGCGGTCACCGAGGCCGCCACCGCCGTGCCCGGGGTCGCCTCGGCACGCCCCGGCGACGCCGGGGACACCGTCGCCCAGGTCGACGTCGTCCTGGACGCCGAACCCGGCACCACCGCCTCCGACCGCGCCGTCGAGGCGCTGCGCGCTGCGGTTGCCGCCGTTCCCGGTTCCGCGCCTCCGGCCGCGGCCGGCGCCGACGCGCCGTCCGGGGCGATCGTCGGTGGCTCGGTGGCCGCCACGTACGACTCCGACGAGGCCAACGACCGCGACCTGCGACTGATCCTGCCGATCATCCTGCTGCTCGTCGGCGCCGTGCTCGTGCTGCTGCTCCGCGGCCTGCTGGCCCCGCTGCTGCTGGTGCTCACCGTGATCGCGTCGTTCTTCGCCAGCCTCGGCGCGGCGTGGCTGCTCTTCGACCACGTGCTGGGCTTCCCCGCACTGGACAGCGGTGTGCTGCTGCTGGCCTTCGTGTTCCTGGTGGCACTCGGGGTGGACTACAACATCTTCCTGGTCACCCGTGCCCGGGAGGACGCGCGCGGCGCGGGCACCCGCGACGGGATGCTCTCCGCCCTGCGGGTCACCGGCGGGGTGATCACCAGCGCCGGAGTGCTGCTCGCCGCGGTCTTCGCCGTGCTCGGCGTGCTGCCACTGATCACGCTGACCCAGATCGGCATCATCGTCTGCATCGGCGTGCTGCTCGACACCCTGCTGGTGCGCACCGTCCTCGTGCCGGCGCTGGCGTTCCTGCTCGGAGACCGCTTCTGGTGGCCCGGACGGATCACCCCGGAGCACCCGGCGGACAGCCCGGCGTCGCCGGAGCCGGTCGCCGCCCGCGACTGACCGACACCCGCGGGGCCGTGGCGACACCGGCACGGCCCCGTCGAGATCAGTAGCCCAGGCAGACGCACTCGGTCATCAGCGCCCGCACGTTGCGCACGTACGACGGGTTGGGGATGACCAGGGGCTCGCCCTCCTGCGCCACCGCACCGTGCCCGGCGTTGTACGCGGCGATGACCGCGTTGAGCAGGCAGGAATTCAGCTCGGCACCGCACAGCCCCGGGTCGAGGCGGAAGTCGGACTCGAAGTACATGTCGCCGATGTACTTCGTGACCCAGGCCAGGTAGGTGGCCCCCAGGGCGGCGTTGTCCCCGTAGTCGTCGATCTCGTAGCTCTGCTCGAACCGCTGGTTCATCCAGGTCGCGGTGCCCGGCATCACCTGCATCAACCCCACGCCGCCGTCGCAGGCGTAGATGTTGGACTGCCAGCCGCTCTCCTGCCAGGCGGTGGCCTTGAGCAGGTCGAGTGGAATCTTGATGCCCGGCGCGGAGACCGGCCAGTAGGAACGGCCGGCCGCCTCGGTCAGCGCCGCCTTCACCTCGGCCTGGGCCACCTCCGTGCCCCGGTAGGTCGGCTTGCAGGAGCTGGGCGCCGGCTTCGGCGGCGCCGGCGGGACCACGGTCTCGGTGGGCGGTTTCGCCACCGCGAGCGGCTTCGGGGCCGTGCGGGTCGGCTTCTTCTTCGGCTTCGCGGTCGGCGATGGCGACGCGCGACGGCTCGGCGCGGCCCCCAGTGACTCCACGGTGCTCACCGAGGGGCTCGGCTCCGCGCTGGCCTCGTCGGTCGGGGCCTCCAACGGCGTGTCGGCGAGCGCGACCGGAGCGGTCTGGTCCTGCGGGCTCTCCCCCTCGCCGGCGCACCCGACCAGCACGCTCGACAACAGCAGCCCGGCGAGCGCGGCAGCGCCCAGCCGTTTTCTCCATCGAACCATTTCCATGCCTCCCCGTGTGACAGTGGTCGCACCCTAACAAGGTTCCACCGGGCGGCGATGCCCCTGCGACGGCGTGCGCACCTGGTCGTCCGGCTGTTCGAGATCACCGACGGCCCGGTCCCGGGTGGCCCAGGCGACCATGAACACCACGGTCCAGAGGACCCCGAGCAGCACCGCCGCGGCGGTCCCGCTCGCCGTGTCCAGGCCGAGGTAGAGCCGTGCACCGCCGATCCCGAGCACCCCCGCGGCGGCGGTCGTCCACGCGGCCACCGCCGCCGGCCAGCGGGCACTGCGCGACACCAGCCAGGCCAGGGTGCAGAAGCTCGCCGCGGCGACGGCGTTCTGGGTCGAGAGCGCGGCCACGTCGCCGCCGTCGGCTGTGGCGCCGTGCGCACCAGTCACCTCGGCGGCCACCGCCAGCACCACAAGCGGCACGAACGCACCGACCGTGCCGACCACGCTGAGCAGGTCCGCCCGCCATGGTCGGCTACGCCACGCCAGCACCGCCGCCACCAACCCCACCAGGGTGATCAGAACCGAACCTCGCATCGCCGACACCACGACCATCGTGGCCTCGGCGGCGTCCGGGGTACGCCGGGCGGCGAACCACCCCGCGATGGCGTCGTCGAGCGCGGCCAACCCACTGTTGCGGATCACCACGGCGAGCAGGCCGGCGATGGCGAGCCCGGCGGCGAAGAGCAGCAGGAGCCCGGCGGCCAGATTGAGCAGCAGCGTCCAGGCCGGCCCGATCCGCATGGCCACCAGGAAGAACAGCACCCCGTAGCGCGCGGTGAGCCACCGCACCGGGGGTAGCGCGCCGGCCCGGGACAGCAGCGCGCGGACCGGGTCGGGATTGCGACCCAGCCACCGGCCGACCAGCACGACGCCCAGCAGACCGGCCAGCAGCAGCAGCGCCACACCGGTGGCCCGGCCGAGCAGCCGGGAGACCGTGTCGTACGACTCACCCGCGAGGTGACCGAGCAGGACCGAGCCGCCCACCCAGGTCGCCACCCCGGCAAGGTTCCACGGGGCGAACCGCCGGTACGGCATGCCGGCCGCACCGGCCAACCGGGGCACCAGGGTGCGGGCGAAGGCCACCCAGCGGGCCGCGAACACACCCCGCCCACCGAGCCGGGCGAGCATGGCATCGGCCCTGGCCCACCGCTCGGGACCGACCCGGTGGCCCAGCCCAGCGCGCAGCCGGGGCCCGTAGCGCCGTCCGGCGCGGAAGGCCAGTCCGTCACCGACGACCGCCGCGACGATCATCGCGAGCAACGCCGGTCCGAGCCGCAAGGTACCGTTGTAGGTGAGGAAGCCGACGAGCAGCAGGGTAGCCTCACCCGGCACGAGCAGGCCGAAGATCACCGCGGTCTCGCCCGCCACGATCAGCGCGGCGACCAGGTAGATCCAGAGGGCGGGCAGACTCTGCACCCAGGTCAGCAGGTCGTGCACTCAGGCCCCCGGAACACGGGAGTCAGCATGCCAGCCGGGGGAACCACCCGGACAGCAGTTTCACCATAGATCAGGGGCACCTGGGGGTGACCCCGACGCGGCCTGCGCGAGCGCAGGCGGAAGGATAGAGGGTATGCAGCTTCGCACCGACCTCCGCAACGTCGCCATCATCGCTCACGTCGACCACGGCAAGACCACCCTGGTCGACGCCATGTTGCGGCAGGCCGGCGCGTACGGCGCACGCGGCGAGAACACCGAGCGGGTGATGGACTCCGGGGACCTGGAGCGGGAAAAGGGCATCACGATCCTGGCCAAGAACACCGGCGTGCACTACCTGCCGGCGGACGGCTCCGACCCGGTCACCATCAACATCATCGACACCCCCGGCCACGCCGACTTCGGTGGCGAGGTCGAGCGCGGCCTGACCATGGTCGACGGTGTGGTGCTGCTCGTCGACGCCAGCGAGGGCCCACTGCCGCAGACCCGCTTCGTGCTGCGCAAGGCGCTGCGGGCCCGCATGCCGATCATCCTGGTGATCAACAAGGTGGACCGTCCGGACGCCCGGATCAAGGAGGTCGTGGACGACACCTACGAGCTCTTCCTCGACCTGGACGCCGACGAGGAGCAGATCGACTTCCCGATCGTCTACGCCTGCGCCCGCGACGGCATCGCCTCGCTGACCCAGCCCGCCGACGGTTCGGTGCCGGACGACAGCACCTCCCTGGAGCCGCTGTTCCGCACCCTGCTGGACACCATCCCGGCACCCGCGTACGAGGATGGCGCTCCCCTGCAGGCGCACGTCACCAACCTCGACGCCTCCCCGTTCCTCGGCCGGCTCGCGCTGTGCCGGGTCCGCCAGGGCACCATCAGCAAGGGCCAGACGGTGGCCTGGTGCCGCACCGACGGCAGCACCCAGCGGGTCCGCATCTCCGAGATGCTGATGACCGAGGGCCTGGAGCGTAAGCCGGCCGAGACCGCCGGCCCGGGCGACATCATCGCCGTCGCCGGCATCCCGGAGATCATGATCGGCGAGACGCTCGCCGACGTCGAGAACCCGGTCGCGCTGCCGCTGATCACCGTCGACGAGCCGGCCATCTCGATGACCATCGGCACCAACACCTCACCGCTGGTCGGCCGGGTCAAGGGCTCCAAGGTCACCGCCCGGATGGTCAAGGACCGGCTCGACAAGGAGCTGATCGGCAACGTGTCCCTGCGGGTCCTGCCCACCGAGCGGCCGGACGCCTGGGAGGTGCAGGGCCGTGGTGAGCTGGCGCTGGCCATCCTGGTCGAGCAGATGCGCCGGGAGAGCTACGAGCTGACCGTCGGCAAGCCGCAGGTCGTGACCAAGGAGATCGACGGCAAGACCTGCGAGCCGGTCGAGCGGCTGACCATCGACGCCCCGGAGGAATACCTGGGCGCGATCACCCAGCTCCTCGCCACCCGCAAGGGCCGGATGGAGCAGCTGGTCAACCACGGCACCGGCTGGATCCGGATGGAGTGGCTGGTCCCGGCGCGCGGCCTGATCGGCTTCCGCACCGAGTTCCTCACCGACACCCGGGGCACCGGCATCCTGCACCACGTCTTCGAGTCGTACGAGCCGTGGTTCGGCGAGCTGCGTACCCGCAACAACGGTTCGCTGGTCGCCGACCGCTCCGGCGCGGTCACCGCCTTCGCGATGATCAACCTTCAGGAGCGCGGCCAGCTCTTCGTCGACCCCACCACCGAGGTCTACGAGGGCATGATCGTCGGGGAGAATTCCCGCTCCGACGACATGGACGTCAACATCACCAAGGAGAAGAAGCTCACCAACATGCGGGCGTCGACGTCCGACGAGACGGAGAAGCTGATCCCGCCGCGCAAGCTCTCGCTGGAGCAGGCCCTGGAGTTCTGCCGCGAGGACGAGTGCGTCGAGGTCACCCCGACCGCGGTGCGCATCCGCAAGGTCGTGCTCGACCAGCAGCAGCGGGGCCGCGCCGCCGCCCGCCGCAAGCACGCGGGCTGACCGCACCAGCACCCGACACCGGGCGCGGGGGGCGCGCCCCGGGGGCCGGCGCGCCGGGGATGCCGCCCCCCGGCAGCGCGGCAGCCCCGGGCGGAGGGGGCGGGGGCAGCCCCGCGAG
>NZ_JBFBJW010000025.1:0-47081 GCF_040686315.1 Micromonospora sp. NPDC085948 | reverse complement strand
GCGGGGGTGCCCCCCCGTGGGGGGGTGCGGGGGGGGCCGCCCCCCCCCCCCTACCTTTTGCCCCGCCCCCGGGGTGGGGGGGGGGGGGCGGGGGGGGCCGGGGGGGGGGGGGGGGGGCGGGGCCCCCGCCCCCCCCCCCCGACCCCGTCCTCCCACCGGTAGGAGGAGACGAAGTTGCCACCCGGGTAGCGGACCGTGGTCACGCCCAGCTCCCGGACGAGCGCCAGCACGTCGCGCCGGAAGCCGTCGGCGTCGGCCGTCGGGTGCCCCGGCTCGTAGATGCCGGTGTAGACACAGCGACCCAGGTGTTCCACGAACGAGCCGAAGAGCCGGCGCGACACCGGCGCCACGCGCCGACGCGGGTCCAGGCTCAGGCGGGCGGTGTTCACGACGCCTCCCCGGTGACCGCCGGCCCGATCCCGGCCAGCCGGTCCGGCCGGGGCCGGGCGGGCATCCGGTAGCGGTGGGGGAGGGGGCATCCGGCGCCGGTCAGGTGCATCGGCGCCTTGTCGAGGTGGGGGTTCAGGACGGGCTCCCTTCGTGCGAGGTCCCGACGCCGAGAGCGCTGCCGGCGCGCGGGACCGAGGGGTGGTGGGGTCCGTGTGCGGTCTGGACACCGCGGGGGCGGTGGACTACGTTCTTGATCTATGTAAACGTTACCGATTACGTTTACGGTAGGGAATAGTTGCCCGCGGTCAATGTGGGCGATCCGGGCGGACGCCGCCCGGCCGGTGACGCGTGGCCGAACGTGGCGCGCGGGTGCGGCGCACCGGACCCGTTATCGGGGACCGCAATTCCCTGCTGCGGTGGGGAATGCAATGTCGGTGGCCTTGCGCCCCGTTCTTTCGGTCTGCGCAACCGCAGAAACTCGCACTTCCCGTCCGCGCCGAGAGCGGCCTCCGTTCACAATTCCGTGGCCGTCCCACTGTCTCACCGAGGCTGCCCGACTGTCCTGGTAGGACGTTCTACCAGGCGTCGCGGGAGGCGCGGAGGTCTTGTGCTCGTAACCCCGGTCGGTTACGTTGGCAACACCCTGGAAACGTAACCGATAACGATTGCAGTCCAGAGGGAGCGGCATGATTGAGGTCAATGCGCCGGCCACAATGAGTGATGTCGCGCGGGTCGCCGGTGTTTCCACCGCCACCGTCTCGCGCGTGGTCAACGGGCACTACGGCGTCAGTGCCCGCACCATTGCTCAGGTCCGCTCGGCCATCGACCAGCTCGGCTACGAGTCGAGTCTGGTGGCCACCAGCCTCCGGCGCAGCCGCACCAACGTCCTGGGCCTCGTGACGCACAGCTTCCAGTCGTACACGGCCGAGGTGCTCAAGGGAGCGATGAAGGCGCTGAGCCGCTCGGGCTTCGATCTGATCATCTACGCCAACAGCGACCTCTACGGGTCGTATTCGGAGGGCTGGGAGAAGCGGCACGTCGCCCGCCTGTCGGGCACCCTCACCGACGGCTGCATCGTCGTCACACCCTGGGGTGAGGTCCAGAGCCGGACACCGATCGTGGCCATCGACCCGGTGCGCGGCTCGACGGCGCATTCGGTGACGGCCGACAACCTCGCGGGCGCCACCACGGCGGTCGAGCACCTGCTGGGCCTGGGCCACCGGCGCATCGGGTTCATCGCGGGCCGCGCCAGCCTGGCCGCGGCGTGGTCGCGGGAGGAGGGCTACCGGGCGGCGCTCACCGACGCAGGCCTCCCGGTCGACCCGACGCTGATCGGCGAAGGAGACTTCAACCCCGAGTCGGCGACGCCGTTGGCACGCGCGCTGTTGCAACGTGCGGACCCGCCGACGGCGATCTTCGCGGCGAGCGACGGGATGGCCCTGAAGGTGCTGGAGGTCGCCGCGGAGCTGGGGCTCGCGGTCCCCGGGGACCTGTCCGTCGTCGGGTTCGACAACATCCCGGAGTCGGCGTTGACCCGGCCGGGTCTGACCACTGTGGACCAGTCGATGTACCAACTCGGCTACGAGGCCGCGCGCATGTTGAAGGCGCTGGTGACCGGCGAGTGGGAGGGGCCACGCCAGGTCGTGCTGCCGACAGACCTCGTCGTCCGTGGGTCGAGCGCGCCACCACGAAGCGCGGCACGACCGTGACCCATGTCCGCCGCAGCGGGCGACCCCGTCAGGTCCGCCCGGGGCAGAGCCGCGAAGGAGGTGTGCACGCGCAGACCCACGGCGAGCTTCGCCGATGAGTTGAGCCGGCCCGGCGGGTCGCGTCCGCTGCCGGCGCAGGAAAGGAGTGGAGCGTGACAACCGCAACGAACCACTGGCCCGTACGCCGATCGGGCGTGCGTCGACTCTCGGCGGTGTTCACCGCCGGAGTCATGGCGGCCGCGGCCGTCCTGTTCGCGCCGCAACCGGCCGCGGCGGCGGAGACACCGTGGCTGGATGTCTCCCCGGATCGCTACGCCTCGTTCACCGTGCCGGCCGCGTACGTCCAGGAGCACCTGGGCTCGGTCTCGCAGGTCGTCGTCGAGGGCAACCTCGGCCCCTCCGCGGCCTGGGCGGAGTTCGGGCTGACCCGGCGCGGCGACGTGTGGTCGGGCATCCTCGGCCCGCTCACGCCGGGGCTCTACCACTACCAGGTCACCGCCGACGACACCAAGAGCCTCAAGGATCCGACGAACAGCACGACTGTGGCGTCCAATCCGCTCCTGAGCACCTTCCTCGTCCCCGGTGACTCGGCGCGGTGGTTGGCAGACGCACCGACGGGCACCGGCGGCACGGTCGAGACCCTGAACTACCGCACCCGGAGCGGGCAGCGGTCGGCCCTGGTGTGGACGCCACCGGGGTACGCGGCCAAGGGACCGAAGGGCTACCCGGTGCTCTACCTGCAGTCGGGCGATGCCGCGAAGGCCAGCGACTGGCTCGACCTCGGCCGATCCAAGCAGATCCTCGACAACCTCTCGGCCGCCGGCGCCATCAGGCCGATGGTGGTCGTGATCAACGATGCCAACGGCGCGGACGGCAGGGAGCTGAAGGACCTCCGGAAGGCGGTCACCGACAGCTACCGGGTCCTTCGTGATCCGGCGCACCAGGCGATCGCGGGTGTGTCCGGCGGCGCGACGGCGGCGGTCCAGGCCGCGTTGGCCAAGCCGGGTCAGTTCGGCTACGTGGGCTGGTTCTCGGGTCGGTCGGTCCCGCAGGTCGACCGGAAGGACGCCAGGACGGTCAACCGCACCGTGAAGGTGTTGCGCCTCTACACGGGAAACCAGACGGATCCCGCGTACAACCCCACCTACCGATTGATGAAGGCGTTGGACCGGGCCGAGGTCAGGTTCGAGGTCGACGGGGTCAACCCGGACGGCGGCGCGAACTGGACCACCTGGCAGGAGAACCTCGTCGACTTCGCGCCGCGACTGTTCCAGCACGTGTCGGACCACGGGCCGAGCCCCGGTCACCGGCCGCTGCGGGGGGAGTTCGTTCCGCCGCCGGCCGGCACCACCCCGACGCCGTTCGTCACCGAGGACGGGTTCGTCACGTTCGAGACGACCACGAACTTCACGGACGCACAGCACGTCACGGTATGGGCGAACATCGCGCCGGGCGGCAGTTGGTTGCGCGTGCCGCTGACCCGCGACGGTGACCGGTGGCGGGCGACCGTGGGTCCGCTGAAGCCCTGGTTCTACTACTACCGGCTGATCGTGGACCGGGTCGCGGTCAAGGACACCTCGAATCCGACGACGGTGACCACGGAACCGACGTGGAGCACCTTCCTCATCCCCGGGCCGGGTGCCCGCCTGCTGACGGACGTCCCCGCCGGGCGGGGCGGGACCGTCGAGAGCATGACCTATCCCAGCACCGTGGCCGGCCAGGACCGCACGGCTCTGGTGTGGACGCCACCCGGGTACGACCCGGGCCGGGCACAGCCGTACCCCGTCCTCTACCTCCAGCACGGCGGTGGCCAGAACCACACCGACTGGGTTGAGATGGGACGCGCCAAGCAGATCCTCGACCACCAGTTCCTCGACGGTGACCTCACGCCCATGGTCGTCGTGATGGGCAACGGCAACTCGTCGAACTTCAACCGGGAGTTGTTGGAGAACATCGTGCCGACGGCCCGCGCCCGCTACCGCATCTCCAGCGAGTCGTCCCAGCAGGCAATCGCCGGCCTGTCGATGGGCGGCGGGCAGGCACTGGGGGTGTTGCGGGCGTACCCGGGTGAGTTCGCCTACGTCGCGGCGCTCTCGGCCGGGTTCGGCAGCGGCACCGGTGTCGACGTCGAGGCGATCAACAGCGGGACGAAGATGCTGCGCCTGTACGTCGGCGACCGGACCGACTTCGTGTACCCGAGCTTCATGGCATCGCTGACCACGCTGGACAACCTCGGTATCCGCTACGAGTTCGACGGGGTGACCCCCGGGCCGCATGGCTGGGACGTGTGGCAGAAGAACCTCATCGACCTGGCGCCGCGCCTGTTCAAGCGCTAGGAGCACGTCCACGGCGGCGACACCGGGGCAGGCCTTCCTGCCCTGGTGGCGCCCGCCGAGCAGGAAACTGTCGCACCGCGATCCCCGAAGGGAAGACCGTCAATGAAGACGATACGAATACTCGCCACGGTGACCATGCTCGCGGCCGGGGCCGGGCTCGTCGGCTGTTCCTCCGACGAGGGGGGAAGCGACGCGAGCAACTGCACGAACACCATCACCAAGAAGGACGTGCCGGTCGTGACGATGTGGGGCTGGTACCCCAACACCCAACTCGTCGTCGACAACTTCAACAAGCAGCACGACGACGTGCAGGTCTGCTGGACCAACGTCGGGCAGGGCGGCGACGAGTACGACAAGTTCCAGACGGCCATCTCGGCGGGCACCGGCGCGCCCGACGTGATCATGGTCGAGGCGGACCGGATCCCGACCTTCCAGATCCAGGGCGCGCTCATCGACATCAAGAAGTACGGCTACGACGCGGTCAAGGCCAACTACAGCGACGGCGCCTGGAAGGACGTGTCGGTCGGCGACGCGGTCTACGGGGTCCCGGTCGACGGTGGCCCGATGGGCATGATCTACCGCAAGGACATCTTCGACAAGTACAAGATCACCCCGCCGAAGACCTGGGCCGAGTACGAGCAGGCCGCGCAGAAGGTCAAGGACGCGGGTGGCCCGCTGTTCGGGGACCTCGGCGCGAACGTCCCGGCGGTCATGATGGCGCTCCAGATCCAGAAGGGCGCGTCCCCGTTCACCTTCGATCCGGCGCAGCCGAAGTCCATCGGCGTGAAACTCAACGACCAGCCGTCCAAGGACGTGCTCGACTACTGGGGCGGCCTCGCCAAGAAGGGCCTGGTCGGGACGCAGGACCAGTTCACCCCGGAGTACATCTCCGGCGTGATCAACGGCAACTACGCGACGTACATCTCGGCGGCCTGGGCACCCGGTTATCTCACCGGCGCGGGTGTCGGTAAGGGCCAGGACACCGGCAAGTTCGCGGTGGCGCCGCTGCCGCAGTGGGATGCGAACAACCCGGTGCAGGTCAACTGGGGTGGGTCGGCCTTCTCGGTGACCAAGCAGGCGAAGAAGCCGGAGCTGGCGGCGAAGGTCGCCTACGGGCTCTACGCCGACAAGGAGTCGCTGACCGACGGCTGGACCAACCAGATCATCTTCCCGCTCAACCTGACGGCGCTCAACGATCCCGCGTTCATCGACCTGAAGGTGGCGTTCTTCGACGGCCAGCAGGCGAACAAGGAGGTCTACGTCCCCGCCGCCAACGCCTACAAGGGCGTCGCCTACGCCCCGTTCGGCCAGTTCTACCTCGACGCGATGACCAAGCAGATCAGCGAGATCATCAAGGGCTCCGCCACCGGTGCGCAGGCCGCCGACAGGATCCAGGAGGACGTGGCGAAGTACGCCAAGGAGCAGGGCTTCACCGTCCAGTGACCGGATGGGTGGGCCGTGCCGCCGCTCGACGGCCGGCCCACCCACGATCCCGCAGCGTCCACGTCCCGGAGACCACAGATGACACTCCTGACCGAGCAGCGCACACCGCGTACCCGCACCGAGAAGCGCAAGACCCGTGGCAAGGTGCACCTCCGCGAGCACCTGATGGGGTGGCTCTTCGTCGGGCCGTTCGCGGTCGTCTTCCTGGCGTTCCTCATCGCGCCGCTGGGCTACGCGTTGTACCTCAGTCTCTTCCAGAAGAAGCTGATCGGCGGCACCAGCTTCGTCCTCTTCGACAACTACGTGAAGGCGTTCACCGACCCGAGCTTCCTGTCCGGGGCGTGGTTCGTTCTCCGGTTCTCCCTCGTCGCCATCCCGGTGCAGATCGCCATCGCGTTGGCGATGGCGCTCATCCTGGACGCGGTGACGTCCCTGTTCGCGCGCTTCTCCCGCCTCATGATCTTCCTGCCGTACGCGATCCCCACGGTGATCGGGGCGGTGATGTGGGGGTTCCTCTACAGCAAGGGCTTCGGCCCGCTCACCGACATCTTCGGGTTGTTCGGGGCGACGGCACCCGACTTCCTGAGCAGCAACCTGATCTTCTACGGCCTGCTGAACGTCGTCACCTGGCAGTGGGTCGGCTACTACATGATCATCCTGTACGCGGCGTTGCAGGGCGTCGACCCCACGCTCTACGAGGCCGCCCGGATGGACGGCGCCGGACGGTGGCAGGTCGCGCTGCGGATCAAGATCCCACTGATCGCGCCCGCGCTGATCCTCATCCTGGTCTTCGCACTCATCGGCACCCTGCAGTTCTTCAACGAACCGCAGATCCTGCGGTATCTCGCCGCCGGCACGATCGGGACGGACTTCACCCCCAACATGTACGCGTACCAGCAGGCGTTCGCCCTCGCCAACTTCAACTACGGATCGGCGATCTCGTTCGCCCTCGGCGGCATCGTGTTCATCTGCGTGTACGCATTCCTGTTCTTCACCCGCAAGCGGAGGAGCTTCCTCTGATGGCCAATCGCACGAGCGTCAGCGCGGGTCCTCGTCGACCGCAACGCTATCTGCCGCTGCAGATCCTCCTCGGCTTCATGGTGATCTACTTCCTCGTACCGTTCTGGTGGGTGATCGTCAACAGCTCCAAGGACGCACCGGGGCTGTTCGGCGGAGGCAACACCCTGTGGTTCTCCGACCAGATCGACTACGTCGGCAACCTCCGGCAGCTGTTCACCTACGACGGGGGCATCTACCTGCGGTGGATCCTCAACTCCACGTTGTACGCGATAGCCGGCGGAATCGGCGCCACGGTCCTGTCGGTGATGGCCGGCTACGGCTTCGCCAAGTACCGGTTCGCCGCCCGGCGCTTCAGCTTCGCCGTCGTGCTCGGCGCGTTGATGGTGCCCGCCACCGCCCTGGTCATCCCGACCTTCATCATGTTCTCCCGGCTCGGCCTGACCAACACGGTCTGGGCGGTGATCCTCCCGTCGCTGCTCAATCCGTTCGGCGTCTACCTGATGCACGTCTACGCGCGCGACGCCGTGCCCGACGAGCTGCTGGACGCGGCACGTGTCGACGGCGCGGGCGAGGTGCGTACCTTCCTCCAGATCGCCCTCCCGCTGATGCGCCCCGCGGTGGTCACCGTGCTCCTGCTGTCCGCCGTGGCGTCCTGGAACAACTACTTCCTGCCGCTGGCCATGCTCTCCGACAACCGGCTCTTTCCGGTGACCGTCGGCCTCGGCCTCTGGCAGGGCATCGCCTCGGCGAACAACTCGGGAGGCACCTCGCTGTGGAGCCTCATCATCCTGGGCTCGCTCGTGTCGGTGATCCCACTGGTCATCGCGTTCTTCAGCCTGCAACGGCACTGGCGCGGCGGGCTGTCCGTCGGCGGCCTCCGGTAGGTGCCACCCCCTTGATCGCCGGATGACAGAGAGGTGTGCTGATGTCGACGACGGATCGTCCGCTGCGCAGCGGGCAGTGGTTCGGCGCGGAGGGCCGCAACGGGTTCATCCACCGTTCCTGGATGCGCAACCAGGGTTTCGCGGACGACGTCTTCGACGGTCGTCCGGTGATCGGCATCGCCACCACCTGGTCGGAGCTGACACCCTGCAACGCCCACCTGCGGGACCTGGCCGAATCGGTGAAGCGGGGGGTGTGGGAGAGCGGCGGCCTGCCACTGGAGTTCCCCGCCATGAGCCTGGGCGAGCCCCTGATGCGACCCACGACCATGCTCTACCGCAACCTGCTGGCCATGGAGTTGGAGGAGTCGGTCCGCGCCAACCCCCTCGACGGGGTGGTGCTGCTCTCCGGCTGTGACAAGACCACCCCCGGCCTGCTGATGGGCGCGGCGAGCGTCGACCTCCCCACCTTGATGATCACCGGCGGACCGATGCTGAACGGCAAGTTCCGGGGCCAGGACATCGGGTCGGGCACCGTCGTCTGGCGCTTCACCGAGGAGCAGCGCGCCGGCCGGATGACCGCGGCCGACTGCGCGGAGGCCGAGGTCGGCATGTCCCGCAGCCGGGGCCACTGCATGACCATGGGCACCGCCTCCACGATGGCCTGCGTGACCGAGGCACTGGGCGTGCAACTGCCGGGAGCGGCCGCCGTGCCGGCTGTCGACTCGCGCCGGTACGCGCTCGCGCAGGCCGCCGGCCGCCGGATCGTCGCCATGGTCGCGCAGGACCAGCGGCTGTCCACGGTGCTGACCCGGGAGGCGTTCGAGAACGCCATCCGGGTCAACGCCGCGATCGGCGGGTCCACGAACGCCGTCGTCCACCTGCTGGCGATCGCCGGCCGCCTCGGCGTCCCGCTGACCCTGGAGGACTTCGACACCCTCACCGCCGACGTGCCCATGCTCGTCAACCTGATGCCGTCCGGGGCGTACCTGATGGAGGACTTCGCCTACGCGGGCGGCGTGCCGGCGGTGATGAACGAGATCGCCGCCCTGCTCAACATGGAGCACGTCACCGTCAGCGGCCGGAGCGTCGCCGACAACATCAGCGGCGTGCAGTGCTGGAACCGGCAGGTCATCGGCACCCTGGCCGAGCCGTTCCAACCCGCCGGCTCGGGCACCGTGGTGCTCCGGGGGTCACTCGCGCCGTCCGGGGCCGTGCTGAAGGTCTCCGCCGCCTCCGCGCACCTCCTGCGACACACCGGACCGGCGCTCGTCTTCGACCGGATCGAGGACTACGTCGTCGCCGCCGACGATCCGGACCTCGACGTCACCCCGGACACGGTGATCGTGGTGCGCAACGCCGGCCCCCGGGGCTATCCCGGCTTCCCGGAGGTGGGCAACGTGCCCATGCCACGACGACTGCTCGAAGCCGGCATCACCGACATGGTGCGGATCTCCGACGCCCGGATGAGCGGCACCGGGTACGGCACCTGTGTCCTGCACGTGGCCCCGGAGGCCGCCGTGGGAGGCCCGCTCGCGCTGGTACACACCGGCGACCTGGTCCGCGTCGACGTCCCGACGCGGCGCCTGGACCTGCTGGTCGACGACGCGACACTCACCCAACGCCGCGCCGCCTGGCAACCGTCACCGCGGACGGCCGACCGGGGCTGGACACGCCTGTACACCGAGCACGTTCTCCAGGCCGACCAGGGAGCCGACCTCGACTTCCTGGTCGGCGGCAGCGGCAGCGCCGTACCCCGGCACTCGCACTGACCGTGCGCCCACCACGAACCGGGCACCGGGCGGGAGCCCCAGCGCACGGCTGGGGCTCCCGTCAGCGCCCGCAGGCCCCGCACGCCCGGCGGGTACGCAGGTGGTAGTCGCTTGACGCCGCGAGGAGCCCGAGCCCCAGGACCCAGTACGCCGACATCGCCACCCAGAGGAACGTGTCGGAGAACTCGCTGACCGATCCGGACACCAACTGCACGAGCCCCATGCCGAAGTACGCCACGATGCCCGCCCCGAGCCCGAAGCCGGGCACCAGCAACAGCAGGCGAGGGATCGGGCGGCCGGCGAGCAGCGGCACCCACCCCGGCCAGACCTCACCCCAGTGGTGGACGAGCGCCAACGGCAACAGCGCTCCCGCCAGCAGCAGGCCGACCTCCAGCCCGATCACGGAGGGGTCCTGGATGAGGCTGTCGAACCCCACCACGCCCTGTGCCGCGAAGCGCGTCACGAGGCCGGCCACCGCGACGTACGCGGCCCAGCGTGCCCAGCGCGCGGGGACCGCGCGGCGGTGACCGGGTCGCCCGGTCCGGCAGCACTCCGGGCAGTCGCCCCGGGTGCGCCGCTGATAGCGGGCGGTGGCCAGGCCGAGCAGGGCCGCTCCGGTCACACAACCCAGCCGGCTGACGAACGCCGTCGGGTCGAAGTGCGGGCTGACCACGAACAGCAGGAAGCCCACAAGCTCCGGCAGCAGGATCGCGGCGGCCGCGACCAGCGCCCCGGTGACCGCCCAGGCGACCCCCGCGAGCACCGGCCGCCACGTCGACACCCGGTCCAGCGCAACGGCCAGCACAGCCGCGGCCAGACACAGCGCCACCGACCACCAACCGGTGAACCCCACCAGGTCCGATCCGAACTGCCGGAACTCCGGGGTCTCGCCGACGGTCCACGCCAGACGCACGCCCCCGTATGCCACGGCCCAGCCGAGCACCGCGTACGTCAGGCCGTGGCCCGCCCTGCGAACGATTGATGTCGCCATGCATCCGATCCTCCCGCTGCCCGGGGCCGGGCGAACCCCGCCGACAGGGGAGACGCTCCCTCGCCAGAGGGAGCTGCGCCGGACGCCGAGCGCCGCACGCGCTGCTACGGTCACCGGCGCTGACCTGGCATCCCGCCGAACCTCGGACCGGACGCAACCCGACGGTCGTCCGGACCCGTCGAGCGTGCAGAGGAGGGAGCCTCAATGATGGATGCCGAGCGGGAGTTCGTGGAGTACGTGTCCGCGCGACTGCCGAGCCTGCATCGGACCGCGTTCCTGATGTGCGGCGATGCCCATCTGGCCGACGACGTGGTGCAGCAGACGATCACGGCGTTGTACGTGCACTGGCGCAAGGTCAGCCGGGCCGACAACGTCGACGCGTACGTGCACCGGATGCTCGTCCACAAGCTCGTCGACGAGAAGCGGTTGAGCTGGTCGAAGGTCCGCTTGTTGGGGTCGACGCCCGAGCCGGAGCGCCCGGTGATGCCGCACGACGAGGTGGCCGAGCGGGACAGCCTGGTCGCCGCGCTCGCCCACCTGCCCCGCGGCCAGCGCACCGTGCTGGTCCTGCGGTTCCTGTGCGACCTGTCGCTCGCCGACACGGCCGCCGCGATGGGCTGCTCCGAAGGCAACGTGAAGTCGCAGACGGCTCGGGCGCTGGCGGCGATCCGCCAGGTGCTCGACGTCGCCGAGATGGCCGGAAGGAATTCGACATGACCATGGTGGACGACCAGCGGATCGCCGCACTGCTGCGAGCGGCGCCGGTCCCCGAGCCGCGCGTCGACCTGGACCGCGCGATCCGTGACGGCCGGCGTCGCCGCCGGCGTCGCCGGGTCGGCGGTGTCGCCACGGTGACGGTGCTGGCCGGGCTCGCCGCCGTGGGCACCGTCCAGTTCGGCGGGGTCGCCGGCGAACCCGCTCCGGTCCCGCCGGCCATCGCGGTGTCGCCGACCGCGTCCGTGTCGACCGCGCCGGCCAGGTCGCTCACCTGTGCGGCGTCGGCGCTGCCGCAGCCGGTCCGCGGTTCGGTCGCGGTGGCGACCGGTGTCGACCCCACCGGGCGGCACATCGTCGGTGACATCGGGACCGGAAACGAGGACGGGCGGGTCGTGCTGTGGACCGACGGCCGGGCAACGGTCCTGCCGGCCACCGCCCGGCACGGGGCCGCGGTCAACGCCGGCGGGTACGTGGTCGGCACCAACGGCGACGGCACCGGCTGGGTCTACCGGGGTGGGACCCTGCGTTTCCTGACCACCCCGCCCGGCTACGACGCGGTCCTGGTGTACGCGGTCAACGGTCGGGGCGACATCGCCGGCACCGCCCGGAAGGCCGACGACACACCCCGTGCCGTGCTGTGGTCAGTGGACCGCCCGCAGCAGTACCGTTTCCTCGGCCGAGTGGGGTCCGCGGCGACCGGGATCACCGAGGACGGCACGGTCGTCGGCACGATGGGCGATCGGCCCTACCGGTGGACGCCCCAGGGCACCGGGGCCGAGTTGGCGGTGCCGGACGGCTACCCGCACGCCTCGATCGATTCGGCACACGGCAACTGGGCGATCGGCATGGTCCCCGGTGCCGCGCGGGGCGGGGCCGTGCAGATGCTGCCGGTGCGATGGAACCTGACGACCGGGGCGGCGAGCGTGCTGCCGTACCCGTCCGCGAGCGGGATCGCCGGCAACGGCGACCTGCTGGTCGACGACGGCGCGCCGTTGATCGTCGGAGCGGACGGCACGTCCCGTCGGTTGCCGGGCCGGCCCGAGGTTCGGTCGACCGAGGCGGGCACGTACTCGGCCGACGGGATCAGTGACGACGGCCGGACCGTGGTCGGTGCCGTCTACGAGAACGAGGAGCACCGGCCGCTGGTGTGGCGCTGCACCTGAGGCCCGTGCCGACGACCCGCCCCGCGAACGCCGGGTCGGCGCCGAGGCAACCAGCCTCGGCGCCGACCCCGGTGTCACGCTGTCGGCGACGTCCGCCCGGGAGACACGATGCCGTCAGGCCGGGGCGGCCGGGCAGCTCGCGCCGACCGGCGGCAGGACTCGATGGATGAGGTACCTGTCGACGTTCCCGCGGGTGCACTCCGTGCGTGGGTAGCTGGCGTGACCCGACCCCTCGTAGGTGAGGAGGCGGCCATGCGTGCCGAGTTGGCGCGCCACCCGCTGCGCCCCGTCGTACGGGGTGGCCGGATCGTAGCGACCGTTGAGCAGCAGGATCGGGGTGCTCGTCCGCACCCGCAGCTCATGTTGCGGGTTGACCGCCGTCCAGCCCAGGCAGATCGCGGCGAAGCGGACGGCCAGCGGGGAGGCGCGCAGGTGCGGCGCCGCGGCGCGGGACAGCTCCAGATACCGGTTCCACTCGGCGAAGTCGTCGACCGGCAGCGACCAGTCCTGGCAGAACGCGGGTAGGGCGTACTCGGTCAGGTCCACGCCGCTGTCGACCGGGACCATCGGGGACGCGAGTGCGGCGGGCTCGCCCCGCTCCAACGCGAGAAGCATGGTGGCGAGGTCGGCCCAGGTCGCGTCGAAGAAGTTGACGAACGTCGCGAACCCCAGCTCGAACCAGGTGAGCGTTTCGCCGGTGCCCGCGTCGACGAGCGTGCCGGCGTCGGCACGGCGCATCAGTTGGTCGTACAGCGCGGGCACGTCGCGGCCGTGCAGCGCACAGCTCGGGGTCCGCTCGCACCAGCTCACGAACTCGTGGAACAGGGCCTCGTTGCTGGCCGCCCCGCTGCGGAAGTACCCCCGGACCCCCTGGCTGTGGTCCATCACGCTGTCCATGGCCAGTGCGCGGACGCGGTCGGGAAACAGTTCGGCGTACGCCTGCCCGATCAGGGTGCCGTAGGACCACTCGTAGAAGCTGAGCTGCCGCTCACCGAGTGCCGCCCGGATGGCGTCCGTGTCCCGCGCGACGCTCACGCTGTCGAGGTGGTCGAACAGGGGGCCACTCTGCGCGCGGCAGTCCTCGCGCAACTGGCGGTTGTAGGTGCGGAGTCGCTCGAACTCCGCGGCGGTGGTGGGGGTCAGGGAGGGGTGCTGGGCCAGCAACGCCGACGAGCAGCGCACCGGTGCGCTCCGCACCGTGCCCCGGGGGTCGAAGCCGATGATGTCGAAGCGGCGCAGCACATCCGGCCCGAGCTGACTGGCGGCCGTCAGCGCCACGTCCACCCCGGACAGGCCGGGGCCACCGGGGTTGAAGACCAGGGCGCCGATGCGGGCGGCCGGGTCGGTGGCGGGGCGGCGGGCCAGGGCCAGCTCGAAGGTCTCCCCTCGCGGCCGGGCCCAGTCGACAGGCAGGCGCAGGGTGCCGCATCGCGTACCCGGATCGTCGGCCGGGTCCGCGCACGCCCGCCAGTCGATGCGGCTGTTCCACCCGCCGGTGGTGCTCTCCACGACCGAACCGGTGGCCGACCCGCTGGCGGGGGGCGACGCCGGCGGGGTGACCGCGAACGCCGGTGGGGCGTTCAGCGACAGGGCGACGAGGACCGCGACGGCGGCCGGAAGGAGACGGGCGAGCGGCGGGCGTCGACGGTCGACCCCGCCGCGGTGCCGGAGAGTGGGTCTCTTCAGGGTCAGCATTCGCCCAGCCTGCCGACGACCGGTCCATGCCCGATCCATGCCGGTCCGGACGCGGCGTACGGGGCACGCTCAGCGCGTGGTCGCCAACCGCTCGGACAGCTCACCGGCCAGCGGATGACCGATCCGGTCGAAGATCGCCAACGCCTGTCCCCAGAGGTCCTTCGACGTGTCGTGCTCGCCCACCGCCCGATGGCTGTCCCCGAGCCGGACGAGTGTCTCGGCCCGTCCGCACTGGTCCTGAGCGTCGGAATACAGGGCGAGGGCGCGTCGATAGCAGTCCACCGCCGTCGGGTGTGCCCCGAGACCCTGATGGGCGAAGCCGAGACTGTCCCAGGTCTGGGCCTCGCCCACCCGGTTGTGGACCTCGGCATGGAGTGCCAGTGCCTGCTCACAGTAGGCGATGGCCCGGACGTGCTCGTCCAGGCGGGCGTGACCCCACCCGATCGCGTTGAGCGCATCCGCCGCGCCGCGTGCGTCGTCGCTGCCGCTGGACAGCGCCAGCGCCGCCTCGGCGTGCGGCAGCGCGTCGCGCGGGTTGCCCTCGATGTCGTACACCCAGGCGAGGTGCAGGTGGATGCTCGCCTGGCCCGGCCGGTCACCGACCGTCTCGTACCGCGTCATCGCGCTGCGCAGGTGCCGGCGGGCGGCACCGTACCGGCGGAGCTGGAGGTGTGCCAGCGCGAGGTCCCGGTGTGCCACCGCCTCGGCCCCCGGCTCACCGCGGCGTCGGGCGGCCGCGACCGCGACGGCCTGCACGGCGCTCAGGTCGTGCCACCGCGACAACCGGCTGAGCAGGGGAGTGAGGGCCTGGGCGAGCTGCCCGGCGTGGGCGTCGAAGCGGTGGGCGACCGCGTCGTCGACGGCGGCCAGCAGCACCCCCTGTTCGATGGTGAACCAGGCCAGTGCGGCCCGGTGGTCGGCGAACGTCGGCGGTGCCGCGTCGGTGGGCGGGGGCAGCGGATCGGTCGGCTGGTGGCCGGCGTCGACGAGCCTCGCCGCGGCACGGACGGCCCGCAGATAGTGGTCGAACACGCGCTTGCGGGCGGCTCTCCGGGCGGCCGCGGAGTCGTGGCTCTCCGTCAGTTCCTCTCCGTAGGCCCGGAGCAGGTCGTGACAGCGGAAGCGGCTGGGGGACTGCTCGGTCAGCAGGTTGGCCCGGGTCAACTCGTCGAGGGCCGGCCGGATCTGGTGTGGCGGTGCCCCGGCGAGGCTGGCCGCCGCCGCCGCGCCGAGGTCGGCCGTCGGGTGCAGGCTGATCTGCCGGAACAGTCGGGCCGCGTCCGGACTGAGCAGACGGTACGACCAGGAGAGCACCGTCCGCAGGTCGGTGGCGGCGTCGTCGGTGGCCAGGGCCGCGAGACCGCCCCTGGGTGCGGCCAGATCGTCCGCGATGGCCTGGAGGGGGAACGCGGGTCGGGCGGCGGCCCGCGCCGCCACGATGGACAACGCGAGGGGCAACCGCGCGGTACGGCTGACCAGCTCGTCCACCGCGGCCGGCTGGGCGGCGGCCCGCGCACCGAGCCGGCGCACGAGCAACTGGCGTGCTTCGGCGGCGCTGGGCAGATCCAGTGCGACGGTGTGGGCGCCCTCGGCGGCGACCAGGCCCGGCAGCGTGTGGCGACTCGTCACGATCACGCCACATCGGCGGGACCCGGGCAGCAGCGGCCGGACCTGTTCGGCGTCGCGCGCGTTGTCGAGCAGCACGAGCAGCCGTCGGTCCGCGGTCAGGCTCCGGTACAGGGCGAACTGGGCCGCCGGTTCGGCGGGTATCTCCAGGGGTTTGACGCCCAGGGCGGGCAACAGCGATCGCACGACGACGGCGGACGGTGCCGCCTCCCGTGTCGCCGTGCCGAAACCGCCCAGGTCGACGTGGAGCTGCCCGTCCGGATAGTGGTGCAGGCTGTCGTGTGCCCAGCGCAACGCCAGCCAGGTCTTTCCGACGCCGCCGGTGCCGGTGACGACGACGGTGCCGGCCGATTCGGTGTCGTCGAGCAGCAGCGTCGTGAGTCGGGCCAGCTCGCTGGTCCGGCCGGTGAACAACGTCGGTGGGGCGGGCAACTGCCGGGGAACCATCCGTGCTGGCTGCCACTCCGGCGGCCGTGCCCCGGATGTCGACACCTCCCGGTCGGCCCGCAGGATGCTGGTGTGCAACCGTTGCAGGTCGGCGCCGGGCTCGACCCCCACCTCCTCGGCCAGGACCCGACGCACCTGCCGGTACGTCGCCAGCGCGTCCGCCCGCCGTCCGGCCTGGGCCAGGGCCACCATGAGCTGCCCCCAGGGACGCTCGCGCAGTGGATCCCCGTCGATCCGGGTCCGGAGCGGCTCGATCAGCTCGTTGTGCCGCCCGGCGCGGAGATGGAGGTCCGCGACCTCCTCCAGCAGACTCGACCGCTGTTCCTGGAGCCTGGTCCGGACCGAGAGCAACACCCCCGCGCCAGGCAGTCCCGCGAACGGCTCGCCCCGCCACAGCGCCAGCGCCGCCTCGAACGCCCGCAGGGCATCCGCGCAGCGGTCCTGGCGCAACGCGTGATAGCCGCGCTGCGCCAGGTCGTCGAAGGTCAGACTGTCCACCGTCTGCCCATCGAGGACGAGACGATAACCGGTGGCTCCGGCGAGGATGGTGGGCTCCGGCGCGCCGGGGGACCGCAGCGCCCGGCGTAGCGCCCAGACGTAGGTCTTCACGTTGCCTGCTGCCGTCTTCGGCGGGCGTCCCTGCCACAGCTCGTCGACGAGCTGGTCGATGGTCCACGCGCTGCCCGGCTGCGACATCAGGACGGCCAGCAGGCGTACCTGCATCGGCGTGCCGAGCGTCAGCAGATCCCCGGCGGAGGAGCGAACCTCGACCGGCCCGAGCAGGTGGTACCGCATGGCTGACCTCCCCGTGACCGCGGGCCATCACCCCACCGTACGGCCTGACGGCGGTCCATCGCCGGCCGCCTCGATCGCGGCGGTCCGGGCTGGCTCGCGTGTGGATTGTCCTCAGGGTGGCGCGTATTCGTTGCCTTATATACCGTGGCACGGTCGCGAGGCGGCCAGATCCTCGACGGGCCGTCCCCGCCACGACATCGCGTGCGCGATGGGAGGAGGGGTTCGTCGTGACCACGGATTCGCAGGCGACCGACCGGTCCGAGGCTGGCGGAGTCGATGCGGTGCAGAAGATCGACACCTCGGTGCCGCACTCGGCCCGGATCTGGAACTACTGGCGCGGTGGTACGGACAACTTCGCGGTCGACCGCGAAGCCGGCGACCAGTACCGGCAGGTCTTCCCCGGCGTCGTCGACGTCGCCCGGGCCTCCCGGCAGTTCCTGGTCCGCTCGGTCATGTTCCTCGCCGGCGAGGCGGGCGTCCGCCAGTTCCTCGACGTCGGCACGGGGCTGCCGACGGCCGACAACACCCACGAGGTGGCGCAGCGGATCGCGCCGGACGCGCGGATCGTCTACGTGGACAGCGACCCGCTGGTGCTGGCCCATGCCCGTGCGTTGCTGGTCGGCGCGGCCGAGGGGAGGACCGCCTATATCGACGGTGACCTGCGTGACCCGGCCGCGGTCATCGCCGAGGCCGGCAGGACGCTGGACTTCCAGCAGCCGATCGGCCTCATCCTCAGCGGTGTGCTGGGCCACGTGCCCGACTACGAGGCGGCCAGGTCGATCGCGCGACAGTTGCTGGCGTCGCTACCGAGCGGCAGTTACCTCTCCCTCAACGACGGTACGAGTCTGATCAGCGCCGAGATGCAGCAGGCGCAGGACGACTACAACGAGAGTGGGGCGGTTCCGTACACGCTTCGCTCGCCGGACCAGATCGTCGGGTTCTTCGACGGGTTGGAGCTGGTGGAGCCGGGCGTGGTGCCGTGCCCGCAGTGGCGACCCGACGACGCGGTCGACACGCCCGCCGACATCGACGCCTTCGGCGGGGTGGGCCGCAAGCGTTAGACGAGGCTGGGGTTGCGGCGAAGGGGTGCTGGCCTTCCGCGGTGGCGTGCTTAGCTGCAGGGGTGATCACTCCCGTTTCCCTCGGCACGTGGCCGACACCGTTGGAGCCTGCGCCCCGGCTCGCGGCGCGGCTGGGGCTGGCCGAGCTCTGGTTCAAGCGTGACGACCTCAACGGCCTCGGCGGAGGCGGCAACAAGATCCGCAAGTTGGAGTACACCTGCGCCCAGGCGATCGCCGCCGGCGCCACCACGGTCATCACCTCGGGCGCGCCGCAGAGCAACCACGCCCGGCTCACCGCGGCCGCCGCCGCGCGGCTCGGTCTCGCCTGTGTGCTGGTGCTCGCCGGCCCGCCTGCGGCGAAGCGGCGTGGCAACCTGCTCCTCGACGGGCTCGCCGGTGCAAAGGTCATCTGGGGCGGGGACGGCCCGCTCGCCGAGGTGGTGGTGGCCGAGGCGGAGCGGCGATCCGCCTGGGTGATCCCGTTCGGCGGCACCTCGCCCGCGTCGGTCCAGGGGTACGTGAACGGCGGCCGGGAGTTGCGGGCACAGGTGCCGGACGTCGACGGGACCGACGTCGTGGTGGCGCTCGGCTCCGGTGGCACGATGGCCGGGCTGGTGCGGGAGCTGGGTGCCGCGCGGGTGATCGGCGTGGATGTCGGTGCCCTGCCGGACCCGCGTACGACAGTCGCCGGGCTGCTCGACGGCGAGGTCGAGCCGGACGCGCTGCGGATCGACGGCTCCCAGGTGGGCGCCGGGTACCGCACGCTGACCGACGGGGCCCGGGCGGCGCTGGAGACGACCGCGCGCGAGGAGGGCGTCTTCCTGGACCCGACGTACACCGGCCGGGCGATGGCGGGGCTGCTGGCCGGCAGCTTCCCGCACCGCGACAAGGTCGTCTTCCTGCACACCGGGGGGCTGCCGGGACTCTTTGGTCACCCCGACCTGTAGGGCGCCGACTGGCGGAAGCCCCGCGCGGTGCCCTTCGGCGAGACCGCACCGAAGGGCACCGCTCGCCGGTCAGGCGTTGGCGAAGTGCGCGCGGTGGTCGTGGGCGAACTCGGCGAAGGTCCGCGGCTGCCGGCCGACGATCCGGGCGACGTGGTCGTTGGTGAAGTCGCCCCACCCGGAGCCGTAGGCGACCCGGTACTCGGTGAGAACCTCGGCCGACCACGTGTCGAGGCCCGCCTGGAGCAGGCTGTCGCGCGTCTGTTCCGGGTTCTGCGGTACGTACGTGACGGGCTGCCCGAGGGTACGAGTGATGTCCTCGGCGGCCTGGTCCAGGGTGATGCTCTCCGGCCCGGTCGGCGTGTAGATCATGCCCTCGTGTCGCTGCGGGGCGGCGAGGATCGCTGCCCCCGCGGCGGCGATGTCCCGGGCGTCGATCACCCCGACCCGCGCGTCGCCGAAGAGCCCGTAGAGGTGCTCACCGGCCTTGGCGCCGAGCAGGTTCTGCATGAAGTAGCTCGGTCGCAGGATCGTCCAGGGGATCCCGGAGTCCTGCACCTCCGCGTCGGAGAGCGCGTGCAGCCGACCGTTGCGGGTGGGCGCGTCGTGCGCGGCACCGATCGCGGAGAGTCGGACGATGTGCCGCACGCCGGCCTGGCGGGCGGCCCACACCGCGTTCATGCTCTGGCTCGGGGCCAGCGGACCCATCGGCGTCAGCAGCCACAGCGTCGTGACCCCCTCGAACGCCGGGGTCAGTGTGGTGGGGCGGTCCAGGTCGCCGACGACGTACTCGACACCGTCGAGGCGGGGTGCGCGCGAGACGTCCCGGACGAGGGCGCGTACCGGCTGGCGGCCGGCGAGTTCGCGCAGCACCTCCCTCGACACGGTGCCGTTTGCCCCGGTTATCAGAATGGTCATGGTCGTCCTCTCGGTGGGGGCGAAACCGTGGTCGGACCATCGGTCGCCGCCAGCGACGATATAGTCCAAAACTTGTACCGTCCAATGATTGGACTACTTTATGAAACGCAGCACACTGAAGGAGCAGGACCCCGACCTCGGGATCCTGGCCGTGCAGCTCTCCGCACGGGTGCAGCGGGAGATCTTCCGACACTCGGCGGAGCACGGGTTCGACGACGTCCGCCCCCGCCACGGCGCGGTCCTCGCGTACCTGGATGCCGAGGGCACCCGCCCCGGCGAACTGGCCCGGCTGGCCGGCCGCAACAAGCAGACGATGGGCGCGATCCTCGACGAGTTGGAGCGGCTGGGCTACGTCCGGCGTACGCCCGACCCGGCGGACCGCCGGGCAAAGCTGATCGTGCCGACGGACCGGGGTCGCCGGTTGATGGAGATCTCCGACGGTTTCGTGCACCTGATCGAGCAGAAACTCGCCGACACGCTCGGTCCCGACCGGTACCGGGACTTCCGAGACGCGCTGGGCCATGCCGTGGCGAGCCTGCCGGCGACCGGCCACGACACCGAGGGCTGAGCCGGCGGCGCGAACACCCGGACCCCGCGCTCCTCGGGGTGCGCCGGGCCGCCAGGGTGTCGTCCGGCCGATGTCGGGAAGGCGGCATCCGGCACGCGGTTTCGGCGATCGGCGGATCGAGAGGGGGCGGTGATGAGCCCGAAGAGCGCCCAGGGTGATGCGAGCGGCAGGTCGAGCATCGAGAGCGTCGACGTGAAGCTGGAGGTGATTGTCATCCCGGTGTCGGACGTCGACCGGGCGAAGGCGTTCTACCTGCGGCTGGGATGGCGCCTCGACCAGACACCGCCCGGCATCGTCCAGCTCACGCCGCACGGCTCCGACTGCTCGGTGCAGTTCGGGCCCGGGCTCACGTCGGCGGCCCCCGGCTCGGCCATGGCGTACCTGATCGTGTCCGACATCGAGGCGGCCCACGACGCCCTCGTCGCGGCCGGTGTCGAGGTCGGCGACGTCTTCCACGTCAGCCCGGACGGTCCGGTCGACGGGCCGGACCCGCAGCGGCGCAGCTACTTCTCGCGCGCCACGCTGCGCGACCCGGACGGCAACACCTGGCTGCTGCAAGAGATCACGACCAGGCTTCCCGGACGCATCGAGGGAGGCCGCACGTCGTTCGGCTCCACGAGCGACCTGGCGAGCGCGCTCCGGCGTGCGGCCGCCGCGCACGGTGAGCACGAGAAGCGGACGGGCGAGCATGACGACAACTGGCCCGACTGGTACGCGGCGTACCTGGTGAGCGAGCAGTCGGGGGCCGAGCCGCCCGAGTGAGCCGCGCCGTCAGCGCAGCCCGCGTACGAGGTTGTCGACGAGGGTGCGGGCGAAGTCCTCGGTCAGCGGCAGGTCGGGGATCAGCAGCCGGTGGTAGCAGGCGCCCCAGAGCTGGTCGACGACGGATTCCGGGTCGATGTCGGCGCGGAGCTGCCCGCGGGCCATGGCTCTGGTGAGGGTCTCCACGGCGAGCGCGCGGCGGGGGCCGGAGTAGCGCTCCCGGTAGGCGGCGGCCAGTTCCGGGTCGGTCTGCGCCTGGCCGATGAGTTGGCTGATGACCCGCCCGGCAGAGGTGTCCCGGACGAGGTGGACGAAGGCGACGAGCTGGTTGGTCAGGTCGGCGACGATGTCGGCGGTGTCGGGGAAGGCCAACGTGGGGGCGACGACGGTGAAGTAGCCGTCCAGGGCGAGCGCCCCCCGGGACGGCCACCACTTGTAGATCGTCATGCGGCTGGCCCCCGCCTGGGCCGCGACCTTCTCGATGGTGAAGCCGGCCATGCCCTCGGCCAGCAGGAGGGCGCCGGCTGCCGTGAGGATCTCCGCGCGTACCTGATCGGCGGGGCGACGGCCGCGACCACGGCGCGGCGGGGTGTGGGCGTCCGGCGTGAGCTGGGCCACGGGTCCTCCCGGTTATATGGACAGCGTGTCTACGGGGTGGTTATATGGACACAGCGTACACAGCGGTGCCCGATCTCGGAACGCGCCGCGACCCGACCGAAGGAGACGAGGACCATGACGGCTCTACCACGACGACGGCTGGGTGCCTCCGGACCGGAGGTGTCGATCATCGGGCTGGGCGCGATGGGCATGTCGGACCTGTACGGCCCGTCCGACGAGGCGGAGAGCGTGGCGACGCTGCACACAGCCATCGACGCCGGCGTGAACCTGGTCGACACCGGGGACTTCTACGGCTCCGGCCACAACGAGATGCTGATCGGTCGGGTGTTGCGTGAGCGCCGTCGGGACGAGGTCGTGCTCAGCGTGAAGTTCGGTGCGCGCCGCACACCGGACGGCGCGTTCCAGGCGGCACCGTACGACGTGTCGGCGGCGGCGGTGAAGGACCGGTTGGCGTACTCGCTGCGCCGGTTGGGCACCGACCACATCGACATCTACCGGCCCTCCCGGCTGAACCCGCAGGTGCCGGTCGAGGAGACCGTGGGCGCGCTGCTGGAGATGCAGCAGGCCGGCTACATCCGGCACATCGGGCTCTCCGAGGTGGGCGCGGACACCATCCGCCGGGCGGCGGCCGTCGCGCCGATCAGCGACGTCCAGATCGAGTACTCGCTGCTGTCCCGTGGCCCCGAGGCCGCGATCCTGCCGGCCCTGCGCGAGTTGGGCATCGGCTTGACCGCCTACGGGGTGCTGTCCCGTGGTCTGCTGAGCGGGCACTGGTCGGCGGACCGTGAGCTGACCGGCACGGACTTCCGGGCGAACAGCCCTCGGTTCCAGGGTGAGCACCTGGCCGCCAACCTGCGGCTCGTAGACGCGCTGAGCCGGGTCGCGCAGCGGCTGGGGGCCACCACGAGCCAGGTGGCGATCGCCTGGGTGGCGGCGCAGGGCGAGCAGATCGTGCCGCTTGTCGGCGCGCGGCGGCGGGACCGGCTGACCGAGTCGCTGGCCGCGGCCGACCTGGTGTTGGACCGGGAGGCACTGGACGAGATCGAGCGCGCCGTGCCGGCCGGTGCCGCCTCCGGTCAGCGGTACGCGGCCCCGATGATGGACCTGCTCGACAGCGAGAAGTGACGGCCACGTCAGGGAGTGGACCGCCAGACCCAGTTGCGCCGCTCGTAGAGCGGCACCAGCCCAGCCCGGCGCAGGTTGTTCAGCGACGGGTTCTGCGTACCGGGTGCGGGCTTTCCGGTCTCGGCGAAGAGCCACCGGCATCCGGCCTCGGCCGCGGCTCGGGCGCGAGCGGCGATCAACGCCGACTGCGCGCCGAGGCCGCGGTGAGCGGATGCCGTCGCGGCGGCGTTGAGCGAGGCGACCCCGTCGTGCAGGAACAGGTTGCCGCCCGCCACGAGCTCCGCGTCGTCCCACGCGGCATACGGTCTCCAGGCCGGCTCGCCCACGGTCGCCGCCAGCATGTCGGTGAGCCCACCGGCCGGCATGCCGAAGCCGGCGAGCAGCACGTTCGCCCAGCGCTCCGCCTCGGCCGTCGGCACCGGGCCGACGCGCAGGCGGGTCGGGGCCGCGGCGACGTCACCGGGCCGGGCGGCGAGCTTGACCCAGGTGCTCCCCGCTTCGAGCCCGCGCGCCGCCGCGATCTCGTCGAAGCCCGCGGGCAGCGCCGACGGCACGAGCTGGAGGACGGCCTGAGCGACGCCCTGCTCCCGGTAGAAGTCGAGGACGCCGTCCAGGGTTCGCGCGGTGAACGGCTCGGTGATGCCGAAGCCGAGCGCCTTGCTCCAGTACCCGCCGGAGGGGTCGTTGCGCATCGCGAGGGCGACACCGCCGCCGATGCGCGTGGTCGCGATCCCCAGATCGGTGTACGCGGGCTCGGGCGCCCGCGACTCGTAGGAGTACATGAATTCGCACTCCACGCCCTCGGCGAGCGGGGTCAGGTCGGCTGGTTCGATCATGAGCTGATCATCGACTTGTGCCGGTCCCAGGCCCGCACGAGCTGCATCCGGTTGTGGATACCCAGCTTGTGGTAGATGGACCGGAGCTGGGTGTCCACCGTGTGGAAGGAGACGAAGAGATGCCCGGCCGCCTCCTTCTTGGTGGCGCCGGCCGCGAGCATCTCGGCCACCCGCTCCTCCGCGGGCGTGAGCGCCTCGATGCCCGTGCGCGGCGGCTCATCGATCGACGACCGACGGCGCGGGGCGGCCGCGAGTTCGGCGCACCGCCGGTCGGCGGTCGCCTGATCGCCCGGCGCGCCGATGCGGGCGTAGAGGGCCGCCGCCTCGTGCGCGGCATCCCACGCCTGTGCCGGGCGCAATAGAGGGCTGTTGGCGAGGTCGAGCAACGCGTCGGCCAGAGCCGGCCACGCGGTGGTGGTGCGCAGCCCGTCGACTGAGGACCGCAGTGCGCCTGGGTCGCGATCGAGCAGCCCCCTGGTCTGGTCCGCCAGTGCCTGCCACAGCGGGACCGGAGTCCGGGTGGCCACCAGTGCGACAAGCTCGGTGACACGGCGGGCGGCCTGTGTGTCGCCAGCAGCCACCGCCGCGCGGACCAGACGGGGGCCGAACTGCGGCACCGGCAGGAGCGACCGCACCGACCGGTGCAGGTCGGCGACGATGCTGTCGAGGAGGTTCGCCGGCTCGCTGAGGGCGGGATCGCGGATGGCGACGCAGAGGGCGGGCGTCCACACCGTACTGTCCGGCCACCGTCTCCGGGTGAGGCAGACGCGCAGGGCGGCGCGCGCCGCGTGGTGCTCGCCCCGGCGGTAGTGCACCTCCGCGAGGACCGTGACCAGTAGGGCACGTGTCTCCTGGCTGATGTCCACCGAGTCGGATCCGAGCCTGGTGGCCGCGAGGGCGGCAGCCTCGGGCAACTCGCCCACCGCGACCATGCGCAGGCAGTCCAGGGCGGTCAGGGTGCCGCTCAACGGCGTACCGGTCGAGATCGTGTCCTCGAAGGCCTGCCCGGTCGCCGTCTGGGCGTCCTGGTGCCGGCCAAGACCGAGCTGCACCAGGATCGCTTCGGTGCGGACCGAGGTGGCGTCCCGTCGGGCCGTCCTGGCGTCGGAGTCCAGTGCCGTCAGGACGGCGTGCGCGCCGGGTAGATCTCCGTGTGACAGCGCGCGGGCGGCCCGGCCGAGGGCGAGGTGGCGGGCGGATGACCGGTCACCCGATGTGGCGTGCGCGGTGCCCGCGTCGCGCAGCAGGGCGTCGGCGTCCGGATGTCCGGTGCGGGCGGCGACGGTGGCGATGACGGCGAGCAGCGTGGCGCGGCTCGGGGCGTCCAGTCGCTGGTTGAGCGACTCCCGGAGGCCCGCGAGTGCGACCGACGGTGGTTCCAGCGCCGCGATCTGTGCCAGGCGGCTCAGCAGCAGGGCGCGGTGTCGCGTACCGCGGCCATTCGCGGCGATCTCGACCGCCAGGACGCGCAGGGCCGCCTCGCCGCGTCCGGCGAGCCGGAGCTGATCAGCCGCGGCGAACAGCCACCGTTGTCGTTGCTCGGTGTCGGTGGCGATGTCGTCAGCCGGGATCGCCGTGGCGTTGAAGGATGATTCGGACAATGGCGTTCTCCCCGGTGGTTACCCGGCGCGTCGAAAGGCCGTCCTGCGACCGAGCCTATCCACGGCGGGAGAGGCGGGCGACCAGATCGACGAAGCGGCGGGATTGCGGCGTAAGGCCCACGCCGTCCCGGAAATGACTCAACGTAATGGCGCGATCACGTGATGTGACGGCGCTTGGTTGGCCCCGATCATCGAAGCATGGCCCACACGACGTCGTCGCCCCTTGATCGTTGGCTGCCGAGCAACGCGGCTGGTCGGCCCGACTGCTCCTCGACAGCCGACGACCGGGGCGAGCACCCGGATCGGACCAGCCTGCCCGGCGCGAACCGGCTCCGGGTCGTCCTGCTGGCTCTCGTCGTGTTCGCCAGTGCCGGGGCGGGCGGCCACGCTCCGCCGTGGACCCGCCTGGTGGTGGTGGCGACCGCGGTGGCGATTCCCGCCGCGATCGCGGTCCAGTACGGATGGCCCGCAGTACGCACCCTGCTGGGGCTGCGGTCCCGGCCACGCCGGCGAGGCGGATCCGTGTCCGCGCCCGAGCCGGCACAACCGACATAAGGAGACAGCGATCATGGCGAACAGCGATCCTCAGCCGCGCCGCGGCGACCAGGGTGCCCCGCCCCTCGCGGGCCGCAACATCGAACTGGAGCGGCAGAACCCCGATCTGGTGGTGCCGCCGACGACCGACAGCCGGCTGGTGCCCAACCTCAAGTTCTCGTTCTCCCAGGCGCACACCCGGGTGGAGAAGGGTGGCTGGACCCGAGAGGTCACCAGCCGGGATCTGCCGATCGCCACCCAGTTGGCCGGCGTCCAGTTCGGATTGGAGCCGGGCGGGTACCGCGAGATCCACTGGCACCAGCAGTCCGAATGGGCCTACATGCTCAGCGGCAGCTGCCGGATCAGCGCAGTCGACCACGAGGGACGCAACTTCATCGAGGACGTGAAGGAGGGCGACCTGTGGTTCTTTCCGCAGGGCGTACCGCACAACATCCAGGCGCTGGACGACGGCGCCCAGTTCCTGCTCGTCTTCAACGACGGGGCCTTCTCGGAGAACAACACGTTCCTGCTCAGCGACTTCTTCGCCCACACGCCCCGGCACGTCCTGGCCAAGAACTTCGGCTGGACGATGGAACAGATGGAGAACCTGCCCGAGCGGGAGAAGTACATCTTCCAGGGCGACGTCCCGCCGCCCCTGCAACAGGACCGGGTGGTCAGCCCCACCGGCGACATCCCGCGCAGCTTCAAACACCGGATGACCGCGCAGACCCCGCAACGCTTCCGCGGCGGGACGGTGCGGGTCACCGACTCGACCAACTTCGCCGCGTCCGTGACCACCGCCGCGGCTCTCGTCGAGGTCGAGCCCGGGGGAATGCGCGAGCTGCACTGGCATCCCACCACTGACGAGTGGCAGTACTACATCTCCGGTACCGGTCGGATGGGCGTCTTCGCGTCCCAGGCCGCCGCCCGGACGTTCGACTTCCAGGCCGGCGACGTGGGCTACGTGCCGTTCGCCTACGGGCACTACATCGAGAACACCGGTGACGAACCGCTGGTGTTCCTGGAGATGTTCCGGCATCCGCGCTTCGAGGACATCTCGGTGATGCAGTGGATGGCCAACACGCCCCACGAGATCATCGCGGACACGATAAACGTGCAGAAGTCGATGGTCGACGCCTTGCCGACCACCAAACAGGTGGTGATCTGACCACGGTGGCCGGCCCTCGCTGATCAGCTCCCGGCGGGTGCCGGCGAGGTGGGCGCCTGGGCAGGTCGTCGGCGTCGGGACACCGCGCCGGCGACGACGTCGACGACGAGGAACGCGAGCAGGGTGAGCCCGAACAGGGGCAGCGCCCAGCCGACCGCCACGACCACCGGTACGCCGATCAGCAGACCCCAGAGCGGCAGTCCGCGTACGCCGCCACGGGCCGGCGGGGTGCCGGCGAGGGCGCGTCGGTCGGTGCGGGTGGGTCGACGTTGCCACCACATGCGGTAGCCCCAGACGATGACGCAGAGCAGCCCGAGGGCGAGCGCGGCCAGCAGGATCTGGTTGACCAGGCCGAAGAGCAGGCCCATGTGGGCCTGGATGCCGAGCCCGCTCAGTTGGGCCAGCAGGGGCCAGTCGGCGAAGTCGCTGCGCGCGGTGACCGTGCTGGTGGCCGGGTCGACGGCGATGCGGTCCTTGGCGACCGGCCAGGTGTTGTCGACCTGCGTGACGGTCCAGGCGAGGCCCGGCTCCGCCGCCGGGATGATCTCGATCGGCCCGGAGAGTCGCGCGTCGCGGGCGACCGTCAGCACCCGGTCGAAGGCCGCCGACTCGACCGTCGCGCCCGCCCCGGCGTCACCGTGGTGATGGCCGCCGCCCGGCTCGGCGGGGATCGCGCTGAGGCTGGTGGAGATCTCCGGCGTACGGGCATTGAGCGCGTCGAGGCCGGAGGCGAAGTTCGCGCCGGCGTAGCGGGACCAGGTCAGGCCGGTGGCCGAGAGGAAGAGCAGTCCGACGGTGAGCCAGATGCCCGTGGTGGCGTGCCAACTCCGGGTGCGGCGAACACCCCGGCCCGTGGACAGGTCCGGCACGAGCAGGTGTCGGGCGCTGGCTCGGGCTGCGCTGCGTCGACGCCACCAGAGGATGACCCCGCCGAGCGCCATCACCCACAGCCAGCTCGCGGCCAGCTCGGAGTAGTTCTCGCCCACCGTGCCCAGGTGCAGGTGGCGGTGCAGGTCGTCCAGCCACGTCGCGGCCGGCGTCGAGCCGAACCAGGTGGTGAGCTGCCCCTGGGACTCGCCGGTGTACGGGTTGATGTAGACGGTGTGCTGCTTCTCGCCGAGCTCCGGCAGGGAGAAGACCACAGTTGTGGTCCGGTCGCCGTCGCCGGGCTGCACGGCGGTGATGCTGCCGGTGGGGTGCGCGTTTCGCGCGGCCCCGACCTGCTCGGCCAACGGGAGCTGCCGGTCACCCACCGGGGCGGCGGTCAACTGGTCGCCGTAGAGGAACGAGTCGAGTTGCGGGGTCGTGGTGTAGGCGAGCCCCGTCAACGCGGCGACCACCAGGAACGGGGCGACGAGGATGCCGGCGTAGAAGTGCAACCGCAGCAGCAGCGCGCCGAATGGCGACGGACGCCGAGCCGGCCGGGCGGGTTTCTCGGGTGCGGAGGGCTCTGGCGTCGGCGTGCCGGACAACTCGGTAAGAGACATGGTGATCCGATCGGAAGAGTCGGGAGGCACCCGAAGGCCTCTCCCGCACTGGTCTGGTCGCCCGGTGGTGTGTCGCGTCGGCTCTGTCTGGTAGTCGGCTGGCCGGCGTCGCCGGTTCCCGGCGACGTGGAGGCCGATTCTCCGACCGGAAGGGCCTCTCGATCGATCGAGATCTTGGAAGAAAGGTGCCCCTTGAGGGGCGGTTTCCTTCCAAGATCGCAAGGGGTCGGTCAGCGACGGGCGGCCCGCCGCCACAGCAGCCCGGCCGCCACCACGACGAGGACGGCCAGCACGGCACCCGCGACGAGCACTGCGGCACCCGGGCCGGCGGCGGTGTCCTTCGCGGTGGCGGCGGCGGACGCGGTGGCGGCCGACGTACCGGCGTCGGCGACCGGCGCGGCGCTGGACGCGGGGTCGGCAACCGTGAACGGGTACGACCCCTGGACGGGGTGCCCGTCGGCGGAGACGACCCGGTAGGCGACCGTGTACCTGCCGTTGGGCAGTGCGCCGGTGATCTGGACCGTGCTCGTCGCCCCGGTGACCACCGGCGCGCCGGTGGTGAGCTTCCGCTTGGCGGCGTCGGTGAGCACGATCGTGGTGAACGTGGGGTCGAGCCGCTGCATGAATTCGAGGGCGACCTCGGTCGGCGCGCGCGACAGGGTCGTGTCCCGAGCCGGCGTCGACGACTTGAGCGAGTTGTGCGCCCAGGCCGGGCTGGCCGGAATGAGCAGCGCCACGAGGACGGCGAGCGCCGCCGCGCCGAGCCGGACGGCGGTGGGGCGGGGTGGCGGCACGGTCCTGGTGACGTCTCCGGTTGGCGGGGTCATCCGAGCACCTGCTCGCCGATCCAGCCGTCCGGCGTACACCCGGGTGGGATGGCGAAGACGGCAGAGCCGATCGGGGTGGTCCATTCGTTGAGCAGGTCCCGGTCGGCCAGTCGGCGTTGGATGGGCAGGTACTGCCGGGCGATGTCGGCCTGGTACGAGGTGAAGATCAACCCGCTGTCGGCGTGGCCCTCGGCGGTCGGCACGCCGTCGTAGTTGTAGGGCCGGCGCAGGATCTTCAGCCGGTCGTCGGTTTCTCGGGCCCGGGTGAGGTGGGAGAAGTCGGGGATGACGGTGAGCCCGTCGGGGCCGGTGGCGGCGAAGTCGGGCTCGTCGTGCTCGGCGGTGCCGGTGAGGGGCGCGCCGGTGTCGAGCCGCCGCCCGATGGCGAGTTCGCGGTCGGTGCGGCCGAGCAGGTCCCAGGTCTCCATGTTCATGCTGATGCGCCGTACCACAAGGGTGGTGCTGTCGCGAAGCCACGCCGGGCCGTCCGGCACCCACAGGGCGGTGTCCAGCGGGGTGCCCGGCCGGGGATTGGCTGTGCCGTCGAGCTGGCCGAACAGGTTGCGCTGCGTGTGGCCGCCCGGTTCGACGCCGGGGCTGCGCCGGAAGCCCTGCTGGACCCAGCGGACGACGGCGAAGGGCCGGCTGTCCTTGATCAGGACTCGTTGGGCGTGGGCGACGGTGACCGCGTCGTCCGCGCAGATCTGCACCAGCAGGTCGCCACCGGACCAGGCCGGCTGGAGTCGATCGACGCGGAACGAGGGCAGGTCGGTGACCGAGGCCGGTCGCCGGTCGTCGACACCGGCGGCCCGGTACAGGCCGGGCCCGAAGCCGAACGTCACCGTCAGCCGCGCCGGCAGAAGCCCGAGTTCGGCCTCGGTGTCGGCAAGCGCGGGTTGGCCCTGGGTGAGCCGGGCGGCGTCGTCGGTGAGCAGCCGCAGCATCCGCCCCAGCGCGGCCCGGTCGGTGCCGGGTCGCAGGGTGAACGCGACGAATGCCGCGTGCGCCTGCGGTTCGGTGGCGACCCCGGCCTGCCGGGCGCCGTGAAACGGCTCGACCAGGCCGCCCACGCTCGCCGCCAGCGTCGTGTCGGCGATGGTCGCCGGCGGTGGTCCGGTCTGCCCGGCACGGGTCACGGCGATCGCGGTCCCGCCGGCCACGGCACCGCCGACGGCGAGAGCCCCGCCGGTGAGCAGGCCACGCCTGCTCACCGGCCGGACGGGTGACGTCTCGGTCACGACGCCGGGCTCATGCTCATCCCCGGCGTAGCGCTCGTGCCGGGCATGGGCTCGCCGTGCCCGGGGGCGTAGCTCTCCTGCGCGCCGGTGAACGGCTTGGCCACCGCGCGGAACTGCTGGGTCCGGCCGTCGGCGAAGGTCAGGGTGACTGTCAGCTCGTCTCCGGCCTGGACCGGCTTGGTGAGGTCCATCAGCATCAGGTGATCGCCACCGGGCTCCAACGCGTGCGTGCCCTTGGACTTGATCACGATGCCGCCCTGCTTCTGCCGCATGACCATCTTGCCGTCCTTCATGGCCATCTCGTGCAGCTCCATGGGCGACACCTCGGTCGTGGCGCTGGTCAGCGTGACATCGCTGTCACCGTCGTTGACCAGGGTCCCGAAGGCCGCCGTCATCCCCTTGTCGGCCGCCTTGACCCACGGGTCACGAATGCCGAGCACACCGGCGTCCGGGTTGGCCGAGACCGACGCGGACGGCGCGGGCTGCGCTGCCGACGGAGAGTCGGACGAGCCGCAACCCGCGGCGCCCACCGCCAGGATGGCGGCGGCGAGGACGGTGGCCAAGTGGCGTGAACCGAACGGGTTGGTGCTGCGCATGTGTTCTTCCTCCGATGATCGCTGCTGGCTGGATGGTCGGCCGCAGCGGGGAGAAAGTTCCGGCTCAGGGCACGTTGATCGTGAACTCGGCGGTGTGCACCTTGCCGGCGACCTGGAAGTCGAAGAACGCCCGGTACCGGCCCGAACTCGGGGCGGTCAGCCAGAACTTGACCGACCCGTCGACCAGCTCCGGCTCGGGGTGGACGTGCACGTACCCGAGGTCGCCCTCGCGGACGACGACCAGGTGCCCGTACGCGCCCAGGTACGGCTCCAACTGCACGGGCACGGTCGGGTCGGCGCTGACCTTGAAGTGCATCGGCGCCGTCACCCCCACCGTCGGGGTTCCGGTCATCGACACCGCGTACGGCCCGGCCTTCGCCTGGGCCTGCACCGGCGGCAACGCGGTCGGGGTGTGCGCGCCGGGCACGGTGTGGTCGACGCCCAGCACGAGCGGAATCTGCGTGTCGTTGGTCGCGGTGACGGAGAAGTCGGCGTAGACGCGGTAGCCGCCGGGCCGGGCCAGTGTCAGGGGGACGCTCCAGGTGCCGTCGGCCGCCATCGTCGGGTGCAGGTGCTGATAGCCGGACAGGTCGCGGCCGACCACGATCAGGTGCAACGGCTTGTCGTGGACGACCGCGAAGCGGGTCGCCGGTTGCCGGTCGGTCCCGACGATGCGGAACCGGTAGTCCGCGCGTACCCCGGGCGGTTGGGACCGCTCCAGTGGTTGCAGGGTGTAGCCGCCGGCGCTGACCGTCGTCCCGGTCGCCAGCGTCTCGCCCGTCGCGCCGTCACCGCGATGCGTGTGCGGCCCGGTGCCCGCCGGGTGTTGGTGCCCGTCGTTCGCGGCGCCCTCCTGGCCCGGGGCGGGCGGACCGCCCGCGGGCTGCCGGGCGCTGCGGTCCGCCGGGTTCCCGTCGCCGGTCCCGATGCGGGCCAGACCGAACCCGGCCAGCAGAGCGATCACCAGCCCGCCGACGAGCAGGGCAAGGTGGGTGTTGCTCAGCCGGGATCCGGGCGCTGCGGCGGCGAGATCCGTGTCGGGCCGTGCTCCGGGCTCGACCGTGGGCTCGCCGTCCGTACCGGCGACGGTTTGATCGGTCGGCGTCGGATCGACCGCGACGCCCGTGCGGGCCGTGACGACCGCGTTGCCCTTGCGTGCCGCCGGCACGGTGGTGGGCCGCCGCTTGTCGCCCGGAGCCGGCGCGACGACGGTCCTGCGACCGTCGGCCTTGCCACCGCCGATGGTCTTGCCGCCGGTGGCCCTGGCGCCGGCGGCCGGGCCGGTGCCGGCCTTGTTCGTGGGACGGGCACCACCGCCGCGTCGACCGGAGGTCGCCGGCGAGGTGCGGCCCCGGCCGGTGGGTCTGCGGGTGGAAGCCGATCGGCGACGCCAGAAGATGTACGCGGCCACCGCCCCGGCCGCCGCGACCACCACCGCCCAGCCGGCCAAGGCCACCGTTCCGAAGCCGCTCTCCTCGGTGGACCCGGTCGACGGAGCCGCCGCAGCCGGCGGGTTGGACGGATCGTCCGCGGTGGTCGGCACCGCCGAGGCCTGCCCGGACGTGTTGTGCTGCTCGGTGGCGGCCACCAGCGCCGGGTCCGGTTGGGTCGACGGCGGGCTCCACCCCTTCGGCGCCGCGGCCACCCGCCCGTCGTAGCGGAAGGTCAGGGTGCCCCGCACGGTGTCGCCGTCCGAGGCGACCGACAGGTAGCTCACCGAATACTGGCCCTTGGCGGGCAGGTGGGCGACGGTCACCACCGCGGGGAACCCCGTCGTGTACTCCCGTGGCTCGAACTGCCCGTTGACCAGGAAGTACTCCCGTACCGGCTTCTCCAGCGGCTTCGGCTCCCCCTGCGACCAGCCGTCGTCGACCCGGGTGCCGTCCGGGGCGGTGACCGTGAAGAACGCGTTGGCGGCGGCCTTCTCGGTGAAGTAGAGCCGCACCGCCGTGAACGGCTCGCGCACGGTGGAGCCGCCCGCCGGTGTGGAGTCGGCGAGGGTCCCGTGAGCCGCGGCGGGTTGGGCGGACGCGAGCAGGGCGACCGCCGAGGCGAGGAGGAACGCGAGGAGGCCCGAGATCACCCGCCCGCAAGTCTGGGGGAGACGACGCATCTGGATATCCTCACCCTCGCGAGACTTTTTTCAAGAGGTGGCGATCTTCTTCCTCCGACGACAAAAGTTGACGACGAGGTCGCGGGCCGTCGCAGCGGGACGCCCCGGGTGGACACATTCCCTGGCCAGCTATGCTGCCGACGGCGCTGGTTCGCCCCGTCGTGACCGGCTGGGCGTCGCAAGAGGGAACCCGGTGGAAATCCGGGGCTGCCCCGCAGCGGTGAGTGGGAACGACCGCCGTCATCAGCACTGGGCCAACGGCCTGGGAAGCGACGGCCAGTAGGGGACCGGCGCGACCGGTCAGGCCCGCGAGTCCGAAGACCTGCCGGCGCCGCGTACACAACCGTGTGCGCTGCCGTCGGCCTCGCGGGTGGGCTGAGCGGGTGACGGGCCGTGCGTGTGGCGCACGGCCAGGTCCTCGTCAGCGCGTGTCCGCGACCCGGCGGTGTGGTTTCCCGAGGGACGGACTACCGCTGTGCACGACACCACCACGATCGCCGGCCGAGCGCCGTCGGCGTCGCACCTGACCCTGTCGCAGATCATGGACCAGCACCACACCAACCTGATGGGTACGGTGCACGGCGGCCGGATCCTCAACCTCATCGACTCCGTCGCCGGTGTGGTCGCCGCCCGGCACTCCGACGGGCCGGCGGTGACCGCTGCCATCGACGAGACGGCGTTCCTCCGCGCGGTGCGGGTCGGTGACGTCGTACACGTCGATGCCCGGATCACCTGGGCCGGCCGCAGCTCGATGGAGGTCGCCGTCAAGGTGACCGCCGACCGGTGGGACCGGGCGGTGCCGCCCACCGACGTGGCCACCGCCCACCTGGTCATGGTCGCCATCGACGACGACGGTCAGCCTCGTACGGTGCCGCCGCTGCTGCCGGAGACCGACGGGGACCGGCGACGGTACCGGGAGGCGGAGATCCGCCGGGAGCACCGGCTGGCGCTGCGACGCGCGTTGCTCGACGGCGCCGACGACGCCTGACGCGCCCGTTGTGACGGTGGCCGGTCCGAGAACCCGCCCCACCGCCGATCCGGTCGGATAGCGTCCACGAGAGGCCCCGATCACGGAGAGTGTGGATGGCGATGCGCGCTGCGGTGCTGCGGGAGTTCGACGTTCCGCTGACGATCGAGGAGATCGACCAACCCAGCCCCGAGCGCGGGCAGGCGCTGGTGCGGATCGTCGCCAGCGGGGTCAACCCGCTCGACACGAAGATCCAGGCGGGAAAGGCCGCGCACGCACGCATCCAGCTCCCCGCGGTGCTCGGCCTGGACCTCGCCGGCGTCGTCGCGGCGGTCGGTGCGGAGGTGACCGACCTCGCGCCGGGAGACGAGGTGTACGGGCTGTGCGGGGGCGTGGGCGACCTCCAGGGTTCGCTTGCCGAGTACGCCGCCGTGGACACCCGACTCCTGGCCCGCAAGCCGAACACCCTCTCCATGCGGGAGGCCGCCGCGTTACCCCTGGCGGCGATCACCTCCTGGGAGGGGCTTGTCGACCGGGCCGGGGTCCGGGCCGGCCAGAAGGTGCTGGTGCACGGCGGCGCCGGTGGCGTCGGTTACGTGAGCGTCCAACTCGCCCAGGCGCGCGGCGCCGCGGCGTACGCCACGGGTGGGCCGGCGAGCATGTCTCTGATCGAGAGCCTGGGCGCGGTAGCGATCGACTACACCTCGACAAGCGTCGAGGAGTACGTGCAGAGGTACACCGACGGTGCCGGGTTCGACATCATCGCCGACAACGTGGGCGGCGCGACCCTCGACGCGTCGTTCGCGGCGGTGCGCACCTATCACGGCCACGTGGTCAGCGCGTTGGGCTGGGGGTCGCACTCGCTCGCCCCGCTGTCGTTCCGGGGAGCGACCTATTCCGGGGTGTTCACTCTGCTGCCGCTGCTGACCGGGCAGGGCCGCGAACACCAGGGCGACATTCTGCGCGAGGTCGCGGCGCTGGCCGACGCCGGCATGTTGCGCCCGCGACTGGATCCACGCACGTTCACGCTCGACACGGTCACGGACGCCCACCGCCTGGTCGCCAGCGGCACCGCGAACGGCAAGGTTGTCGTGGACGTCGCCGGTTGAGATGCGGGGACCGTCCCTCCGATCTGCAGGGCGCGTCGCGCCGCTGCGGGCCGCCCTTTGACCCTGGAGCTTCTGCGTCGCATTGCTGCCGCGCCCTGGCGTCTCGTAGGCGTCAAGGCGCTCGTGACGACGGATTCGGTAGTGGCAGCCGGATACCCTGCTCGATAACCGACCGGGGAGAGCCAATGGGCCTGTCAAGCCGTGAGTGTCCGGACTGCAGACGACGGGTCAAAGAGCCGTTTCAAGAGACAATCACCGGCCGCAAGGTCTGCCCTGACTGCGCCAACGCCCTCTTCATGGGCTCTGCTGCCGGCGCAATCACGGGGAATGTCGGCTCCGGGTACGGCGTCTGGGCCATGCTCATGCGCAAGATCCGGCGTTCGTCTGAGTGACGACCAGGACGACTCTGTCCGGACGTCCATGAACTCCGGTGGACTTTGAGGCAGCTCAATCGGTGCTTCCTGCGGAACGAAGGTGTCAAGCTTCGCCAGCGATGCGCCGTCGAAGTTGGTGCACCGCAACTCACTTGACTGGTGCGATCCGCCCGCGATTTGGTGGCGCCGTGAGCAAACTGTGGACCGCCCCCGAGAAAGACCCCAGGACCTTCGGTCAGCCCGTCGGCGAGAAGGCGACCTACCGGGAGTACCTCGGCAACTACCGCCTGACCATAGAGATGAAGTGCGACGGACTGGACGCCGAGCAGCTCGGCCGACGCTCGGTACCGCCCAGCACCCTGAGCTTGCTCGGCCTGGTCCGCCATCTGGCGCAGATGGAGAACCAGTGGTTCCAGCGTGTGCTGCAGGGGCGTACCGACGCACCGTGCCTTTACCAGCACGAGGACGACCCGGATTGGGACTTCGGGGGCGCGGTCCCCGACCCAGCGGTGGTGAAGGACGCCTTTGCCACCTGGAAGGCCGAGATCGCCAGGGCGGACGAATGGCTCGACGCCCTCGACGAGGCCGACCTGGGCCGCGAGGTGCTGGTCGACGGTGGCAGCCACGCCACGCGCGACGTGCTTGTCCACGTGATCGAGGAGTACGCGCGGCACGCTGGCCACGCCGACCTCCTACGCGAGTGCATCGACGGGCGAACCGGCCTGTGACCCACCACGGCGGTGGGTCAGCACAAGGACCGCCGTCAGGATGCAACCTCACCGTGAGGAACGCCGCAGGTCACGCAACCGCTCGTCTGAGTTCCGCTTCAACGTCTGACTCAGGAGTTCCTGGCTCGTACGAAGTCCGCGTAGTCCTCCCCGGCAACCCCGTGGTTGACCCAGCGATCCGGCGACGCCCCGGTCGCTCGCTGTGCTAATTCCAGCGCTTCGGCCGGGTCTTCAACGTGACCGATCAAGCGGCCAGGCCCTGGGTCGTCCTCGCCGTCTGGGTCCAGCGACGGGAACACCGACAGGTCCCGGCGGCTCTCGTCGTCCAGGTCCTGCACGTTCTGGATGGACACGTTGTAGCCCTCTTTCCAGGGCCAGATGGACACCCAGCGGATGCCTTCGACGCCCGCAATCACGACGGGTCCGAGGAACTGCTCGGCCCCCTTCTTGCGGTGCAGCGCGCCGAGGAGGAACGACCTGCTGAGGTGTCGCACCCTCGGAGGTTAACCGGCCCCCCGTTTATGCAAAATGCGAGCCCGGTTGCTGTCGACAGCAACCGGGTCAGACGGGGAGGGGCTCAGCCGGAGAAAGGCGGAACATTGCCCGAGGTTACAGGCACCTAGGGAGAGATTCACTCGGCGACGAAGACGCCAACACCGGGAAGTGTTTCGGTCATTCCTTTGATCCGTAGTACCTGCATTGCGCGGTCGATCACCGGCTCGGTAACCCCGTAGTGCTCAATCAGCTCTCGCCGACTCGGCAGCTTGGAGCCGGGCTGGAACTCGCCGGCCTTGATGCGTTCGGCGAGGTCGTCGGCGATCTGTTCGTAGCGGTAACGCGGTGGCACGTGGCTCTCCTCGGTTGGCAACACGAGTAGACCACCTACGTCAGCCCTTGACTACCCAACGGTACCTGTGGGAGGTTGCCGAGGAGGTCGATTCCCTCGGTTGGCGCTGTGGGCCGTCCTCGCCGGCGTGGATGTCCGGCGCGTCCCCCGCGCTCGGGCATCCACGCCTCCAGATCGCTCCGGTATAAGGAGACGGCAGTGCTCCCTTCGACAAGGGCAGGGCAGATCCTGGCGCGAGCAGGCGAGGCGAGCCGGTGAAGCGAGTTTCGTACGACGAGTACGTGCTGGCGGTGGCGCTGACGCTCGCTCGCCGTCACCGGCCCGTCTGGTCCTGGCGACGCTGGCGGCGCATTTGCCGCTGCGGAGGCGCGCTGCCATGCCGAAGCCGGCATCGCATCCCGATCAACCGCGGCCACTGGCCCAGCCAGGACGGCCCGCAGTGACCACTCACCACCCGATCAGGCCGGCCTGGACGTGCGGTGGCTGTGCTTGGGAGTGGCCATGCCAGACCCGGCGTCAAGAGTTGCGAGCGGAGTACGACCGAGCCCCGGTGTCACTGGCCCTCTACCTGGCGGCTCAGTTCGTCGACGCGACCCAGGACCTGGCCCTCGTTCCCGCCGGACACCTGCACTACCGATTCCTCGGCTGGACCCGATGAGCATCCTGCGGCCGGGTGACGAGAAGTTCCACTACAACGACGGCTCACGCAGGTGGATCCCGCCGGACCCGGACTACGACCAGGAGGTCTGGGACGAGCAGGTGCGTCAGCACAAGCACGGCCACCTCAGGAACGAGCGCCCGAAGGTTCGCATCCAACGCCTCGTCTGACGCCAGCTGTGCAGCAGCGAAGTAGAGCAACCGGGTCAGCCGAACCTAGCCGAGCAGCGCGCCATTCAGGGACATCAAGCGCTGGGTTGGCCAGCGGACGAGGCAAGGGCATGATCAGGCGGTGATCTCCTGGCCGACGTGGGATGAGTGGTTGGCGACTCTACCGCCAGATGTCCGCGATTCTGCGTTATCGCTGGCGGAGAGGTTCAAGGAGCTTGGAGCCCAAGACCCGGAGGGGTGGGCAAGGTCGGAGGTCAGCGAGAACATTCCGCAGCTGGCTCGGTTCATGGTTTTGCGCGCCTTGTGGCGGGATGCGATATCTCCGTGGATGGATGCCAGTGCTCTGTACGACGTGGCGGCCGCGCGGCGGTTGGTTGAGGCAGGCGCGGATCCTCACGACGTGCTGCTGGTCGCGCGAGCTGGAGCGTACGAGGCGGTCGTTGCCACGGTGTGCATCCTCGACGAGGGTGGCGGCCCGCACGCGCGCGAGAGCGATCCCGGCTGGCACTTGGTCGAGACGGACGCGGAGTGCAATCCGACGGGCCGCGAGATCGGCGGGCTCCATGAATCTCTGGGGGAGACGGACCCATCCGGCAACGACGGTGCCGACCTGTGGGAGTGACCCGGCTGGGTGACTAATCGGGTGATGATCGGGACGGATGTCAGCGGACGAGCAGGGACCTTCGTGGACGGTTCAGCAGGTGAAGACCGGCTTACTCGTGCGGCGGGGGAGTGAGCCAGGCGAGGGGTTGTCCGCTGAGGGCGGCGTCGGCGAGGCGGTGGGCGCTGGCGGTCTTCAGTGCCGCTCGCGAGCTGTCGATCCAGCGCTGGACGTTGTCGATGCCCTGATGGCGGTACTCGACGGCTTGGACGAGGCATTCCATCTTGTCGGCGTCGCGGGCGACGACGGCTTCCAGCGTCTCGCCGGCTTCGTACTCGGCGACGGCAGCGGTGATGACGTCGGCGACGGCCGGTGGGCAGGCCGCAACCTGGTCGGCGGTGACGGCGGTGTTGGGTACGGCGGTGAGATAGCGCCTGGCGATGTGTGGGATGTCGGTGATCCGGGTTTCCTGGGTGTCGTGCAGAACGCAAAGCATCGACACGCGGGCCGGGTCCGCGCCCTCCATGGCGGCGAGCATCATTCCGATGAGCGAGGTCCGGAACGAGTGCTCGGCGATGGATTCGGGGTGCTTGACGCCAGCGAACCACCAGCCGGTGCGGGCGGCGCGCTTGAGGACGCCGGCCTCGAAGATGAAGCTCATTGCTCCGGCGGCGTCGTGGTCGTCGGTCATCTGCCCGTCCCTGTGCCGGTGAGTGCGTCCGCCCGCAGGCGGTAGACGATAGAGGTTAGTTCCTGCCGCGACTGGTCTGGGACGAGCAGGTCGACAGCACAAGCGCGGCCACCTCAGGAACGAGCGCTCCAAGGTCCGCCTCCAACGCCTGCCCGATACCAGCATCGCCCACCTTCCGATTGTGCAAGTCACGAGCCCGTTGCCCGGTCGATCGACAATCGGCTGTCCGCGCGTACGTCTTAGCATTGCGAGCAGCGGTCCGTAGCGCGGGTGCGGCGGTCGGCGCGATGACCGGGCGTGCAGTCCTCCGCGGCGGTGGCACCAAGAAGGCGGGACAGTGGCGGTTGAGCGGTTCGGTTCATTGGCAGAGGCTGGCGTCACGATGCGGCCCTATGTGGGTGCCAGTGACATTGCCGGCGTCCAGGCCGTCCGTGCCGAGGTGCACCGGGTCGACGGCGATCTCTCGCTGCCCGGTCCCGATACCAGCGATGACCCCAACGGCGTACACCCGTTCTGTCTGATCGCCCAAGGCAATTCGGGGCGAATCGTGGGCTTCACCTGGATGGACTGGTGGTCCGAAGCGGCCGATACCCGGGTCTACCTGCTGAGTGGCTGTGTGAGCCCAGCGTGGCGCAGACGGGGCATCGGCAGCGCCATGCTGCGGTGGCAGGAGGCACAGGCCATCGAGTTCGACGGCAGCAGGCCGGTCGGCGGTCGGAGCGTCTTCGGCGCGAACGTGGGCGAGCACCAGCCGGGCAAGCTGGCACTGCTGACAGCTCACGGTTACCGGGTCGCGTTCACGGTCGTTGACATGGCCCACGACCTCAGCGGCTTACCGGACGGCGACATTCGGCTGCCCGAAGGGCTCGTCCAGCGTCCGGTCGAGGCTGCCCACCATCCCCAGATCCACCAGGTGATCGAGGAGTGCTTCGCGGGATCACGTAACGGCCACCGGCCCAGGACCTACGAGGAGTACCTCCGCGACGTCCAGGACATCGACATCTGGTGCGTCGTTTGGGCGGGGGACGACATCGCCGCGGTCGTGGTGAACGAGTTGCAGGCCGACGGCACCGCGTTGACGCCGTGGGTTGCCGTGGGCACCGCGTGGCGTCGGCGGGGCGTCGGTCTCGCGGTGATGAGGCGCACGCTGCGTATGTTGGCGGAGGCGGGAGCGTCGACGGCCCGACTCGGCACGGTCGCGGAGAACCCGAACAACAGCGTTCGGTTGTACGAGAAGGTGGGATACCGGGTGACGGCCTGGCGACCCCGTTACCGCAAACCAGTCGAGGCGCGCTGAGCTGAGGCGGCGGGATCCTCTCGAAGGCTTACTCCTGCGGCGGGGGAGTGAGCCAGACGAGGGGCTGTCCGCTGAGGGCGGCGTCGGCGAGCGCGTTACTCGGTCGGGGGCCGGGTGGTTGTGGCCGATTCAGGTGGCGTCGATGGCGTGTCCGGTACGACGACGAGGCTGACGACGCGGCGGGTCCGGCCGTCGCGGGTGTTGCCGGTCCGACTGACGACGGCGTGTTCGATCTCGGCGACCATCGTGGCGAACTCTTCGTCGGTGAGCCAGACGGCGGCCTGTCGGTAGACCACGCCGTCGCGGTGGGGGTCGGCGTGTTCATGGGCGAGGTAGCGGTCGAAGTCGCCAAGCAGTGACGCCGCGAACGTGGTGTAGGCGCGTCGGTGATCGTCGAGGGTCATCGCGGCCCGCGCGGCGGGGCTGACCGTGCCCTGTTCTTGGCGTACGCGGTAGCTGCGCTCCACCGTGCCGCGTACTCGCCGCTCGTCGACCACCTCCAGCACGCCCGCCTCGACCAACACGGCGATGTGCCGGTACATCGTCGCTGGGGGGATGTCGGGTAGGCGCTCGCGGAGCTGTGTGGTGGTCAGCGGGTCGGTGTCGAACAGCGTTTGCAGGATGCGCATCCGGACGGGGTGCAGGAGAAGGTCTGCGGTTGCCATGGACCCATCTTCCCACATACGATAATGTTCCCACGGTTGATAATGTTCGCGACGCTGAGAATAATAGGAGGTGGCGCATGACGGATGTCGACATGACGGCTGTCGCAGACGACGGACTTGCCCTGGTCGGCACGCTGACCCTGCCCGTCGGTCCCGGACCGCACCCGGCCGTCCTGATCCTGCACGGCTCCGGACGGCTGGATCGCGACTCCAACACCGCGCGCCTCCGGATGGAGCTCGGGCCACCAGTGGCCAGCAGGCTGGCAGAGGCCGGGATCGCCACGTTGCGGTACGACCGGCGCGGTGTCGGCGCCACGGGCGGCGACTGGCGCGCGACCGGATTCGCCGCCGGTCGGCACGACGCCGCCGCCGCGCTACGCGCCCTCGTCGCGCGACCCGATATCCGGGCGGACGCCGTTGGCGTGCTCGGGCACAGCGAGGGTGCCGTTCACGCCATGTCGCTTGGGGCACGCCCGGAGGTCGCGGCGGTGGTGCTGCTGGCCGGGTTCGCCCGCCGAGGGGAGGACGCCCTGCGCTGGCAGGCCGCAATGATCGCCCGCGACCTCCCCGCTCCCGTACGACCGCTGCTACCGATCCTGCGATCCCTGGCCAACCGCCAACTCGCCCGAATCAAGACGTCCAGCACGGACGTGGTGCGCGTCCTCGGGAGGCCAACCAACGCCCGGTGGCTGCGGGAGCTGCTCGACCACGACCCGCGCTCCGACCTGGCGAACATCAAGGCTCCCGTCCTGGCCATCACCGGCGGCAAGGACGTCCAGGTCGACCCGGCCGACCTGGACGAGATCCGCCGGCTGGTGCCCGGCGACGTCACGGTGCACCGGATTCCCGACCTCACCCACGTGCTGCGTCGCGACTTCGGCCGTCCGTCGGTGCGCTCCTACCGGCGACTGCTCCGCCAGCCGGTCGACCCCGACCTGCTCGCGCAGGTGGTCGGCTGGCTCGCCCACCGACTACACGAGACGCCCGACACGGTTCGTGCCGGGTGACCGATGGCTCACCCCCACCCAGAGCCAACCCCAACAACCCCTGCTCCTAACCCCGCGAAGGGAACTGGCGTGACCACCGCAACCTCTGCTCGCCGACACGACGGCCTCACCACCTTCTGGATCGTCACGTTCGCCTGGACCTTCGCCTTCTGGCTTTTCGCGGTCACACTCGATGGACCGGCGATGACGTCCCCCACCGTCGTTCCGTACCTTCTCGGCGGATTCGGCCCGGCGATCGGCGCGATCGCCGTCCGGATACGGCGCCATCGCCGTCGTCAACCGATCCCCGCCCACACGGTGCGACTTCGGCTGCGCCCACGGCTGTTCTGGGCGCTGCCCATGCTGGCCCTGGCATCGGGGACCGTACTGGCAGCCGCACTGCTCGCGGAGTTCCTGGGAGGCCCCGCAGTGAGCCTGACCGAAGGGCGCGAGTTGATCGCGACGGCGGGCGGAACCGTACCGTTCCTGATCAGCATGCTGGTGGGTGGTCCGTTGGCCGAGGAGCCCGGTTGGCGTGGCACGGCCTACCCACGCCTGCGCGCGTCGATGAGCCGCCTGCGCGCCGGTCTGCTGCTGGGCACCGCCTGGGCGGTGTGGCACCTGCCGCTGTTCTTCATCGACGGGACTCTTCAGTCCGAGTTCGGCCTGGTCAGCTGGAGTGGCCTGTTGTTCACGCTCAGCGTCTTCCCGATGGCACTGCTCACCGGCTACGCCTACGAGCTCGCCGGGGTCGCGGCATCGATCGCGGTCCACTTCGGCGTGAACACCACCATCGCGCTGCTCACCCTCAAGGCACCCGCCGCCCAGGCGCTCGTCCTGGCGGTACAGATCATCGTTGCGGCCGCGCTGCTGGCCGCACCACGCGACCGTGGCCAGGACCGACCGGCGCTGGGCCACCGCGAATTGGCTGATCTGCGGTGAACGGGTGGCTGATCGCACGCGACGCCCAGCGGTAAGACGGGCCGTGGACTTCGCTGCGTACCGAATCAGGGGCTGACCTCGGCGCATGCCCTCACCTGCGAGTTGACCGACGCCTTGCTGGCCCCGGCTGCACGTCGGGGCCAGCAAGGCCAGCGGGCGCTGTAGCGGTTGGCCGGTGCTCAGGCAGGCACGGACACCGCGCGTCCTGCCCGCGCCGGCCGGCTTGCCGACCTGGCACGGCAGTGCCTCATCATTCCGGATGTCATCACACTGCATTGCTCGCCCAGTAGTCCCGCTCGGGCAGCAGAACCCAGTGGTCGGCGGGGCCGGTGATGCATCGGGCGTCGACGGGACGGAGGCCGACGAACGCGCACGAGTATGCGGGGGCCTGCGACCTGTAGAGGTAGCTGAGCAGGATCATCTGGCTGGTGTCTGCGCTCCACGGGGCACCGCCGGGATGCAGGTCCCAGCCGATCGTCTCCCCGTCGCGGTGAGTGCTGCCCTGGTTGCCGCTCTTCGGGTTCGCGTACAGGCCGTAGGCGATCGTGCCGACGGACAGCAGCCGACCGACCACGGGTGTCTGCGGCTGGTATCCCCACGGCTGGGTGATCACGCAGCCGCCGGGTACGTCGGTGACGCCGACGAGCAGCAGATCGTTCATCTCCGAAAGCCAGACCCAGTCGTGCTCGTCGCCTGGATCGGGATCCTCGTCGACGTCGATGTCGTAGTGGGCGAGAAGCTCGTCCTCGGTCATCGGGGTGCCGTCGAGGCGGCGGATCGCCTCGGTCGCGTCGATCTCCGCGACGCAGAGAAGCCCGGTCCCGTCGTAGTGGTCGACCTGCAAACGGTCGCCCAGTTCACCGGCCAACGCGACGGCTTCCCGCTCGGCCGGGCTCAGCTCGACCCCGGCCGGCGCGGTGCCGAACAGGTCGGGTTCGGGGCCGGCGAGGCTCAGCCGACCGGGTGACCAACCGGCCATCATCGGCTGCCACGGGTCCGCACCAGCGGCCGCCAGCACCCGGGCGTTGTCGTGCCGCCGCCCGTGAACCGCCAGCCACAGCGGGGACCGGCCGTCGGACAGGCAGTCGACATCGCTCGCCGCCGCGGCCATCGCCGCCACGACTGCTGGCGACCAGTGCTCCGCAGCGACGTGCAGGGCCGAGTCATGCCCGAGTGGCATGCAGGGATCGGCTCCCGCCGCCAGACGAGCCCGCACCTCGTCCTCGTCGCCGCCGTCCCACAACTGCACGCCGTCCCACCCCGTCATGACCCGCCCTCCGGTCGCCCGCCTACACGCGCGACGTTAATCGGGACCCGTCTCGGAGTAGGCCGGTCCCGCACCTGCCCCGACCTCGTCCTGGCGGACAAGGCCTACACCAGCCGCGGCGGACGCCCGCCCACGTTCGACCCAGACCTCTACCGGATGCGACATGCCGTCGACAACGGCATCAACAGGCTCAACCGCCACCGCGGCGTGGCCACCCGCTACGACAAGTTGGCCGTCCGGTTCCAGGCCGTCCTGACCATCACCATCATCTGCGAATGGCTCTGACCGGCTTATAAAAATGCCTTAGTTGCAGTATTAGGCGGCAGCTGGTTCGGACATGATTCGCAGCCAGCGAGACCGGTGGAAGATTGGGTCCTCGGCGAGGACCATGCATTCCCAGCTACCGTCGCGTCGTCCGGAGCGGCGGTCCGGTCCGTTGAACTGGCTGAGCCCGGTGGGCCCCCCATATCGGTGAATGCCCTCGTTGGTGGCTACCTCGTTGCCGCACCACGTCAGCTCGTCACCGGCCTCGTGCAGGGCGGTGGGGGTGCCTGACATCACCAGCGTGTGGGCATGTTCGGCGACGAACAGTGCCTGCAGCGCCGGGTTGTATGTCGGGCCGGCCGGCGGGCGCGGAGCCGGTGCCGACATTGTCGCGGGGGCCCCGGGGCCACGGCGTAGCGTCGCACGGATCGTCGGCCAGGCCGACGGTCGTAGCGGCACATCGCGGCGCACGATGAGGAGGTCGGCCAATCCCTGGCTGTCACGCCAGGACGCGGCGGTATCGCTGGGTTCGTTCATCCGCAACGGCAGAAACACCGCGCTGTGTGGGCTGACCGCCGCCAGCCGGAACAGCGCCCCGAGGCGAAGTAGATCCGCGCGGGAGCTGATAAGAGCGCCGGTGTGCTGCCACAGCACATTGGTGATGTGGGTGTTGCGAAATGGAGCCGCCATCGTGATCACCCGCCGTAGCCGGGCGCTACGGGACACGTGGTGAACGCGTAAGCGGAGGCGCATGCGCGCCGCGTCCGGAGGGCTGGTCACTGAGGCACGGTAGGCCGGCGCCTGTTCAGGCCAATCGTGAATTCCCACAACGTGGCCGGGGAATCCGCCTTCAGGTCCAACACGTCAATGCACCACGTGGCTCCGCCTCGGACACCACCACCATGACCACTCCGGATCACGGCCGGTTTGCCCTGGATCGTCAGCCAGGTCACCGCCACGCCGTGACCTTCACCGGCCACCCACGACTTCTGAAACACGCCTTAAGTGTGCCGGTGCTCCGGCGATACCGGGCAGACGCAGAGCTGCAGATTGATCCCGGCGATGTCGCTAGCCGGGCGAGGGCGAACGTCTGCGTCTGGTTGAACCGCGCTCGCTGATCCGGGCGAACCACGGTCTGGGTTCCGGCGAGGATAGCAGCGAGTACAGCGCAAATGCCGACGACGACGCCCGGCACTCGCTGGGCGAAGGCCGTCGCGCCGGCGGCGCCGGCGGCGCCGGCGAGCATGGTTGCAGGGACGCTCAGACGAGCGGCTGCCGGTAGCGGTGGGAGAGTGATATTAGGTCCGGCTCGCCGAACGTCTTGACCATTGCCGCGAATCGGTCAACTTTGTCATCGCCGAAACGCCGCACGCTGGCAGCGAAGGAGCTTGCGGTGAGGAACGTCGGGGGTGTCGTTTTGCTGTGGAATTTGTCCGCGTACATCACCAGTTGCTCCTCCACGGTGTCTGCCGTGTAGTCCCGCACCGGAAGTGGCAAGCCTTGCCGCACCACGTCGTCGCGGGTGAGCCCGACCCCGGTGTGATGGGAGCAGAACCTGTTCACCAGTTCGGGGAACCCGAGCTCACGCAGCATCGTGTGGCCGAGTATCCCGTGCCGGACGTAGGTTCCGTGATCGAGCTGTCCTGCATCGTTGTACAGGCGGTAGACGCCGATGTCGTGCAGGAGACTGCCCGCACGCACGAGCGCGGTGTCCAGGGGAACGGGGTATCTGCCCAGGAGTTGCTCCGCGACCTCGCAGATGATTTGGCAGTGGGTGTAGACGAGTTCGAAGGCGCCTTTGGTCGGCGCGAACCGCTCGTGCAGTGCCCGGATCTGCTCGTCGGTAGGAAGGGACACCGGATGGTCGTACCTCAAGCGGTTAACTCCTCCGTGGCCATCGACCGGTAGCTGGCAGCCGTGATGAGGCCGAGGCGCCGGTAGAGGCTGCGGTGGTTGCCACGATATCTCGCTTCACTCCCATCACGTCGAGTCAGCGAGGGGTGGGGGGGGGGGGGGGGGCCCCGGCCCCCCCCCCCCCCCCCCCGCGGGGGGGGGGGGGGGGGGTGCCGGCCCCCCCCCCCCCCCCCGCCCCGCCCGCCCCCCCACCCGCCGCACCCACCACCGCCACCCGCCC
>NZ_JBFBJW010000024.1:47919-49333 GCF_040686315.1 Micromonospora sp. NPDC085948 | reverse complement strand
CCGAACCGTGATCAATACCCCCCCTGCGCCTTTTGTACTGCACTCGTGAGGGTGTGGGAGAGTAGGACGCCGCCGGACAATCTTCCAGTCGAGGGCCGCCCCATCCGGGTCGGCCCTCGACTGCGTAGCGCCATTGGTGGCGCAATCAGGAAGGATGTACCTGTGAGTTCAGGACCGCAGGGCGGAGACCGTCCCCGTCGCTACGAAGACCGTACTGACGGTGCGGGCGGACGCGACCGCGGCCCGCGCCGCGATGACCAAGGCCGGCCCCCGTACCGGGGAGACCGCGACAGCGCTGGCGGCGCCCGCGGCGGCTACGCCGGCGGCCGTGACTCTGGTTCCCGTGGCGGTGACCGGGACAGTTCGCGTTCCAGCGCCCCCCGTGAGGGTGGCTTCCGGGGTGGCGACCGCGACGGTTCGCGCTCCAGTGCCCCGCGTGAGGGTGGTTTCCGCGGTGGCGACCGTCGCGAAGGCGGTTTCCGCGGCGGTGACCGGGACGGTTCGCGCTCGGGCGCCCCGCGTGAGGGTGGCTTCCGGGGAGGCGACCGCGACGGTTCGCGCTCCAGCGCCCCGCGTGAGGGTGGTTTCCGGGGCGGTGACCGTCGCGAAGGCGGTTTCCGCGGCGGTGACCGGGACGGTTCGCGTTCCAGCGCCCCCCGTGAGGGTGGTTTCCGCGGCGGCGACCGCGACGGTGGTTTCCGGGGCGGCGACCGTCGCGAAGGCGGTTTCCGCGGCGGTGACCGGGACGGTTCGCGTTCCAGCGCCCCCCGTGAGGGTGGCTTCCGGGGCGGTGACCGCGACGGTGGTTTCCGCGGGGGTGACCGTCGTGAGGGCGGCTACCAGGGTGGCGGCGATCGCACCCGTTCCGGCCCCTCTCGTGAGGGTGGTTTCCGGGGCGGCGACCGCGACGGTTCGCGCTCGAGCGCCCCGCGTGAGGGCGGCTTCCGCGGCGGTGACCGTCGCGAAGGCGGTTTCCGTGGTGGCGACCGGGACGGTTCCCGTTCCAGCGCTCCGCGTGAGGGTGGTTTCCGCGGCGGTGACCGCGACGGTGGCTTCCGCGGGGGTGACCGTCGCGAAGGTGGTTTCCGTGGTGGCGACCGGGACGGTTCCCGTTCCAGCGCTCCGCGTGAGGGTGGTTTCCGCAGCGGTGACCGCGACGGTGGCTTCCGCGGGGGTGACCGTCGTGAGGGCGGCTTCCGTGGTGGTGACCGCGACGGTGGCTTCCGTGGCGGTGACCGTCGTGAGGGCGGCTACCAGGGTGGCGATCGCACCCGTTCCGGTCCCCCCCGCGAGGGCGGCTTCCGCGGCGGTGACCGTGAGGGTGGCTTCCGCGGCGGTGACCGTCGTGAGGGCGGCTTCCGTGGCGGCGACCGTGACGGTTCCCGGCCGAGTGGACCGCGTGACGGCGGCGCGC
>NZ_JBFBJW010000024.1:0-47820 GCF_040686315.1 Micromonospora sp. NPDC085948 | reverse complement strand
CCTCGTGAGGGCGGCTTCCGCGGCGGCGACCGCGAGGGTGGCTTCCGTGGCGGTGACCGTCGTGAGGGCGGCTTCCGTGGCGGCGACCGCGATGGTTCCCGGCCGAGTGGACCGCGTGACGGCGGCGCGCCTCGTGAGGGCGGCTTCCGCGGCGGCGACCGCGAGGGTGGCTTCCGTGGCGGTGACCGTCGTGAGGGCGGCTTCCGTGGCGGCGACCGCGATGGGTCGCGTTCCAGCGCTCCGCGTGAGGGTGGCTTCCGGGGTGGCGACCGTGAGGGTGGCTTCCGGGGCGGTGACCGTCGTGAGGGCGGCTTCCGCGATGGTTCGCGCTCCAGCGCTCCGCGTGAGGGCGGTTTCCGCGGTGGTGACCGCGAGGGCGGCTTCCGCGGCGGTGACCGTCGGGAAGGCGGCGCGTCTCGCGAAGGCGGTTACCGCGGTGCTCCCCGCGAGGGCGGTTTCCGAGGTGGTGACCGGGACAGCTCTCGGCCGAGTGGGCCGCGTGACGGCGGTGGTTACCGGGGTGGCGACCGTGAGGGTGGCTACCGGGGCGGCGACCGGGCGGGTGCTCCCCGGGCCGACGATCGGCCGCGTCGTGAGGGCGAGTTCCGCCGTGACGACCGTGCTGGCGGCTCCGACTCGTACGACGGTGGGCGTAGCTCGGCCCCGGCCCTGCCGGACGACATCGTCGCGACCGACCTCGACAAGGACGTTCGCGCTGAGCTGCTCTCGCTGAACAAGCCGGTCGCCGAGACCGTGGCGCGGCACCTGGTGGCGACGGGTCAGCTCATCGACGAGGACCCGGCCGAGGCGTTGGCGCACGCGCTGGCCGCCCGGCGGCTCGCGTCGCGCATCTCCGCGGTTCGTGAGGCGGTCGGTCTGGCCGCGTACCACGCGGGGGAGTGGCAGTCGGCGATCGCCGAGCTGCGCACGTACCACCGGATGAGTGGTCTGCAGAGCCACCTGGCCGTGCTCGCGGACTGTGAGCGGGCGCTCGGCCGGCCGGAACGGGCCATCGACCTGTTCCGTGGTGCCGACCGGGAGAAGCTGGACCAGGCCGTCGCGATCGAACTGCTCATCGTGGCCGCGGGTGCCCGCGGTGACCTCGGGCAGAAGGACGCCGCGGTCGCGATGCTCCAGGTCCCGGACCTCACCAGCGAGGCGACGGTGCCGTGGACGGCTCGGCTGCGCTACGCGTACGCCGACGCGCTGCTCGCGGTGGGTCGGCGTGAGGAAGCCCGCGAGTGGTTCTCCCGTGCTGCTGACGTGGACACCGAGGGTGAGACGGACGCCGCCGAGCGGCTGCTGGAACTCGACGGCGTGGTCATCGAGGGCGACGACGAGGACGAGGCCGCCGAGGAGATCGCCGCGGGCCCGGGCGCTCCGGGAGCGGTTCCGGCGGAACCGGACGCCGACCTGACCGGCGCGAACGACGACGACCGCGACGACGACGACCGCGACCGCGACGACGACGACCGCGACGACGACGAAGAGGACTTCGACGACGACGAGGACGACGAAGACGACGAAGACGAAGACGACGAAGACGAAGACGACGAAGACGAAGACGACGACGAGGACTTCGACGACGACGAGCGGGACGGTGCGGTCGGCCGTCCTGGCGACGACGAGGACTCCGTCGACGAGGACGAGGACCGTCACCCGGACGACGCCGGCAACGCCGAGGTGGACACCGCCGCCGACGGCAGTGTGACGTCCGGCGACACGGTGAACGCCGACGAGACCGCCCCCACCCGGGGCGACGAGTCGGAGCCGACGCAGCGGTGAACGGGGGCGCGGGGGAGCGGCTGGTCGACGGGTACACCCTTGTCGTTTTCGACCTGGACGGGGTGATCTACCTGATCGACCGGCCGATCCCCGGCGCCGTCGAGGCGGTGGCCCGGCTGCACGACGAGGGACGGGCGGTGGCGTACGCCACCAACAACGCGTCCCGCCGGTCCAGCGAGGTCGCCGACCTGCTGACGGGGATGGGTGTGCCGGCCCGGCCGGAGGAGGTGCTCACCTCCGCGGCGGCGTCGGCCGAGTTGCTGCGGGATCGGCTGCCCGCCGGCGCGCCGGTGCTGGTGGTCGGGGCGGAAGCGCTGCGTGCGGAGCTGCGCGCCGTGGGCCTGACCCCGGTCAGCAAGGCCGACGAGAATCCGGCCGCGGTGGTGCAGGGGTACGGGCCGCAGGTCGGCTGGGTCGAACTGGCCGAGGCGTCGATCGCGGTGCGCTCCGGAGCGCTCTGGATCGCCACCAACACCGACCGGACGCTGCCCAGTGGGCGAGGTCCGCTGCCCGGCAACGGGTCGCTGGTGGCGGTGCTGCGGACGGCGCTGGAACGGGACCCGGACGTGGTGGTCGGCAAGCCGGAGTCGGCGCTGTTCGAGACCGCCGCTCGGCGCGCGGGAGGTGGCCGAAGCCTCGTGGTGGGTGACCGGTTGGACACCGACATCGAGGGTGCCCGCCGTGCCGGGCTGGACAGCCTGCTCGTGCTCACCGGCGTCCACGGCGTACCGGATCTGCTGGCCGCCCCTCCGCAACGCCGTCCCACGTACGTGGCGAATGACCTGGCGGGGCTCTTCGACCCGGCGGCTGCCGTGCGGGTCCCGGGCGCGGCGGACGCCGCTGGCTGGTCCGTGACCGACCGCGACGGCACCCTGGAGCTGGCCGGCTCAGGTCGGCCGCTGGACGCGGTGGCGGCGCTCTGCGCGGTGGTCTGGTCGGCGTCGGAGCCGGCGCTGCCGAAGATCCGCCCGATCGGCCCGGACGCGACGCACGCGGTGGAGAGCTTCGGTGTGACCGCCGCCGCCTGACGGGGCTTGTCAGAGCAGCCTGACGGGGCTCGTCAGAGCAGTTTGCGCAGCTTCAGCAGATCGAACGGGTTGGCCTTGATCGACACCCGGCGGGAGGTCACCGCGCTGGTGACGTCCAGGTCGCCGCGGACCAGGGCGAGCAGGTCATCGCTGGACGTGCTCAGCGCGATCTTGGCCTTGGGATCGTCGCCGTCGGTCAACTCGACAAGTCGACCGCCGGTGATCCGGCCGTGGAACGCGGTGTCCAGATCGGTGATCCGGCAGGCCAGTGTCCGGTCCAGGTCGATCCGTTCGCGCACCGTCTCGGCGTTGCGATCCAGCCGGGCGGCCAGCTCCTGCAAAGCCTGCCGGCACTCGTCCACGCTGGCCACATCTCCCCCTCGTTGATCGCCACGCCGTCCTCGGCACCGTACCGCACGGGTTGGTCCGGGGTGCCCGGTAGCGTGACACCTGCACACCCCGCCCCGTGGAAGGACTCAGGCATGCAGGACGCGTGGCGCGCCTACCTCGAGCTGGCCATGGGCCTCGCGGAGGCGCCCCGGAAGAAGGCCCAGGACGTGGCCCGTCGTCTCGTCGGCTCCGGCGGCGCGACCGCCGCCCAGCTCCAGGCCCTCGGCGAGGAGCTGGTCACCACCGGCGCCGCCAACCGGGAGGCGCTGACCAAGCTGGTCCGATTCGAGGTCGACCGGGCACTCGGCGCGGTCGGGCTGGCTACCGCCGACGAGGTGGCCGAGCTGACCCGACGGGTGCACGACCTGGAACGGCAGCTCCGCGAGGCGCGCGCCGCCGAGCCGACCACCGCACCGCTCGCCGCGCCGACCGCCGCTGCCACTCCGACCACCGCTGAGCCGACCACCGCCGCGCCGAGCACCGCCGATCCGGCCACCGGCGGCAGCACGGCGCAACCCGACCCCGCGCTGGCCGCGCGGCCCGTCAGCGGTCTCGTGCCCTCCGACGCCTCGGCCGGTGCCCCGGTGGCCAAGAAGGCCGTCGCGAAGAAGGCCGTGGCGAAGAAGGCCCTCGCGAAGAAGGCCATCGCCAAGAAGCCGCCAGCGCCGCTCGGCGACGCCGACGAGGCTCCCACTCCCGCGGTCATGCCGGCCAAGAAGGCCGTCCGCAAACAGCCTCCGGACGACGCCGAATGAGCCAGCCAGGCGCACCGGCCGGCGGGTCGTTCCCGGCCCGCCCCGGCCCTCCACCGAACGCGGCGTTCCCAGACCGCCCCGGCCCACCGGCCGGCGGTGCGGCCCGGCCCGGCCCACCAGCCGGTGGCGCAGTCCGGCCCGGCCCGCCGGTGGGCGTCCGGCCCGGCCCGCTGCCCGACGTCGGAGACGACGAGGCGCGGCATCCGGCGGTGGACGCCGCGGTGCGGGCCATGGCCAACGCGGCGACGTTGGCCCCGGCCGACCAGATCGCCCAGTACGAGGCGGCCTACGAGACGTTGCGCGAGACCCTCGCCACCATCGACCAGACCTGAGTGGGACGACCAGGCCTGAGCAGACCGGAGAACCACCCATGGCACGTCGCAACCGGCTGGACGCCGAACTCGTCCGCCGTGGTCTGGCCCGCTCCCGGGAGCAGGCCGCCGCGTTGGTCGAGGCCGGCCGCGTCCAACTGCGCGGGGTCGTCGCGCGCAAGGCCGCCGCGATGGTCGACCCCGCCGATCCGCTGCTGGTGACCGGCGAGGACCCGACCGAGGAGTACGTCTCCCGGGGCGGGCACAAGCTCGCGGGCGCGCTGGCCGCGTTCGGGGCCGGTGGGCTGCGCGTCGCCGGCCGGCGCTGCCTGGACGCCGGCGCGTCGACGGGTGGCTTCACCGACGTGCTGCTGCGCGCCGACGCCGCCGAGGTGGTGGCGGTGGACGTCGGCTACGGGCAGCTCGCCTGGTCACTGCGTACGGATGAGCGGGTCCGGGTGCTGGAGCGCACCAATGTCCGTACCCTCGAGCCGGACGTGATCGGCGGGCCGGTCGAGCTCACGGTGGCCGACCTGTCGTTCATCTCACTGCGGCTGGTGCTGCCGGCGTTGGCCGGCTGCACCCGGGACGACGGTGACCTGGCGTTGATGGTGAAGCCGCAGTTCGAGGTGGGCAAGGACCGGGTCGGCGCCGGTGGTGTGGTGCGCGATCCGCAGCTGCGCGCCGAAGCGGTGCTGGACGTGGCGGCGGCGGCCGCGCGGCTCGGTCTCGGCCTGGCCGACGTGGCGGCCAGTCCGCTGCCCGGGCCGAGCGGCAACGTGGAGTTCTTCGTATGGTTGCGCCGGGGCGCGCCACCGGCCGACCCGGAGCGGGTACGGGCGGTGGTGGCGGCCGGGCCGGAGGGCCCGACGGTCGGCGATGTGCCGGACGTGGCGGCGGAGGAGGTCGCAGGGTGAACGCGCGCAGCGAGGGCGCCGCGACGGTCCGCGGGAGGACACGCGGCCGGGTCGGAGCGACGGTGGCGTGGCACGGTTCGGGCCGGGTCGGGCGGGTGGCCCGATGAGCCGGACCGCGCTGCTGGTGACCCACACCGGCCGACGGCGCAGCACCGAGCACGCCCGGTCGGTCGCCGCCGACCTGATCTCCGCGGGTTTCGAGGTACGGGTGGTCGCGGACGAAGCCGACGACCTCGACCTGCCCGGTGTGGTGCCGGTCGCCGGTCCACAGGCCGCCGAGGGCGCCGAGATCGTCTTCGCGCTCGGTGGGGACGGCACCTTCCTGCGCGCGGCCGAGCTGGCCCGGCCGGCGAAGGCGCCGCTGCTCGGCATCAACCTCGGCAAGGTGGGTTTCCTCGCCGAGGCGGAGATCGACGACCTGGACAGCGCGGTGCGCGACGTCGTCGATCGCAACTACACGGTTCACGAGCGGCTCACGCTGGACGTGACCGCCGAGTTCGACGGTGGGCCGACCATCGAGTCCTGGGGGCTCAACGAGATCAGCATCGAGAAGGGCGAGCGGGCGCAGATGCTCGAACTGCTCGTCGACGTGGACGGGCGGCCCCTGTCGCGCTACGGCTGCGACGGTGTCGTCTGCGCCACCCCCACCGGCTCCACCGCGTACGCGTTCTCCGGTGGCGGGCCGGTGGTCTGGCCGGAGGTGGAGGCGTTGCTGCTGGTGCCGATCAGCGCGCACGCGTTGTTCAGCCGCCCGTTGGTCACCGCCCCGACGTCCACCTTTGTGATCACCGTCGACCCGTTCACCACCCTCGCCGTGTTGTCCTGCGACGGGCGGCGCGTCTACGACCTGCCACCGGGTGCCCGGGTGACGGTGCGTCGGGGCGCCCTGCCGGTGCGCATCGTGCGGTTGCGGGCCCGTCCGTTCACCGACCGGTTGGTCGCCAAGTTCGGCCTTCCCGTGCACGGGTGGCGCGGCAGCCGCCGGTGATCGCTGCGCGGCTGGCGCGGCAGCCGCCGGTGATCGCGGCGTGCACCGTGGGTGGACGGCGGTTGTCCACCTGACGACATGTCGCCGCTGCGGCGGCTGGTGACTAGTGACCTGGTGACAGGCTCCGTCGCAGACTCCGATCGGCCCTCATCCACGGATGGTGGGCCTGGAGGAGTAGAGGAGCACATCGCATGCACTGGTCCCCCCGCTGGCTCGCCGTCGGCGCGGTCGGCGCGTTGGTGGTCGGCCTCGCCGCACCGGCGTCCGCCGACCCGCCCGTCCGGCCCACCGGCCCGAACTCGGGCACGCCCACCCCGCTCGCGGCACCCGTCCGCGTCACCCTGATCACCGGCGACCAGGTCGAGCTCGCGCCGGCGGCGCCGGGCCGGGTCGCCGCCACCGTCCGCCCGGGACCCGGGCGTGAGCGGGTCATCTTCCAGACTCTGGAGGTCAACGGCCGGCTGCGGGTCCTGCCCAGCGACGTCCTGCCCTACGTCTCCAGCGGGGTTCTCGACGCGAACCTCTTCGAGGTGCAGGAGTTGGCGGCCGACGGTTACGGCGACGCCGAGCAGGGCGCGTTGCCGCTGATCGTGCGCTACCAGGAGCAGGCCAAGGGGAGGGTCAGGCCGCTCGCCGGTGCCACCGACGCCCGGCCGTTGGAGAGCATCAACGGCGCGGCGTTGCGGGTGGGCAAGGGCGACCTCGGTGGCCTGTGGACCACGCTCGCCGGTACGCCCGGGCAGCGTGTCGCCGGCGGGACGCCGGCCGCGCTCGGCGCCGGCATCGCGCGGATCTGGCTGGACGGGAAGGTCCGCCCGACGCTGGAGCACAGCGTGCCGCAGATCGGCGCCCCGGCGGCCTGGGCAGCGGGCCGCGACGGTGCCGGCGTGAAGGTGGCGGTGCTCGACACCGGTGTCGACGCCACCCACCCCGACCTGGCCGATCGGATCGCCGAGGCGCGGGACTTCTCCAACAGCGGCAGCCCCCGCGACGGGCACGGCCACGGCACCCATGTGGCGTCCACCATCGCCGGCAGCGGCGCGGCGTCCGCCGGGCTGCGCAAGGGCGTGGCCCCCGGCGCGAAGCTGCTGATCGGCAAGGTGCTCGACGACGGTGGCTCCGGCTACGACTCGTCCATCATCGCCGGCATGGAGTGGGCCGCCCACTCCGGCGCGAAGGTCGTCAGCATGAGCCTCGGCGGCGACCCGACCGACGGCACCGACCCGATGAGCCAGGCCGTCAACGACCTGACCGCCGAGACCGGCGCGCTGTTCGTGGTCGCCGCGGGCAACGCGGGTGCGGCGCGTACCGTCGGCTCGCCGGGCGCGGCCGCTGCGGCGCTCACCGTCGGCGCGGTGGACCGCGACGACAACCTGGCCGAGTTCTCCAGTCGCGGCCCGCGGCTCGCCGACAACGGCCTGAAGCCGGACATCACCGCCCCGGGCGTCGGGATCATCGCCGCGCGGGCTGCCGGCACCACCATGGGTACGCCGGTGGGCGACGCCTACACGACCGCGAACGGCACCTCGATGGCCACCCCGCACGTGTCCGGGGCGGCCGCGATTCTCGCCCAGGAGCACCCGGACTGGAACGCCGGCAGGCTCAAGGACGCGCTGGTGAGCACCACGAAGGCCAACCCGGCGCTGACCGTCTTCGAGCAGGGTGGCGGTCGCGTCGACGTGGCCCGGGCGCTCACGCAGCAGGTGGTCGCCTCGGCCACCGCGGACTTCGGCCGGATCTCCACCGGCGGTGCGGCGGTCGAGCGGACCGTGACGTACACCAACGGCACGACGGTTGCGCGGACCCTGCGGCTGGCCGTGGACCTGCGCAACCTGGACAGTGGTGCGGCCGAGACCGACGGCGTCGCCGTGAGCTCCGGCGAGGTGACCGTGCCTGCGGGCGGCAGCGTGGCCGTGCCGCTGCGTGCCGACCCGGCGAAGCTGGCCCGCGGCCCGCACGGTGGCTGGCTGGTGGCCACCGGTACGGACGGCGTCGCCGTGCGGACCCCGGTCGGGCTGACCGTCAGTGGTCCGATGCACCAGGTGACCGTGAAGGTGTTGGACCGGCAGGGTCGGCTGACCGTGTCGCCGGGGTTGACTCTCTTCGGTGAGCAGCCCGAGTCGGACTACTGGGGCTGGTGGCCGGGCGAGGGCACCCTGCAGGTCGAGGAGGGCGCGTACCTGCTGACCGCGATGGTCGAGCACGGCGCCCCGTTGGACGAGCAACTGACCGAGGTCGTCGAGCCGGAGCTGACCGTCGACCGGGACCTGACCGTCGTGCTCGACGCCCGCAAGGGCACGCCGGTGCGGATCGAGACGCCGAAGCCCAGCGAGCAGCAGGCGACGCTCAGCTACTACGTGCACCGGGCGATGGGCAACGGCCGGCAGGTCGACCACGGGGTGATGTCGTACAGCACCGTTCAGCAGGTCAACGTCACGCCGACGCGCCAGGTGCGCCGGGGTGAGTTCGAGTTCGCCTCGCGCTGGCAGCTCGTCGCCCCGATGGTGGATGCGAAGATCAGCGGCGTGTCCGGTCCGCTGGACATCAACCTGATGGGTTCGTCACCGGCGCCGGCCGGCCGGCGGAAGCTGGCGCTGGTCTGGGCCGGTACGGGGACTCCCGCTGAGCTGACCCGGGTGCGGGGCGCCGCCGCGCTGCTCGCCACCGACCCGAACCGCTCCGAGGACGAGCAGATCGCCGCCGCGGCGGCCGCCGGTGCGGCGGCGGTGCTCGTCGTTCGGTCGCCGGACTTCTCCGCGTGGACGGTGTGGCGCCCCCTCGGGGACCGCCTGCCGATCCCGTCGATGGCGGTCGCCTACGACGACGGGCAGCGGCTCATCGCGGCGGCCGGGAAGGGCCGGGCGACGTTGGACCTGACGCTGACCGTGGACAGCCCGTACCTGTACGACGTGTGGCAGGTGTCGAAGGGTCGGGTGCCGGAGCGGATCGTGCACACCGTGACCGCGAAGAACACCGCCGAGGTGAGCGCGAGCTACGGCGACACGGGTGCGGGTTGGGCCAGTGAGCAGCGCTTCGGTTGGCGTCCGTGGCAGGAGTACTCCTGGAACGACGACCAGCGGATGGTCCGCAACGGCACCACCCGGCAGGAGTTCGTCAGCGCCGGGGACAACTGGTGGCAGCACCGGGTGCAGCACAAGCTCATGTACCTGCAGTGGGGGCAGTTGGCCGGCGGCCTGAACCAGGAGCCCCGGCGCTACGGCGCGGACGATCGGGAGACCGAAGCCTGGCACGCCCCGGTGGTCCGCCCGGCCGTGCCGGCCAGCGGGGTGCCGGTTCCCACGCGGACCGGTGACACCCTGGCTCTGCGGGTGCCCGAGTTCGTCGACGCCGACGGGCACTACAGCGTGGCCGGCGGCAGTGAGGAGTCGGACACCGTCGAGGCCCGGGTCAGCCGGGACGGGCAGCAGATCGCCGACCTGTCCGGTGGGTGGGTCCCGGTGCCCACCACGGCGGGTCAGGCCCGCTACCGGCTGGACGTGACCACGAAGCGGTCCTCGGACGAGTGGCGCTACGCCACCCGGACCGACACGGCCTGGGAGTTCACCTCGGCGCGACCGACGGGCGACGCCGCCACGCCGTTGTCGCTGTTGCAGGTGGACTACCGGGTGCCGGCCGACCTGCTCGGCACGGTCCGCGGCGACCGGCCGCACCAGCTGGCGCTGACCCTGCGCCAGCCCGCCGGGGTGCCCGCGCCGACCGGCGCCAGCGTCCGCGTGCAGGTCTCCTTCGACGGGGGCGTCACCTGGCGCACCGCGCCGACCAGGGGGTCGGGCACCCGGTACACCGCGACCGTGCCGGCCGGGCGTGGAACGGTGTCGCTGCGGGTGCGCGCCGCCGACCGGGCCGGGAACACCGTCGAGCAGACGGTGCTTTCGGCGTACGGGCTGCGCTGACGCGCGCCGGGCGGGGCGGCGGGGGCCGTCCCGCCCGGGTGGGGTCCGCCGTCACTCGACGGCGGACCCCGCCGCGTCAGAGCCAGCCGCGTCGGGCCACCTGGAACGCCAGCCCGGGCCGGGTGTCCACCCCGGCGGCGGCCATCAGGTCGGCGACGCGCCGCTGCACGGTCCGCCGGCTCACCCCGAGCTGGGAGGCGATGGACTTGTCCGGTACGCCCGCCACGAACAGCGACAGCAGCCGCGCCTCGTCGGCGTCGGGCTGGTAACCGTCGCCCGGTTGGTCCGCGGGCCCCGGCCGTCGAGCCTCGGGGGCCGCGACGGCCAGGGGATCGTCGAGCCGCAACCGGGTGGCCACCCGCCAGTGGCTCTCGAAGAGGGCGAGCAGCGCGTCCAGCAGTTGACTGCGGCCGATCACGGCGGCGCTCGGCTCGCCGCCGTCGCGGTCGGGCACCAACGGGCAGATGGCGATGCGGGCATCCACGATGGCCAGTCGGACCGGCAGCCGGTCCAGGACCCGGGCCTGCTCCCCGGCGGCGACGCCCTTGGCCAGGTCGGTCAACGCGCCCGGTTCCAGCAGCAGGTCACGCTCGTAGATGGCCCGGTAGCTCACCCCGCGGGCCAGCGCGTCGAACTCCTCGACATTCTCCGGGCCGGCCATCGCCAGGGGGTTGGCGCGGCAGAACCAGAGGACCTCGGTGCGTGCCGCATTCTGCAGATCGCGCAGACGGTCGCGGAGCACCCGGGCGCCGGCGATCACCTCGACGAGGTGGTCGACGTGCTGCCGGCGCAGCCCGGAGCGGTACTCCTCGGCCAGTTGGGTGACCCGTCGGCGGGCCGCCTCCAGGTCCTCCTGGCGGCGCAGGAGCGTCCCGCCGAGGGCGACGTCCGGGGCGGTCGGGCGCAGCGACGCGTCCGGGTCGTTGTCGGTGGGCTGCACCAGGCCCTTGGCGCGCAGCGCCTCGACCTGGGCGACGACCTCGTCGCGGGGTCGGTTCAGCCGGCGCACCAACTCGTCGATGCGGGCCGTGGTGAGCTGGAGCAGGCAGCGGTAGAGCTCCTCCTCAGCCGTGGTCAGGCCGATCACATCCAACACGGGGCAGAACTGTACGGCGGCCGGGTGTCGGCCGCACCCGGGCCCGTCGGCTGGTCAACTGTCGGGCCTCGCGTCTACTGTCGGTGGCTGTGCTGGAAGAGCTGCGCATCACCGGACTGGGCGTCATCGAGGACACCACGCTGCCGTTGACCGGCGGCATGAACGTCATCACCGGCGAGACCGGTGCGGGCAAGACGATGGTGGTGACCGGCCTCGGCCTGCTCTTCGGAGGTCGGGCCGACGCCGGGCGGGTCCGCGCCCAACCCGGCCGGGCGGTGGTCGAGGGGCGGTTGCGCCTGAGCGGTCGGGTCGCCGACGCCGTGCACGCGCGGATCACCGAGGCCGGTGGCGAGCCCGACGAGGACGGCTCGGTGCTGCTGAGCCGCACGGTCACGGTGGAGGGGCGCTCGCGCGCCCACGTCGGCGGCCGGAGCATGCCGGTGTCGATGCTCGGTGAGGTCGGCGAGCAGGCCGTGGCCGTGCACGGCCAGTCCGACCAGCTGCGGCTGCTGCGCCCCGCCGAGCAGCGCGCCGCACTGGACCGCTTCGCCGGCCCCGCGCACGAGAAGCTGCTCGACGCGCTGCGCGAGGCGTACACCGGGTGGCGGCGGGTGGTCGACGACCTGGCCGACCGGCGGCGCAACGCCCGCGAGCGCAACCAGGAGGCCGACCTGCTGCGGCTGGGTCTCGACGAGATCACCCGGGTCGATCCGCAGCCCGGTGAGGACGACGAGCTGAAGACCGAGGCGCAGCGGCTGGAGCACGCCGAGGGGCTGCGGACCGCCGCGCAGATCGCCCAGCAGTGCGTGGCGGGCGGTGCGGAGGCCGCCGACGAGGCACCGGACGCGACGGTGCTGCTCGGCACCGCCCGACGGACGTTGGAGGCGCAGTCCGGCACCGACCCGGCGTTGGGTGAGCTGGCGGCCCGCCTGGAGGAGGCGGCCACGCTCGTCACCGACGTGTCGGCGGAGCTGTCGGCGTACCTGGCGACGCTCGACGCGGACCCGGCCCGGTTGCAGCACGTCTACGAGCGGCGGGCGGCGCTGCGGGCGCTGACCCGTAAGTACGCCGACGACGTCGACGGGGTGATCGCCTGGGCCGACCGGGCGCGCACCCGACTGTCCGACCTGGACACGTCCGACGACCTGCTCGACGAGCTGGAGCGCGACGGTCAGCGGCTCGCCGTGGAGGTGGCCGACCTGGCCGGGCGGGTGTCGGCGTCCCGGCAGGAGGCGGCGGTCCGGTTCGCCGACCAGGTCACCGTCGAGCTGGCCGGGTTGGCCATGCCGCACGCGCGGATCGAGGTGGCGGTGCTGCCCCGCCCGGCTGGTCGCGCCGAGCCGACGCTGTCGGTCAACGGCGTGGAGGTGGGTGTCGCGCCGGACGGTGGCGACGAGGTGGAGTTGCGGTTGCTGGCCCACCCGGGCGCGCCGTCGTTGCCGTTGCAGCGGGGCGCCTCCGGCGGTGAGCTGTCCCGGGTGATGCTCGCCATCGAGGTGGTCTTCGCCGGCTCGGGTGGCCCGCCCACGTTGGTCTTCGACGAGGTCGACGCGGGCGTCGGCGGTCAGGCGGCGGTGGAGATCGGTCGGCGGCTGGCCCGGCTGGCCCGCAGCCACCAGGTGCTCGTCGTCACACACCTGCCGCAGGTGGCCGCGTTCGCCGACCGGCATCTCGTGGTGGCGAAGGACACCGGCGGCGCGGTGACGACCAGCGGGGTGCGGGTCGTGGAGGACACCGAGCGGGCCCGGGAGTTGGCCCGGATGCTTGCGGGTTTGCCCGATTCCGATCTGGGTATCGCTCACGCCGAGGAGCTCTTGGCCGTGGCCGCCAAGGAAAGGCGGCTGTGACGCCGCGTATTGTGAGCGCAAGCACACCGGCTTGTGCCGTCGTGTGCTTCCCTGGGTAGGCGGCCCTGCTCAGGCATGTCGCGACAGAAAAGCCTGCCTCACATGCCAGGATGGTCACGATGCGTCTACCCACGTTGCGCCGGAATCGGAACTCCGAACCGGGCAGAGTCCTCGGCACCGCGCGCCTTGACCGCCGGACCAAACGCCTGGTCGGTCGGCTGCGCCCTGGTGACATCGCGATCATCGACCACGTCGACCTGGATCGGGTGGCGGCCGACTCGTTGGTCGCGGTCGGGGTCGGCGGCGTGCTCAACGCCAAGCCGTCGGTCTCCGGCCGTTACCCGAACCTCGGCCCGGAGGTACTGATCGCCGCCGGCATTCCGCTCCTCGACGACCTCGGGGAGGGCGTCTTCGAGCAGATCCGCGAGGGCGACCAGGTCCGCATCGAGGGCAACACGGTCTTCTCCGGCGACGAGCCGGTGGCCCACGGCAGCCTGCAGGACGCCGAGTCGGTCGCCAAGGCGATGGCCGATGCCCGGGAGGGCCTGTCGGTGCAGTTGGAGGCGTTCGCCGCCAACACGATGGACTACCTCCGTCAGGAGCGCGATCTGCTGCTCGACGGTGTGGGTGTGCCGGACATCGAGACGCAGATGCAGGGGCGGCACTGCCTCATCGTGGTGCGCGGCTACGACTACAAGGCCGACCTGGACGTGCTGCGCCCGTACATCCGGGAGTTCAAGCCGGTGCTCATCGGCGTCGACGGCGGGGCCGACGCGCTGGTCGAGGCCGGGTACACCCCGGACATGATCATCGGGGACATGGATTCGGTCACCGACGACGTGCTGCGCTGCGGCGCCGAGGTGATCGTGCACGCGTACCCGGACGGGCGGGCGCCCGGTCTGCCCCGGGTCAACGGTCTCGGCGTGCCGGCGATCACCTTCCCGGCGGCGGCGACCAGCGAGGATCTGGCCATGCTGCTGGCCGACGAGAAGGGCGCCTCGCTGTTGGTCGCGGTCGGCACCCACGCCACGCTCGTCGAGTTCCTCGACAAGGGTCGCGGCGGGATGGCCTCGACCTTCCTGACCCGGCTGAAGGTCGGTGGCAAGCTGGTCGACGCCAAGGGTGTGAGCCGGCTCTACCGGCAGAGCATCTCCGGGTCCTCCTTGCTGTTGCTGGTGTTGTCGGCGATCGCGGCGATGGCGTCCGCGGTGGCTGTCTCGACCGTCGGGAAGGCGTACCTGGGCGTGGTCGCCGAGTGGTGGGACAATTTCGTGTTCCAGCTGTACCGGCTCTTCTAGTTCCCGACCGATCAAGAGGCTGCAAGCGTGATCAACTTCCGCTACCACGTGGTGTCGCTCACCGCGGTGTTCCTGGCTCTGGCGATCGGCCTGGTGGTCGGCACGGCCGCCCTCAACGGTCCGGTCGCCGATTCGCTCGAGGGGCAGGTCACCGGACTGCGCAAGGACAACCAGTACTGGCGCCAGCAGGTCAACAACATGGAGAAGCAGCTCGGGTTGGAGGAGGAGTTCGCCGACAAGATGTCCCAGGTCGTCCTCCCCAGCACCCTGACCGGGCGGCGCGTGCTGCTGCTCACCCTGCCCAACGGGCGCGACCACACCGATGGTGTGCTCAAGAAACTTCAGCTCGCCGGGGCCACCATCACCGGCCGGGTCGATCTGCAGGACAAGCTCGTCAACCCGGACAACAACTCCAACCTGCTGGAGTTGGCCGTGACCGCCGCCCGCCCGACCGCGCAGACCACCGGCCTGCCGGGCAACGGGCACGGTGTGGAGACCTCCAGCGCGCTGCTGGCCAGTGTCCTGCTGGACCGGGCCCAGGGCACCGCGCCGGTCAGCGACGCCGACCGGCGGGCGGTGCTCGCCGCGTACAACAACGCCGGCTACCTGACCACCGACAACAACAAGGTCACCGGCTCGGCCGAGGCGGTCGTCGTGGTCAGCGGGCAGCCGTACGTCGACAAGGACTCCGACAAGCGGGACGAGTCGGTCGTCAAGATCGCTGAGCAGTTCGACCGGACCGGTTCGATCGTGGTGGCCGGCAACGGCTCCGCCGGCGGCAACCTGGTGTCCGTGGTCCGCGGTGACCCGGTGCTCTCCCAGACCATCTCCACCGTCGACAACGCCAACACCGTGCAGGGCCAACTGGTCACCGCCCTCGCCCTGGTGCAGCAGCTCACCGAGAAGAAGGCCGGCCAGTACGGCGTCGGCGACAACGCCGCCTCCGGCCTGGTGCCTACACTGCCCCAGTGAGCGAACGACGTACCCCCGTGTCCGTAACCGACGCTTCTGCGAGCCTGCGGCCCCGCGGGGCGGCGGCGTGAGCGCGCTGGGCCGGCTGCTGATCGCCGGCGCCGGTGCCGCGGCGGCCCGGTACGCGCTGCGCGAGGTGCGCACCTCCCCGGCCGGACCGGCGCTGGAACGCACCAACTTCCGCGGCCGCACGCTGACCCTGGCCGCCGGCCCGGCGCTCGCCGCCGGGGCGAGCGCCGCCGGCGCGTTCGGTGCCACCAGCGGCGCCTCCGGTGCCGCCGCCCTGGTCGCCGGCCTCGGTGCCGGTGGCGTCGGCCTCTACGACGACGTGGTCGGCGCGCGGCCGGAGCAGAAGGCGGCCAAGGGCTTCGCCGGTCACCTCGCCGCGTTGCGCGCGGGTCGGATCACCGCGGGCCTGGTCAAGGTCGTCGGCGTGGGTGCCGCCGGGCTGGGTGCCGCCGCGCTGCTCGCCGCCGACCCCCGCGTCGCCGCGCACCCCCGCCGGCAGCGTCACGGCGCGTTCGGCCGCAGCGTCGACGTGCTGCTCGGCGCCGGCGTGATCGCCGGCACGGCCAACCTGCTCAACCTGCTCGACCTGCGGCCGGGTCGCGCCCTCAAGTCCGGGCTGCTGCTCGCCGCGCCGCTGACCGGCGGCCCGCACGGCGGGATCACCGCCGGCGTGGCCGGCGCCGCCGCCGGCCTGCTCCGCGACGACCTGGCCGAGGACGTGATGCTCGGCGACAGCGGCGCGAACGCGCTCGGGGCGCTGCTCGGGGTCGCGCTCGCCGCCCGCAGCGGCCCGCTCGGCCGCGCCGGTCTGCTCGCGCTGCTCGCCGGCCTCACCGCCACCAGCGAGAAGGTCAGCTTCACCGCGGTGATCCAGCGGACCCCGGGGCTGCGGGAGCTCGACGCTCTGGGCCGGCGCGCCGACTGACGTGAGCAGACCGGTACCCCTCGCCGGCGCCGGCCGGTTGGCCGGGGCAGCCGCGCTCATCGCCGTCCTCACCGTGGCCAGCCGCCTCGCCGGCTTCGGCCGCACCGCCGTGTTCACCTGGGTGGTCGAGCAGAGCGACCTCGGCGGCATGTACGTCATCGCCAACACGGTGCCGAACATCGTCTTCGAGATCGTCGCGGGCGGGGCGTTGGCCAGCCTGGTCGTGCCACTGCTCGCCGGGGCGGTCGCGGCGGACGACCGGCGGACGGTGGCGGCGACCACCGGCGCCCTGCTCACCTGGACGGTGAGCCTGCTGGTTCCCCTCGCCGTGCTCGTCGTCCTGTTCGCCGACCCGATCATCTCGCTGATCAGTGAGGGACGATCGGCGGCCGAACTCGCCGCCGGCGCGCGGATGCTGCGCGTGTTCGCCCCGCAGTTGCCGCTCTACGGGATCGGCATCGTGCTCACCGGCGTCCTGCAGGCACATCGACGCTTCGCCTGGCCCGTCATCGCGCCGCTGCTGTCCAGCCTCACCGTGGTGGTCGTCTACGTGGCCTTCGGCGCCGCTCAGGGGCGGGGCATGTCCGTGGCCCAGGTCGGCCGCAGCGGCGAACTGCTCCTCTCCGGCGGCACCACCCTGGGCGTGGTCGTGCTGTCGCTCTCGCTGCTGATCCCGCTGCGGCGGCTGCGGGTGCGGCCCCGCTTCGGGTACGCCTTCACCCCTGACGCGCGGGAGCGGGTCGGCGGGCTCGCCACGGCCGGTGCGGTGACGGTGGCCGCACAGCAGATCGCGCTCCTGGTGGTGCTGAACCGGGTCTCCGGGGGACCCACCGGTTCCCCGCAGGTGTTCAACCTGGCCCAGGCGATCTACCTGCTGCCGTGGGCGGTCCTCGCCGTGCCGTTGGCGGTGGCCTCCTATCCCACCCTGGCCACCGCCAGCGCCGCCGGGGACGAGGACGGTTATCGACGGACCCTCTCCGGCGCGGTGCGGGGCGTGCTGCTCTTCAGTTGCCTGGGCGTCGCGGCGTTGGTCGGCACCGCGCAGCCGATCGCCGCCCTCTTCTACCCGGACAACCCGGCGTCCACCGCGGCGGCCATCAGCGGGTTCGCGCCGGGGCTGCTCGGCTACGGGTTGTTCGCGGTGCTGTCCCGCGCGCTGTACGCCCGCGGCGACACCCGCTCGGCGACGGTGGCGATCACCCTCGGCTGGCTGGTCGTTCCGGCCGTGGCGCTGCCGTTGACGGCGCTGCTCCCCACCGCCGACCGGGTGCTCGCGGTGACGTCCGCGAACTCGGTGGGGATGCTGGTCCTCGGTGCGCTGCTGCTCCTGGCGGTGGGGCGCAGCGCCGGCCGTCCGGCGCTGGCCGGCGCGGCCCGTGCCGGGGCGGCCGGTGGCCTCGCCGGGGTGCTCGCCGCGCTCGCCGGGCTGGGCCTCACCCGCTGGCTCGACACACCGGGCGGCGGCACCCCGACGACGGCGGCGGCACTCGGTCAGGGCATGCTGTCCGGGGTTCTGGTCGGGGCGGTGTTCCTCGCTGTGGTCTGGTTCGTCGACCGGCGAGACGTGCAGCCGCTGCTCGCCGGGGTGCTGCGGCGTCTGGGTCGGCGGGGGCCACGGGGCGGCGGGCCGACGCCGGTCTCCCCGCAGCGGGGCGACGGGAAGGAGACGGCAGCGCGATGACTGAGCCACCTCAGCCTGCCGGTTGGTCGGGCAGCGTCGCGTTGGTGCTCGCGTCCAGCACCGGCGGGGTCGGCCAGCACGTCCGTTCGGCGGCCCGCGGTCTCGTCGCCGGCGGCGCGACCGTTCTGGTCTGCGGGCCGGCCGCCACCCAGGAGCAGTTCGACTTCGCCGGTGTGGGTGCGCGGTTCGAGCCGGTGGAGATCCCGGCCAGCCCGACTCCGGCCGACGCCCGTGCGGTGCTGACCCTGCGGCGGGTGCTCTCCGCCGCCGGCGTCGACGTGGTCCACGCGCACGGACTGCGGGCCGGGCTGGTCGCCGTGCTGGCCCGTCCCGCCGCCCCGCTGATCGTGACCTGGCACAACGCGGTGCTCTCCGGCGGACTGCGGGGTGGGATGTCCCGCCTCGCGGAACGAGTGGTGGCCCGCAGCGCACGGGTGGCGTTGGGCGCCTCCACGGATCTGGTGCGCCGGGCCGCCGCGCTGGGCGCCACCGATGCCCGACTCGCCCCGGTCGCCGCCCCGACGCTTCCCCCGCCGCGCCGACGCCCGGCGGCGGTCCGCGCCGAGTTCGGCGTACGGCCGGACCAGCCGTTGATCGTCTCGGTGGGCCGGTTGCACCCGCAGAAGCGCTACGACGTGCTGATCGACGCGGCTGCCCGCTGGCGCACGCGTACCCCACCGCCGGTCGTGGTGATCGCGGGCAGTGGGCCGGCGTATCTGCCGCTGGCCGCGCGGACCTCCGCGGCCCGCGCACCGGTGACCCTGCTGGGGCACCGCACCGACGTGGCCGACCTGCTCGCCGGCGCCGACCTCGCGGTGGTGACCAGCGACTGGGAGGCCCGGCAGCTGTTCGCCCAGGAGGCGCTGCGCGCCGGCGTACCGCTGGTCGCCACCGCGGTCGGCGGCCTGCCGGAGCTGGTCGGCGACGCCGCCACGCTGGTTCCCGCCGGCGACGTGGACGCGGTCGACGCGGCGGTGCGTGCGCTGCTGGACGACCCGGCCGCGCGGGCCGAGCTGGGCCGGCGGGGCGCCGGGCGGGCGGCGACGTGGCCGACCGAGACGGACACTGTCGCCACGCTGGCCGCCCTGTACGCCGAGCTGACCGGGCAATCCACCGGTCCGGCGGCCACCCCCGACTCCGACGCCCCGAGAACGGGACACCGGTGATGCTGCGCCGAATCGCCCCTGCCCTGTTGACCGTGCTCGTGGTGGCGCTCGGCGTCACCGCGCTGGCCGCCCGCCCACCGCGGAGCGCCCCGCAACGCACCGCCGACTTCGTGGTGCTCGCCGGGATCGCCGGGCTGCGCTGGGAGGACGTCGATCCGCAGAGCACCCCGACGTTGTGGCGGATGGCCCAGGACGGGTCGATCGGATCGCTGTCGGTGCGTTCCGCGCACCGACCCACCTGCCCGGTGGACGGTTGGCTGACCCTGGGCGCGGGCAGCTTCGCCGGATGGAACGGCAGCCGGCCGCCCGACGGCTGCCCGCCGGCCGGGGTGGCCGTGGACCAACCCGACGGCATCGGCGCGAACCTGCCCGACCAGGAGAGCGTGGTGCAGTACAACCAGCAGCGCCTGTCCTGGGGTGCCATGCCCGGTTCGCTGTCGGAGTCGGTCCGCTGTTCCGTCGCCGTGGGTCCGGGCGCGGCCGTGGCGGCCGCCCGACCGTTCGGCCGCGTCGACAGGTACGCCTCGGCGTTGCCGGCCGATCCGCGGGTGCTGCTCGGCTCGTGCGTGCTGAGCATCGTCGACCTCGGCACGGTCGAGGGGACCGACCCGGCGTCGCGCGCCGGGCAGGCCCGAGCGGCGGACGCCCAGTTGGCCCGGGTGCTGGCGGCGCGCCCACCACGGTCGTTGGTGCTGGTCGCGGGGATCTCCGACACCGCCCAGCCGTCGCGGCTGCACGTGGCGGTCGCCGACGGTCCGGGCTGGGAGCGGGGGTGGCTCACTTCGGCCAGCACCGGCCGCGACGGCTACCTGCAACTTGTCGACCTCGCGCCGACCGCCCTCGCCGCGTTGGGCCGGCCGATGCCGGAACGGCTCTTCCTCGGCCGGCCGGCGGTCAGCACCGGTGGTCGTCCGGCCGACCTCGCTGACGCGATCAGCGCCCCGGCGAACGCCGATCGGGAGGCGGCCGCCCAGCGGACCGTCTCCGGTCGGTTCTTCACGCTGCTCGCCGGTGTGCAGGTGCTGCTGGCGCTGGCGGTCCTGCCGCTGCTGCGCCGTGCCCGCCCGCACGCCGGGCCGACCGGCCCGACCGCGGTCTCCGGGCGGGTCGTGGCGGTGGCGGAGTTGCTGCTGGTCGCCGTGGCGTTGACGGTGCCGGCGGCGCTGCTGGCCGACGCGGTGCCCTGGTGGCGGGGTGATCACCCCGGCTGGTTGTTCGCCGGGATCACCGGGCTGCTGGTGGCCGCCGGCACTACGGCGGTCCGGTTCGTGCCCGGGTACGCGAGCACCCTCGGCCCCCTCGGTGCGGTGGCCGGCCTCACCACTCTCGTCGTCGGGCTGGACGTGCTCACCGGGGCCCGACTGCAGCTCAACGGCGTGGTCGGCTACTCCGCGTTGCAGGGTGGCCGGTACGCCGGGCTGAGCACCGTGGGGCTGGGCGTCTTCCTCGCCGGGGCGTTGCTCACCGGAGGCTGGTTCGCCCAGCGGCTGCACCGGGGTTGGCGGCCCGCGGTGATGGTGACCGTGGGTGGCCTGGCCGTGGTGGTGGTGGGCAGCCCGTTCCTGGGCGCCGACCCGGTCGGCGCGATCGCCCTCACCGCCGGGGTGAGCGTCGCCGCCGTGATCAGCGCCGGTGGCTGGTTGACGGTCAGCCGGTTGGCCTGGGCCGCGATGGCCGCCCTGGCGGTCGGTATCGGGTTCGCGGTGGTGGACCTGCGGCGTTCGGCGGCCGAGCGGGGCAGCCTGGGCAGGTTCCTCTCCGCGCTCGGCGACGGCACCGGCGGGTTCACCGTGCACCGGTCCAGCACGGAGAATTTCGAGACGTTGGTCAACAGCCCGCTGACCGTGCTGGCGTTGGTGGGTGGGTTGCTGGTGTGGTTCGCCCTGTTGCAGCCGTGGGGTGGGCTGATGCGGTTGTTCGGCATCTACCCGGCGGTCCGGGCCGCGATGGCCGGCACCGTGGTCGCCGCCGTGCTCGGTGGTGTGCTCGACGGCGCGGCACTCGACGTGCTGGGTGCTGCCGCCGCGCTGGTGGTGCCGATGGCGGCCCTGGCGTCGTTGCGGGTCCTCGGACATGCCGCCGACCGGACCCGCCCGCTGCCGGGTCGCTCCCGCGCGGACGGCGCCGGCGACCCGGGGTCCGGCGGGGTCGGTCCGGTCGGTGACGGTGACGGCCCGACCGGGGGTGGCGGGCCGCTGGGCGCGGTCCATCCCCGTCCGATCAGCGGACCGCCCGCGGGCGCACCGCCGGCGACACCGGACGGCCCTGTGACCGACGCCGACGAGCCCTCGGCCGACTCCGCGGACCCCTCGGCCGACGCCGACGACTCCTCCGTCGACTCCGACGAGCCGGCGGGGCCGACCCGGGGCGGGACGACTCCGGAGACCGCCTCGACGGTGCCCGTGCCGCCCCGACAGGTCAACCGGTCATCGACCGAGGTTGCCGCGTCCTGAGCGCCCGCACGACCCGGTGGTGTCGCAGCCGGGGTGCGGCCTGCGGGTACCCGCCCGGGAGGTGTTACCGTCGAATCCCGTGGATCGCGTGATCACTTTTGCTGATCAAGCACGGCGGTCTGCCATGACCGCGACAGACGACACGGGAGCAGGCCTTGGCCCCATCAGCACGGACGACCAGGCACATTTTCGTCACCGGGGGCGTCGCCTCCTCGCTGGGTAAGGGCCTCACCGCCTCCAGCCTCGGCAACCTGCTGACCGCGCGCGGGTTGCGGGTGGTGATGCAGAAGCTCGACCCCTACCTGAACGTCGACCCCGGGACGATGAACCCGTTCCAGCACGGTGAGGTCTTCGTCACCGAGGACGGCGCCGAGACCGACCTCGACGTCGGGCACTACGAGCGCTTCCTGGACCGGGCGTTGTCCGGCAAGGCGAACGTCACCACCGGCCAGATCTACTCCGACGTGATCGCCAAGGAGCGGCGCGGGGAATACCTGGGCGACACCGTCCAGGTCATCCCGCACATCACCAACGAGATCAAGTCGCGGATCCTGGCGATGGCGGACCCGGACGAGGACGGCCAGCTTCCCGACGTGGTGATCACCGAGGTCGGCGGCACCGTCGGCGACATCGAGTCGCTGCCGTTTCTGGAGGCGATCCGTCAGGTCCGCCACGACCTGGGCCGGGACAACTGCTTCTACCTGCACGTCTCGCTGGTGCCCTACCTGGCGCCCTCGGGTGAGCTGAAGACCAAGCCGACCCAGCACTCGGTGGCGCAGCTGCGCAACATCGGCATCCAGCCGGACGCGATCGTGCTGCGCTGCGACCGGGAGATCCCGGTGAAGCTCAAGGAGAAGCTGTCGCTGTACTGCGACGTGGACACCGAGGCGGTCGTCGCCGCCCCGGACGCCCCGAGCATCTACGACATCCCGAAGGTGCTGCACCGCGAGGGGCTCGACGCGTACGTGGTGCGCCGGCTCGGGCTCTCGTTCCGCGACGTGGACTGGGCCAGCTGGGACGACCTGCTGGAGCGGGTGCACCGCCCCCGGCACACGGTCACCGTCGCGGTGGTCGGCAAGTACGTCGACCTGCCCGACGCGTACCTGTCGGTCAGCGAGGCGATCCGCGCGGCCGGGTTCGGTCACCGGGCCCGGGTGCAGCTGCGCTGGGTGCCCAGCGACGAGTGCGTCACCCCGGCCGGCGCCGCCGCGGCGTTGGCCGGCGTGGACGGCATCCTCATCCCCGGCGGCTTCGGCGTGCGCGGCATCGAGGGCAAGATCGGCACCGCCCGGTACGCCCGCGAGACCGGCATCCCGCTGCTCGGCCTCTGCCTCGGCCTGCAGTGCATGACCATCGAGGTGGCCCGGCACCTGGCCGGGCTGGACGGCGCCAACTCGTTGGAGTTCGACGAGCAGGCCGCGCACCCGGTCATCGCCACCATGGCCGACCAGGAGGACATCGTCGCCGGCAAGGGTGACCTGGGCGGCACCATGCGCCTCGGGGCGTACCCGGCGACGTTGACCGAGGGCTCGATCGTCGCCGAGGCGTACGGCAGCACCGAGATCAGCGAGCGGCACCGGCACCGCTACGAGGTGAACAACGCCTACCGGGACGCGCTGACCAAGGCGGGCCTGCACATCTCCGGCACGTCGCCGGACGGTCGGCTGGTCGAGTTCGTCGAGCTGGACCGCAGCCTGCACCCGTTCTTCGTGGCCACCCAGGCGCACCCGGAGCTGAAGAGCCGACCCACCCGCCCGCACCCGCTGTTCGCCTCGTTCGTCAAGGCCGCGGTGACGTACTCGCAGGCCGACCAACTGCCGGTCGACCTGGACGCGGCGGCGGAGGCCCCGACGACGCGCAAGGCCGCCCGCAACGGCGCCGCGACGAAGGCGGCGTCCACCTCGTGAGCAACCTTGAGCACCGCTACGAGGTGCGCTCGCGCGAGGAGCGGTACCGGGGGCGGATCTTCGACGTGGTCACCGAGGAGGTGACCATGCCCGGCGGCGGGACGGGGGTGCGTGACCTCGTCCGGCACGTCGGGGCGGTGGCCGTGGTGGCGCTCGACGACGTCGGCCAGGTGGTGCTGATCCGGCAGTACCGGCACCCGGTCGGCCGGCACCTGTGGGAGCTGCCGGCCGGGTTGATGGACGTCTCCGGCGAGGAGTTGCCGGCCGCCGCGTTGCGGGAGCTGGCCGAGGAGGCCGACCTCACCGCCGGGCAGGTCGACGTGCTCGTCGACCTGCACAGCTCACCCGGGTTCACCAACGAGTTGGTGCGGGTCTTCCTGGCCCGGGATCTCGCCGAGGTGCCGGCCGACGAGCGGCACGAGCGCCGCGACGAGGAGGCCGACCTCCAGGTCGTCCGGATCGATCTGGACGAGGCGGTGGCCATGGTCCTGGCCGGTGAGATCACCAACGCGTCCGCGGTGGCCGGGCTGCTGGCCGCGGCCCGCGCCCGGGACACCGGCTGGGCGGCGCTGCGCCGGGCGGACGCGCCGCTGCCCCGCTGAGCGACGCCGCCGGTCCACCCCGGCGAGGGAGTACGCGCGAAGGGGCCCGGCGGTCAACCGCGGGGCCCCTTGCCGGCTGTCCTCAGCGGCATGCGGCAGATGGGGCGATAATGGTCGAACCCCGTCCCGGCGGCGGAGGCGACCGCGCACCGGCGAATCCGCCCGCGTGCCCTGACACTCCGTCAGGACACCCGGGCACCGGATGCCACTGTGCTGGCTCACGGCGGCACCGGGCGCGCCTAGACTGCCGCCGGCGGGACCGGTGGACCGTGGTGGCAAAGGGGCGACCGCGGCACCGAGCAGTCGGGGGAGAGCAGCCCCGAAGAGAGGTGTCTGCATCGTGAAGGTCGGAATCCCACGCGAGGTCAAGAACCACGAGTACCGCGTGGCGATCACGCCAGCGGGCGTCAACGAGTTCACCCGCAGTGGTCACCAGGTCTTCGTCGAGGCCGGTGCGGGGGTCGGCTCCAGCATCACCGACGAGGAGTTCACCGCCGCCGGCGCGACGATCCTCGCCACCGCCGACGAGGTGTGGGAGACCGCCGAGCTGGTGCTCAAGGTCAAGGAGCCGATCGCCGAGGAGTACCACCGGATGCGCGAGGGGCAGGTGCTCTTCACCTACCTGCACCTGGCCGCCTCCAAGGAGTGCACCGACGCGCTGATCGACCGCAAGGTGACCGGCATCGCGTACGAGACGGTCGAGCTGCCGGACCGGTCGCTGCCGCTGCTCGCCCCGATGTCCGAGGTCGCCGGCCGGCTCGCCCCGCAGATGGGCGCCTTCTACATGATGCGCACCGGCGGTGGGCGCGGTGTGCTGCCCGGCGGTGTCTCCGGCGTGTACGCGGCCAAGACCGTCGTCATCGGCGCCGGCGTGTCCGGCATGAACGCCGCCGCGATCGCGCTGGGCCTGCAGTCCGAGGTGCTGCTGCTGGACAAGAACGTCGCCCGGCTGCGCTCGGCCGACGCCATCTACCGGGGCCACCTGCAGACCATCGCGTCCAACGCCTACGAGGTCGAGCGGGCCGTGCTCGACGCCGACCTGGTCATCGGCGCGGTGCTGGTGCCCGGCACCAAGGCGCCGACGCTGGTCTCCAACGAGCTGGTCTCCCGGATGAAGCCGGGCAGTGTGCTCGTCGACATCGCCATCGACCAGGGCGGCTGCTTCGAGGACTCGCGCCCCACGACCCACGCCGACCCGGTCTACAAGGTGCACGAGTCGATCTTCTACTGCGTCGCGAACATGCCCGGCGCGGTGCCGAACACCAGCACGTACGCGCTGACCAACGTCACCCTGCCGTACGCCCTGGAGTTGGCCAACCACGGCTGGCAGGAGGCGCTGCGCCGCGACCCGGCGCTGGCGCTGGGCCTGAACACCCACGCCGGCCAGGTCACCTACGGCCCGGTCGCCGAGGCGCACGGCATGGACGTGCTCCCGCTGACCGACGCGCTGGCCTGAGCGGTGGCGGGCTGACCGGCGGCACGGACCCGGCCGGTGTGGGCGCCCAGCCCACGCCGGCCCTGCGCCGTGCCGTACGCGGCTACCTCGACCACCTCACCGTCGAACGTGGACTGTCGGCGAACACGCTCACCTCGTACCGCCGGGATCTGGACCGCTATCTGACGACGCTGGCCGACGCCGGTGTCACCGACCTCGCGTCGGTCGGCGCCGGCCTCGTCGAGACGCACCTGGCCCGGCTGCGCACGGGCGACGACGCGCACCCGCCCCTCGCCGTCTCCTCCGCGGCCCGCGCGGCCAGCGCGGTCCGCGGCCTGCACCGCTTCGCGCTGCGCGAGGGGCTGGCCGGCGCCGACCCCAGCCGCGACGTGCGCCCGCCCACCCCACCGCGCCGGCTGCCCCGGGCACTACCGGTCGACGACGTGGTCCGGCTGCTGGAGACCGCCGGCCCGATCACCGCCGCCGGCGACGACGCGCCGCTCGCGCTGCGCGACCGGGCGCTGCTGGAGTTCCTGTACGGCACCGGCGCGCGGATCTCCGAAGCGGTCGGCGCCGCCGTGGACGACCTCGACACCGACGAGGGCACCGTGCTGCTGCGCGGCAAGGGCGGCCGGGTGCGGCTGGTGCCGATCGGCGGGTACGCCGTCGACGCCGTGCGCGCCTACCTGGTCCGGTCCCGTCCCGGCCTGGCCGCCACCGGTCGGGGCACCCCGACGGTCTTCCTCAACGCCCGCGGTGGCGCGCTGACCCGCCAGGGCGCCTGGGGCATCCTGCGCGCCGCCGCCGGCCGGGCCGGGCTGCCGGTCGACGGGCCCGCAGCCGTCTCCCCGCACACCCTGCGCCACTCGTACGCGACGCACCTGCTCGACGGCGGCGCCGACGTCCGGGTGGTCCAGGAGTTGCTCGGCCACGCGTCGGTGACCACCACCCAGGTCTACACACTTGTCACCGTGGAGCGGCTGCGCGAGGTGTACGCCACCGCCCATCCGCGCGCCCGGGACTGAACCCGGTCGCGGTCGGCGCCGACACGCCGGGCCGGTGCCCAACCCCCTGCTGGTCGGTGGCGTACAGTCGGCATCGGCGCGGACCTCCTGGAGCGACACGACCGGGGTGCGCAGCGGCGCCGCGAAGGACGTCGGACGGCTCCGACGCCGGGTGGGGTCGTCGGGAGGGGGCAACGAGCACATGGCTGGCAACGGTGACCGTGCCGAGACCTGGACGTCGGAGCTCCGCGAGCAGCAGGCCACGCTCGGCGCGGACCTCGGTCCGGCGGATCCGGCTGCCTACACGATGCGCAAGCCCATCCCGGAGCCGATGCCCACCGACCGGCACGGGCCGGCGCGCATCATCGCGATGGCCAACCAGAAGGGTGGCGTGGGTAAGACCACCACCACCATCAACCTGGGTGCGGCGCTCGCCGAGTACGGCCGCAAGGTGCTGCTGGTCGACTTCGACCCGCAGGGCGCGCTCTCGGTGGGGTTGGGCGTCAACCCGCACAACCTCGACCTGTCCATCTACAACCTGCTCATGCAGGACGACATCATCGCCGAGGACGTGGTCATCAAGACCGACGTCGCGGGGCTGCACCTGCTGCCGGCCAACATCGACCTCTCCGCCGCCGAGATCCAGCTCGTCAACGAGGTGGCCCGGGAGATGGCCCTGGCGCGGGTGCTGCGCACGGTCCGCAAGGAGTACGACTACATCCTGATCGACTGCCAGCCGTCGCTCGGCCTGCTGGCGATCAACGCGTTGACCGTGGCGCACGGGGTGCTCATCCCGCTGGAGTGCGAGTTCTTCAGCCTGCGCGGGGTGGCACTGCTGCTGGACACCATCGACAAGGTGCGCGAGCGGCTCAACTTCGACCTGGAACTCGAGGGCATCCTCGCCACCATGTACGACAGCCGCACCACGCACTGCCGTCAGGTGTTGCAGCGGGTGGTGGAGGCGTTCGGCGACAAGGTCTACCAGACGGTCATCACCAAGACGGTGAAGTTCCCCGAGTCCACCGTGGCCGGTGCCCCCATCACGACGATGGACCCGGCCTCCTCCGGGGCACGCAACTACCGTCAGCTGGCCCGCGAGGTGATCGCCGCCCAGTCGGAGCGGTAGCCGGACCGCCCGGTGCCCGCCTCGTGGACTACGGTCGTGCGGTGACCGCGCCACCCCTCGACCCACCCGACACCGCTGCTCCGGGCGAGGTCGACGGTGTGCCGCTCGCCGAACCGGGTGCCGACCTGCCCGCCGCGGCGGCCACCGGCTTCACGGTGCGGCTGGCCAACTTCACCGGCCCGTTCGACCTGCTGCTGCAACTGATCGGCAAGCACAAGCTCGACGTCACCGAGGTGGCCCTGCACACGGTCACCGACGAGTTCATCGCCTACATCCGGGCCATGGGCGACGACTGGGACCTGGACGAGGCCAGCGAGTTCCTGCTGATCGCCGCGACGCTGCTCGACCTGAAGGCGGCCCGGCTGCTGCCCTCCGCCGAGGTGGAGGACGAGGCGGACCTCGCCCTGCTGGAGGCCCGGGACCTGCTGTTCGCCCGGCTGCTGCAGTACAAGGCGTACAAGGAGGCGGCGGCGTACATCGCCGAGTTGGAGTCGGTCGGTGGCCGCCGGTACCCGCGGGCGGTCAGCCTGGAGGCCCGCTACGCCGACGCGCTGCCCGACCTGGTCCTCGGCATCGGCCCGCAGCGGCTGCTGAAGCTGGCCGTGAAGGCGATGACCCCGAAACCGGTGCCGGAGGTGTCCATCGCCCACGTGCACATGGTCCGGGTCAGTGTCCGGGAACACGCGGCGATCCTCGCCGCCCGGCTGCGGCGGGCCGGCACGGCCACGTTCTCCCTGCTCTGCGCGGACTGCGAGGCCACCCTGGAGGTGGTGGCGCGGTTCCTGGCGCTGCTGGAGCTGTACCGGGAGGGGCTGGTCGCCTTCGTGCAGGAACAGGCCCTGGAGGAGTTGACCGTGCGCTGGACCGGCCCGGTCGACGGCGACACCGAGCTGCACGTCGACGAGTACGCCGGCACCCCGGCCGACCCCGGCTCACCGGGCGCCGCCCCCGAGCCGGTGGGGGTTGGGCCGGTGGGGGTTGGGCCTGCCCTGGCGGAGGGTGAGCCTGAGTTGGCGGTGGCTGAGCTTGAGTCGGCGGGGGAGAGCGGCGGGCCGGACGGGACGGGAATGACGGAGGGTGCGCGGGATGAGTGACGAGCAACGCCGGGACTCACTGGCCGACCAGGCCGCCGCCTGGGTCCCCCCGTGGGACCGCCCGCGCCCGCCCGCCGCCGAAGCCACCCCCGACAACCCCGAAGCCGCGCCGAACGAGTCGATCGAGCAGCCAGACGAGTTCGTCGCGGCGCCACCATCGAACCAGGAAGATCTTGGAGAGAAAGTGCCCCTCCAAGGGCCGGAACCTTCCAAGATCTCCGACGAGCCGGGCGCGAACGCCTCGGGCTCGGCGGCGGGGGAGTCGGGGGGCGCTGGGGACGTACCCCGGCGGCAGCTGGCGGGGCGGCGGCGGGTGACCGTCGCGCCGGAGCCTGCGCCCGACATGTCCGACAGTGAGCTGCGCGGCGCCCTGGAAGCGATCCTGCTGGTGGTCGACGAGCCGGTCAGCGAGCTGGTCCTGGCGCAGGTGCTGGAGCAGCCCGCCGAACGGGTCGGGCCGATGCTCGACGAGATCGCCGCCGGCTACACCGCCGCCGGGTACGGGTTCGAGCTGCGCCGGGCGGCCGGCGGGTGGCGGCTGTACACCCGGCCGGAATACGCTACGTACGTTGAGCGGTTCGTGTTGGACGGGCAGTCCGTACGGCTGACCCAGGCGGCGTTGGAGACGCTCGCCGTGGTCGCCTACAAGCAGCCGGTGACCCGTTCGCGAATCTCAGCCATCCGGGGTGTGAACGTCGACGGGGTCATCCGTACGCTGGTCACCCGCGGCCTCGTCGAGGAGTGTGGCACCGAAACGGACAGCGGGGCGTTCCTCTACCGGACCACCACGTTGTTCCTGGAGAAGCTCGGGTTGAACACCGTTGCCGAGCTGCCGCCCCTCGCACCTTTCCTGCCCGACGACGTAGAAGAGCTTGCTGATGCGACCCGATAACCGTTCCCCCAAACCCGACGCCCCTGTCTTCGAGGGGGCTGAGCGCCTGCAGAAGGTGCTCGCCGCCGCCGGCGTGGGTTCCCGGCGTGCCTGCGAGGACCTGATCTTCCGCCGCCGGGTCACCGTGGACGGGCGGGTCGCCAAGCTCGGCGACAAGGTCGACCCGGCCATCGCCGTGATCCACGTGGACGGCGAGCGCCTCCAGGTCGACGTCCGCCTGGTCTACGTGGCGATGAACAAGCCGCGCGGGGTGGTCACCACCATGGCGGACGAAAAGGGACGCAACGAGCTGTCCGACTTCATCGGCGCCCGGCTGGAGCAGCGGGTCTACCACGTCGGGCGGCTCGACGCGGACAGCGAGGGCCTGCTGCTGCTCACCAACGACGGCACGCTCGCGCACAAGCTCATGCACCCCTCGTACCAGGTGCTGAAGACCTACCTCGCGGAGGTGGTCGGGCCGATCCCGCGCAACCTAAGCAAGCGGTTGCTGGCCGGGGTCGAGCTGGAGGACGGGCCGGTCAAGGTCGACTCGTTCAAGGTGGTGGACACGCTGGGCAAATCCGCCCAGGTGGAGCTGAGCCTGCACGAGGGGCGCAAGCACATCGTCCGGCGGCTGATGGAGGAGGTCGGCCACCCGGTCACCCGGCTGGTGCGTACCTCGATCGGGCCGATCCGGCTCGGTGACCTGCGGACCGGGCGGATCCGGCGGTTGACGAACGCCGAGGTCGCCGCCCTGTTCACCGCGGTGGGTGACTGACCCCCGGGTTCGGGGTACGGCTGCCGGTAGGCTCCACAACGGCCGGGACGCGGCCGCCGGGGTGGCGTGGGTCGCCTCCGGCGGCGTCGCGCGCGGGTCCGCCACGGACCGCGGGCATGATTGATGACGATTGACCAACCGCTTGCGGCGCCAGATCACCGGGCGATCCGTGAGGTACGGGCTGAGGAGGACACGGTGGAGGAAAACGTACGGGCCAGGCGATGTGTGGTCGCTGTGGACGGGCCGTCCGGTTCGGGTAAGTCCACCGTGTCGCGGCGGCTCGCCGTCGCGATCGGTGCGCGCTACCTGGACACCGGAGCGATGTACCGGGCGATCACGTTGGCCGTGCTGCGCTCCGGCGTGGACCTCACCGACGCCGCGTCGGTGGCCAAGGTCGCCGGCGACGTCAAGCTGCACATCGGCACCCACCCGCAGGGGTACGCCGTGACCGTCGACGGCGTGGGCGTGGACGCCGACATCCGCGGCCCGGAGGTGACCGGCGCGGTTTCGGCCGTCGCCGCCGTGCCGGCTGTCCGTGAGCTGCTCGTCACCCGGCAGCGCGAGATGATCGCCAACGTTGGCCGGATCGTCGTCGAGGGTCGGGACATCGGCTCGGTCGTCGCGCCGGACGCGGACCTGAAGGTGTTCCTGACCGCCTCCGAGGCGGCCCGTGCCGCCCGGCGCAGCGCCGAGGACGCCGCTGACCTGGCGGCCACCGCGGCCGACCTGGCCCGTCGGGATCGGCTCGACTCGACCCGCAAGGTCAATCCGCTGGCGCAGGCACCCGACGCGGTGGTGCTGGACACCACCGAGCTGGGCATCGACGAGGTCGTGGCGCGGTTGCGCGAGCTGCTCACGGAGCGGGGCGTGGCATGAGTAGCGCGATTGGGTCTCAGGTCGGTCCGGAGCGCAGCGGAGGAGCGGCGTGAGCGAGGGTGCGGGATGGGTCGAGCTGCGTGAGCCCGACGTCGCCGTCGAGGAACCGAGCGGCCCGCAGCCGGTGGTGGCCGTGGTCGGCCGCCCCAACGTGGGCAAGTCGACACTTGTCAACCGGATCATCGGCCGCCGGCAGGCGGTCGTCGAGGACGTCCCGGGCGTGACCCGCGACCGGGTGCCGTACGACGCGCAGTGGAACGGCCGGGCGTTCACCGTGGTGGACACCGGTGGCTGGGAACCGGACGCGAAGGACCGCGCCGCGGCCATCGCGGCGCAGGCCGAGACCGCCGTCGTCACCGCCGACGTGGTGCTCTTCGTGGTCGACGCGATGGTGGGCTCCACCGACGTGGACGAGGCCGCGGTGAAGATGCTGCGGCGCAGCGCCAAGCCGGTGATCCTGATCGCGAACAAGGCCGACAACACCGCCATCGAGATGGAGGCCACGTCGCTGTGGTCACTCGGCCTCGGTGAGCCGTTCCCGATCTCCGCGCTGCACGGGCGCGGCTCCGGCGACCTGCTGGACGCCATCCTCGCCGCGCTGCCGGAAGCCCCGGCGATCGTGGAGAACCGGCCGCGTGGACCCCGCCGGGTGGCACTTGTCGGGCGGCCGAACGTGGGCAAGTCGAGCCTGCTCAACCGGTTCTCCGGCGAGGACCGGGCGGTCGTCGACTCGGTGGCGGGCACCACTGTGGACCCGGTGGACAGCCTGGTCGAGATCGGCGGTCAGACCTGGCAACTGGTCGACACGGCCGGGCTGCGCAAGCGGGTCGGTAAGGCCAGCGGCACCGAGTACTACGCCAGCCTGCGCACCGCCGGCGCGATCGAGGCCGCCGAGGTGGCCGTGGTGTTGCTGGACTCCAGCGAGCCGATCAGTGAGCAGGACCAGCGGATCCTGTCGATGGTCACCGAAGCCGGTCGGGCGATGGTCATCGCGTTCAACAAGTGGGACCTGGTCGACGCCGACCGCCGGTACTACCTGGACAAGGAGATCGACCGGGAACTGCGTCGCATCCCCTGGGCGATCCGCCTGAACCTGTCCGCGATGACCGGCCGTGCCGTGGACAAGCTGGCCCCGGCCCTGAACAAGGCGCTGGCCAGCTGGGAAACCCGGGTGCCGACCGCGCAGCTCAACCAGTGGTTGACCGCGCTGGTGCAGGCCACCCCGCACCCGGTGCGTGGCGGTCGCGCGCCGCGGATCCTGTTCGCGACGCAGGCCGGCGTGGCGCCACCGCGGTTCGTGCTCTTCACCACCGGCCCGCTCGACGCCGGCTACCAGCGCTTCGTCGAGCGCAAGCTCCGCGAGGAGTTCGGGTACGAGGGCAGCCCCATCGAGATCTCGGTCCGCCCGCGCAAGAAGCTCGGCCCCGGCGGCCGAGGCAAGGCGCACGGCTGACCCGTTCTTGTTCTCCCGAAATGCCGGATGGGTGGTACTCGCCCATCCGGCATTTCTTCCACCCCACCCTCCTAGGACGCTGTAGGGGTTGTGCGGTGGTTCGGTCACCTCGCAACGCGGGTGGGGCCTGTGCGGAGGGCCTGGGGCAGCTGCGCTAAGCTGTACCGGCTGCCGCGGGGGAAACCGCGCGGGGGCGGGACGTAGCGCAGCTTGGTAGCGCACTTGACTGGGGGTCAAGGGGTCGTCGGTTCGAATCCGGCCGTCCCGACAGACAAAAAGCCCTGACCAGCGGAAACGTTGGTCAGGGCTTTAAGTTTGTCTATGGGGTTTTGAACCGTCCCCGAAAACTCCCCATTTACCGGGGTCGGCAACCAGGTTCGTCATCCCTGCGCGTCGGCAGTGCGGGTGTGGGACGTCGTTCGCGGTCGGTGCCGAGTCGCTCGAGGATGTCGGAGACGTCTGGGGCTTGGGCGGGCTTGGCGATGTAGTACGTGGCGGTGACCTCCTCGCTGGAGTGTCCAAGCTGTGCTGCGGCGCTTTTCGTGTCGGTCTCTTCCTTGATGAGGGTGGCGACGGTCTTGCGGAAGGTGTGGGGGGTGACCCGGGCGAGGTCGGTGTCGGCGCGTGCCTCACGCCACTGACGGCGGACGTTGTTGGGGGATAGCCAGGTGCCGCGTCGGGAGGTGAAGATCGCGTCGTGGGGGTTGTCGGCGGCGACGAGTTTGCGGGCCATGATCATTCCGACGGCGAAGCTGGGCAGGACGACCATCCGCCAGCCGGCGTCGCTCTTGGTCCAGGGTTGGCGGAAGAAGCCCTGGCCTTTGATGAAGACGAGCGTGCCGCAGATGGTGAGGGTGGGGCGTTCGGCGGCGAGGTCGAGGTCCTCCCATCGCAGGGCAAGGATCTCGCCGATGCGGGCGCCGGCGGCGAGCATCAGGTCGACGATGTCCGCCAGATCGCCGCTGTGCCGTGGTCCAGGCTTTCCGGGGATCGGTCGCTGCCAGTCGCGGATGGCCGTGCGGACGGCCTGGAGGTTCTCGTCGGTGAGGGCGACGACCGTGCGGCGGGGTTTGCGGAGCCGGCTGGTGTCGCGTACGGGGTTGGTGGGGATCGCGCCGTGGCGAACGGCCAGGGCGAACATCTGGCTCAGGACGACTTTCGCGCCTTTGGCTGCCGAGGGATGGTCCTTGGCGATGTCGCGCAGGAACCGATCCAGGCGCCCGACGCTGACTTCTCTAATTCGGAGGTTTCCCAGGGCGGGCAGGATCGCGTTCCGAATGCTGGTCTGGTATCGCTGGATGGTCTGTGGTGCGATCCGCTCCTCGGCGGTGATCTCTTCGATCCACAGGTCGGTGAGTTTGTTGATGTGGGTCTCGCGGGTGATCTCGTCGTCGTTGGGGGTGGCACGGTCACGTAGCTTGACCTTCAGCGCTCGTTCGGCGGCCGGGTCGGTGGTGCCGGTGGCCTCGATGTCGCGGGTCTTGCCGTCGTAGTCGCGGAACCGTGCTCGTGCGCGGAACCGATTGGGTCCGAGTTTCTGGGTGCGGATCTTGCCCCAGGTGCCGAGGGGCAATTCAGGTCGGGCCATGGGGTCAGCGCTCCGCGTCGGTGTGGTCGTCGAGCCAGCGTTCGACTTCGCTGCGCCGGTAGCGCAGGGTGTTGCCGACGCGGATGGCGCGGGGTCCCTTGCCTCGGCTGTGCCAGGCGTAGAGGGTGTTCTTCGGCTTGCCCAACCAGGTCGCGACGTCATCGATGGTCAGGAGAGGGTCGGGTCGCCACTCGGCTGCCGTCGGGGTGTTCATTGCCGGCCCGGAGCAGTAGGTGAACCGAGTGGTGGGCGTGGCCCGTCGGGGTCGCTTGACCGCCGGTGGGCGGTGGGGTCGGGCCGTACGTCCCCTGGCGTGGGGTGCGGATAGGGCGGGCACGGATCGGATGTCCTTTCACCATCCCGGTCCGGGTGGGACCGGGGATCGATGGCGCTGCCGCCAGGACTGGCGTTTCCGGGGGGCATCACTTGTGCACGTCGATCCACGCGGTGCGGGGCGAAGTCATCAAGCCGGTCAGCGTGCGCCGTGGTGCGCGCTGACCTGCTCTCGGCGTCGTGTGGGACGGAGATCGCCGGGGCTCTCAGGACCAGCACGTCCTCGTGCTGGACGAGCCATTGCGGGTCACCGCTGGCGATGGCGTCGCGGACGTTCTTCTGCTGAAAGAACGAGGCCCGAGGGATGATCACGCCTTCGCGGACGCCGCATATGAGGGCGATGCACTCCTCGACCAGTTCGAGGCCGGCGTTGATGCCGGCGGCGGCGACCAGGCCGGGGATGTCGATGAGTTCGCCGTGGCGGCGGTAGGGCCGGGCGGTGACGACGACATGCCCGCCGCGCCGTAGCAGAGCCCGGCAGCCGGCAAGGATCGCGGTGAATCCGTCGGCGAGTTGGCCGTGGCTGCGGTAGGCGAGGTTGTCGACGCCGCCGTACTTGTGGTTGATCTTGCGGACCTTGCCGCGTCTCGCGCCAGGGGTGCGGACGTGACCGTGGGTGGACGACCCGTAGGGCGGCGAGGTGATCACGAGGGAGACCTGGCCGTGCAGGCTGGCCGGCAGCAGTGCCGGAAGCGCGGTCGCGTCCCCGTGGTAGATCTCGCCCCGGCCCGGCGCCCCGGCCTGAAGGGTGTGGCGGATGTTGTCGGCGGCCTTGGCGACCCATTCGGCTTCGTACTCGACGCCGACGCCGTGGCGGCCGAGGTGCATGGCTTCGATGATGGTGGTGCCGATGCCGGCCATGGGGTCGAGGACCACGTCACCGGGGTTGGTGTAGGTGCGGATGGCGTAGCGGGCAATGGTCGGCAGCATCTTGCCGGGGTGCGTCAACGACTCCGGGGTGTATCGGCCGCGCCGCAGGTCCCGCGACGCGGTTTGACCGGTGAGCCAGACCGAACCGAGGTAGCCCTCGGCGAGCAGTGCTGCCAGGTGGGACGCGCTGGGGTGCGGCGTTTCGGAGTCGTGGGGGTCGCCGATGTGGGACGGCGGACGGGACTCAGGCATGGGCGCTCTCCTCGCCGGTGGCGGTGGTCCCGAGCACGACCAGATCCCGGAACGTCGGAAGGTGGCGGCCAGCGAGCAGGCGGCGGCCGTTGTCGGCCTCGTCGGGGTGTTCCGGGGCGGTGCGTGGCTCGTGCTCGGGCAGTGGGACGACAACAGTGGGAATGTGCTGTTGGTAGAAGAAACCGACGCCGCGGGCTGCGGCGATGACCGTGGCGCGGCGGCTGAACTCACCCCGCTGAGGCTGCGAGGCGGTGAGTCCGACAAGCAGGAACCCGCCGGGGCGTAGCAGAGGCCGCCAGGATCAGGTCGGCACGTGGGCCGGGGCGCCGCATGGCGTGGCGGGTCCGGTGTTCGGGGGTGTGCGGCAGGAGCCGCACGTGCAGGCCATGGCGACCGGTGACCAGCCGGGCCGATATCCGGTCCAGGTAGGCGGTCGCAGCGATGGCGGCGGGGTGCGCGTCGAGGTCGAGCACCACGTCGCCGGCTTGGGTGTAGCGGCGGATGAGGTAGGCGAGGTGGCTCGGGGATAGCCCGTGCCAGTCTGGCACTCCCGCATGGGGCGTGCTCGGGAGGCGGGTTCGGGGAAGGAGCAGCCCGGCCGGTGCCGGCTGAGGCCGGTCACCGGGGGCGGTGGAGTTGGGCTTCGGCATGGGCGTGTGGGCCACGTCCGCCGACAAGCGCTGACACTAGGGGGATTACAAATCCGAGCCTCGGATTGGAAACCGCGCTCGCCGCCGAGCCGGGCGCTCCGCTCGACGCCGCCCAGTTGAACAAGATCTTCAACGAGTTGAACGCGCAGGTCAGACCCGTCGAGACGCCGACTGTCGACGACATCCGTCGGCGTACGGGCCAACGTGCCCAACTGGGTACGGCCTAACGTGCACAGGTCCGCCATCCTGCCGTCGATCTGGCATCAGCTTCGGCGACGCTCGGCTGTCCGAGCCGAGCCAAGATCGTGATAACTGAGGGTGACTGTTCGGCGCATGAGCCGCAGCGCGCATCGCGGCATGAGAGTGCGCTTTCGGGCCAGCCCTGTGGGCGCCGATCGCGTACCTTGCAGGCATGCCAGTGGCATCCGCCGACGCACTGCAAGCTGCGGTCGCTACCCCGCCAAATCGTCGCCTCGCAACGATTGCGTTCTCCCTAGCGCTGGTCGCCGTAGGGCTGGTCGGCGGCTTCGGGGCGGCCAAGCTTGCCGACGATCCGCACACCGCCAAGCCGGAGCTGCTCGTTGGGACGGTCACCTGGTCGAACGACCAGATCAGGTCCATCGCCTTTGAGGAAGACGAGACCTTACGGGGCCCTCTCGATGGCGACACGATCTACTCAGTAATCGCCGAAAGCTGGCAGGACGTGAGCGGGACACTGCACAACGACGGTACCTATCCAACCTGCCTGGCCGGCGAGAAGGACGACCCCGTCTCAGAGGACCGGCACCGGGTCAAGCTTGAGGTCCTACACCGAGACACAGGCGGTCAGCCACAGCACATCGTCGTCCACGTCCACTGCCTCGATTGATGGCATGAGCCCGGGCCTGCGCTTCTGGCTCTACCTCGGCCACGAGACCGACCGGGCGCCGGCTTGATCCGGTTGTCGTGACACTGCGTAGCGCGCGATCGGCGGCATGTGGGTGCGTCTCAGGACCAAGCCGTCTACGGGACCGGCACGTCTTTCGCCTGGCGGACGTGGAGGCGCGAGGCCATCGCGAGGTACTGCAACGTCGTGGTTGACGACCGTGTGCCCAGCTCGATCTGGAACGCGTCCTCGTATCCCTGCTGATTGCGAAGCACCCACCGCCAGGCGCAGGCCATGCCGAGCAGGTCGGCGTAATGCTGATCCATTCGGGTGGGCACCGCATCCGACACCCAGTGACGAAGCTGCGGCCGTTGCTGCGGATCGAAGGAAATCTCGACCGAGTCGTCGTCCGGATCAACTTCCACCTGGAGGTATCCCTCGTGGAAGCGGAATTGGACCCCCACGAGCCAGGCAGGGTCGTCCATGTGCGCCATATGGACGACCTCAGCCAGATCGGTCAACACGGAAGGCCCGCAAGGAAACACGTCATGCGCCACAGGGCGATCATGACATCGACGGCGCCGGCCGAGGTATCCGCAATTCGGCATGAGTGTGTGCATCGACGTGCTGATCAGCCCGGCGGAAAGTTCCACCGCACGGGTAGGCGGCCGTCGCACAGGGCGCAGGTGAAGTCGTCGTCCCGCACGATGTTCCGCTCGCCGCAGGCGGGGCATCGACGGAAGATGACCTGGTCGGTGAAGGTGCCGGGATGCGGTACGTCCAGGCGGTCGAGTGCCCTGGCCACTGCGGGCCAGGAGTCCGGGTCGGGGCAGTAGCCAGTCGACTGATTTGTCACCTCGGCGACGCGCCAGCCGGTCTCTGCGGGAGCGAACCTTGTCTCCCCGGCGGCGAGGACATCCTGACCCTCGGCAAGGGCGACGTGTTCGCTTCGACGAGGCGCCAGCCTGAGCATGCCGTCGAGAGCAACGACGAACGTGAAGGGCTCGATGACGTCTTCGCGATCCCGCTGGGCGAGCCAGCCGTCGAGCGAGGCAGTTGTGTCGACGGCAACGGCGTCCACGGCCGCGGTCCCCTGGCCATTCAGCTCCGCCGGACCAACGTAGCGGTACCGTCCGATCTGCCCCACCACCGGACGGTCCCACACGACGCCGGGCGGCTCCACACGTTTTGATTGCACCGCGTCGTCACGGTGGGAGGCGGGCTTCATCGCTCTCACAGATAGTCGAAGAATCGAGTCGACCAGGTCGCGTCGTCCGTCGAGACGAAGACCCATCCGTTGGGCCCGTCATACGGCGTGGCGAGGATGTGCTCGGGCACGATGAGGTAGCCGAGCCCGGTGAGCGCCGGCTCGATCCGCTGCCGGTCGTCGGGGTGCAGGTGAGGCTTCTGACCGTGCGGGCTGGAAGACCCGTAGGTGGCGAGGTCACCGAACTTGCTCACACTCACGGTCGCGGACAGCGGGATCCGTGTGCGCTTCGTGCGGCTGCGGCTGGCCTCGGCGGGAATCCAGATGCTGCCGAAACAGGCGGAGTCCTGGGCCAGCCCCGAATCGCACGGGCAACCGTAGGCCTCGCTCAACCGCTCGGCGAGCCGGTCGAACCGGGCCTGGGCCGCAGCGTGGTCGAAGTGCCGTGGCACCTCGATGCCATCACCTTCACCTCGCGCCACCCGCTCGTCCAACGCCACCCGCATCGGCTCCGGCATGGCCCCCTCCACCAAGGCCCGCAGGATCGACTCCGGCCCGATGAGGGCCGTCACCGGCGCAACCGGCTCGTCCAGCGCCCGGAGCTTCGACCACCAATCCGCGTCGGTCAGTGTCACGCGTGCACATTAAGCCGGCAGGCTGCGGGGTAACCAGCTGTTTGTGCCGGAGCGGCTGGACGCCAAGAACTCGTCGTCATGCACGCCGGAATCACGTACCTGTGCGAGTACGTGTCAGCTGGGCTGTGCCTGGTCGACCAGCGCCTGCCCGAGTCCTTCGAGGAGTTTCTTACTGAAGGCACTCTCAAGGTCGGGCGTGACGGCCGTGACGAGGGAAAGCCCGGCAGCGACCAACGTGGCCGGATACGGGCGGAAGCCGAACTCGCCGCCGTAGGGATCGCCTTTGAGCTGGATCTCGACCACGGGTCGAGCGGCGGGCCGATACAGGATCGCGAATGGTCCCTCTTCGTGCTCCATGAGGCGGTAGCCGACCTCGTCCCATCGCTCTTCCATCCGGGTGTCGCGAGCGACGAGGATCTCACCCATGCCGATCGGCACGTTCGTGCGCACCGCCGGCCAGGGCAGGAAACGCTCCCCGTCCGCCCCAGTCATAGCCACCACCATGTCGGGCCAGCGGCGATGAAGATCGTCCAGCATCATCCGGACGGCGGCCGCCACTGGTGCGCCGGTGACGAACACAGTGTCGGAACCCGTGATCATCGCTCTCCGTTGACAGTGGATGGAATCGCCGAGGCTGCCCACTCACTCGGGCATGGTGGTGCTTTCCTGCGGACAAAGCGCGGTCAGCAGACTGTCGAGTTGACCCCAGGCCCGCGCACTGGAGATGTGGTCGATGTAGTCACGGGACTCGATGATGAGCCCGTCGCGGATACGCAGCACGAAGACACACGGCACTCGGAACGTCTCGCCTGTCTCGTCGACCCGCCCCTGATAGGCGAACTCGGCGACGATCACCTCTGGGTCGGCGGTCTCATGAATCGTCACGTCGACCGGCTGACGCTTCAGCGTCCGGGCGACCGGAGGCGGCGCGGTGAAGTGCTCGTGCAGCTCACTGCGGCTGAGCAGCGCAGGCGGGTCGAGCGGGTGGAACGGATGCGTGACATGGGTTTCTTCGGCGTACAGGTCAGCCAAGTCTTCGTACGGACCGTCGCAGACACCGTTCACCAGCCGGAGGAAGGTTTCGCGTGGGCTGCTCATGCCGGGCTTCCTTCGAATCGGTGGATGTCACCTGTGGCATGCCGAGGACTCCATCGGGGAATGGCCGGCATCCCATCGCCGGCACCCTACCGACCGCAGCCCCGATCTGACTGCCCCGAAGCGCTCCGTCGGCCGTATCGAGTGCGTTGGCATCGGCCATGAGCGTGTGCAGCGACGTGCCAGCAGGCCCCGCCGGCGGGGCGGCACCGGCGGGGCCTGGGCGACGTGTCCTGGCCCCAGGTGCGGCGGCGACGATGAGCGGTCGGCACGAACTGTGATTGCTCGATGTACCGTCCGTAGCAGTGGGTTTCGGATTCGGCGTGAGCTGTGTCTGGGTGGTGGATTGGGGCGTCGCCGTGTCGCATGTTGATCCGCGCTTCGGTGTGCAACTGCGTGCGCTTCGGGCCGAACGTGGGCTGTCGTTGCGGGCGCTGGGCCGACTTGCTCACCGAGGCAAGAGCCATCTGCACGATCTGGAGACCGGTGCGAAGGCCCCCACCCCCGAAACGGCAAGCCACCTCGACGACCTGCTGCGAGCCGGCGGGGCACTCGCCCGTCTGGTGGACGAGCCCGTCGACCACGACACCGAGGCCGGGGAGTTGCTGGCTCGGGTGCGGGGCAGCGATGTCAGTGCCGAGACGCTCGCTCGGATCGAGGCGGGGGTGGATGACCTGGCAAGCACGTACGCAACGATGCTGCCGGATGATCTGCTGCCGCTCGTGCGTCGCCAGCTGGCCTATGTGGGGCGGCTGCTCGACGGTCGCGGGACACTGGCGCAGCGCCGACGGCTCGTCGTCGCCGGTGGTTGGCTGACGGTGCTGCGGGCGACGGTGCACATTGATCTGCTGCAACAGCCCGCCGCAGGCGCTCATCTGTGTACGGCAATGGCTCTTGCCGAGCATGCTGAGCATCAGGAGATCCAGGCGTGGTGTCTGGAGACGCAGGCGTGGGACTCGCTCACCCGGGGCGACTACCGGCGAGTGCTGGACCTGTCGCGGCAGGCGCAGCGGGTGGCTCCTCGGGGTGGTTCGGCGTACATCCAGGCGACCGCCCAGGAGGCGCGGGTGTGGGCGCGGTTGGCTGACGTGCGGCGGACACGTGCGGCGCTGGATCGTCTGGAGCGGTTGACGGCGAACCTGCCGGTGCCGGAGCGGGCCGAGCACCATTACCGGTACGACCCGACGAAGGCATTGGCGTACACGGCCACCACGCTGGCATGGGCGGGGGACCCCGGCTGCCGAGCAGATGGCCCGGAGTGCCTTGGCGGATCTGGATCCGCGCGGCGATGGCGGTGAGCGGCCACGGCGCTCTGCTTCCGCCCGTCTGGATCTCGCGATGGCCCTGTCGGCCGCCGACCAGCCGGACGAGGCCAGCGTCGCCGCCGCCGCCGACGCCGTTCGGTCGGGGCGGGTGGTGTCCTCGAACTGGTGGCGGGCGCGGGAGGTGCTCCGGCGGGTCGAGCACACCGGGACGGCGGAGGTCGCGGCGTTCCGCGAGGTGTACGAGGCGTACCGACCCGTGACTCGATAGCGGACGGCACGCCCGACCAGCGGACACCCGCCTGCTTGTTCAGCGCGCATTGCGGCCATGTGAGTGCACTTCTGGCGGGGTCCCAGTCGTCGCGGGTGCAGGCCCTTGCGTCGATGGCCGCGAAGGCAGACACGTGGATAGCTAGCTGTACTGACCCGTGAGGTTGGGGACGCGGCTTGCGGGTGGTAGGCCGTTGAGTGCGGTGTGTCCGCGGTGGTGATTGTAGGAGTGGATCCAGCCGGGGAGGGCTTGTCGGCGTTCGGTCTCGCTGGTGTAGGGCTGTGCGTAGGCCCATTCGTCGAGCAGGGTGCGGTTGAACCGTTCGACTTTGCCGTTGGTCTGGGGTCGGTAGGGCCGTGTGCGCTTGTGGGTAATCCTGGCGTGGGCGAGGGTGTCGCGCCAGAGATGGGAGCGGTAGCAGGCGCCGTTGTCGGTGAGTACGCGTTTGACGGTGATGCCGGCGTTGGTGAAGAACGCGTGCGCGCGTTGCCAGAACGCCGCGGCGCTCTCGCGGGTCCCGTCGGGCAGGATTTCGGTGTAGGCGAGCCGGGAGTGGTCGTCCACGGCGTTGTGCAGGTATTGGTAGCCGAGGTTTGGTCGGTTGGTCAGTTTGCGGGGGCGGGTCGGATCGCGGTGGGCTGAACGGTTGCGGCTGCCGTCGGCGCGGCCGTGGACGCGATGGCCGCCGCCGTCAGGGATGTTGCCGAGTTTCTTAATGTCGACGTGGACCAGGTCGCCGGGGGCGTCGTGCTCGTAGCGGCGCACGTTGCGGCCGGTGGCCCGGTCCAGATGTGTCAGACGGGCCAGCCGGTAACGGGTCAGGACTCGGTGCACGGTGGCCAGGTTCAGCCCGAGCAGATAAGCAATGCGCGCTGGTCCCCATCGGCGCAGAATCCGCACTTTGATGATGCGTCGTTCGGTGCGCGTCGGGGTCTGTGTCGGGCTGTGGTGCGGGCGTGAGGGTCGGTCAGCCATCCCTGCCACGCCCTCGACGCGATAACGGTCGGCCCACCGTTTCGCGGTGGTAGGGCTGACCTGGAACCGTTCCGCAGCCCGGCGCAGCGGCCAGTCGTCGTCAACGACACAGCGAGCCAGCCGCAGCCGGCCGGTCTCGGACAAGGGTGCATTACGGTGGGGCATGAGGGCCTCCGCTGGTTCGGGGTAGGACGTCGCAATCCACACCGAACCCGAAGGCCCTCACCTATTTCAAGATCTCCCCGTCACCAACGTCCGTGGTCAGTACAGCTAGCGGTCAACGTGGGGGCGGCCATGTTGGACTGTCATGGCTATGTTGGTCTCGTGGATGTACCCGCAGTCGCCAGCGCGATCGGCCAGGTGGCCGGCGCAGTCCTAGCGATTCCCACTGCATTCGTCGCGTACTTCGCATACAGGACCGCGAAGAGTTCAGCTGATGCGACATCGACGCTAACCAAGATCGAGGAGACTCGCTTACACGCGGAACTCCGGCCGCAATTTCAAGCGACGGCGAGGCTAGTGAAAATTCCTCCGGCTCGCTCCAACATGGTTTTCGTCAGTTTGGAATTGGTCGGGCCGCTTGCCCTTCATTGTCTCGATGAAGTGGTCGTCCGCCTTTGGCCGCGTTTTGGCGTTGAGGATCCGGGCGAGCCGTACCGCCTACTTCATGGGGATACCTGGCAGCAAATCGGGCGGAATTGGTTCCACTCTGAGCGGCGCGGGTTGGGGGTCGAGATGTCGGACACATGGGTCACGGCCAAGCCGCATCATCGGCCGCCAATCAAGTTAGTCCTGGAATGCCGGTTCGGCACCCACGAGCCCTGGATTGTTCCAGTCGAGGTCAAAGAGATCGATGTGCCCACCCAGCCGATCCGCTTCCCTCCACCGGTTGATGGTCGAATCGCGTAATAGGGGCTCTTCGAAGTTAAGCGGGGTTGAGGTGTCCGAGGTGGCGTCGGGTGGCCGCGGTGCGGGTCCGTAGCCGCTGATTCAACGCGTTGCGTGGAATGGCTCAGTGTCCGCCGTGGGTCTCAGCCCGGCGACGTACCTTGCGGAGCAGGCGCGCCACCACGATACGATGGGCGCCTGAACCTATGACCAATTGCTGATAGACCCATCCGTGGACTCCTGGAAATCTCGCGTACGTTCGAGCGCTGAGCATCATTCCTTCAGGCTGTGGATCCAGGGTCAAAACCAAGGCGTACCGCGAGAATCGATGACGCCCGGTGAGCCGCACGAGACGCGCGCGTGGCTTGTGAGACCTCGAATCCGGGCCAGGTCGCGCCTTCGTCGAGAGGCGTCCCAGCGGCTTGGCGCGGCGCTGCGCCTAGCAGACAGGCGAAGATTCCCGTGCTCAGGCCTGAAGGACCTGGGAGCACTGTGGCGAGAGAACGCCATACCGCAAGCGCGGGGGCTGACACGAGCAGGCGATGTTCGTCGATGAACGGAAGGTCGTTGTCCATCACTGTCCAGTTCTGGGCGCACGAGGGGCAGGTCTCCTCCTCGTTTTGGCCACATTGAATGATCAGGAGCAAAGCTCGCCGAGGGCGAGGTGGCCTGCGACATATCGCGCCCAATGACGGTAACCGAAGGCCGAGAGGTGGAAACGGTCTTCAGCGAAGTAGTCCGGTCCTGCAGGCGGGAAATCCGGGCCTTCAGGGGGGAAATCCGCCGAGCTGATCCACGTTGCCCGCGGCCGCTCCGCACAGATCTGCTGAGAGGCCTCATCGATTGCGGCCCCGCGCTGGGCGAGGTAACGACCCAGGGTGGTCGGTAGCGACGGGAAAGCCTCGAAGGGTGGGACCCCGGTCACGACAACGTGCTCCGCGCGCTCTGTTAGATCGTCAACGATGGCAGCGAGATCATCGCCCCACTGTTCGGGGGCGCGTCGGGCGAGGACGTCGTTAGTGCCCGCGATGAGCACAGCAAGAGTCAGGTCATCGCCGAGCTGTGGTAGGAGTCGGTAGCGGATGCGGCGGGCGGTCGCAGCGTCCTGCCCGACCACTTCCCACTGGACCGGCCGGCCTGTGCGTGCGACGAGTTCACGCGCGAAGCAGCCTGGGAACCCGTTGTCATGTGTGTCAACTCCGCAGCCAGCTGCGGGCGACTCGCCCAGGACACCGATGCGCACCAGCGGTCCCGAGGCGTCCCCCACAGTTCCCGTGGTTGGGCCGGCAGCTGGGGGTGCCCCTCTGGTCACAAGGCGTACCCACAACGCCTCAGCGGCGACGACGGGCAGTAGAAGCGGGTTCACAATATCGTCTCCTCGGAGGGCGGCGAATCGCGGAACTTCGAAGTTGAGCGGGGTTCGCGGCTGACGGCGACCCGGATATAGGAGCTCGCAGCCCATCGGTGATCATCTGAGTGTCTAGATCGGACAGTCACAAGTGAAGAGCTGCGAGCATGGTCAACGATACGACCCGGCTGCTGGGCCTGGACGGCCTGGTCGCCGAGCGGGTCGAGCTGGACGCCGCGGGCGTTCCCGTGGTGGACCTGTCCACCGGTTGTGAACAGGCACGATGCTGCCCGCAGTGCGGTCAGCGGGCGGTACGCGTGAAGCAGTGGACCACGACCCGCCCGCGTGACCTGACGGTCGCCGGCAGGGCGGTGCGGCTGCGCTGGCGTAAACGCCGCTGGTACTGCGCGACACTCGCCTGCCCTCGCAAGTCGTTCACCGAGCAGGTGGCCCAGGTCCCAGCCCGCTCGCGGCTGACCGCCCGGTTGCGGCAGGCGGCCGGGGCGGCGGTCGCCGACCGCGGCCGCACGATCGTGCAAGCCGCCCGCGATCACGGCGTCTCCTGGTCGATCGTCGCCGCCGCGTTCACCGCCCATGCCGCCGCGGTGTTGCCGACCGAGCCGGAGCCGGTCGCGGTCCTCGGCATCGACGAGGTCCGCCGCGGCAAGCCGCATTGGATCTGGGACGAGCGGGCCGGATCGTGGACGGTCACCGCTGATCGGTGGCATGTCGGCTTCTGCGACCTGTCCGGTGGTCAAGGTTTGCTGGCCCAGGTCGAAGGCCGCACCACCGCTACGGTCACCGGCTGGCTCGCCGCACGTTCACCGGCCTGGCGCGAGCAGGTCACCGCGGTCGCGATCGACATGTGCACCGTGTTCAAGGCCGCGATCCGCCAGGTGTTGCCGCACGCGCTGCTGGTCGTCGACCACTTCCACGTCGTGCAACTGGCCAATCGGGCCGTCACCGAGGTCTGCCGCCGGGTCACCCTCACCCAGCGCGGACGTCGTGGCCGCAGCACCGATTCCGAATGGCGCATCCGTAACCGGCTGACTCGCTCGGCGGCCCGGATGAGCGGCAAACACGTCGACCGTCTCGCCGACATCCTCGACAACTTACCGGCCAAGATCGGCGCTCCGATCCTGACCGCGTGGAACGCGAAAGAAGACCTGCTCGACCTGCTCGCGACCGCCCGCACCCGGCCCGACCGAGAACTCGTCCACGGACTGTTGCGCCGCTTCTACAACCGCTGCGCCGCCTCTGACCTGCCCGAACTGCACCGGCTCGCCACCACGATCGAGACCTGGTGGCCGCAAATCAACGCGTTCCTGACCACCGGGATCACCAACGCCGGCTCCGAAGGAACCAACCGCGTCATCAAAACCGTCGCCCGCGACGCCTACGGCTTCCGGAATCCGGAGAATCAGCGGCTACGGACCCGTACCGCGACCACCCGACGCCACCGCGGACACCTCAACCCCGCTTAACTTCGAAGAGCCACGATAGTGCGGCGTGACGTAGCCATCGTCGATCGACGGGAAGCGCAAACCCTCCACGTACCGCAGGGTGTCGGCGGTGATCGGGGGCCGACGCAGAACGGCCAGGTTCGCCTGGTGCAACAGGACCGACTGTCCGGCCGGGCCCGGGCCGGGCTCGGGCGGCATCAGCAGGGCGGTGAGTCGCGCCAGCCCGGACGACTGCTCACCGGCCTGACGGGCGAGGTCGGCGCGCAGCGAGTCCTGCCCGGCCAGGATTGCCCAGATCAGGAACTCCCTGACGTCTGCCGCGAGCTGGAGATACAGCGTGCGGTACCGGTCGAGCGCGTCTACCACCACTTCGTCAGCCAGTTCCGGGGCAGCCAGCCAGGTGCGCCGCTCGCCGACGGCCAGCCCGGCGAAGAATGAGTGACCGGCGGCGACTGCGCGGCTCAGGTACGGCTTCAGTTCGGACCGACCCGCGAACCCGGTCGGCATTGGAATCTCCGACCGGGCCAGCACCTGCACCAGGTCTTCGCCGTCCCGATCGGTCAGCAGCCGGATCCGCTCTTCACGGGTGACCTCCAGCTCTGCCCACACCGGACCTAACCGCGCTTGCCATGCCTCGAACAGCGCTGCCCCCACGATCGCCGTGTGCGCTGCCTGCAACAGCTCGAACCTGTCGCGACCGGTCGCCCCCGACAGCCGCCCGGCGCCGGCCGCAACCAGTCCGCGTAGTAGCCGAACCGCCTCGTTCTTCTGACAGAAACACCGCGGCCTGCGCCCCGCCGAACACTGCCGGCCCTGCCGCTAGGATCACGCCGCCGAGCAGACTGTCCAGAAGGGTCAGCGCCTTCGAATCGTGCCGGCCTAGAAGACGCAGCGCGCCCTGGTAAGTGAGAGCGGGAACCATCCCCGAACTCTAAGCGCCTGCAATGATCTTGTACCCGCCCAACGTGCTTGAGAAGACCGTTCGAGGTTGGTCCGGGCCGGTCGGCCGGCGGTCCGCTGCGCAGCGCCAGGATGGTGGCAACCGTGCCGACCGCAGCCAGCAACGCACTGACGATTCCAGCGATCCACCTGGCCCCAAGCCCCGAGGCAGCAAGTTCCCGGCCAGTGGGGCGTCGACCGGGTTGGATGCGACGGCCGCACCCGGTGGCGCGACGAATGGACGGGCATTAATGTAAACAGGTATGACGTGTGACGTCGGTCTGCGTCGGTAGACGAGGCTCGAACCACCGCCGCCCACGGCACCAACCGTATCGAACTGGATCGGTCCGGCAACACAGGCTCAACCCGCCACCACCACGCTCCACCTCACCGCCGAGAGGACCCGATGAATGTGAAGAGACGCTTGCGTCGCCTGATGGCCGCCGCGGGGACCGTGCTGGTTCTCGCCCTCGGCGCCAGCATCTACGTGGTCTCGGA
>NZ_JBFBJW010000023.1:0-67530 GCF_040686315.1 Micromonospora sp. NPDC085948 | reverse complement strand
TTTACGATCAGGGCCACCACGCCGTACACCAGGACGGTTATGACGACGGCGACGACAGCCAGGATCGCCAGGCGGGACCAGAACGCCTCATCGATGACCTCGTTAAGAGTGATGACCATGATCTCCGCCGAGAGGATCAGGTCGGTTCGTACCGCCCCGGACACCAGTGCCGTCTCGTCCTGCACCTCTTCCTCGCCCGCGCCGTGGGCATCGTGATGGGCGATCTTGGCCCACACCTTCTCCGCGCCCTCATAACAGAGGTAGGCGCCGCCGAGCATGAGGATCGGAGTGAGCAGCCAGGGCACGAACTGACTGAGCAGCAGCACCACCGGCAGGATGATGAAGAACTTGTTGCGCAGCGACCCCAACGCAATGCGCTTGATAATCGGCAACTCGCGCTCGGCCGCCAGGCTCCGCACGTACTGCGGCGTGACGGCAGCATCGTCGACGACGACGCCCGCAGCCTTGGCGCCGGCCTTCGCGGCGCCCGCCCCGATGTCATCGATCGACGCGGCAGCGGCGCGAGCCAGCACCGCCACGTCATCCAGCAGGGCTACGAGTCCACCGGCCAAGGGACGGTCCTTCCAGGGTTGCACAGAGTCCGAACTGGCCCATTCTCGCTCAGGTCCCTGCGCTCGGCACGCCACCGCCCAGTCGTATCTCGGGCCGGAGGCCGGGTGAGAGCTCGAGGTGACCGGCTACCGCCGTGCCGGTGGCGTAGAAGGCGCAGCCCGGCACCTGAGGTCGTGGCGGTGGCCGCCGGGATCGCCAGCCTCACGGGCGGCGGGCGGGTCCCGGCGGCGACGGCCGGATCGGGCCGAGGGGGTAGCGGCCGGCCAAGGGCTCGTCACTGCCGCACCGGTCCCCCACCGGCCGATCCCCGAAAGGCGTACGGCGAGAGCAAAGCCAGCCACGGTCGGAGGGGGTGGCGGGGTGAAGTCGGAGATGGCGAAGGCCGGAGAAGAACGGCGTAGGCGGTGTCGTGCCAGCGCAAACACCGGTACCGGTTGTCGGGCTGCGATGCGGGCGCGAGGGCCGGTCAGCCATCCCGGCAGCGCCCTCGACGCGATGGCGGTCGGCCCGGAGGTTCACTGTGACTTCGGACGATCTTGGTGGGCGGGTTGATCGAGAGCTGCGGCGAGGCGCCAGCGAGCAGCCGTACCAGCCGGGCCCGACGCTCGATCAGTGGAGGTTCGAGCATCGACTCTCCTTCAGCATCCAACTGCACCAGCGCTACGGCTAGATGAGGCTCACACGGGCGGGGCGAGACCAATGCGTTCGGCCACCATCTCCTGGAAGTGCGGGCATCCGGTTATGTCGTCGTGCTCGCAGGCGAGTGCGCAGTCGATCAGTTCCAGCGATGCCTGGGCCTGCGCGATGCGCTTGGCCAGGTCGGCCCGGTGCCGCCGCAGAGTAGCTGTGCGCTGTGTTGGGTTTTGCGCGACGAACATCTGCCGGATGTCGTCCAGGGCGATCCCGGCCTCCTTTGCCCGCAGGATGACCGCGATCTGGTAGAGGTGGTCCGGGCCGTAGCGGCGACGGCCGGCCACCGCACGCGACGGTGATAACAGCCCTACGGACTCCCAGTGGCGCAACACATGCGGGGCGAGACCGAAGAGGCGAGCGGTCTCGCCGATGCTCATCGAGCCAGGATTGGCGGTTGACTTCACGTCGACATTAAGTAGCAGCGTGGTGCGCATGTCAACGAGCCCTGATTCCGCCCGGCAGACCGACATCGCATCGATGATCCGGCTGCTCGATGTCGCCGACGCGCCGCCCGGCGCCGCTGCGCTGCGTGCCCGCACCTTCGACTTGCTCGCACTGCCAACGGCCGCTGCCGTCGTTGACGTCGGATGCGGTACTGGCCGCGCGGTTGCCGAACTCGGCGAACGAGATGCGCGACCGATCGGTGTGGACTTCAGTGAAGACATGATCGCGTTGGCCCGGCGGCGCTGGCCCGAGCTCGACTTCCGCATCGGCGACGCGTGCGCGCTGCCGGTGCCGGACGCCGCTGTGGCCGGATACCGGGCGGACAAGGTCTTCCACAACTTGGCTGACCCGGGCCGGGCGCTCGCCGACGCGCGGCGCGTCCTTGCCCCAGGCGGCCGTATCGTCCTGGTTGGACAGGACTGGGATACCTTCGTCATTGACGCGGATGACCCGGCGCTGACCCGCACGATCGTGCATGCCCGCGCTGACATGGTCACGAACCCTCGGGTGGCTCGCCGTTACCGCAACCTGATGCTGGAGGTTGGCTTTGTCGATACCGCTGTTGAGGTGCACACCGGTGTGTTCACAGACGCGATGATGCTGCCGCTTCTCAGCGGGTTCGCCGACGCCGCGCGCGCGACCGGAGCGATCACCCGCGAGCAGCACGGGGCGTGGACTGCCGATCAGGCTCGACGAGCGCAAGAAGGCAGGCTGTTTCTCGCGATTCCGCTGTTCATCGCCTCAGCACGACGCCGCTGAGGCACGCATCAGCCATCCATGCGTGCCAGTCGATAGGCGATAGCCACCGAGCTTGGACGCGGTGTGCACCGGCTGCGGCGCAAGCGGTTCAACCACGTCAAGCTGTACCGACCGGGCCCCGGGCGCGGTCCTGGCCTGGGCACAGCTGGCGGCGGCGATGATGGGCCGCGGGATCCGCCTAAGACCTCATCGCCGAGCTTTACGACCAGATGATCAAGTACGCGACGGCGATCCGGACCGGGACCGTAGGTCGTCGGCCAGCGAGGGTATGGCAGCGCTCTCACCAGAGGGCACGGCGCAGAAGCGCACGAGGGCATTAGAGGCGATCCGTGCCCGGATTGGCGCCATCAGCCGCCGTCCCGGACCTCGTTCAGCGCTGCGCCTGCAACGTATTGTCGGCCCGCCTCTCGCCTCGTGCTTCCAGGAGGCCCTGCTGAACTAGGCGTGCCACGTCGCGCGTCGCGGTCCGGTCCTCGACCTCGGCGAGCTAGATGTAGAGGGGGCGGCGGACTCGGTAGCCCAGGACCGCCTTGTGAGTGGACCTGTGACCGTCTCGGGGAGGGAAAGGGGCATGTGGTCACCGAAGCTGTAGGTCTGCTGGGGACCGTGGCAGTTGCCAGGCTAACCCCGCTGACATCTACCTGGTCACCAGATCGAGGGAGTTATTGGTCGGGCGCTCGCTTGCTTGGGCAGGCATGAACAGCATTGCCGCGACGGCACCGAGCGCGGTGACGGCCGCGGAGGCGAGGAGGACGTAGACCGTGGCGTCGACATAGGCGCGGTCCGCACTGTCAGCGAGCGCCGGGAGGCCCAGACGGTGCGCGACGGCCATCGCCCCGGCGATCGATTGTGTCGCGGCGTCGACGGTTGGCGCAGGTAGGCCGGTAGTGTCGATGCGGTCACGGTAGGTGGCAGACAGCAGGCCGCCCAGGAGTGCGACGCCGAGGGCTCCGCCGATTTGACGCATGGTCATGGTGATGGCGATACCGGCGCCGGAGCGTTCGGGTGGCATAACCGCGAGCACCGCGTCCATCGCCGGGGCGAGCGTGGCGCCGATGCCGAGACCGACAATCGCGTACCAGGTCGCGATGAACCCGTAACTGCTGGCGGTGGTGGTCAGGGCGCCGATGAGCAGTCCGGCGGTGGTGACGACGAGCCCGACGACGATCGGCGCGCGGTGACCTATGCGGGCGACGAGGCGGGTGGCGATGCCGGCGCCGGCGACGAGGCCGACGATGAGTGGCAGCAGTCGCAGCCCGCTGTCGAGGGCGTCGAAGCCCAGGACGAACTGGAGGTGCTGGGGTGCGACGAACAGCAGTCCGAACAGGGCGAAGCTAGCGAGGGTGGCGTTAATGGAGCCCCACCGGAATTGTCGATTGCGAAACAGCCGTAGGTCGATCATGGGCTGCCGGTGGTGCAGCTCCCACCAGGTGAATCCGGTGATCAGCATCGCGGCGGCGATCAGCGCGGCGATGACGGTGGGCGCGGTCCAGCCCCGCTCGGGAGCTTCGATGACGGCGTAGACGAACGCGACCAACCCGGCGGTGGACAGGACGGCGCCGGCCGGGTCTAGGCGCGGTGGGTTGGGGTCGCGGGACTCAGGCAGGAACACGGCGACGGTGATGGCGGCGAGGGCGACGATGGGCAGGTTGATCAGGAAGATGGTGCCCCACCAGAAGTGCTCGAGGAGGTAGCCGCCGATGATGGGGCCCAGCGGTATGCCGACGCCCATGCCGGAGACGAGCACGGATACCGCGCGGGCGCGGTCGGCGCCGGTGAACAGGGCGGTGAGGGAGGCGAGGGTGGTCGGCATGATGAGCGCGGCGCCGACGCCGAGTCCGGCGCGGGCCCCGATGACCTGGGTGGTGGTGTCGGCCCAGGCGGCGGCGACGGATGCGGCGGCGAAGACGGCCAGGCCGAGGAGCAGGCCGCGGCGGCGGCCGTAGCGGTCGGCGAGCGCGCCGAAGGGCAGCAGCAGGCCGGCGAAGAGCAGCACGTAGGCGTTGACCATCCATTGCAGTGCGCTGGTGTTGGCGTTCAGGTCGGTGGCGATGGTCGGTAGGGCGACGTTGAGGATGGTGATGTCGAAGCCGATGGCGACGACGGCGACGGTCAGTCCGGCCAGGGCCCATCGGTGTCGCGGCCCGGTTGTCGCGGTCATGGGTGGCTGCCTCTCGTTCAGGGGTGGTTGAGGGCGTGCGGGATCTGCCGGCCGCTGCTCGGGCGGCCGGCGGTGCGGTGGCGCGATGGGGTTAGGGGTGGGTGGGGTGTTCGTGCTCGGCGTGGCTGGCCGGTTCGAGTTGGAACGTGGAGTGTTCAACGTCGAAGTGCCCGGCCAGGCAGGTTTGCAGGGCGTCGAGCAGTTGTGGGGCGTGGCCGTCGTGGAAGCAGGAGTCGTCGACCACGACGTGCGCGGTGAGGACGGGCAGTCCTGAGGTGACCGTGTGCACGTGCAGGTCGTGCACGCTCAGGACGTGGTCGACGTCGGTGATGTGCTGGCGGATCTGTTCGAGGTCGGCCTCGGCGGGGGCGGCTTCGAGCAGGACGTTGACCGCCTCGCGCAGCAGGCGCAGCGCCCGTGGGGCGATGACGAGGCCGATGAGCAGGGACACCATCGCGTCGGCGCGGGTGAAGCCGGTCAGCGCGATGACCGCGGCGGCGGCGAGGACACCGACGGAGGTGGCGGTGTCGGTGGCGACCTCGAGGAACGCGCCGCGCATGTTGAGGCTCGCGGCGCGGGCTCGGTAGAGCAACGCCACTCCGACGAGGTTGCCGACCAGGCCGATCGCGGCGAAGACGGCCATCCCGGCGGGTTGCACGTCGACCGGTTCGAACAGACGCCGGACACCCTCGACGAAGACGTAGACGCCCATCCCCGCCAGGATCAGACCGTTGACGGCGGCGGCGAGGATCTCCGCCCGCGCCCAACCGAAGGTGCGTCGCCCGGTCGCCGGGCGGGCGGCGAGCATGGCGGCGCCGAGAGCGAGGGCGACTCCGCCGGCGTCAGCGAGGACGTGCCCGGCGTCGGCGAGCAGCGCGAGGCTGCCGGTGATGACCGCGCCGACGACTTCGACAGCGAAGATCACCACCGATACCAGGAGCACGCCGGCCAGGGCTCGACGGTGCTGCCCGGTCGCCGTCACCTGATGGCGGTGGCCGTGGTCGTGCCCCATCAGTGAACCTCCTGCAGCGTGTTCGCGGTGCCGCCAGCGCCGCACCCGTCGATCATCCCAAGAATCATGCTCACATGCGCATACTAAAATGAGTCGATCGGGCCTCGTCAAGACTCGCGAGCAAACAGTTCAGCATTCTGTTTATTCACTCACTGATGTATGGTCGTGGGGTGGAGACGCTCACGCATGGGCAGGTCCTTGCCCGCTTCGGTCACGCCCTGTCCGACCCGGTCCGCGCCCGGCTCCTGCTCGCGCTGCGCGACGGGCCCGGCTATCCGGCCGAGCTCGCCGACCTGCTGGGCACCAGCCGGCAGAACCTGTCCAACCACCTGGCGTGCCTGCGCGGCTGCGGCCTCGTCGTCGCCGTACCCGAAGGCCGCCGCAGCCGCTACGAACTGGCCGACGCCCGCCTCGCGCACGCCCTCGGGGATCTGCTCGGCCTGGTTTTGGCCGTCGATCCGGCCGCCTGCCCGGCCGCTGAATCCGCAGGGTGCTGCTGATGGGCGCACCTCTGCCGGTGGTGGCGCTCGGCCCGTCACCGGCGCGCCGGTCGACCCTGATCCGGCGGGTGCGTCTGTTCGTCGCCGCGACGATCACCTACAACGTGATCGAGGCGGTCATCGCCATCAGCGCCGGGACGATGGCGTCCTCGACCGCGTTGATCGGGTTCGGGCTCGACTCCGTCATCGAGGTGGCGTCGGCCGCCGCTGTCGCCTGGCAGTTCTCCGGCCCCGACCACGAACGCCGCGAGCGCGCCGCGCTGCGGATCATCGCGCTGTCGTTCTTCGCTCTGGCCGCCTACGTGTCCGTCGAGTCGGTGCGCGCGCTCGTCGGCGCCGACCGCGCGGAGCACTCCACGATCGGCCTGATCCTGGCAGCGGTGTCTTTGGCGGTGATGCCGGTCCTGTCGGCCGCGCAACGGCGTGCGGGACGCGAACTCGGGTCGGCGTCGGCCGTCGCGGACTCCAAGCAGACCCTGTTGTGCACGTACCTCTCGGCGGTGCTGCTGGTCGGGTTGGCGGTCAACTCGCTGTTCGGCTGGTGGTGGGCCGACCCCGCCGCTGCTTTGATCATCGCCGCGGTAGCGGTGAAGGAAGGCCGCGAAGCCTGGCGCGGCGACGCCTGCTGCGCCCCCGGCGCCGCCCTGCGCTCCCCCGCCACCGGCGACGCCGGCGAATGCACCGACGGGTGCTGCACCACCGACAACCGGTGACTGGGCCTGCGGCGGCGGTCGGTTTCTCGGCCGCCGCCGCAGGGATGCACGGCAGCGGACGGCTAGATGAGGGTGATCCAGTATTCCCAGAAGCGGTTGAGGATCGCGATCAGGATGATCGCGTACCAGCCGGTGAGGATGAGGCTGTGGTACGTGCCAGCCGCAGCGGCGATCCGCCGTACGGGCCCGGGGAGCGCACCGCCGTGATGAAGCAGGGTGCGCAGGGTGACGTACAGGAAGATCGGGATGGTGACGGCCCAGACGAGCATGCAGTACGGGCACAGGGCGCCGATGACGTAAAGGCTCTGGTAGATCAGCCAGTGCACGAAGACGACACCGAACGTCGCACCGGCTTGCAGTCCCAGCCAGAACCAGGTGGGCAGTCGCGCGCCGGTCAGCAGCACGACGCCGATCGTGGCGACCACGGCGAACCCCGCGATGCCGATCAACGGGTTGGGGATCCCGAACGCCTCGGCCTGCGGTGTGACCATGACCGAACCGCAGGACAGGACGGGGTTGATGCTGCAGCTCGGCACGTAGTCGGGGTCGGCGAGCAGGTTGATCTTCTCGACGATGAGGATCACGGCGGCGAGCAACCCGACAACGCCACCGACCGCGCAGATCCAGGCGGTGGTCCGGGCCAGGAAACCGTGCTCAGGTGTAGCCCGTTCGGTGTGCTGGTCGACGGTGGCGGCGCTCATTTGGCCAGCACGCCGTCGATGGCGGCGACGAGGTCGTCTTGCCCGCGCAGATCGGTCAGTTGCCGGCCGTTGAGAAAGAACGTCGGGGTGCCCTGCACACCGGCGGCCGTGCCGTCGGCCTTGTCCTTCGCGACCCGCGTCGCAGTGGCCGGGTCGTCGAGATCGCGTTCGAAGCGCGGCATGTCCAGGCCGAGGGTGCGGGCGTAGCCCAGGAACACCTCCGTCTGGGGCTGCTCCTTATGACCCCAACTGGTCTGGTTCTCGAACAGCTGGGCGTACATGTCGGCGAAGCGTCCCTGGTTCGCGGCGGCCTGAGCGGTGCGGGCGGCCAGCTCGGCGTTCGGGTGACTCGGGATCGGGAAGTACCTGACCACGACGGTGATGCGACCCTGATAGGTCGCCAGAACCTGCTTGACCGCCGGGTACGCCGCGGCGCAGGACTCGCACTCGAAGTCGAGGAACTCCACCAGCGTCACCTTGCCGTCCGCCGCGGTGGACAGCCGATGGCTGTCCTCACGCACCAGCACCGTCGACTCGATCAGGCCAGGATCACTGGTCGCAGCAGGAGGCTGGTCGGGCCGGCTGACGGCCAGCAGACCACCGACCACGAGCACCACCACCGCGATCAACGCCAAGGTCAAGCGAGTGTTCCTCGTCATTTTCCCGTCCTCGTCCACGGTGGATCGCCGGTCAGCCCGCTCGACAAATAAGTGGCGGCGTGCGGTCCGGACGATACAGAAACGGCTGTACCGACTTGCTGTCAGATTCCTGAGAACGGCACGCGCCGCTCCCCGGTGGGGCGACCCGATACTACGGCGGGTAGTAGCGGCGTGAGAGGATCGGTCGGGTCTCATCGAGCAGGACATAAGGGAGGTCGGCATGCCAGTTCTGGTCAAAGCGGCCGTCATGGCGAGCACGACTGCCGGAGCCTGTTGACGTGGGCGAACAGTTCGCGTCCATCGCCGCGTCCGGGCCTCTCCTGGCCGCGATGGCCGTCGCGGCAGCGGCAGGCCTGGTGAGTTTCCTGTCCCCGTGTGTCCTGCCCCTGGTACCGGGCTACCTGTCCTACGTCACCGGTTTGGCTGGCGCCGATCTGGACGCCGCCGCCCAACCCGCCCCGCACCCGGCGGCCGGCGCTGTTGCCGTGGCGACGCGGCGGCGCGCCCGTGGTCGGGTCGTGGTCGGCACGCTCGGGTTCATCGCCGGATTCGCCGTCGTGTTCGTCACCGTCGCCGTGGCGTTCAACGCCGCCGGCCGAGCCCTGGTGACCAACGCCCGCACCATCGAGATCGCCGCCGGGGCACTCACCGTGCTACTCGGCGCCGGGTACCTCGGGGCGTTCCCGCTGCTGCAACGGCAGGTCCGCGCCACCCGACTGCCCTCGGCCGGATTGGCAAGCGCACCTGTGCTCGGCGCGACGTTCGGCCTGTCCTGGACGCCGTGTGTGTCCCCCACCCTCGGAGCGATGCTCGGCCTCGCCGCGGTGGAGTCCACCGCGACCCGGGCCACCGTTCTCGCGTTGGCCTACTGCACCGGTCTGGGTCTGCCGTTCCTGCTCGTCGGGCTCGGTCTACGCCGCGCGCTGACCCTTACCCGCTTCGTACGCCGTCACCACCGGTGGGTCACCCGCGTCGGTGGGGCGCTGCTCGTCGCGATCGGGCTCGCGCTGCTCACCGGAGCATGGGGTGATTTGATGATCTGGCTGCGGAGCACGGTCGGGCCAGGGCAGATCGGCATCTGACCCGGCACCTGCGCGACGTGCCGCCGTGAGATCCGCGCTGTTGGCGGTGACGGGAGCCGACCGCCGTGGCGAGGGCCATGATGTTCGATCCGGGGTGTCGGTCCTGCCTCATCTCGTCCGGGGTCGTCGGCCCGGCCCCTGGCGGGTGGTGCCGCGCTCGAGCCGTCGATGGCCATCCCGACCGGCCACCCCAGGGGGAATTCCGTGATCGCGTCGATCCTGATCCGCGTCGGCCGGCCCGGCGGTCGTAGTACGCGGCCATGGCCAGGACGATCAGCGCCCCGCAGGCCATGATTGCCTCCGGTGCGGGGCCGAGTCGGGTGGCCAGGGTCCGGGCGGAGGCAAGGCGCACCTCGCGGACCAGCACCGCCGAGGTGTTCATCGCCGTGGCATCGACCGCGGTGCCGTCGGGCTCGACGAACGCGGAGATGCCGACGGTGGAGGCCATCAGCGCCGGACGGGCGTGTTCGACCGCCCGCAGGCGGACCATCGCCAGCTGCTGACTGGCCTGCGCATAGTTGAAGGTGGCGTTGTTCGTCTGCACGGCCAGCAGCTGCGCGCCTCGACTCACGCCGTCGCGCACGAGAGCGTCGTAGGCGACCTCGAAACAGATGACGTCACCGACCGGGATACCACCGATGATCAGCGGTCCCGGGTCGCTGCCCGCGACGAAGTCGGCCCGCACCCGATCCACCAGCGGGGTGACCCGACGTACCAGGCTCCGCATCGGCACGTATTCGGCGAACGGAACCGGGTGGCGCTTGACGTAGGTGTCGGTCGGACCGTCGGCGACAGTCCACACCAGCCCCGCGTTGCGGACCGTGCCGGGGCGCGGGCCCTGCAGGACCGCCCCGACGAGGATAGGGGCGTCGATCGCCCGCGCCGCTTCGGTGATGCGGGTCGCCGCGTCGGCGTTCATCAGGGGGTCGATATCGGAGGCGTTCTCCGGCCACACCACCAGGTCCGGCCGCGGGCTGCGGCCAGAGCGCACATCATCGGCAAGATCCAGGGTGGCGTTGACGTGGTTGTCCAGCACGGCACGGCGTTGCGCGTTGAAGTCCAACCCCATCCGGGGAACATTGCCCTGCACCACCGCGACAACCACCGATCGTCCGTCGACGACCGGTGTCGGCACCACGCCACCGAGCAGCATCACCGCGCTCGCGGCGCCGACCAGGACCGCGGCGCCGCCTCCAGCACCGCGGCCCGACCAGCGCGACGTGACGGTCAGCCGCCACAGGACCATCGCCGCCAGTCCGCCCGCGACCGCCACGACGAACGTGACAAGCGGTGCCCCGCCGAGCGCGGCCCAGCGCAGCGTCGGCGCGTCGGCCTGGCTGAACGCCAGACGTCCCCACGGGAATCCCCCGAAAGGGATCCGCGAGCGAAGGGCCTCCTGCACCGTCCACAGCAGACCCGTTACCAGCGGCCACGCCCACGGTTGCCGGTCGACGAGCGTACTGGTGTATGCGGCGGCGCACCCCAGCGCGGCCAGGAACAGCGCCTGCAGTCCGGCCAGTAGCAGCCAGGGCCACCAGCCGATCTGCAGTCCGGTGAAACTCAGCAACGGCACGAAGAACGTCATGCCGGTCGCGGCGCCCAGCCCCGCGGCCGCCGCCGTACGTTGCTGGCGCACCGACACGGCCAGCAGCGCCACGCCCAGCGGCGCGGCCCACCAGTGCCCGTACGGCGGAAAAGCGATCCACAGGGTGAGCCCCGCGACGAGCGCTGCCGCCAGCGCGACCGGCCCGGACAAGCGCGGACCGGTCGAGCGGTCCGCGTCGAGGCGGCACCAACGCCGGCGCTGACTGGTCCGCTCAGGTAACGAGGTCGTGCCGGTCGCCTGTTCTTCCGAGGCGGAGATGCGGGGCCGGGCGGATCCCGCTGGCGCGACGACAGGGCTGGGGGGCACGTCAGTCGGTGGGCGCACCGGTGGGGGCGCTGGCGTGCAGCCGGTCGCGCAGCGTCTCCAGGACGGTGATCTCGGCCTGCTGGCCGGCACGCATCCGGGTGGCGAGGTCGCGCACCTCCGGACGGGGGTCGGCGGACAGGATCGCGTCGACCATCGTGATCCCGCCCCGGTGGTGGCGGACCATCAGATCAGCAAACCTGATGTTCAGGTTCGCACCGATGCTCTCACGCAGCTGGCTGATCTCGGTCTTGCTGGCCAGGCCCGGCATCGTGCCCGCCGCGGGGGCCGGCTGCCCGTCCCCGTGGTCCATGCCGGCCATGTCACGCATCCAGGTCATCGCCGGTTGGCTGCCGGTCGGTGGCAGACCCCACTGGGTCAGCCAAGTCCGCATGATGCCGATCTGCGCCTGCTGGGTCAGGGCGATGTCCATGGCGAGGGTGGCGACTTCGGGATCGTCGGTTCGGGCGTGCACGATCATCGCCATTTCCACGGCCTGGGCGTGGTGGGTCGCCATGTCTCGGGCGAAGCCGGCGTCGGCGGACGCCTCACCCGGTGTTCGTACGGCCGGGACGAGCAGCCCCACCGCCAGTCCCAGGGCGAACACGACAAGAGCGGCTCCGGCGAGCGGCCACCACCGCCGTGGTGAAACCCGGGGCGACGAGGGCGTCTCAGGGTTGCTCATCGCTGCTCCTGCTGGCCCTGCTGGGGCAGCTCACGGGGCGTCGTGCCGGTGGCAGTGACCCCACCGGAGCAGGGCGCGCCCTGCTCCGGTCCGGCGTTGAGTCGGGCGCCCTTGATGAACTCATCGATCTGCTTGTCGTCGGCAGAGGCGACGGCGAGGCGGTAACCCCACACCTGCAGCGAGATCGGCGCGTCGAGCGCCTCGTGGGGGCTGAGCATCATGTAGTCGACGCCACGGACCCGCTCGGCCAAGCGCTGCACCTGCTCGACGGGAAGGTCGGGCCGGTAGGTGACCCACACCGCGCCATGTTCCATGCTGTGGGTCGCGTGCTCGGCGGCGATCGGCGCGTCGTAGACGTCGCCGGTGCAGTTCTGCCAGGCGGTGTTGTGGCTGCCGCCGACCGAGGGAGTCACCTCGTAGGTCAGCGGACCGCTCTTGTGTTCGCTGGTCAACCATGCCGGCTTCTGCGAAGCGTAGTCCGTCACACCGGACAGGGCAGTCACGCGGTCCGCCCACGGCCGGGTGCCCCGCCAGGTGCTGACCGCAGCGTAGCCGATGATGGACACGACCAGGACACTCACCGCCGCCACGACGGCGATCGCCCCCCAGGGCCGGGCAGGGCGGACCGGAAGAACCTTGGCGGGGCGGGTGCGGGCTGAAGACTTCGAGCGTTTCATCGCGATGTCTCTCCAAGAATGTGGTGGGTACGAAGGGGCGGTAGCCGGGGGTGTGAGAGGTCGTCGGGTGGGCGGCGTCACGGCCGGACCCGCTGGTAGGAAGCCGGGCTTACCGGACCGCGATGGTCGGCTGCTGGGAATCCGCTGTGGCCGGACACGAGCGACCCGTCCTGGAGGCGACAGTGTCGCGGCCGCGGGGCCCGGACATCCGCGCAAGGCGGAGCCGGGTTGCGGGTGTGCGACGACCACTGACGCGGCGTTTGGGCGTGCGGATCGGTGCGCGGTTGCGCGGCGCGCCGGCGTGCCGAGGGGACGGGCTGAGCCGTCCGAACGCGGGCGTGTCGCCGGTGTCGAGCGGTCTACGTCCGCCAGAGGGCGAGTTGCGCCAGGCGAGGACGCAGGTGGGTGCCCGCCTGGGTGGTGCCGACCCGGGAAACGGGGGTCGGGGTGAGGCCGAGGGCCACCGGCGTGACCGACGGTATGACCGCGCCTGTTACCGGCGCGGTGCTCGACGACAGTGCTGGGCACGCCTGCTCGCCGTGACCGCGGCGCTCCTCGGGGCAGTCGCGGGCGTCGTGCGCGAGCATCGCATTGTCGGCCGTCACGGACGGCGTGTGGCCCGAGGCAGCGGTCGTGTCAGTGCTGGGATGGGCGAGGACAAGCGCGACGAGGACGACCACGAGCAGGCAGAGCCGCCGGCTGTGCTGGGCGGCTCGCCGGGTCGTCGGTGACTCCCACCGTGTCATCGTGGGAGATCCTATCCGCCGTATTGGAGGGCGCTGCGGTCGATGCCGATCACGGCGGGCCCGTCGACGACCTCGACGACGCCTGGGAGCTGGTGCGAGGGTGCGCCTGTCACAGCTGGCGGCGGCGCTGCCGTAGATAGAGCGCGCCGCCCACGGCGGCGAGGACTGCCAGCACGGCTCCCACACCAATCCAGAGCCCACCGTTGCCCGAGGCCGGCTCGTCGCTGGCCGAGGGGAAGGCGGTGACGGCGGCGTCGGTGGCAGGGGCGTCGGTGGCGGCGCTGCTGGGCGCCGCGCTCGGGGTGGTAGGGGCCGCCGCGTTGGCCGCTGGCGCTGCGGCGGCGAGCTTGACGGTGGGCGCGGGGTTGGCGGGTTCCGGATTCGCCGCGCTGGGAACCTCGATCCACCGGTCGACGCGCCCGTCGCTGTAGGTCTGCAGGATCTTGAACGACACCTGCGGCGCGTTCGGTAGCTGCCGCACCCGCACCTGGTGCTCGGCGTCCTCACCGACGGGCACGGCCGTGCCCCCGACGGTGTAGCTGTCGGCCGCCTTGCTGCTCAGCTTCCATCCCTTGGGGCCTTTGAGCAGGGTGACGTCCTGGGCGGTGATCCCTTCGGGCAGGAACACCTGCACCGAGGTGACACCGGCACTGTCGGACTCGGCCTCGGCGTTGACCGTCACGACGGCGTTATTCGCGCCGGCTCGGGCCGGACTGACCTTGACGCCGGTGTGTGCCCGTGCCGGAGTGCCGATCACCACCGCGGACGCGGCGCCGACGAGCATCGTGACTGCGAGAGAGAAGTACCGCCGCCTCATGACTGTCCTCATCCTTCGGTTGTTCGGGTTGCTCTTCAGCTGGTTTCTAAGTGCCGTTCGCGGGAAGGCGCCTGCGCGCGGTCGGCCAATTCCCGCCGCGACGGAGCCTGCTTCACGGCGACGACCGCGTCCTGGCGCAGTTCGTATTTAGCCGCGGACCTGGCGGTCGCGCTCGGCGAGGTCGGCCAGCATGCGGTTGTAGGCGGCCAGTTCACTGTCCTCATTTCCCTCAGCCTCCGCACGGTCGGCGGCGCGGTCGCGACGGCGGGCTTCGCGTTCGTCGGCACGAACCCACTGCCGCATCAATGCGCCCATGACGATGAGCGTGGGCAGCTCCCCGAAGGACCAGGCGATCCCGCCTGCGGTGCGTTGATCGGCCAGAGCGGTGGGACCCCACGGCCGGGCCAGTGCCGTCCACCAGTCGGCGGCCAGCAGGGTGGTGGACTGCATGAGCGCCACACCGAGGAACGCGTGCAACACCATGCTGATCAGCACCAGCACCAGCTTCAGCGGGTGCGGGACGCGCCGGGGGGCCGGGTCGATGCCGATGACCACCCAGAAGAACAGGTAGCCCACGACGAGGAAGTGTCCGACCATGGCCAGGTGGGCGGCGTGTGAGCGGACGGCCAGCTCGTACAGGCCGGTGAAGTACAGCACGTACAGGCTGACGACATAGAGGGTCAGCGCCACCACCGGGTGGGTCACGGTCCGCGAGATCCGGGAGTGCAGGGCGCTGTTCAGCCACTCGCGGGGGCCTGGCCAGCGCGGGTCCGTCGACGGGGGCAGGGCGCGCAGGCCGAGGGTGACCGGGCCGGCGAGCACGAGCAGGATCGGCGCGACCATCATCAGCAGCAGATGCTGGGCCATGTGAATCGAGAACAGCACCGGGCCGTAGCGGGCCAGGCCGCTGGAGGTGGCCACGACGATCACGGCACACCCGGCCAGCCAGGTCGCGGTGCGGGCTATCGGCCACGCGTCGCCGCGGCGGCGCAGCCGCCACACTCCGGCCACGTACAGACCGGCGGCGACCGCGACGGCGGCGATGATCAGCGGTTCGGGCAGCCACGCCGTCGCCAGCGTTGCGATGGTCATCGGCGGTGGCATCGGGAAGCCGAGAAGGCTGGTGACCGGGTCCTCCTCGCCGCCGCCGACGGGCGCGGGGGTACGCGACAGCGCGACGGCGGTGCCGACGGCGGCGGCGAACAGCAGCGTCTCGACGGCCGCGACCCGCAGGAACGGTAGCCGCCGCCCGGCGTTCAACGCGGGGATCGCCCGGCGGCGGTGCACCAGGCCCGCGACCGCGATGGCAGCCAGGGCGGCGGTCTTGATCAGCAGGAGCTGCCCGTAGCGGGTGTCAACGAGGTCCGTCAGGGCGGTGAGGCGCACCGAGGCCGACAGCAGCCCGGAGGCGCCGACGGCGACCAGGCAGGCCAGCGCGAGGGGGGAGAATCGGCGGACCGCGACGGCGAGGTCGGCGGTGGCGCCGCGGGCGGTGACGGCGAGGGCGAGCAGTCCACCAGCCCACACGGTCACTGACAGGACGTGCAGGAGCAGCCCGGAGACCGCGAGTTGGTGGTTGTTCGCCGACGCGGCGTGGCCGGTGAACACCGGCGGAATGACCGCCGCGAGGGCCAGTGGCAGGGCCACCACCGCGCCGCGGGGTCGTAGGCTCCGCGCCGCGATGATCATCACGGCCAGGGACAGCACCCCGCTGAGCGCAAGTGCCTGACCCAGCGGCACGGTGGTCGCGAAGTTGAGCACGGCGCGGACCGCGAGGACCTGGGCGGCGGGCAGGCCGAACAGGTCGACGAGGGTGTAACAGACCGCCACCGCGGCCGCGATCGACCACAGCGCGGCGCTGATCGCCGCGGCGCGAAGCCGCCGGTAGCCCAACGCGGACAGGCTCCCGCCCTCCTCCTGGGGCGACAGCAGCGCAGCGGCGAGCAGCAGCCCCACCGTGGTGACCGCGCCAACCTGCATCCCGAGACGCGCGGTCGGCAGCAACCAGGCGGTGGCGGCACCGGGGTCGGGCAGTCCGGGCGCGGTCTGCGGGACCGCCCCGCCACCCCACCACAGCAGCGCCGCGCCGACACCGGCCGCGACCAGCACTCCCCCGACCGGCACCAGGACCGGCCGGCGCAGAACAGCTGTCAGGTTCATCGCCGTCCTACCCGCCGCCACACGAGCAGCCCCAGCCCCAGGGCGAACGCGGCCAGCAGCGCCACGACGATCCCGACGCCCGACGCGCCGCCGTCATCCCCGCTTGCGCTACCAGCGGCGGGCGACGGTACAGCCGCCGATGGGCTGGACTCCGACGTCGGTACCGAGGTGGGTGCCTGCGATCCGGAGGAGGCGGCCGACGGTGCGGGGGTGGACGATGTGGTGACGGTGAAGGTGTACGAGCCCTGCACCGGGTGCCCGTCGACGGAGACCACCCGGTACGCCACCGTGTACGTGCCCGCGACCAGATCTGCGGCCAGTGGCTGGGTGGCGCGGGTGCCGGACACGGTTGGCTTCCCGGCAGACACCCGCTGCTTGTCGGCGCTGGTGACCGCGATCGTGGTGAACTGCGGGTCGAGGCGCTCGGCGAAGGTCAGGTCCACGCGTACGGGCGCCGACGCGACCTGGGCGTCGGCCGTCGGGCTGGCTTCCCGCAACGCGTTGTGTGCCCAGGCCGGCGCGGCAGGCACCAGCAGAACGGCGACCGTGGCACACACCGCCACCCCGAAGCGGACCAAAGACCCGAAAAGTTGTGGGCGGTTCACCGAGACTCCCTGAATTGCCGACAGTTCGTCAGGTAGTCGCCGCCACCTGCCGGATAGTTCCCCATAAACCATCACCATTCGCTTCCGTCGCAGACGCCGTCGGCGTCGGCCGGCTCGGCCTGCAGGGTCGCGTGGTCGATCGAGAATCGGTCGTGCAGTAGCTGACGGCAGGCGGTCAGCACCTCGGCCAGGTCGGCGTCACGGTCCAGGATCAGATGCGCCGAGGCGACGTCCATCCCCGAGGTCAACGTCCACACGTGCAGGTCGTGCACGTCGGCGACCCCGTTGACGGCGCGTAGCCCGTCGCGCACGGCGGCGACGTCCAGGTGCGGCGGCGCGGCCTGCACGAGCACCCGCACGGCGGCCCGGCCCAGCTGGTAGGTCCGCGGCAGGATGAACAGGCCCACCGCCACCGCGATGATCGGGTCGGCGTACCACCAGTCGGTGAGCGCGATCACCCCGGCGGCGACGATCACCCCGACCGAGGTGAACAGGTCCCCGAGGACCTCCAGGTAGGCGCCGCGCACGTTGAGGCTCTCCTGCGACCCGGAGCGCAGCAGGAGGAACGCCACCACGTTGGCGAGCAGGCCGGCCACGGCCACCGCCAGCATCGGCCCGGCGAGAACCTCCGGCGGCTCGGCGAAGCGGCGAATCGCCTCGACGAGCACGTAGATGGCCACTCCGAACAGCAGCACCGCGTTGGCCAGCGCGGCGAGAACCTCCGTGCGGTACAGGCCGAAGGTGCGCTGCCCATCGCGGGAAGCCTGGCTCGCCGCCGTGATCGCGGCCAGGGCCATACCGATGCCCAGGACGTCGGTGAACATGTGCCCGGCGTCGGACAGCAGCGCGAGCGAACCGGTCAACCACGCCGCGACCGCCTCAACCAGCATGAACGCGAGCAGCAGACCGAACGCCGCCCAGAGCCGACCCTTGTGCTTTTCGCCTGCCCGCATCACCTGCTGGCCGTGGTCGTGTCCAGCGCCCATCGCCCGATCCCTCCCTGATCCTCGCCGGCAGCCAAAGTATGCTCACATTGCAATGAATGCAACCGGGGTGATTTCCGCCCCCGTTGCCCCGGCTCAATCGCTTCTTTGGCACGGATCCGCGTGGGGACCGCCTTGCGCCAAGGCGCGTCGACTCCGGGCTGCCAGTTCAGCCGACCGGTGGTGGCGGACCACCTGCCGGCACCTCGTTGGCACCGGGATCCTGGGCACGCCCAACGGCATGAAGCTGGCGCAGGCGTCGCACCGCTGCCACCGCCTCGTCGCGGTCGATGACCTGCACGGCGAACAGGGGTAACGGTTCACCGTTGGTCAACTCCAGAGACGCCCACAGCGCCTTACGGTCGAAGCGCACCCGGTCCACCAACTCCCAGGGGATCGTGTGGTCACCGAGGAGGTTGCGCACCCGGATGTGGTCGGCTTCCGCCTCCACACGCAATCGCCAGGGCACCAGGGCCAGTGCGGCGAAGACCGCGCCGGCGCCCGCCACCGCCCACTGGTCGGCGGGAAACAGAGTGCCACCGTTGGAGGTCGTGCCGCTGAGCGTCACTCCCGCGAAGGCGTTGAGCCCGAGGATCACGGCGGCCGCGGCGAGGCTGATCCACCTGAGTCGGCGGGGCCGTACGACGATCACCTCTGCCGGTTGCGATCCTGCCCGGCGCTGCTCCCCGCCCGGCGCTGCTGTGCGCATCTGTCCTCCGGTGTCCCTACCTAAGCGGATGTCTCTGACGTTGTGGAAATGTCGCGCCACGTGTGGCGGGCCAGGCTCAGTCGGTGCTTGGGTGCCCGCACCCGCCGGCTGCGTGGGCGCTGGCACGAGCCGCAGTGGCGCGGGCTGCTCTCGGTTGTGTTGGTGCGTCCACCACCGTGACCATGTCTGTCGCTGCGACGCCAGCGGCCCGTCGCCGCGCCACTCGACCCTCGACAGACGCAGGGTGATGGCGTAGCCGGTGAGCAAGAACGCGCGGCTGGCCAGACGCTGCATCGACACCGCCGAGGTGAGCAGGTCGTTGACCGACAGCAGGACGAGCATGGCGACGAACACGGTCAGCATGGGCACGATGCTGGCCGCCGCGGACCGTCGCAGCGCGACAACAACGAACCCGGCGCCGACAGCGAGATTCCAGGCTGCGGACTCGTGCCACAGATGCTGCCCGCCGGTCAGATGCCCATCGGCGGCGCCGCGCCCGACCTGGGCGAGCCCGAGCAGCACCTGCGCCGCCCCAAGAGCTCCCAGCGCCGCACGCAGCACGCCCGCCGTCCGCCGGCGGGCGGGCTTCACCCGCCGGCGAGGCACCGTCGGCTTGGGAGGTGGTGTCACCAGTCGGGTTCGACGGCGCCGGCTGACCTCGGCCGCGAGACGGTGCCACCGCTGGCAGTCCGGGCACGCATCGAGGTGCCTGCCCACGCCGGTCCCCTGCGCGCCCGTCGCCTCGCCGTCCAGCTGCGCCGACAGGATTTCGCGCCACCGCGCGCAGCGCGTGCGCGGCTCGTCGCGTCCCGGTCCCGGGAGGTGCCCTCGCCTACGCGCAATGACCCGATTCGCCCTGTCGGCGAGTCGCCTCCACAGGGAGTGTCGCCCCGGGCGCACCGACATGCCGGACACCTCGGCCGCCTGCCCGCGCATTCCCCCGCGGGTACGGGAGGAACGCCCGGCCGCACCGCCGTCGTGGCGGCACCTGACTGTCCGCCACCACCGGGCAAGCGTCGATGGTGCGGGCGGGATCAGCTCCCGTCGACGCCGGGATAGTCCGACAGGCGCCGGCGCGGGTCGGCGTTGAGCCACCGCAGTCGGTGCATGTAGGCGGCGGCGTCCGGGTCGTCCTCGTCGTGCTGAAGGGGATCGTTCGGCGCCGACCGCGCCACCAGAGCCGCGTCCGTTTCGCTGCGATGAAACGACCAGGAATACCCGACAGTCGCCGCGAGGGTCGAGGGGTCCGCCGCGGACGTGCGGGTCTCGCGGCTCAGCCGCTCCCGCACCACCCGCGTCCAGAAGAACACGCCGAAGGCGGCGAACAGCGGCCACTGCAACGCGTACCCGTAGCTGCGGCCGCTGCCCTGGAGCGCGTGTTGCCACTGCCACCAGCCCAACCGCAGGCACACCGCAGCGACCACACCGATGACCAGATGACCGAGCAACCACCGCGGTCTGAGCCAAGCCGACATGCCGCCACAATAGCCACCTCACCAGGGCGACCGGGGACTCAACCCGACCAGCGATGACATACCGTAGCGGAGTGAAGGCATTCCCCGTGACCCTCGAGACCGGCCAGACCGCCAGCCTGCGCCTGGACGACACGACCGTCTTTATCACGCCGGCCTCGACGCGCTGGCGGCGCCTGCTGCGCTGGTCCGCCGGGTCGGTGCTGATCGGCCTGGGCCTTGCGGCGGTCGGCAACGGCGTCACCCACGCCGTCAACGAACCCGTCGGCCTCTGGCTGACAGCCACCGCCGTGACCCTCGTCGTCGCCGGAGCCGTGGGTGCCGCAGCCGCAGGAATCCTCGTCTGGCGCACCGAGCGTCGATCAACACACAGCCTGAGTGCGGCCGAGGTGACCTTCGCCCGCAGTGACGCCATCGACGGGCGAGTCACCGTGACCGTCGAGTGCGCCGACGGAGCCACCCGCCGATTCAGCGCAACGGGCATGGCGGGCACCCGCACGGCGCAACTGTTCGCGCGGATGCTCGCCGTGTCGGCCGCAGCCAACAAGACGCCCACCCCCACCGCGTAGATCCCCCGGCCCCGCGTACCCGCCACCCTCGCCGGTCCGCTGCAGGGCCTGCCGGGCCGAGCCGCTGCCCGCACGCGCTGCGGCTCCCGTTGGGCAGGCCACTCCCGCCAGGCGATGCTTGCCTGCGCCGACATCCCTCACGCTCCGGCGTAGGAGTGCAGGCCGGAGATGACCAGGTTCACGGCGAACAGATTGAACACCATCGTCGCCCACCCGGCCACCGCAAGCCAGGCCCCGGTGGTCACCCGCACGCTGGCCGTCGCCTGGGCGTGCAGATAGGCGGCGTAGACCACCCAGGAGATGAACGCCCACGTCTCCTTCGGGTCCCATCCCCAGTAGCGGCCCCACGACGCTTCTGCCCACACGGCGCCAGCCATCACCGCGAAGGTCCACACCAGGAACCCAGTCGCGTGCAGCCGAAACGAGATTCGTCGCAGCGACTGCACTGCCGGCAGCCGTATGGCCAGGGTGTCCCGCAGACCCGCAGGTCGCCCCGCGCCCCGGCTGTCGTAGCGGGCTCGCAGCAGCAGGGCCACCGCGGCGAGGAACCCGAGCAGAAAGAGTCCCGAGGCGATCGCGGCGGCACTGACGTGCACCGCCAGCCACACCGACTGCAACGCCGGTACGAGCGGGCCCGCCGGGGTGTAGACGCGCAGACCCGCCACGCCCAGCAGAATCACCGCGCCCACTGCCACGTACAAACCCAAGGGCCGCAGCTCCCGACGGCGGGCGGCCAAGGCCAGCCAGGCGGTCGTACCGACCAGGGTGAGCGCGACGATGAACTCGTACATGTTGCCCCACGGCACCCGCCCGGCAGCCGCCGCCCGGGTGACGAGGCAGCCCGCCTGCGCGAGCGCGGCGACCGCCATGGCGACCACCGCGCCCACCGCGGCCCTCTCGTGGGTTATCACGCGCGTCGGCGCTGACGCCTCGGGCGGTGGCAGCGCCGCGGACGCCCCCGCGGGAACGAGTGTTGACTGGCGCGACCTCTGCATCCCGCGCAGAGCGTGCGCGGCGGCGAAGGCGATCACCGCGGCCAGGTAGGTCACTAGGGAAACGACGAACAGTAGGTTGGACAGTGCAGCCATGAGCCCTCCAGACGAATCCGGGGATGAGGTACGCCGTGCTTCCCCAGGCAGGCGTGGCACGCCGAGGGACGGCAGGCGTTAAGGGTCAGAGGAGTTCCAGGCGGGCGGGATAGCCGACAGCTGCCAGGGTCGCCACCAGCACTGGCGCGTCGACGGCGGCCGGATCGGCATCGACAACCGCCCGGCCGGCCACGACGGACACATGCGCCCGGTGGACACCGGGCAGGGCTTCCAGGATTCGCCGCACCGCGCTCTCCGCGCGGTCGCAACACAACCCGCGGACAGCGAGCATGTAGGTGACGGTCTCGTTCATGAGGTCCTCTGGCACGACGTGACAGCCGACCCACCGCCCGGGGAGCGCGAAAGGCCACGCCCGCCACGGGCACCAACAGGACGGCACGACAGGGAGATCGACAACCGGACCGCGCTTACCGGCCCGCACCCTCACCAGGTGGAGGAGACAGTCGACGGTGGCGCCGGTCGGGGAACCTCAGCCCCTGATCACGTCCGCAGCACGCACAGCTGCATCAGGCGGGATCCGCCCACGAGCGGTCCCGAAACCCGCAGAGCCAGCTCCCGGCCGGCAGAAACGCGAAGGACCCACCGCCGTAGAGCGGCCCACAAGACGGCGCCGACGGCGACCAACATGACGAGACACGCCGTCACCACGAAGTCCGCACCGTCCGTGGGCGCGTGATGGGCATGCGCCAAGACCGAGGCAGATATATCCGGACCGGCGACGATCGCTGCGGCCGTCTCACCAGCGTCGGTGTACGGAAGCGCCGGTGAGATGACAGCCGGCGATGACGCCGCTTCGGAACGGGGCGCATCCAAACCGCTCACACATTGCAGCGCATGCAGCACGACGACCACGGCGACCATGACCACCACGGCCCCGGCGCGCGAACGCGCTCGCGACACCTCAGCCGGCCCAGGCCACATCACCACCGCAGACTACGTCACCTCGCCGCGAACAGAAGCCGAGGGTGAGATCAAGGTCGACTGCCGTGGTTGGCTGGCCTCCGCGCCGGCGTCACCGACTCCGGGATCCGCAACCGAGCGATCAGCGCTGGGCCGCCGGATGGCCTTCCCAGCGGATCGGGGCCAGCTCGGCGATCCCGGCCGCTGTGTGGGGTATCCCTTCGTTGTGCCGAGGTCGGGATGGATAGGATCCGCAGTGATGACAACGGCGAAGACGGCGGTCTCGTGCCGGGTGCTGCCCCGGCAGTCACGCCATCTGTTCTTGTTGGCCGTTGCTCTCGTCGCCTTGTTCGTCATTCACCCCAGCATGGGGCTGACCGACAGGCTTGATCACGCGGCGGCACCGGCGTCTGCCGTCGCGGTCACACCGTCGCATTCGGCTGGTGACTGCCCGCAGCGCGGTGAGGGGCATGACCGTCAGAGCTGTCGGCCAGCCCTGACCGCCCCGATGACGACGAGCGTGGTACCGCAGGACGGGCTCGTCGCGGCACCTCTCGCCCAACCCGTGGCCGCCCGCGCGCTACCTACTGTCGCGGTAGCAGCGCATCTACGTCCGCGCCTCACCGCGCTGTCCATCTCCCGGACATAGACGCCGGTTTCCCAGAACCCTGTTCGCACGGACCCATCTGCCGTGCCGACCCGGGCACGCCGCTCGACGGCCGCCCGGTCCTCTTCTGCTTGGAGACCGCCGCCATGCTCGTTGATCGTTTCACCCTGCCCACCCCTCCCCCCGTACCAGCACTCCGGACAGCTCAATCCCTCCGCCACGAATATCGGCGACCGGCACCTCTGCGCGACCAGGACCTCACCGCGCTCTCCGCCAGCCCGCGATGGATGACGCGACGGCGCGCTGCCAGGTGGCGGGCTCTCGTGAGTGTGGTCGTCGGCGCCGTTGCGGTGCTTGCCGCTTCCTCGGCCGCAGTTGGGGCTCCGTCGACTCCCAGTCCGTCCGGACACCAGAAGAATGCGCCGCTGCTGCGCGACGTGCTCGAATCCACCGCTCGGGGGTTCGTCACCGCGAAAAGCGCGCTAGACAAATCCCGCAAACGCCAGTTGGAGCTTGCCCTTGATGTCGCTCAGATTCAGGGCCGCCTTGACACACTGACACCCCAGGTCAACCAGATCGCCGTTCAGTCGTACCGGCAGGGACGGCTCGGGCCCATCGCCGCGTTGCTCTCCAGCGCGTCCCCGGACTCCTTCATCGCCCAAGCGACGATGCTCGAGGAACTGAACAGGGTCAACGCCAACAAGATCAACGCGCTGACCGAAGCGCGCACGAAGGTCACCGCGGCAAAAGCCGATATCGACGCCGAGGTTCGGCAGCAGCAACGGCAAGCGACCGCGATGGCCAAGCAGAAACTGGCTGCCGAGAAACAACTTGCTCTCCTGCGTGGCCCGGGACTGGCCGACGGGCTCGTCGCGGCGACCTCCCCGGTGGCCAAGCCCGCGCCCGGCTTCGCCAACGGGAACTGGCCAGCTGAGGCGTGCAACAAGTCCGACCCCACGACCTCCGGTTGCGTAACGAGCCGCACCCTGCACGCCTACACAGAGGTCAAACGGGCAGGGTTCACCCGGTTCGTCGGATGCTACCGGTCGGGCGGACCCTACGAGCATCCCAAGGGCCGAGCCTGCGACTGGTCGTTGCAGGGCAGTGGGTTCAGCCCAGCCAAGACGCAGGACCAGAAGATGTACGGCAACAACCTCACCGCATTCCTGGTGCGCAACGCCGACCGCCTCGGCATCTACTACATCATCTGGTACCGGCAGATCTGGATGCCCGCCACGGGCTGGAAGTCCTACAGCGGCCCGTCGGATCACACCGACCACGTCCACATGTCCATGCTGTAAGCACGCGTGGACGTTGCCCGTGGGGACAGCACGGGGCCGACTCGCCCACGGCGGGCCGGCCCCGTGCCGCAACAGGACCGGTTCAGTCGCTGGTGGTCGACGGGGCGGGGGCCGGCGAACCGCCGGCCACGGCACCGGGATGCGGGACCGGGGAAGCGGCTGGGCGAAGCCCCGCCGGCACGGGCAACGCACTGCCCTTGACGAAGTCGTCCCAGCTGACATTCCAAGCGGTCCAGCCGTTGCCCGGCTGCAACTGCACCTCGGTGCCCGTGAACGTGACCAGGTCGCCGACCTGGGTGACGCCCATCAGCCAATCGGCAGCCGCCGCGGAGACGTTGGTGCAGCCGTGCGAGACATTGGTTTTCCCCTGGTCCCCCTCCGACCAGGGCGCCCCATGGATGAACTCGCCGCCGTTGGTGAGCCGCTGGGCGTCCTCGACGTCGACCACGTAACCGCCGTTTGGCTCGCCGCGGGTGTCGAACGTCGCGTACTGATGCTTCTCCATGATCACCATCTTGCCGCTGGACGTCGGCGTGCTCGGCTTGCCGAGGCTGACCGGGATCTTGCGGATGAGCTTGCCGTCGCGCAGGACGGACATCTGCTTGGTGGCGTTGTCGACTTCCAACGCCACCTGCCGGCCAATCGTGGAAGTGGCCGTCCGATCGGCGTCGCCGACGCGGTCCTTCCCGATGGGCAGGCCCTCCAGAGCAGCCCGCACGCTGATCGTCGTGTTGGGGCGCCAGAAGTCGGGGGCGCGGTAGAAGACCTGGCTACCGTCCTTCAACCACGACCATGTCCCTGGTTGCGGCGGAGTTGTCGTCACGAACAGCCGCCGCTGCACGTCAGCCCTGGCCTTCTTCGCAATAGGTGGGTCGAAGGCGACGGTTACCGGCATGGCGGTCCCATACGTTCGATTGCCCGCGAAATACAGTGTGCTGGTAACCGCTGGTTTCGTCGATCTCTGCATTGTGGTGAAGGTGGTCCTCCGGACGGTGGTCGTTCCGGAATCACTCGTGGCGCTGACTTCGGCGGTGTAGGTGCGTTGGGGCTGCAACGGCGCGGTGGGCACCCACGCCGACCCGTCCTCGCGCGGTTGCGCCTGGACCTGCTTGCCCTTGTCGTCGTTGATCCGCACCGCAGTGATCCGCCCGCCGCTGACGGTGGCACCGACCTCGGCGCTGAGCGGGACATCACGTGCCCGGTCGGCGGGTATCACGGTCAGCGCCGGCGCGGCCGACGCTCGTCCCTCGGACTGTCGGGCACCCTGCTTGCGCTCGGAGGTGCATCCGTCAAGGGTCAACGGTGTGGCCGCGAGGGTTACCGCCAACAGCGTCAACCGCTTCCTGAACCTCATCCTGTCGCTCCCTCAGCTCCGGGTTCCTTCGCACCATTCTCTCCACACCTCTTTCCTGTGCCCCGTATTTCGACAGATTCGCCAGTACAATTACGAATGCCATTTCCGGTAGGAGACCCAAAGGCAGAGAAGGAATTGCACATCCCGTCTGTACCCGGTCATGCCCGAGGCGACCGCGCCGCGTCGGATCCGTCCGCAAGCAGCGGATGAGCGACCAGCAGCTACCGACTCGGCAGCAGGGATCCACCCCGACCACGAGCACCGTCGATGACGAGTTACCAGCTAACGGGCCGGCACCGGATCCTTCGGGGCGAACCCGCGCTCCAGAGCTGAATCATCCGGGTGGCGCAGCTGCACGCGGCGCAGCAGTTGGGCGTTGAGCGCGACCACGATGGTGGAGGCGGACATCAGCACCGCGGCGACCGCGGGGCTCGGGCTCACTCCGGCCCAGGCCAGAGCACCAGCGGGCAGCGGCAGGGCGACGACGTTGTAGCCGGCGGCCCAGGCCAGATTCTGGATCATCTTGCGGTAGGAGGCGCGCGAGAGCCGGATGACTCCGGTGACCCCGCGCGGGTCGGAGGAGGCGAGCACGACGCCCGCGGACTCGATGGCGACGTCGGTGCCGGCGCCGATGGCGATGCCGACGTCGGCGCGGGCCAGCGCGGGAGCGTCGTTCACGCCGTCACCGACCATTGCCACCCGCAGCCCTCGGCGTTGCAGCTCGCCGACCGCCTCGTCCTTGTCGGCGGGCAGCACCTCGGCGAACACCTCGTCCTCGCCGGGTCGGAAGCCCAGGTCGGCGGCGACCGCCTCGGCGACTGGCCGCGCGTCCCCGGTGATCATGACGATCTTGCGGATGCCCTGTTGGCGTAGGTCGGCGATGGCTTGGAGGGCCTCGGGGCGGACCTGGTCTTCGAGGGCGAGGGCGCCGATGACGTGTGCCTGTTCGCGGTCGAGGCGCAGCAGGTGCAGGACCGCCGCGCCCCGCCGGGACCACTCGGCCTGGTGCTCGTCGAGGTCGCCGGGCGCCGTGGCGTTGAGTTCGCGCAGCAGGGCGGGTCCGCCGACGGCGTAGCTGACGCCGTCGACGGCGGCGCGCACCTCGCGACCGGTCAGTGACTGGAAACCGGTCGCGGTGCGCCGGGCGCCCTGCTGGGCGGCGGCGGTGACGATCGCCCGCGCGAGGGGGTGCTCGCTGTCGGCCTCCACCGCCGCCGCGACGGCGAGAACGTCGGTTTCGCTGACGCCGCTGGTGGCCGCGACACCGGCGACGACGTGCTCGCCGCGGGTCAGGGTGCCGGTCTTGTCGAACAGCACCGTGTCGACGGTGCGCATCCGCTCCAGGGCGAGGCGGTCCTTGACCAGGATGCCGCCCTTCGCGGCCACGGCGGTCGACAGGGCGATCACCAGAGGGATGGCCAATCCCAGCGCGTGCGGGCAGGCGATCACCAGAACCGTGACGGTGCGGACGACTGCCTCGTCGAGGTTGCCGACCAGTGTCCAGATCAGCAGCGTCGCGGCAGCCGCAGCGGTGGCGATGTAGAACAGCCAGGCCGCGAACCGGTCAGCGAGGACCTGCGCCCTGCCGCTGGACCGCTGGGCCTGCGCGACCAGGCGTTGGATGCCGGCCAGCGCGGTGTCCTCGCCGATGGCGTCGACGCGTACCCGAATGGCCGCGTCGGTGGCGACCGTGCCGGCCACCACCCGGTCGCCGCGTTCGCGGCCGACCGGCCGGGACTCGCCGGTGATCATCGACTCGTCCACCTCCGCCCGGCCGTCGGTGATCCGCCCGTCGGCCGGCACCCGCCCGCCCGGACGCACCAGGACCACGTCGCCGACGCCCAAGTCGCTGACCCGCACCCGTTCGGGCTGACCGTCACCGCCGAGGCGTTCGGCGTCGTCGGGCAGCAGCGCGGCCAGGGCCGACAAGGCCCCCTGGGCCTGACCGATGGCCTTCATCTCCTGCCAGTGCCCGAGCAGCATGATCGTGACCAGTGCCGCCAGCTCCCACCAGAAGTCCAGGTCGAACACGCCCAGCGCGGTCGCCGCCGAGGCCACGTACGCGACGCTGATAGCCATCGCGATCAGCAGCATCATCCCCGGCGCCCGGTCACGGACCTCCCGCACCGCGCCCTGCAGGAAGGGCCACCCGCCGTAGACGAACACCACCGTGCCCAGCACCGGCCCCACCCAGTCGACGCCCGGAAAATCCAGCCGATAGCCGAACCAGTCCATCACCATGTGACTGGTCACCACGATCGGCGCCGTCAAGACCAGACTCAGCCAGAACTTACGGCGGAACACCTCCGGGTCATGCCCGGCGTGCTTGTCATGCCCGCCATGGCCGCCATGCCCTCCAGTGCTGGCGTGCCCGTCGTCGGTGCTGGTCTGAACAGGCCGCCCGCCCAGACTCTCGCGGCCGCTTCGGTGATCACCGTGGCCGCCGTGTCGGTCCACCGTCTCACCCGGGCTCTGCGCCTGGTGGTGCGCGTCCTCGTGCGACATCCTCATCGCCTCCTCACCCTCAAGATACCCCGGGGGGTATAGACGTCTAGGCGTGTCGATGTTCCGCACGTCACCCACGTGAACTCAGCATTTGTCAACGACGCAGGACAAGAGACCGCAGTTCGCCACCTCGCCACGAAAGGAGTTAGTGCGTGCCCTAGCTGTGGACAGACACGATCGAGGCGCACCGCGGTGCGCGACGCCGCCCTGGACGCCGCCACGGCACTGATCGCCGAGCATGGGTTGACCGCGCTCAGGATGTCGCGCATCGCCGAGACCACCGATCCGTCAGGACATCGCACCCGAGGAGCTCGCGGCTTTCGCCCTGAACGCCCTCTCAGCCGACGGCACCGCAGAGCACCTCGTCACACTCACCATTGACGCCATGCAAGCCCAAGGCTAAGCGCGGACCAGACCGTCGAGCCGGGCCGGCGACGAGGCACCGTCGCAGGCAGAATCATCGGCGACGATTGGCGCGCAGGAAGTTAGTTGCGGCGCCACGGCGACTTCGTCGAGCTCGCCGAGCATTTGGCTTGCATCCGGTACCCCGGTACAGCCTTACCGTCATGGGTATGAGCAGCGATGACCAGACGTGGGTGCCCGAGGCGTGCACCTTGCCGAGCGTGCAACGGCCGCTGCGGCTGGCCGAGTTCGACGACCTGTTCGCCACCGCCCTCCGAGAGCAGCAACGGCTGTCCCCCACCCACCTGCGGTGGTGCCTCGACCCGGCCGCCGAGACGACCGCCCGGGACCTGACCGCCCGGGAAAGCTCCTGCTGCTCGTTCTTCTCGTTCACCCTCGCCGGCGACGCCGGCGTGCTGCGCCTCGACGTGCAGGTGCCGGCCGCGCACGTCGAGGTCCTCGACGCGCTCGCGCAGCGGGCGGCTGCCGGGATGACGGCATGAGCGGGCTGCGCACCGCCCAGGTCGCCGCAGCGGCCGGAGTGAACCCACAGACCCTGCGCTACTACGAACGCCGCGGACTGCTCGCCCAACCCGAGCGCAGCCTCGGCGGACACCGCCTCTACCCCGCCGAAACGGTCACCGTGCTGAGGGTGATCAAAGCAGCGCAGCGGCTCGGATTCACCCTCGACGAGGTCGCCGACCTGCTCGACGCAAGCCAGCACCGCCACGGCTCCGACGCCGGCCTGCAAGCCCGCGCCCGAACAAAGCTCGCCGACGTCGAGGCGAAGATCGCCGACCTGCACGTCATCGCCGACACCCTGCGCACCGCGGTGGACGCCGGCTGCGACGACCTCATCACCTGCGCCGGCCAGCCGTGCTGCCCCATCCCGTTCGCCACCATCGCCGTTGCAGGAGCCCCCGATGCCGAAAACGATTGACCAGATCGTTTCCCGGGCCCGCCGCGGGCTGCCATTCGGCCTGACCAGCCTTGCCGGGCTAGCCTGCGCGGCGTGCTGCGCCATCCCACTGCTGCTCGCCGCCGGGATCCTGTCCGGTGCCGGCTGGGCCGCCGCTCGTGCATGGATGCCCGGCATCGCCATAGCCCTCGCCACCCTGGCCGGAGGAGCCTGGTGGTGGGCGAGCTGGCGCTCCCACCGCGGCGGCTGCGCCGGCACAAGCGACTGCCGATGCTCAACCGGATCACCGGCATGACCGCAGGCCACCGACAGCCCGGTACGGTCCACCGATGACCGTCGTCCGCTCGATCCTGCTGTTCATCGTCGCCGCTCTGTTCGAGATCGGCGGGGCGTGGCTGATCTGGCAGGGCTGGCGCGAGCACCGCGGCCTGTGGTGGATAGCCGCCGGAGTCATCGCCCTCGGCGCGTACGGATTCGTCGCCACATTCCAGCCTGACCCGAACTTCGGGCGGATCCTCGCCGCCTACGGTGGCGTGTTCGTCGCCGGCTCCCTCGCCTGGGGCGTGATCGTCGACAAGTTCCGGCCCGACCGGTGGGACGTTGTCGGCGCCGGCATCTGCCTGATCGGCGTCGCTCTGATCATGTACGCGCCCCGGTCCCAGGGCGGCTCCTGACGAGGGCGAAGCGACCCCCGTAAATCCTCATCAGGCGTTCGCCGCGACACGCCCGCGCCCCCCATCTGGATAAGGCACCAGCACGTCATCAACCTGACGTTGAGAGGCGTGTGGCTCGGCAACGGTAGCGCTCGAGCCGCTCACGTTCGCCGGCTCGGCGGCTCGTCAGGCTGCGCGGGTGGCCACTGAATTTCTCGCTCTTCGGTGGCCAGTGGGTGTGGCTGACCGGTGAGGGCGGCCAAGGCGGTGGCGACAGTGTGCAGGTCGGCTTTGATGTAGGTGGTGGTGGCAGGTCCGCGGCGGTCGGTATGGCCGGCGTAGGCGCGGGCCACGCCGTAGCCGAAGTGCCGCTCGACCCAGGTGAGGGTGGTGTGGCGCAGCCAGTGCGTGGAGATGCCGTGGGCCGCGACCCACGGTAGCTGCCGGCCGATGCGTTTCCACAGCAGGTCGTATCGGCGGTAGGTGGCGGGACAGCTATTGCGGTAGCGCAGCAGCGCGTCGGTGGGCAGCACCGCCCCTCGGGCCCGGGCGTGCTCGATCAGACGGGCGCCGAGCATCGGAGTGATCGGTTGCCAGCGGTGCGTGCCACCCTTCTCCGTCAACCGGATCAGCGCGTGGTCGACGTCGAGGTCGACGAGGCGCAACGCGAGGGCGCCGCCGCGACGGCACGCGGTTTCGGTGTGCAGGCGCAGCAGCAGCGCGTCGAGCACGATGTCGTTACCGCCGCTGCGGGCGGCGGCGTTGATGTCGGACAGTTCGTCGGGGGTGAGCGCGCGACGGGTGTTGGGCAGCCGGCGAGGTTTGCGGACCCGGTGAGCGGGGCTGTCGGCAGCCGCGAGGTAGCCGTCGGCGATAGCGCGGTTGTAGAAGGCGCGGGCTGCGGCGATGAGATGCTCACCGGCGTGCCGGCCATGGCGCGAGCTACGGCGAGATCGGGCGCCGGCGGCGGCCTGTCGCATGAGGGCTTCGATGTCGCTGGCCCGCACCGCATCGATACGCCACTCGCCGAGGGCAGCGGCCATGCGTCGCCAGGAGCTGCCGTAGGTGCGTCGGGTTCCCGGGCTCGCCGCCGCGACAACAGCTGGAAGGTACTCGGCGACTGTCGGCACGGCCGGTGGATCGGTGCCCGTGAGGTCGGCGGCGGTGAGGCCGAGATGCGCGAGGAGCGCCCGGGCGGTGGCGACACGATCGGGATCCGTGGTCATGAGGGCTCTGCGAGGATGCGGGCGTGCAGGTCGGCCAGGACCGCCGTGACGGTGTTTGAGGGGTGCACGACGATGCGGTTCTGGCGGGGCAGGGCGGCCAGGAGGACGGGTTCGCCGGCGGCGATGCCGCACAGGTGCCGGGCGGCGGCCGGTAGGGGCAGCTCCCCCCGGGCGCCCACGACATACGCGCCATCGGCGGCCGGGGTGATCAGGATTGCGCCGCTCATGACCTCGACGTACAGCGCGAGGCCCGGTGTCCAACTCAAGGCCCGCAGCAGTGCACGAGCGGTGACGCGGCCGGCGGCGTCGGGTCGGCCCACGTCGAACAGCACGCCATCACTGATGCGGGCGGCGGGCGCGGGCAGTGTCGGCAGCGGCGCCGGCTCCGGCGAGGCGACCGGCAGTGGGGTGGGAACGAGCGCCTCGACGAGCTGCTCGTCGGGCCAGCGAGGACGCGGGCGGTCGAGATTCACCTGGGCCCCCGCCAGCGCGAGGGCGAGGGTGTCAGCGCAAGTGGCGCCGGCTCCTTGGGGTCGGTGCGCACATATGAGTCGTCGCGGCTCGAGTCCCCACGCGAGAGGGAGTTGATCTCGCGTGGATGTCCACGAACTGTGGTGTCCGAGGGGGGATCGAACTCTTGTACGCATCATATGTGCACCATTCTGGGGTGCACATGCTCATAGGTTACGGTACGGCCAGGACTAGCTCAATACTGGGCGCCATAACCATGTGTAAGTGTACAGCCGACGAGTTGGACTCAGTCCGCCACGGCCTCTGTGTCTGAGATCGGCGGGCCACCACGAGAGCCGTTTTGCACGCTGGTGAACTCTCAGTCGACTGGCTTCCGTGGCAAGCCATATCGTTCGCGTTCTTCACTGTTAAGCGCACGGGGGTCACTGCCTTCAGCCGGAACCTGCGCAGGGTTATTGCATACGTCCCAGCTCATGATCGTGCCGTCGTCGTAGGCGATGATGAGGGCGTCTTGCCACGACAGGCTTCGCACTACCCCACGAGGTATGTCAAGTACGCCGAGAGGCCGTCCCTCTTGAGCGCGCCAGATGTAGAGCATGTAGTCATCGCTGATGGTCGCGAGACGGTGCCCGTCGGTTGCCCAGGTAAGGGTTTCGACGTTGCCCGTATGGCCGAGACAGCGTGAGCCGACTTGCTTCTGCGCTACGTTCCAGATTTCGACGTGGTTGCCGACGGCGGCGGCGAGTCTGGTGGAGTCATCCGACCAGGCCAGGGCTGCTACCTCGTCGGGCCCTTCGGTTCGCCATTGGTGGACGAGGGTGTAGTCGTCTCCTCGCCACAAGCTCACGTTGTGCTTGCCGGCGACTGCAGCTATGAGGCTGGAATCCGGGGACCAGGCAATCGTTCCTGTGCTGTCTTCGCCTCCGTCGAGAACTGCTAGGCGCTGCGCTTTCGCCACGTCCCAGACCGAGAGAGCGGGTGGTGTTCTGCCGAAGAAGCAATGAGTATGGACAGCCAGCCGTGAGCCGTCGCCGGACCAGGCGAGTCCATAAACCCATGGAAGTGGCGTCGATGTCGCTACGTGTCTCGGAGTTTGTCGCGGTTGCGCGCCCCACTGCATCCGCGAGACACCGGACCGCGCGTCCCACACGGTGACCTGCTCTTGCATCGCGGTGGCAACCAGGTCACCTAGTGGTGAAAACGCGATCGACAGGCAATCGTCGTCCCCGAGCCGCAGCGGCGGCGTCACCTCGTCCACTTCGATGATCTCTGGCGTCGTTCCGAGCCGCTTTACAGTGACGCGCCTGAGGTCCGGCGACCAAGAAATCTCTCGTAGGCTTCCGGTGGGCAGGCGGCGGAAGCTTCGGCCGATGACGTCCCACATCTCGACATTGTGAAATGAGGTTCCCAAGCCGATTCGTTTACCATCGGAAGACCAGGCAATCGTGCTGATCTGGTGAGGGCGCGCCCGCCGCTCAACGGTCCTGCCGCTTCCGACGTCGAACAAGGCCACGCGATTATGGTCTCGCGTTCGACGCAAGGCGTAGGCGATGACATCCTCGACAGGTGACCATGCCATGGTTTCGGTCATGCCCGGCGGTGCGCTTTCGGCGGCCTGGCCCGTGTCGGTGTTGTAAATCCACAGCGTGCGGCGCGTCGATGCGACGATCTCAGTGCGGCGCATTGTGAATGCCGGAGCGGCTGAGACGGCGAGTCGGATTCCGTCGGGTGCCCAGCACACCACCGGGTCTGACCACGCTACCTGCTGTCGCAGGACTTCCGACGCCTGCTCGCCGATGCTGACCACGAGCAGCAGGTCGTCTGAGGCGATGGCCAGCCGGTCACCCTGCGGGGACCATGCTGTGGCGCGAACGTGTGCGGCCGGGATGCTGGTGACCAACTGTGGGACGTCGTCGTCTAAGCAGCAGACGTCAACGGTCCGGTAGTCGAACTGGCCCGCGAAACAGACATCGTCGCGCCACGAGAATGAGTCGAGCGATGCTGCAAAACTCCCCCTTCGGCTGCCCAGGGTGTAGCCATCCGCGACGCGCCAGAGCGTGGCACCTCGATCGTGCCCGGTGAGGGCGAGGGTGCCGCTGGCACTCAGCAGTGTGTGCCCGTACCCATCCCGGTCAGCGGCAAAGGTGACCTCGGCAAGGCGACCGGCGTCGTCCCAGGTGCAGACGCGCCCCGTCTTGTCGGCGGTGCGCAGGCCCTGATTGTCGGGCAACCAGACTCCAGAGGTGATGCCGGTGGTGTGCCCTATGGTGAGGTGCCGTGTTCGCGAGGTTGCGGTCAGGGCCCAGCGCGTCGTCGTTGCTGCCGGGGTGGGTGGCAACTCGTGTAGCGCGGTGTGGGCCAGTGCCACGGCCAGTTGAGGGTCCTGCCGGCGCACCTGTTGTGCCAACTCGGCGATCCGCTCGGACTGTCGGACGCGGTCCTGGTGGTCGGACTCCCGGGAGGCGTCGAGCAGGCGTCGGGCTGCAGTGGAGACGGGCACTTCAGCTGCGAGCGCAAGAGCATCGGCGAGCGTTCGGCCGCGCAAGAGGTCGTCTGTGTGTGGGTCCGCTTGCCATGCTGCCGCGCGGTGCTCGAGCCTGGTGATGCGGTGCAGGCGCTCCTCGTTGGCGGTGATCAGCGAGGCGAGTCGTCGCCACTGGCGGAACAGGGCGTCGTGGGTCAATTCGAGGCAGGTGCCGTCCTCGACGTCGATGATCAGACGGGCTGCCCTGAACTCCTCAAGAATGCTCGCTGCGGTGGTATCGAGGTCAGATCGCTCGATCGCCTTTCGTACGGTTTCGCTACCTTCCATGCCGATGCCGCGCAGCAGAGCAGAGTCGACAGTCTGTTGGGGGTAGCGCTCGGTGAGGGATTCGTAGATCTGCTCGGCGTGAGCTGCGATAGCGCCGCCGACCTCCCCCGCCTGTTCGTACTGGGCCACCGTGATGTGTTGGCGATCGGACTGCAGGTGCAGACGTTGCAGCAGGTGGCTGAGCAGGGGAAGCGCGTCACCGACCGTGGCATCGGCGGTCATGCGGTCGATGAGGTCGTCCTCGAACGTGAGTCCGGCAGCCCGGGCAGGCCCCGCGATGGCCTGTCGGATGCGGGCCGGATCCAGCAGACCGATGGCCACCGGTCGGGTGATGAAGCCAGCCTGCTGATCGGTGAGCCGGCGGCGGAACTCGGGCCGAATCGCCACCAGCAGGCGCAGTTCCGGCAGCACCGTCAGCGTTCGGGTCAGCAGGCTCCACCACTGGGCCCGGTCATGCTCGCCGGTCATCGTGTACAGGTCTTCGGCCTGGTCGACAACGAGCAGTACAGGGCCGCGGGCGGCGGCGAGGAAGCTTGGCACAACCCCGAGTGGGGCTTCCGGAGAGGCTGCTTCTTCCCGCAGCAGTCGCGCCGTCTCCAGTACAGCCTTTGGGCCATCCTCTAGAGCCGCGGCGAGGCTCATGAACGGGTCGGAGGCCGGACGTAGCGGACCCACCAAGGTCCAGCGCCGTGGTACTCGAGCGATGACACCCGCGCGGATCAGCGAGGACTTGCCCACCCCCGACGGGCCAACGATAGTGACGATCCGGGTCGCCGGCGCCGGCCCGGAGCGCTCCAGTCGGTTCAGTACGTCCCTTGCTTCGCGGTCGCGGCCATAAAAGACACTCGATCGCTCCACCGTGAACGGCGCGAGACCAGGGTATGGGCTTTCCGCGCCGCGCCACGTCACCGCTGTGCGGCGATGGACGAAGAAGCGCCAGCTGAGCCACAGGACGACGCAGAGTGGGAGCCACAGGTAGGCGTAGTCAAGGACAAACCGCCACGGCCCACGCCAGCTGTCCGTTCGCGCCGTCACGATGTTGATGGCCAGGCCGACGGCGATCGTGCCCAGCAGGGCACCGGACTCGCGACGGTACTCCCTTAGTGCCCGCCCCACATGGTCATCGCACTACGAGAAGGCACTGCTCGCCAGCGCGTGGCGGATAGCCGACAGAGACAGACACCAACCACGGCCGGGACTGGACTCTCACCCTTGACGCGGCTAAGCCCGGATCTCGATCAGCGGCACCGCGAAACCGAGGGATTGCACTGAGACGTGCGGCTCTCCCTGTGGCTGACCGAGACACCCCACCGTCGCAGCTTCCTCATGTCGTGATGAGGTGCCACGGCTTGCCGAGGGCGACACGACGGAAGGCGTCGATCTCGCGTAGGTGGACGTCGTGCACCGGACGCCACCCAACTTCCATCGCGGAATTGACGCGCGCCGTGAGCCGCGACCTCCACTACCGCCACCTTCAGGAGGGTGCGCTGTCGTACCTCCCCAGTAACAGGACCGGTCGTCACGCTTAGCCGCCCGGACCGAGAGGGGCCATCGGTGTTCATCTCTGCGGCCTATATCCGCTTCTTTCGCTCGTTCAACTTTGACTATCTACGGAAGGCACACCGTGACTTCGAGCCCAATCCGTGGGATGTGCTCGAACCCGACGGGCTGCAGTATCCGTTCGTCAAGGTGTCGCTGGAGCGCGACGTCACCACTGTGGTGGGAGCGAACGAGTCGGGTAAGAGCCAGTTACTGACGGCGATCAAGCACGGGCTCACCGGGAAGGGGATTGAGCGGGGTGACTTCTGCCGCTACTCCCAGTTTTTTGCTGTGAAGAAGGCGATGGCGTTCCCCGACTTCGGGCTCGAGTTCAAGCACCTGGGTCCCACCGACCTGGAGTCGCTGGCGAAGGCATGCAAGACGAAGCTCGACGACGGCACCGAGAGTTTTTGGATGTTCCGGATCGGTGGGAAGGACCCCGTCGTGTACGTCCGGCAGGGCGACGACTGGGCCAAGTATCCCGTCAAAGACAAGAAGCTCCTCGACGCACTCCTCCCGCAGCCGTTCGAGATCGACGCGACAGTCGCGCTGCCACAGAGTGTTCCGATCAAGTATCTGGCTGACGCCGAGCGTTCTCTGCGGACGAGTCCCCGAAAGACCCGTCTAGGCTTGGTGAACCAAATCCTGGAGAATGGGCCGTCTTGGTTTGGTTCGGCTGAAGGCGTCTCGGCGGCCACACCGACGCTCATCAGCGCGTTTTCCACCGCGAACACCCAGGATGCCGAGCACGACAAGCAGCTCGCTCTCGCCGACGACCTGTTGCTCAAGGTCGCTGGAATCGATCGGACCGCCTTCCAGGAACTCCTCAACGCTGTCGAGGAAGGCAAGGACGGCTTCGCGAACGGCATCGTGGAGCGGATCAACCGTGGGCTCTCCGGTGCGTTGAATTTCCCGAAGTGGTGGTCGCAGGACCTGCATTTCCAGCTCTTGGTGACCCTACGCGACCAAGACCTAGTGTTCACCATCCGCGACCGGACCGGCACGGAGTACTCCGCAGACGAGCGCAGCGGGGGCTTGAAGTACTTCCTGAGCTATTTCGTGCAGTACCTCTCGCACGAACCACCCAAGTCAGGCGCTCGCGAAGTGCTTCTGATGGACGAACCGGACGCCTACCTGTCCAGTACAGGACAACAGGACCTGCTGCGAATCTTCGAGGACTTCGCCCACCCGCAGGACCCGACCCGCACGGCCTGCCAGGTCGTCTACGTCACGCACTCCCCGTTCCTCATTGACAAGAACCATGGTGATCGGATCCGCGTCCTGGAGAAAGGTGAAGGCGACGAGGGCACCCGCGTGGTGCGCAACGCGGCTCGTAATCATTACGAACCGCTGCGCTCGGCGTTCGGCGGGTTCGTGGCGGAGACCACGTTCATCAGCAACTGCAACCTGATGCTGGAGGGCATGTCTGACCAGGTCATGCTGGCCGGCATGTCGGCGCGGCTGCGCCGACAGAGGACCGCGTCGACGGACAGCCTCGATCTCAACGCCGTGACGCTCGTACCGGCCGGGTCCGCGCCGCACATCCCCTACCTGGTGTACCTAGCGCGGGGCCGTGACGTGGACCGACCCGCCGTGATCGTCTTGCTCGACAGCGACGCCTCCGGAAACCAAGCGGTGAAGGCACTTAAGAAGGGCCCCAACGGCAAACCGGTGATCGATGCCAAGTATGTCCTGCAGCTGGGTGATCTCCCAACCGATGCTCTGGTCAGCACCCTCCCGGCTGGCGTAGTCGCCATTGAGGACCTCATTCCACTGCCGATCTGCATCGAAGCCGTCAAACGCTACGCCAACGAGTTCCTCGACCCCACCGAGGCGGCCAAGATCGGCACCCTCAAGCCGAAGGACGTGAACTTCGAGGGTTGCTCGGGCACCCACGACGCGCTGGAGCAGGCCGCCACGGCGAAGCTCGTGGGATTCCATTTAGACAAAGTTGGCTTCGCCCGCAGCGTTCTTCAGGCAGTGCGTGAAGACAGCACTCTCACGGCTGCGGCCGAGGTTCTGGACGCAAACTTCCGGGTCCTGTTCCGTGAGCTCGGTCGCAGACAGCGCCAGGCCATGCGGGAGATCACCACGGAGAAGACCAGCGCCAAGATCAAACGCATCAAGCGGTCGTTCTTGCTGGACCATCCCATCACCGCCGACAGGGCACAGGCCACGCTGCTGCTCGAGGAGGCCGAAGCCGCCCTAGACAACTCCGTCGATGCCGAGGAACTGAAAAGTCATATCCGGACGATGCGACGCGACTTCGAACTCGACGACGATCCGACCGAGCCAATCAACGACTTCGCTGCCTTCCGGGACGCCCTTGAGGCACTCGTGTACCGAGAGGTCAATGAGGTCCAAGAACCGTAAGTCGTGAGCGCCGCGATGAGGGGATCCGGCGATGAGCATCGACATCACCTGGCGACGCGGCGACGGTGCCGCGTCGGTCAGTACCATCGCTGAACTCGACGCCATGCTGGACACGATCAGTCAAGCTCACACCGAGCAGATGCCCTACTGCGTCACTCTCGTCGCTCCCGGTGGGGCCGAGTTTCCCGTCATGCTCGGCATCTGCATCGGGCGCCCCGATCGGTCGTTGGGCTATCACGTCGCCGCCGACGGCAGCGCTTGGGGTTACCAGCCGGACCTCGAACCCGGGCCCGCGTTCACCTTCGGCTACGCCGGCACGCCCACCGACGCGTGGCCCGAACGCACCCGCGTCAGCGACGCGACCGCCCGGCAAGCGGCACGACAGTTCCTGACCAGCGGCGGGCAACGACCCCCCGCCCTGGCCTGGGAGGCCGTCGAATAGCTCCGAGCCTGTGGTTGGGTCGCGAGGCAGGTGCCGCGACCAAGGTAGTGCGTGGGCCGCGGGCCTGGGCCTGACCGCGTGCGGTGACCCCCGGAGCCGACTCACCCGGAGCACCGCACGCGGCTACCCGCCCTTACTCGGATATAGGTGAGACGGCGAGGTTCGCCTGCGACCATCGGCCGGCATGATCTGCCAAACGGGCCAGCGGATGGGCCTGGCCGGTCATGGCCGACAGCGTATTGGCCACGTCGTGCAGATCAGACTTGATGTAGGTGGTGGTGGAGGAGTCTGGGCTGTCGGTGTGGCCGGCGTAGGCGCGGGCGATGGCTTAGCAAGAGGTGTGGCGGCGGCTCGTGACTGGTGGTTTCGCGACCCGGTAGGCAGGGCTGGCAGAGCGTCGATGAGACCATCGGCGATGGCCGGGGTGTTGGCCGACTTCCAGCGAAACTCAACGATTAGGGCGGAGGCGGTGAGGTCTATGTGCGGCGGGCCGCGCCGATGAGGTAGTCGCCGCGGATACGGGTGAAGGATCGTGCCTCGACCTGGAGCCCGACGTCGTGGCAGGCGGCGGTGAACTGTTCGGCGGTGAACCGGTCATGCTCGGGGTGGTCGAACAGCAGCCGGTAGGTGGGTCTGGCGAGGGCGTGAGCGGTGACTTCGTCGAAGTAGAAGGTTCCGCCGGGACGCAGCACGCGGGCGATCTCGGTCAGCGCGGCGCGCCAGTCGGGGATGTGGTGGATGATCGCGAAGTCGAACACGGCGTCGTAGCGGGCGTTGCCGGCGCCGAGGGTGGCATGCAGGTCCGCGGCATCGCCTTGGTGCAAGCGGACGCGGTCGCCGTAGGACCCGAGCCGGCGACGGGCACGGTCGATCATGGCGGGGTCGAGGTCGACGGCGTCGACGTGGTGGGCGCCAAAGCGGTCGAGGATGAGCTGGGTGCCGTAGCCGGGGCCGCAGCCGATCTCCAACACCCGGGCGCCAGGCGGTAGCGAGCCGCCGAGGCGTAACAGCCACGGCGTTTCGTACCAGCGTTGCAGCCACCGCCGCGGCGCCGAGTTGATCAGCGCGGTCTCCACCTGATTCATCAACACCGTCGAGACTCCAATCATCGTCAGATCCCGATGACACCGCACTCTACCGATGACACGCCCATGTTCGCTATCGTCGTGCAGTGACGATGAATGAGGGGGCGCGGGTCGCGCCCCGCTGCTCGGATGACCTGGCGCCGGCTGCCGCGCTGTTCCGGGGTCTGGCCGACCCCACCCGGCTGGCGATCCTGCGGCGACTCGCCGACGGGGAGTTGCGGGTGGTGGACCTGACCGGCGAGCTCGGTCTGGCGCAGTCGACGGTATCGGCGCACCTGGCGTGCCTGCGTGACTGCGGTCTGGTGGCCGGGCGCCCGGAGGGGCGGCAGATGTTCTACGCCCTGGCCCGCCCGGAGCTGCTGGATCTGCTGCGCGCTGCCGAGCACCTGCTCGCGGCCACCGGCGAGGCTGTGGCGCTGTGCCCGGCTTACGGCTGTGCGACGGAGGACAACCGATGAGCACCGTCAAGCCGGCCGACTTGAGCCCGGCCGAGGCCGAACGACTTACCCGGCGAGGGCTGCGCCTGGCGCAGTTCACCGTCGCCTACAACGTCGTCGAAGGCGCTGTGGCGATCACCGCCGGGCTGCTCGCCGGGCTGGTGTCGCTGGTCGGGTTCGGCCTGGACTCCGGTATCGAATCGGCGGCGTCGGTGCTGGTCGGCCTACGGCTGGCGGCACGGCTGCGCCACGGCGAGGCCGACGAGGCCGACGAGGCCAAGGAACGCCGCACCCTCAAGGCAGTCGCGGTGACGTTCTTCGTGCTCGCGGCCTACGTGCTGTTCGAGGGGGTACGCAGCCTGATCGGCGGAGAGGAGCCGGACACCTCGGTCGTCGGGTTGGTGTTGCTGGTCGCGTCGGTGGTGATCATGCCGGTGCTGGCCGCGGCGAAAAAGCGGGTCGCGATGCAGCTCGGCGGGGACCAGCTGATCCTGGCCGACGCCGCCGAGACGAAAATCTGCGTGCTGCTGAGCATCTCCACCCTGCTCGGGCTGGGCCTGTACGCGCTGACCGGCGCGGCCTGGCTGGACCCGGTAGCCGGGTTCGTCATCGCCGCATTCGCCATCCATGAAGGCCGCGAAGCGTGGGAAGGCGAACTCGTCGAGAACGACGACGATGACGACTGAGGTCCCACCGGTTCGCTTCGCCCTGGCGTGGCGGCGCAGCGGATCTCGGCGGCGGGGATCGCGGCCGGCGACGGGCTCCGGATCGGCGTTGTGGCTGCATCTGAGCTACAAACCCGGTCAGCGTTCAGCATCGACGCCGACGGCCCGGCGTGGGTGCTGCCTGCCCTGGCCGACCGGGATCGGCGAGCTGGTCGTCAGCGACCATATCGACGTACAGGGTGGCCCTCCTTCAACCTCGCCGATGCCACCCTGTACGTCGCCGTCCTGCGGTCACCTCGCCGCGCGAACCGGCACCGCAGGCCGCGCCACCGACCGGAGCGCCATGATCCGCATCGCGGCGTTGGTGCTGTACGTGCTCGGGTTGACGATCGCGGCTGACGCCTACCTGGTCACCTGATCGAGGGAGTTGGCGGTCGGTCGATCGCTAGCTTTGGCGGGCATGAACAGCATTGTCGCGACGGCGCCAAGCGCGGCGACGAGGGCGCAGGCGAAAAGCACGTAGACCATGGCATCGACATAGGCGAGGCCCGCGGCGTCGGCGAGCACCGGTAGTTCCAGACGGTGCGCGACGGCCATCGTTCCGGCGATCGATTGTGTCGCGGCTTCGACGGCTGGCACCGGCAGGCCGGTGGGGTCGATGCGGTCCCGGTAGGTGGTGGACAACAGGCTGCCGAGCAGGGCAACGCCGAGGGCGCCGCCGGTTTGGCGCATGGTCATGGTGATGGCGATGCCGGCGCCGGAGCGTTCGGCTGGCATGACGGCGAGCACCGCGTCCATGGAGGGGGCGAGGGTGGCGCCGATACCGAGGCCGACGATCGCGTACCAGGTCGCGATGAATCCATAGCTGCTGGTGGTGTCTGTCAGGGCGCCGGTGAGTAGTCCGGCGGTGGTGATGGCAAGGCCGGCGAGGATCGGCGTGCGATGACCGGTGCGGGTGGTGAGGCGGGTGGCGATGCCGGCGCCGGCGACGAGGCCGCCAATGAGGGGTAGTAGCCGCAGCCCGGTGTCGAGGGCGTCGAAGCCGAGGACGAACGATGGCGCGATCGTAAAGGCGCGGGCGGCGGCGATGAGTTGCTCGCCAGCGTGCCGGCCGCTTCGGGAGTTGCGGCGAGGGCGGGCGTCGGCGGTGGTCTGTCGCATGAGGGCTTCGAGGTCGCTGGCCCGCACCGCGTCAATGCGCCGATCGCCAAGGGCAGCGACCATCCGTCGCGAGGAACTGCCGTAGGTGCGTCGGGTGCCCGGGCTCGCCGCGGCGACGACAGCTGGAAGGTGCTCGGCGACTGTCGGCACGGCAGGCCGGTTACTGCCGCTGAGGTCGGCGGCGGTGGGGCCGAGGTGCTCGGGCGGTGGTGACACGATCGGGATCCGTGGTCATGAGGGCTCTGCGAGGATTCGGGCGTGCAGATCGACCAGGACCGCGGTGAGGGTGTTTGAGGGTGCACGACGATGCGGTTGCGGCGGGGCAGGGCGGCTAGGAGCACGGGTTCGCCGGTGGCGATGCCGCACAGGTGCCGGGCGGCGGCCGGTAGGGGCAGCTCCTCGCGAGTGCCCACGGCGTGCGTGCCATCGGCGGCCGGGGTGATCAGGATTTCGCCACTCGCGACGTCGATGTGCAGGGTGAGGCCCGGTGTCCAGCCCAAGGCCCTCAGCAGTGCACGAGCGGTGACCCGGCCGGCGGCGTCGGGGCGGCCCACGTCGAACAGCACGCCATTGCCCGTGCGGGCGGCGGGCGCGTGCACACCTTGCAAACCACCAGAAATCTGGCCAGCAATGGTTGATTTGGAAGAGTGGTGAATGTACGTCGGCGGTGACGCGGGCTCGGTTCGGATGGCCCTGCCATGACGAATCGCCCCACTTCCGCCTGCTCGCGGACGTCCCGGCCCGCGCTGGTCGGCTTGCACCGTTGGCCATGCTGCTTGTTGCGGTGCTGGCGGACATCGCCTGGGTATGCCCGGTGGCGCGCGGCACCCTCAACCTCGCTGACGGAGTCCCCGCCTGCCGACCGTTCGTGGGCCAAGCCGCAGCGCACCATGGCCAGGCCTCGGTCGCTGCGTCGCCTCGCGGTACCAGTTCGACCCGTGCACGCCGATCGACCGCAGCGAATTATATCCGGACGATCCGGCATCATCGGTCGCACCTGTTGACATTGCCAATTGGCGATGTTCATGATGACCAAGCGACCGTCGGCGGCGTAAACGAAACATGCCAAGCTTCCACGGCCGTGAAGGTGGACGCTGGACCGGCGGCCGGGGGGAGGGCCGGACAGTCACGAGGACGGGTTCCGGCGGCACGGTTCGCGGCGACTGCCTGCCACAGCAAGATCACCCACCGTTCCGTCAACGTGCGAAGGTTTCTCCGCATCGTGCCGCCCCGACGTGCCCTCCGTGCACGGGGACCGTCGCTGGTCGCCGCCGGCATGTGGCCCGCCCAGCTAAAGGAGCGCAGCCGCTGCCCTCCGTCGATCACCGCATTCACCCTGGCTGCGCAGCTCCGCCGCGGCTCAGACCGACCCCCGCCTCGACAGTCCGTCCTCTCGCTCGGCCACACCCTGCACCTGAGGCACTTCCGCCATCCGCATACCGCACCTCTCCGGTGCGGCAGTCCTGGGAGGCTACGTTGGCGCTCGCAGTTCCCGTTGCACCGGTTGCGGCTCATCCGCTGCTGGTGTTCCTCCTCCAGATCAGCCTGCTCCTGTTGCTAGCCCTACTGCTCGGAAGGCTCGCCGTGCGGCTCGGCATGCCGGCGGTCGTCGGTGAGCTGTGCACCGGTGTGCTCCTCGGTCCATCCGTGCTCGATCACCTCGCACCGAGCCTCGCCGGCTGGTTGCTGCCCAAGGACCCAAGCCAGTTCCATCTACTTGACGTGGTCGGGCAGCTTGGCGTGCTGCTGCTGGTCGGCATTACCGGCACCGAGGTCGACGCTGCCCTGGTACGGCGCCGCGGCAGCACGGCCGCGCGCATCAGCGTGGCGGGATTCATCGTGCCGCTGGGTCTGGGTATCGCGACCGGCTACCTGCTGCCGACCTCACTTCTAGCCGACGACGGAGACCGCACCGTATTCGCCCTGTTCCTCGGCGTCGCGATGTGCGTCAGCGCTATACCCGTTATCGCGAAGACCCTGATAGACATGAATCTACTGCACCGTAATATCGGTCAGCTGATCCTGTCCGCAGGCATGGTGGATGACGTCGTCGGGTGGCTGATGCTGTCTGTCGTGTCAGCGATGGCCACCACCGGCCTGCACGCCGGCGAGGTCGGCCTGTCACTGGCCTACCTGGCGGCGGTGCTGATCCTGGCAGCGTTGGTAGGCAGGCCCATCGTCCGCGTCGCACTGCGCATGAGCGCCCGATCGTCCGATTCCGGGCCCGTGGTTGCCACCGCCGTAATCCTCGTGCTGCTGGGTGCCGCTGCTACCCACGCGCTCGGACTCGAAGCCGTGTTCGGGGCCTTCGTCGTCGGCATCCTCATCGGCACCTGTGCCCCGAGTAGCTCGCAGCCCGCCAACACGGCCCTGCGACCGCACATGGCAGATTCCAGCGGGCGGACAAGGCAATTCACTCTCGCCCGGCTCGCCCCGTTGCGGGCGGTCGTGCTCGGTGTACTCGCACCACTGTTCTTCGCCACAGCGGGGCTACGGATGGACCTGACCGCCCTGGCAGAACCAGTGGTCTTCGCCGCCGCGATCCTCGTACTTGCCGTCGCGATCCTCGGCAAGTTCGCCGGTGCGTACATCGGCGCACGGGCCAGCCGAATGAACCGGTGGGAGGCACTGGCACTGGGCGCAGGCATGAACGCCCGTGGTGTCATCGAGGTCATCGTCGCGATGGTCGGGCTCCGCCTCGGCGTCCTAAGCACGGCCGCCTACACGATCATCGTCCTGGTAGCGATCGCGACGTCGCTCATGGCGCCGCCTCTGCTGCGCTACGCCATGCGGCGGGTGGACTACACCTCCGAGGAGCAACTGCGCGAACGCAACCATGACCAGCCCGACGGCGCCGCCTCTACGATTCGGTCCGATCTGGCCGAGGGGCCCGGCACGTGAGACGCGCTCCTGCGACTGGCCAAGCGGCACGGGAACATCGCGCCCATCGCCGCACATGCTCTGCTCCGGCACGCGCAATCGCTGATTGCCCATTGAGGACGGCGCTTCGTGAGCTGGGCAGGTATCGGCGCCACGTGCCCTGTATCGGGCTCATTCGCAGTGTTTGTCGCCCTCGCTGGGCCCCGCTGGCACCAGGCTCGGTCGCCAGGACGCTCTTGACGACCCCGCGCGGAGCCAAGTACGTTTCGATACCGATGACATCGGCTGAGATCATCATCATCCGGTTAACCGGATGTTACGGGGATTCGCACGACCACATGTGACGTCGGGAATGGGACTGGCTCGCCGCAAAGGCGTCAAGCTGGTCACGCACGAGGCATCGCACAGACGCGTCCTCGTCCCCGCCGATCCAGCGAGCATTCAGAAGTGGACTGTTCAGAACCGCGCTGATCGGCAGCCGACGGCGTTCATGGCGGTTCGATGCAACGGGGGAAGGCGTGACAGGCCTTGGACTTCGATCTGACTGCGCAACAACAAGCACGATATGACGATGTGCTGGCCGCGGTACGTGCCAGGCTCGGTACGGTCCGGGAACAGGCCGGCTCCTATTTCAGTCGCGACGACTGGAAAGTCGCAGCCGACATCGGGCTGGTAGGCCTGTGCCTACCCACCGACTGCGGTGGCGGCGGGCTGGGCGCGCTCGATACAGCCCTATGCCTGGAAGCTTTCGGCCGCGGGTGCCCCGACACGGGGTTCGTGTTCAGCATCAGCGCTCACCTGCTGGCGTGTGCCGTTCCTGTACGTGACTTCGGCGACAGCCCGACAGCCGAGCGTTTACTGGCTGGGCTAGCCAGTGGCGAGCTGGTCGCCGCGAACGCGATGACCGAGGACGCAGCCGGGTCCGACGTTGGGCAGCTCGCCGTCACCGCAGACCGGGTGGGCGACGACTACATCCTCAATGGGGACAAGTCATTCGCGAGCAACGGGCCCGCCGCGGACGTCTTCATCACCTATGCAGTGACCAACCCATCCGCGGGTTTCCTTGGCATCACGGCCTTCGCGGTACCCGCTGGGACGGCCGGTGTGGAAGTCGGGCCCCCACTGGGCAAGCTAGGGCTCGCATCCTGCCCGGCCTCACGGGTCGCGTTTCGTGGATGCCGGGTGCCGGAGGCGTATCGGCTCGGCAGTGAAGGACAAGGCAGCGTCATCTTCCAGCACTCGATGGCGTGGGAACGTGGGTGCCTGTTCGCCGCATATCTGGGGCTAATGGAGCGGCAACTGCAGCAATGCACCGAGCACGCCCGCAGGCGGCGTCAGTTCGGACGGGCCATCGGCGACTTCCAGGCCATCTCACATCGCATCATCGGCATGCGGCAACGCCTGGAGAGCAGCCGACTGTTGCTGTACCGGGCCTGCTGGCTGCTGGACGGTGGCCGTGATCACACCACGGCCGTGGCCTTGGCCAAAATAGCGGTCTCCGAGGCTGCCGTCGCCAACAGCATCGACGCAGTGCAAATTTTCGGTGGAGCCGGCTATCTCACCGCCACTGGAGTCGAGCAGCAACTGCGCGACAGCATCCCCGCCACCATCTTTTCCGGCACCAACGAGATCCAGCGCGAGATCATCGCCCGAGAGGCGCGGCTGTGAACCTGCACCAGCTCGTCATCGACATGGCCGCTGCGGAACCCGACAACCTCGCCGTCATCGACGCCGGGCATGCCGTCACTTACCGTGAACTCGACCAGCACGCCAACGCTCTCGCCGCCGTCCTGCGGCACAACGGTGTCGGCCACGGCGACCGGGTGGTTCTCTGGGCGGAGAAATCAGTCACCACGGTCGCAGCCATGCAAGCCGTCCTGCGGCTTGGCGCAGCCTATGTTCCCGCTGAGACCAGCACGCCGATCGCGCGGGTAGCGGCTATGGCTCGAGACTGCGCCGCTTCCGCAGTCCTGACTACGCCGGACTTGTCCGGTCGGATCCGCACCGAACTTGAGCCCAGCACCGTCTGCCTAGATTTTACCGATACGGACTCTCGGGCACAGTCGTTCAATGAACCTGTCGCAGCCGACGACTTGGCGTACATCCTCTACACCTCAGGATCAACCGGCAGGCCCAAAGGCGTATGCGTCAGCCACCGCAACGCCCGCGCCTTCGTCGATTGGGCGGCCACTGAACTGCAGCCCCTGCCCGCGGACCGGTTCGCCAACCACGCCCCCTTGACCTTCGACCTTTCCGTGCTCGACCTGTACGCGGCATTCTCCAGCGGCGCGTGCGTATGCCTGATCCCGACCCACCTGGCTTACGCACCCGCACAACTGGTCCAGCTCTTGCATGACCAACACATCAGCATCTGGTACTCGGTGCCGTCGGCGCTGGCCCTGATGATCCGTGAAGGTGGGCTACTCGACCGGCCCGCGCCGGCGGCCCTGCGGGCGGTGTTGTTCGCCGGTGAGCCGTTTGCCATCACCCACGTGCGTCAACTGGCCGGCTGGACTTCGGCCCGGCTACTGAACCTGTACGGGCCGACCGAAACAAACGTGTGCACCTACCACGAACTTTCCGCCGCAGACCTGGCCCGCGACCGGCCGGTTCCCATCGGCACCGCCGCCTGCGGCGACCGGGTATGGGCGCAAAACGAGAACGGCAGCATCGCCGGGCCCGGCGACGAAGGCGAATTGCTCGTCGAAGGACCCACCGTAATGCTCGGATACTGGGGCCAGCGACGCCATCAAGGACCGTACCGCACCGGCGACCTGGTACGTGTGCTGCCTGACGGAGGATTCGACTTCGTGGGCCGGCGCGATCACATGGTGAAGGTACGCGGCCACCGCGTCGAGCTCGGTGACATCGAAGCGGCCCTAACCACCCACCCCGACGTCGCTGAAGCCGTCGCCGTCGTAACTGGAACCGGCGTGGACGCCCAGCTGACAGCATTCGTGCTGCCACACCCCGATCGGCAGCCGGGGACCCTGGCCCTCAGACAGCACTGCGCACAACAGTTGCCGCGCTACATGCTCGTCGACCATGTCCGAACCGTCACGGAACTGCCGCGCACCCGCAACGGCAAGATCGACCGGTCGGCGCTGCTAGCCATCGCCGCCCCGTCCCACACAGCCCAGGGCACCTGATGTCGGTTGCGACGGCGCAGACATCCCGTTCCGGCCGTGACCCTCCGCCACCGGCAACATGACGCGCACCGGACGCCTTCCCTGCAACCGCGCCCGTCGCGTCCAGCCGCACCTTCGACCACACGCGGCGGCCGTAGCCACCGCTGGGGACCAAGACCCCGATCATCCGGGCGAATCGCACGACATCGACCTCCTGGGAGGACCCAGCACATGACCCATGACGACGTCTCGGCCCAACTCATGGCCTTCATCCGAGAACGGTTCCTGGACGGAGACCAGAAAGACGAACTGCAGCAGAACACACCACTGCTGGAGTGGGGCGTGCTGAACTCGATGAATACCGCCGTCCTGCTGACGTTCATCCGTGAGGAATTGGGCGCCTCCGTACCCGCCAAGTACGTCAACGCAGAGCACTTCAAAGACGTACGCAGCATCACCGCCATGGTGGTTGACCTCACGGCCACCCAACAGATGACCAACGTGGGAACGGAGTGAGTGAGCGCATGGAGCCCGAGTTTGACGTCGTGATCATCGGAGGTGGGCCGGCGGGATCCACCGCCGCCGCCTACCTGGCCAAAGCCGGCCTGTCGGTCGCTGTGTTCGAAGGTGAAAACTTTCCCCGCGAACACGTCGGAGAATCACTGGTGCCGGCAACGACACGGGTGATGCTGGAGACCGGTGCGATGGCGAAGGTCGACCAGGCGGGTTTCCCCCGCAAGTACGGGGCGGCCTGGACCTCCGCCGACACCCGCACCATCGTCGCCAACGACTTCACCAAGCTCGCGCACGATTTCGGCGCGGCGGAAATTCTGTTCAGCGAGCGTGACCAGCCCGGCGTCGACCGCGACTACACCTACCACGTCGACCGCGGCCGGTTCGACCTCATCCTGCTCGAGCACGCGGAAAGCCTGGGCGCCACCGTGCGGCAAGGCACCCGGGTACTCAACGCCGACTTCGACGACCCGGACGGTGTCACCGTAACTTTCCGCAACGGATCGGACGAGTTCACCACCACCGCGCGGATGCTGGTCGACGCGTCCGGCCGGCAAACCATGCTCGGCCGGCAGATGCGGTTGAAGGTCCCCGACCCGGTGTTCAACCAATACGCGATCCACAGCTGGTTCGAGAACCTGGACCGCAAAGCGCTCACCAGCAACCCCGAAAAGATCGACTATATTTACATCCACTTCCTGCCCATCAAGGACACCTGGGTGTGGCAGATCCCGATCACCGACACAATCACCAGCGTCGGTGTGGTGACGCAGAAGCACCGGTTCGCCTCCGCGAACACCGACCGGGACAAGTTCTTCTGGGACTTCGTATCTAGTCGACCCGAACTCGCCGACGCCCTCAAACAGTCCACCCAGGTGCGCCCGCTGAAGGTCGAAGGCGACTACAGCTACGCGATGCGGCAGATCTGCGGTGACCGGTTCGTGCTCATCGGTGACGCCGCCCGCTTCGTCGACCCGATCTTCTCCAGCGGCGTCAGTGTCGCACTCACCAGCGCCAAATTCGCCAGCCGGGACATCATCGCCGCGTTCGAGGCCGGACAATTCACCCGGGACCGTTTCACGGCCTACGAACAGAAACTGCGCAACGGTGTGCGCAACTGGTACGAGTTCATTTCCGTTTACTACCGGCTCAACATCCTGTTCACCTCGTTCGTCCAGGACCCGCGCTACCGCCTTGACGTCGTCAGACTGCTGCAGGGCGACCTGTACGACGAGTCGGAACCCGAGGTGCTACGTGTCATGCGCGAGACCGTGACAGCGGTAGAGAACGACCCCACTCACCTGTGGCATCCGTACCTCGGCACCCTGCGCGCACCCACCGCAGCGCCGGCATTCTGACACACCGCCCCGTTCTTCCGGCTTCCGGGCCTGGTGCCGACCGGCACCGTCTTGACGCGCACCAGGCCCGAGCCTCCACCCCGGACACGACAACTTCCCGTCACCACCCCCCTATCCGATGGCGTGGGCTACCACACACGACGTGAGGCGCACCCACCACCGACCGTGCCGACCCGCATCCGGAGGCATCACATGGCCGCCACCTCATCCGCGTTCACCGCCGAGCCCATCGCCGTGGTCGGGGTGGGATGCCGCTACCCCGGCGGCGTGCGCGATCTCGACGCGTTCGGAGCGCAGCTGGCCGCCGGCGCTATCGCCGGCCCGGTACCGCCGCAGCGCTGGGGCCCTGAGTTCTGGGACCCCACTCGAACCCGTCCCGGCACCACAGCCAGCCACGTGGGCGCGTTCCTCGACGACATCGACCGGTTCGACCCCGCGCACTTCGGGATTGCCCCCCGCGAGGCGGGTTCGCTAGACCCCCAACAGCGGTTGGTGCTGGAGGTCGCCTGGGAGGCGATGTGTGACAGCGGACGGACCCGTGAGCAGTGGGCGGCCACCCGCACGGGCGTGTTCGTCGGCATTTTGGCCAACGACTACGCCCTTCTGCACAGCAAGACACTCGGTATTGCCGGCATCGGTCCTGGATACGCCCCAGGCACCGAGTTCAGCTTCGCCGCCGGCCGGCTGGCACATGCCTTCGATCTGCGTGGCCCGGCTGCCGCGGTCGACACCGCCTGCTCCTCGTCGCTGTTCGCAGTCCACCTGGCCTGCCAGAACCTGCGTGCCGGGGAATGCGACACCGCGGTGGCTGGTGGGGTGAACCTGATGCTGGCACCGGAGCTGAGTGTGTTCATGAGCCGGGTCGGGGCGATCTCCCCCACCGGACGCTGCCGGCCGTTCCACGCCAACGCCGACGGGGTTATCCGCGGTGACGGCTGCGGATTCGTCATCCTCAAACGGTTGAGCGACGCGGTCGCAGACCAGGACAACGTCTACGGTGTCATCCGCGGCTGGGCGGTCAACCAGGACGGGCGCAGCCTCGGCGTGACCGCCCCCAATGCCATGGCCCAGGTAGACCTGCACCAAGCCGTGCTGGCGCACGCTGGGCTGACCGCCAACGACGTCGACTTCGTCGAGGCCCACGGGACCGGCACCCCGCTGGGTGACCAAATGGAACTGCTCGCCTTGAGCGAGGCCTACCAGCCGCGCTCAACGGACACCCGGCCACTGTTGATCGGCTCCAGTAAGGCCGTCTTCGGGCACACCGACGCCGCCGCCGGCATCACTGGTCTGCTCAAGGCCTTGTGGATCGTCAACGCCGGGCACGTCCCCGGTCAACCAAATCTCGATCAGATCACTACCGCCGTGGACTGGTCCGGCTCGCGCATTGCCGTGCCCGCCACCGGCATTGACCTGCCAGCGCTGGACCGTCCGGTACGGGCCGGAGTCAGCTCTTTTGGGCTCAGCGGCACGAACGTACATGTCATCGTCGAATCCCCGGTCGATGCACCGGCAACCACAGCTGAGCCGCCTTCCGCCGGCCCGTATGTCCTGCTGGCTTCCGCATCGAACCAGGCCGGAGTACCACAGCAGGTCACCGCGCTGCGCGAGCAGATTTCCACCACCGGCCGACTCGGTGACCTTCTTGCGTCGGCAGCAACCCGGCGCAGCCACGACAGCCACCGCTACGCCGTGGTCGCCGCCGACCGCGAGAGCCTGACGGCCGCTCTCGACGATTGGGAGCAGCACGGCTTCGCCGGCACCAGCGAGGCGGTCGACGGGCCGGCGCCGGTGTTCGTCTACTCCGGGCAGGGCGGTCAATGGCCCGCCATGGCTGCGGACCTCTACGACCAGGTGCCGGTGGTGCGCGACACGTTGCAGGAGTGCGACGCCCTCATCCACGCCCATGACTCCTGGTCGCTGGTCGACGAACTGCGCCGCCTGCCCGCCTCTCGGCTAGACCGAACCGACATCGCCCAGCCGGCCATCTTCGCCGTGCAGGTGGCACTGACTCGCTGGCTGACCGAACGTGGCATCCGGCCTGCCGCGGTACTGGGTCACAGCGTTGGGGAGGTCGCCGCCGCCCACATCGCCGGCTGCCTGAGCCTCGCAGATGCCGTCCGCCTCATCGTGCACCGCGGCCGAATCCTGCAGGAAACCGCCGGCACCGGCCAGATGCTCGCCGTGCACGCCGACACCGCCACCGTCCAGGCCATTCTCCACGACCTCGACGGCGCCGCCGTCATCGGCGCGGTAAACGGCCCCGCCACGGTCGTGGTCTCCGGCAGCCACGCAGACATCGACGCCGCTCAGACCGCCGTGACCACCGCCGGGCTACGCTCCAAGCTGCTGGGCCTCGACTATGCCTTCCACAGTCCTGTGGTGGCGTCCTGCGGGCCGCAGCTGCGCCAGGCGCTCCGTGATTTGCAGCCGGCCACGCCGTCACTTCGCCTGCTATCCGCGGTCGACCCCGAGACCGACAACCCGCACCTGGACGCCGCGTACTGGCAACGCAACCTCACCGACCCCGTCAAGCTGTGGCCTGCCGTCGACCGGCTCCTCCGCGAGGACCGATACACCCTGGTGGAGGTGGGCCCACACCCAGTGCTGTCCCGCCCGCTAGCAGAAGCCGCCGCCCTCCACCAGCGGCGTGGACCCGTGCTGCACACACTGCGCCGCGACACCCCCGGCGAACAAGCGCTGTTGCAGACCCTGGCCCAGTTGCACGTCGCCGGCGTCCAGGTCGACTGGGAGCAGGTCACCGGCAGGCCCCGCCGCTACCACCGGCTACCGGCACCGTCATGGGGCGGGGACCGCTACTGGCTGCCCGGAGTGCAACGCGGCCAGCAGAGCGCGCCCACCACCGCGGCCGCGGCACCAGCAGCAATCCGGCTCAGCATGCTCGACGCTGCTGGAAAGGTCGTCGGCGAGATGCTGGCTGCACCGTCCGGACCAGCACCGAAGTCACCGACCGGCGGCGCCACTGCCAACGGCCCACTCAACGCGCTGACGCCGGCCGCCCCAACCACCGCTGCCTTAGCAGTTAACCCGACCACCGCCGCACCCCGCGCAGACCTGGCAGACCGGGTCGAGGCAGTGACCCGCTCGGTGCTCGGTCTGAGTCGCGACGACCGCCTGCCGCGCCGCCGCGGACTGTTCGAGCAGGGCATGGACTCGCTGACCGCGGTGGAGCTGCGGACCCGGCTGGAGGCCGAATTCGGTCTGCCCCTGCCGGCCACCATCGTGTTCGAGCATCCCACCGTCGACGCCCTCACCGCTCATCTCATCGACGTCGGAGCCGCCACCAACCAAACCGCCCACCCGGCGCCCGCGGCGCAGCAGACAGCGAACAACGACTCCGCCGACGACACCGAGCACCTGGAGACCGACGCCGTGGCAGTCGTCGGCCTGGCCTGTCGGCTGCCGGGAGCCGACACCCCGCAAGAGTTCTGGGAACTGCTGTGTGCAGGCCGCGACGCGGTCGGCGAACTGCCGGCAGCGCGGCGCGCCGACCCCATCTGGGCCGAGGCGGACGCACAGGTGCCCACCCGCGGCGGGTTCCTCGATGACGTCGCCGGCTTCGACGCCGAGTTCTTCCGCATCTCCCCGCGTGAGGCCCGGTCGCTGGACCCGCAACAACGGCTGATGCTCGAGGTCGCCTGGGAGGCCCTCGAGGACGCCGGGCACCCCGCCGCCGGGTTGGCCGGTCGGCCGGTCGGGGTGTATCTGGGCTTGAACACCGCCGACTACCAGCAACTACTGACTCGTGACATGCAGCACGTCGACCACTTCTACGGCACCGGCACCTCGTTCGCCGCCACCGCCGGACGCATCTCCTACGTCCTGGGGCTGCGCGGACCGAGCATCGCGGTCGACACCGCCTGCTCGGCGTCGCTGACCGCCCTGCACCTGGCGTGCCAAGGGCTGCGCAACGGTGACTGCGAGGTCGCCGTCGTCGGCGGCGCCAACGTCATCGTCGCTCCCACCGTGTCGGTGTCCATGTCGGCCGCCGCAGCGCTCGCCCCCGACGGGCGGTGCAAGACCTTCGACGACGCCGCCGACGGATACGGGCGCGGCGAAGGCTCGGTGGCGCTCATCCTCAAACCCCTGCACGCCGCCAACCGCGACGGCGACCGCGTCTACGCAGTAGTGCGCGGCACGGCCGTTAACCAGGACGGCGCCAGCGGCGGCATGACCGTTCCCAACGCCGCCGCGCAGGTCGCCGTCATCCGGCAGGCTCTCAGCCGGGCCGGGTGGGCGCCGCACGAGGTCGACTACGTCGAAGCCCACGGCACCGGCACCCCGCTCGGCGACCCGATCGAGGTACGCGCCCTGGCCGAAGCCCTCGGCCCGGGCCGCAAGCCCGACACACCACTGCTGATCGGATCCGCCAAGGCCAACCTGGGCCATCTTGAGGCAGCCGCCGGCGTCGCCGGTCTCCTCAAAGCCATCCTCGCGCTGCATCACGGACAGATTCCGCCCCACCCCTTGAACCGGCCCTCCACCCGCATTGACTGGGACCACCTCCCCGTCACCGTAGCGACCACGAGTCGGGAGTGGCCCCACTCAGACAGGCCCGCACGGGCCGGCGTCAGCGCCTTCGGGTTCAGCGGCAGCAACGCCCACGTCCTGATCGAGCAGGCGACCGCGTCCACCCCGCAGCCGCCGGCACCGGCTCGTCCGGCACCGCCCTACGTATTGCCGATCACCGCCGCCACACCGCAGGCCTTGAACCACGCAGCCGAGCTGATGGCCGTCCGCCTGTCGACCGGCGGCGACGACCTAGACGACGTTGTGTATACAGCCGTGCACCGGCGGTCCTGGCTCGAGTACCGGCTCGCCGCCGTCGGCAACACCGCTGCCGACTTGGCCGGTGCCCTGCACCAGGCGGCCCGCGGCGAGCCCCCAGCGCATGTACGGATCGGGCATACCCCGGACGGCCACGCCCGCACCGTCGCGTTCTGGTACGGGCACGAGCTGCCCCCGAGCCGGACCCGGCAGCAGCTGGCCGCCGCACCGGACTACAACCGGGCGCTGGCCACCTGCGCCACCGCCCTGGCAACCTTCACCACACGCACGCCCGACCTGCACGCCGACCCGCCCACCGAACTGCACGCCGCCTACCTGTTCTGCCACCATGTGGCCGCGACCATGCTGTGGGCGGCCGTCGGAGTCAGCCCGCACGGCGTCGTCGGGCACGGCGCCGGGCAGGTGGCCGCCGCCTGGGCAGCCGGTCAGCTGGGCATCGACGACGCGTTGCGGATGCTGCTGCAGCCCGCCGCCGACGTCGCGCTGCACGACGCGCGCATCCCGCTGCTATGCGCCGACGCCGCCGACCCGGCCACCACCACAGGCCAACTCGCCGCCCGCGCCACCGCCCACCCGGCAGGCGGCACCGAAGGCTGCGCCCAGCGGATCAGCGCAGCGCATCTCGACACCGTCGTCGACGCCGGACTCGGACCCGCACCACTGCCTGTCGACGCCCAGAGCGATGTACACGCCGACGACCCGCTGCACCGCCTCGCCCTGACCGCAGCCGACCTGGTCGTCACCGGGGCAGTCGTCACCGGAGGCGGCCTGCCCCGCCGGCCAGTCAGCTTGCCCGGCTACCCGTGGCAACGCCGCCACCACTGGTACCGCGCCGCAGCCACGGAAACCGGCCGGCCGCTGCTGCCGTCGGTGATCACGGCGACGAGTGCGCAGGCAGTGCGGCGGCGCGCCGACCAGCTGCGAGCCTTGGTGGCCGACAACTCCGACCTGTCGGTCGCCGACATCGCCGGGGCCCTGGCCGGCGCGGTGGCGCCCCACCGGCATCGGGCGGTGTTGCTGGCCCGCGACCGCAACGAGCTGCTCGACACGCTGACGGCACTGTCGCACGGCGAACCTCGCACCGACGTCGTGGTCGCCGCGGCCCACGGCAGCCCACGACCGGTGCTGCTGTTTCCCGGGCAGGGCTCGCAATGGGACGGCATGGCGGCTGAGCTGCTCAACACCTCACCGGTGTTCGCCGAGCACATCCGCGCCTGCGAGCAAGCTCTGAACCCGCACGTGGACTGGTCCCTGAACGACGTGCTGCGCGCAGTGCCAGGCGCTGCGTCGCTGGACCGGGTGGACGTGGTGCAACCGGCCCTGTTCGCGGTGATGACCTCGCTCGCCGCGACGTGGCAGGCCCACGGAGTCACCCCCGCAGCCGTCGTCGGACACAGCCAAGGCGAAATCGCCGCCGCCTACATCGCCGGCGGACTGTCGCTGACCGACGCCGCCACGATCGTCGCCCTGCGCAGCCGGGCGCTGCGGTCACTGTCGGGCCGCGGCGGCATGGCCTCGCTAGGGCTGGACCCCGACCAGGCCCGGCAACGCCTGGAACCGTTCGGGCAGCGACTGTCCGTCGCGGCTGTCAACGGACCCGAATCAGTCGTGGTATGCGGCGACCCCGACGCGCTCGACGAACTCGTCGCCACCGGCACCGCCGACGGCCTGCACGTGCGACGCATCGCGGTCGACTACGCCTCCCACAGCCACCACGTCGACGACATCCGCGACGAGCTGCTCACCGCTCTCGCCGGTATCCAGCCTCGCACCGGCCAAATCCCGTTCTACTCCACCGTCACCGGCCAGCTGACCGATACCGCCGATCTGCAGGCGGAGTACTGGTTCGACAACCTACGTCGCACGGTGCAGTTCGCCCCGGTCACCCGGACGCTCCTCGATTCCGGACATCGCGTGTTCATCGAGGCCAGTCCCCACCCGGTACTCACCGTCGGCGTAGAGCAGACCATCGGCCACACCGGCTGCGACGCGGTAGCCCTCGGCACCCTCCGTCGCGGCGACGGTGGCCCGGATCGGTTCACCGCCGCCGCCGCCGCCGCGTACGCGCACGGCGTCGACTTGCACTGGCCCACCCTGCAGCAGACACCGTCGGACACGACGATCGTGCTGCCCGCCGAAGCGGCCGACTCCGACCTGGATCACCCCTCGGCGGCCGAGACCGCCTTCTGGCAGGCCGTCGACAGCCACGACCCGAACGCCGTCGCCGACACACTCGGCGTCGGCGACGGCGACACCCGTACCGCCGTCGACCAGCTCCTGCCGGCACTGACCATGTGGCGCCGCCGCCACCAGGCCCGCACCACCGCGGACAGCTGGCGTTACCGAATCGACTGGAAGCCGGTCACGGCCACCACAGCACCGTCCGGGACGTGGCTGCTGATCCGCTCCACCGGCGCGGACGCCGACGCGTGGCACGACGCCGCCACCACTGCGCTGGCCGCCCAGCACATCCAGGTACGGCACCTGAGGGCAGATCACGGCAGCCTCGACCGAGCAGCCCTGACCGAGCAGCTCATCCGCGGCATCGACGGCCTGCCCCACGTCGACGGAGTGCTGTCATTCCTAGCGCTCGACGAGGCGGCGCACCCGGCCCACCCCGATGTCACAACCGGCATCGCCGGCACTCTGGCGCTGGTTCAGGCCCTTGGAGACGCCGGCATCACCGCCCCGCTGTGGTGTGCCACTACCGAGACGGCCGCCGTGACGGCCGGCGACCGCGTCGACCATCCGCTGCAGGCGCAGGTGTGGGGACTGGGCCGAGTCGCCGGTCTGGAACATCCGGACCGCTGGGGCGGCCTGATCGACCTGCCCGCCCAGCCCACCGACACCGACGCCGACACGCTGTGCGCCGCGCTGGCCGCACCCGCAGGCGAAGACGAGCTCGCGGTACGAGTCGGTCGTCTGTTCGCCCGACGACTGCAGCATGCCGCGCTGGCCGGCATTACACCACCGCGGTCCTGGGCGCCGAGCGACACCGTCATGATCACCGGCGGAACCGGCGGAGTCGGCGCCCACCTGGCCCGGTGGATGGCCACGTTCGGGCCCACCCATCTTGTCCTGACCAGCCGCAGCGGAGAACAGGCCCCCGGAGCCGGTGCCCTGCGCGACGAGTTGACCGCGCTCGGCGCCCGGGTCACCATCGCCGCCTGCGACGTCACCGACCGCGCCGCTCTGGCCGCCCTGCTCGACCGCGTCGAAGCCGACGGCACCGCCGTCCGCACCGTGGTGCACGCCGCCGGAGTCGGCGACTTCGGCCCACTGCACACCGCCACCCCGGCAGATCTGGCCCGCGTCCTGGCCGCTAAGACAGCCGGCGCCGCCAACCTCGATGCACTGTGCGGCGACAGCGTGGACACCTTCGTACTCATCTCTTCCATCGCCGGTGTGTGGGGAAGCGCCGAACACAGCGCGTACGCAGCCGGCAACGCCTACCTGGACGCCGTCGCCGAACACCGCCGTGCCCGTGGCCTGCCGGCCACCTCGGTGGCATGGGGCGCCTGGCAGGGAGGCGGGATGACCCAGGGCGAAGGCGTCGAGCGGCTTCGCCGCCACGGCGTGCTGCAGATGTCGCCGCAGCAGGCCACCGCGGCGCTGCACCAGGTACTCGATCACGACGAGACGACCGTCGTCATCACCGACATGCAGTGGGACCGATTCGCACCGGCATTCACTTTGCACCGACAGCGGCGGCTGCTCGACGACCTGCCCGACGTTCGGCGACTGTCTGCGCCCGACCACAGCGCCGATCCGGCCGGTTCGGCTGATACCGCACTGTCGCGGCGCCTGGCTGAGCTCGGCGAATCGGACCAGCATCGGCTGCTTTTGGATCTGGTCCGTACTCACGCCGCCGACGTGCTCGGCCACCCCGGCGCCGAGACGCTGCCGCCAGACAGAGCGTTCCGCGATCTGGGTTCGGACTCGGTCACCGCTGTCGAGCTGCGAAACCGGCTCAATCAGGTCACCGGCCTGCGCCTGCCGGCCACTCTGACCTTCGACCATCCCACCTCTACCGCCGTCGCGAAACTGCTGCGCTCTGAACTCGTCGGGACACCTGCTACCGGCGCGGCGTCGGCCGCCGACCCGGCAGATCCGACGGGTGACCCGGCCGACGACCCGATCGTGATCGTAGGCATGGCCTGCCGACTTCCCGGTGGCGTCGACTCCCCAGAGTCGCTATGGGAGCTCTTGACCACCGGTGGCGATGCCATCACCGCCTTCCCGACCGACCGCGGCTGGGACCTCGACACCCTCTACGACCCCAACCCCGACACCCCCGGCACCTCCTACACCCGCCAGGGCGGCTTCCTGCACGACGTCGCCGACTTCGACGCCAGCCTATTCGGCATCTCCCCCCGCGAAGCCCTCGCCATGGACCCCCAGCAGCGACTGCTGCTGGAAACCTCCTGGGAACTGTTCGAACGAGCCGGCCTCGATCCGCGGGCTCTGCGCGGCACCCCGACCGGCGTGTTCCTCGGCGCGATCGCCACCGACTACGGCCGCAGCCAGCACGGCTCCGACGGCGTCGAAGGCTATGCGGTGACGGGCAGCGCGGCCAGCGTGGTGTCGGGCCGCCTGGCCTACACCTACGGCCTGGAAGGACCAGCGGTCACCGTCGACACCGCCTGCTCCTCCTCACTGGTCGCCATGCACCTGGCCGCCCAGGCCCTACGACACGGCGAATGCACCCTCGCACTGGCCGGCGGCGTGTCGGTAATGTCCAGCCCGAAAGCGTTCGTGGAATTCTCCCGGCAACGCGGCCTCGCCGCAGACGGGCGGTGTAAACCTTTCGCCGCCGCCGCGGACGGATTCGGTCCCGCCGAAGGCGTCGCCGTTCTGCTGCTGGAACGGCTGTCCGACGCTCACCGCAACGGCCATCAGGTCGTGGCCGTGCTGCGCGGGTCGGCGATCAACCAGGACGGCGCCAGTAACGGCTTGACTGCCCCCAACGGCCCGTCGCAACAGCGGGTGATCGCGGCCGCCCTGGCTCGCGCTGGCCTGGTGCCCGACCAGGTCGACGTGGTGGAGGCGCACGGCACCGGAACCGCCCTCGGCGACCCGATCGAAGCGCAGGCCCTTCTGGCCGGCTACGGACAGAACCGCCCGGCGGACCGGCCGCTGTGGCTGGGCTCGGTCAAGTCGAACATCGGGCACACTCAGGCCGCCGCAGGCGCCGCCGGTGTGATCAAGACCGTCCTGGCGATGCAGCACCGGACGATGCCCCAGACCCTGCACGTCGACGAGCCGTCCCCGCACGTGGACTGGACGGCCGGCGAAGTCCGACTGCTGACTGAGCCCCGCCCGTGGGATACGGCCGGACGACCCCGCCGCGCCGGCGTGTCGTCCTTCGGTATCAGCGGCACCAACGCCCACCTCATCCTCGAAGAACCCCCGGCCACCCCGCCCACACCCCACATCACGGCCGACGACCAGAGCCTCACCGACCGGCTCACAGAACAGACGCCGACCTTGCCGGTGTCGGCCTGGGTGATCACCGCACGCACGGAGACGGCGCTGCGAGCACAAGCCGCCCGGCTGGCCGACTTCACCGCGGCGCGGCCGGAGCTGGACCCTGCCGGCGTGGGACTGTCGTCGGTCACTACACGGGCCCACCTAGAGCACCGCGCGGTCGTCGTCGCCGACCACCGCGACCAGCTGGAGGGCGCCCTGCACCAGTTCGCCGCCAACGGTGACAGCCCCGACGTGGTGTACCGGACGGCGCGCCCGGATGCCCGGCTCGCCGTGATGTTTCCCGGACAGGGCGCGCAGTGGGCCGGTATGGGCGCCGGGCTCTATCAGGCCTCTAGGCTGTTCGCTACCACGATCGACGAAATCTGCGCCCACCTGGACCCCCAGCTGGATCAGCCTCTGCGGGATGTGCTGTTCACCGGCGATGCCTCCCCGGATTCCGGCCTGCTCGATCAAACCCTGTACACCCAGACCGGGTTGTTCGCCGTCGAAGTGGCCACGTTCCGGCTGCTGCAGCAGCACGGCGTGCGCCCGGACTTCCTGCTCGGCCACTCGATTGGTGAGCTTGCAGCCGCCCACGTGGCCGGGATGCTGTCACTGCCGGACGCGTGTGCCCTCGTAGCGGCTCGCGCACAACTGATGCAGCAGTTGCCGCCGGGCGGGGCGATGGTGTCCCTGCAGGCCAGCGAGGACGAGGTGGCGGCGTTGCTGGCCGGACTCGAGCAGCGGGTGTCCATCGCGGCGGTCAACGGGCCCACCGCGACCGTGATCGCCGGCGATGAAGACGCCGTCCAGCAGGCCGCTGAGGCCTGGCAGCAGGGCGGCGGCAAGGCGCGCCGGCTGCGGGTGAGTCACGCGTTCCACTCGCCGCGCATCGAGTCGATGCTGCAGCAGTTCCGGCAGGTCGCCGACCAGCTGTCGTTCAACCCGCCGCAGATACCCATTGTCTCCAATGTGACCGGCCGGCCGATCACCGTCGAGCAGGTCCGCGATCCCGGCTACTGGGTGCAGCACGCCCGCACCGCGGTGCGCTTCGCCGACGGTGTGAGCTGGCTGGCCGGACAAGGGGTAACGGCGTTCCTCGAGGCAGGCCCGGGCGGGGTGCTGTCCGGCATGGTCCAGGACAGCCTGTCCCAGTCCGGCGCAGGTCAGGTCATCGTGCCGACGCTGCGCCGCAACCGGGCCGAGCCACACACCATCGCCACGGCCCTGGCGCACCTGTTCACGCACGGTGTGCCCGTCGACCTCACCCCGCTCTACGCCACCGCGCAGCAGGTGACGTTACCGACGTACGCCTTCACCCGGGAACGGTTCTGGCTCGAACCGGTCGCGACCGGCGGCGACCCGAGCGGGGTCGGCCAGGGCGCCGTGGACCATCCACTCATCGGAGCAGCCGTGAGCCTCGCCGACGAGGGAGTGGTGCTGACCGGCCGGCTGTCGCTGCACACCCAACCGTGGCTGGCCGATCACACGGTCTCCGGGATCGTGCTGCTGCCCGGCACCGCGTTTGTGGAACTCGCCGTCCGGGCTGGCGACGAGGTGGGCTGCGACCAGATCGAGGAGCTCACCCTACACAGCCCGCTGCCGCTGCCGGAACGGGGCGGGATCGCCTTGCAGGTACGAATCGGCGCCGCCGACGACGCCGGCCGCCGGCCGTTGACGATGTCCTCACGCCCCGAGCACGACACCGACGGCCGGCAATGGGCCACACACGCTTCCGGCATTATCACCACTGGCCGACTTGAGCCGGCCGACCTGACCGCCTGGCCACCGCCAGGCGCGAGCGTGGTGAACATCGACGGGTACTACGAGAGCGCGGAGCACGCCGGCTACGGTTACGGGCCCACGTTCCGGGGGCTACGCGCCGCCTGGCGACGCGGCGACGAAGTGTTCGCGCAGGTCGCTCTGCCGGAGCACGCCCGCGCCGAGGCGGCCCGGTTCGGGCTGCACCCCGCCCTGCTCGACGCCGCCACCCACGTGCTGGGACTGGGCGACTTCTTCGACACCGATACGTTGCGTCTGCCCTTCGCGTGGAACGCGGTGAGCTTGCACGCCGCCGGCGCCACCGAGCTGCGGGTGCGGCTGTCGCCGGCCGGCCCGGACACCGTCACCGTCGACGTCGCCGACAGCACCGGCCGGCCGGTGCTGCACGCCGACGCACTGGTGATGCGCCCGGTGTCAGCCGAGCAGCTGCGCCGGGCACGCAACGCCCAACCCGGGACGCTCCTGCACCTGGACTGGGTCGAGGCCGCTCCCCAGCGGCAGACGGCCCCCCGCCGGTGGGTCGTGCTCGGCGCCGACCCGCTGGGAATCGCCGGCATCTCGTACGAAAAAGACCCCGCTGAGGCGTACCTCGACTTGAAGAGTCTGCGCGACGCCGTCGACGCCGGCCAACCAGCCCCGGACATGCTCGTGGTCACCACCGCCGCGCTCGGTGACAGCAGCGGCGAGCAACCGCCGGCCCGCGTGCGGCAGGTGCTGACGCTGCTGCAGGACTATCTCGCCGACCCGCGGTTGGCCTCGACTCGTCTGGTATTGGCAACCCGCAATGCGGTGTCCACCAGCGGCAACGACGCACCCAGCATGGCCGACGCCGCGGTATGGGGCCTGGTCCGCTCCGCGCAATCGGAACACCCTGACCGGGTGCTGCTGGTGGACTTCGACGGTCACGACATCTCGACGCGAACGTTGCCCACGGCAGTGAATTGCGGCGAGCCGCAGGTGGCAGTGCGGCACGGCCGGATTCTGGCGCCCCGGCTGACCCCCAGCGGCACCGAGGAGCTGACCCCGCCGACCGGCGTGCCGTGGCGGCTGACCGCCCAGGGCGGCACTGTCGACGCCGTCACAGCAGTGCCCTGCCCAAAGGTGGATGAGCCGCTGCAGGCCGGCCAGGTCCGGATCGCGGTACGCGCTGCCGGTGTGAACTTCCGTGACGCCCTGATCGCGTTGAACCTCTATCCCGGCGAGAGCATCCTGGGCAGCGAAGGCAGCGGCATCGTGGTCCAGACAGGACCGGGAGTCACCGCTTTCACCCCCGGTGACGCGGTGATGGGGCTGATCCCGCACGCGTTCGGGCCGCTCGCCGTCACCGACCACCGGCTGCTCGTGCCGGTCCCGCCGCACTGGTCGTTCGAGCAGGCCGCATCCGTGCCGGTGGCTTTCCTGACCGCTTTCTACGGCCTGTTCGACCTCGGTCAGCTCAAAACTGGCCAGTCAGTGCTGGTCCATGCCGCTGCCGGGGGCGTCGGCATGGCAGCCGTCCAACTGGCCCAGATGGCCGGCGCTGTCGTATTCGGCACGGCCAGCGAACCTAAATGGGACACGCTGCGCTCGCTTGGACTCGATGACGGACACATCGCTTCCTCCCGCACCACGGACTTCGCGCAGAAATTCCAGGACACTACCGACGGCCGTGGGGTAGACGTGGTGCTCAACTCCCTCGCCGGCCCGTTCGTCGACGCTTCCGCGCGGCTGCTCGTGCGCGGCGGCCAGTTCATCGAGATGGGCAAGACCGACCTACGAGATCCGCAGCAGCTCGCCAACGACCACACCGGTGTCACCTACCAGACGTTCGACCTGACCCAGGCGACCCCGGAGCGCATCGGGCAGATGCTCGCCGAAATCGTCGACCTGATCGAGCACGACCGGCTGCGGCCCCTGCCGGTCACCAACTGGGATATACGGCAGGCCCGGCAGGCGCTGCGGCACATCAGCCAAGCGCGGCACACCGGCAAAATGGTGCTGACGGTGCCTGCTCCGCTCGACCGCGACGGCACCGTGCTGGTGACCGGCGGGACCGGGACGTTGGGCGCTCTGGTGGCCCGGCGGCTGGTCACCCACCACGGAGTACGGCACCTCGTACTGGCCAGCCGGCGCGGCATGGCAGCCGACGGCGCCGACACCTTGCTCGCTGAGCTGTCCGGTCTCGGCGCGCAGGTCAGCATCACCGCGTGTGACATCGCCGACCGCGACGCCGCCACCCGGCTGCTGAACGCCATCCCGGCAGAGCATCCGCTGACCGCAGTGGTGCACACCGCGGGGGTCCTGGCCGACGCCACCATCGCCTCGCTCACCGACCGGCACGTGCAAACCGTGTGGGCACCTAAAGCAGCCGGCGCCCTCAACCTGCACGAACTCACGGCGACGATGCCGCTCGCCGCGTTCATAATGTTCTCCTCGGCGGCGGGCGTGCTCGGTAGCCCCGGACAGGGCAACTACTCCGCCGCCAACACCTTCCTGGACGCGCTGGCCACCCACCGCCGGGCCCACGGCCTGCCCGCGACCTCCATCGCCTGGGGACTATGGGCGCCGTCCAGCGCCATGACCGAGCACCTGGGCACCGGTGACCACGCGCGGATGAGCCGGTCCAGGCTTATCGGCCTAACCGCGGAGCAGGGCCTGCAGCTCTTCGACACCGCCCTGGCCCAGGCACCGGCCACCGTCGTGGCGGCCCACCTGGACACCACGACCCAGCGCCCAAACACCGACACGGTGCCGGCCGTGCTGCGCGCTCTCGTACGCCTCCCAGCACGGCCGGCCGCGACCACAGCCACCGACGTCGGCAACCTCACCCGACGGCTGTCCGCCGCCGCCGGACCCGAGCAGCGACGGATCCTGCTCGATCTCGTCCGGGTCAACGCCGCCGCCGTGCTGGGCCACGCCAACCCCGCTGGGATCGACGCCGAGCGCGGTTTCCTCGAGCTCGGCTTGGACTCGCTGACCGCGGTGGAACTGCGCAACCGGCTCACCTCGGTGACCGGCCTACGGCTGCCGGCAACGCTGGTGTTCGACTACCCGACACCAGCAGCCCTGGCCGACTACCTGCACGCCGAACTGGTCCCGCCCACCACCAGCGCCGCTGCCAGCGGCAACGGCAACGGCAGCACCGGACACGGCGTGATAGACGCGGCAGAGGCGCAGATCCGCCAGAGCATCGCGTCCATCCCGCTGGCCCGGTTCCGTCAGGCCGGTCTGCTCGACGTACTTCTCCAACTTGCCGATCACAGCCAGCCGGACACCGAACCTGGCCGGGACGGCGATGTCATCGACGCGATGGACGTGGCCGAGCTGGTCTCTATGGCACACGCCGACAACGGCCACAACGACGAAGGGAACCCGCGATGACGGTGGACACCGAACAGGTCGTCGGAGCCCTGCGCGCTTCGCTCAAAGAGGCCGAGCGGCTGCGCCGGCAGAACCAGCAACTCGCGGCCGCCTTGAACGAGCCGATCGCCATCGTCGCGATGGCGTGCCGGTTCCCCGGCGGGGCCGACTCACCTGACGCCCTCTGGCAGCTGGTGGAGTCGCGCACCGATGCCGTCACCGCCTTCCCGACCGACCGCGGCTGGGACCTCGACACCCTCTACGACCCCAACCCCGACACCCCCGGCACCTCCTACACCCGCCAGGGCGGCTTCCTGCACGACGTCGCCGACTTCGACGCCAGCCTATTCGGCATCTCCCCCCGCGAAGCCCTCGCCATGGACCCCCAGCAGCGACTGCTGCTAGAAACCTCCTGGGAACTGTTCGAACGAGCCGGCCTCGATCCGCGGGCTCTGCGCGGCACCCCGACCGGCGTGTTCCTCGGCGCGATCGCCACCGACTACGGCCGCAGCCAGCACGGCTCCGACGGCGTCGAAGGCTATGCGGTGACGGGTAGCGCGGCCAGCGTCGTGTCCGGCCGCCTGGCCTACACCTACGGCCTGGAAGGACCAGCGGTCACCGTCGACACCGCCTGCTCCTCCTCACTGGTCGCCATGCACCTGGCCGCCCAGGCCCTACGACACGGCGAATGCACCCTCGCACTGGCCGGCGGCGTGTCGATCATGTCCAGTCCCAAGGCATTCGTCGCGTTCAGCCGCCAGCGCGCGCTGTCGCCCGACGGGCGGTGCAAGGCCTTCGCCGCCACTGCGGACGGCACCGGCTGGGGTGAAGGCGTGGGCGTGCTGCTGCTGGAACGGCTGTCCGACGCCCGCCGTAACGGCCACCGCGTACTTGCGGTGCTGCGCGGCTCGGCGGTGAACCAGGACGGCGCCAGTAGCGGCTTGACCGCCCCCAACGGCCCGTCACAGCAGCGGGTGATCCGTCAAGCCTTGGCCGCCGCCCAACTCTCCCCGCAGGACGTCGACGCCGTCGAGGCACACGGCACCGGGACCTCCCTCGGCGATCCGATCGAAGCACAGGCGCTGCTAACCGCCTACGGCAAAGACCGGCGCGACGGCCAGCCGCTGTGGCTGGGCTCGGTCAAGTCGAACATCGGGCACACCCAGGCCGCCGCCGGCGCCGCCGGCGTCATCAAAATGGTGATGGCCATTCAGCGTGGCCTGCTCCCGGCCACCCTGCACGCCGACGAGCCGTCCCCGCACGTGGACTGGACCGCCGGCGCGGTCCGGCTGCTGACCGAGCCCCGCCCGTGGGGCCCGGCCGGACGACCGCGCCGCGCCGGCGTGTCCTCGTTCGGCATCAGCGGCACCAACGCCCACGTCATCATCGAATCACCTCCCGACCAGGCCACCTCCCCGGCACCGCAGGACGCCGAACCCATCACTGATCACATCTCCGCCGATCAGATCTCCGCCCACGGCGGGCACGCCACCGCAGCATCCGCAGGCACTCCCAACGGCAGCCGCCCGGACCGCCCTTCGCCGGCCGCACGCCCTGGCGGATCATCGGTGCCGTGGGTGGTGTCGGCGCGATCCGCGGCAGGTTTGCGAGCACAGGCCGACCGGCTGGCCGCATTCGTCGCCGCCGACCCGCTGCTGGACC
>NZ_JBFBJW010000022.1:0-90039 GCF_040686315.1 Micromonospora sp. NPDC085948 | reverse complement strand
GCCGCCACGAAGAAGGCCGGCCTGCCCGAGCGGGCTGCGGTGATCTCGATCGCGACGAGCCTGCAGGAGTCGAAGCTGGACAACCTCGGCCACCTGGGCGACGCCAACGACCACGACTCGCTGGGCCTGTTCCAGCAGCGCCCGAGTTCGGGTTGGGGCACCCCGGAGCAGATCACCGACCCGGCCTACTCCACCACCGCGTTCCTCAAGGGCCTCAAGCAGGTCGACGGGTGGCAGGACATGCCGCTGACCGAGGCCGCGCAGACCGTCCAGGTCTCCGCCTACCCCGACGCCTACGCCCAGTGGGAGCAGCAGGCCACCGACCTCGTCGCCCAGTACTGGAACAGCTGACACCAGCACCACCCGCACGACACCGACCGCTGGCCGGCGCCCCGCAACTCGGGGTGCCGGCCAGCGGCGTATCCGCCGCCTGGTCGGCGCGAGCGAATGGGATACGCGCCGTCGGGCGTGCCGCAGAGGTGATGACCCGGCCGTGGCCGGCGGCTTTTCGGAGATCTTGGACAGTTTCCGTTCACGCGGAAACGGAAACTGTCCAAGATCTACCGGCGACGCGGCACGCGGCCGGCCCGGCACGGCACGCCGGCGCGGCCCGGCACGCGGCACGCCGGCGCGGCCCGGCACGCGGCACGCCGGCGCGGCCCGGCACGCCGGCGCGGCCCGGCACGCCGGCGCGGGCCGGCACGCGGCACGCCGGCACGACGGCTCGGCACGCCGACCCGGCCCGGCGCGCGGCGCGCAACCCGACGGCACGCAGCAGGGGTCAGAAGAGGACGGTGGCGAGGGTGCCGATCGGCTGGAAGCCGCAGCGCTCGTAGACCCGGCGGGCCGGGAGGTTGAAGTCGTTGACGTACAGGCTGACGGTGGGGGCGACCCGCAGCAGCGCGTCGCGGACCACGGCTGCCATGGCGGCCGTCGCGATCCCCCGGCCCCGCCACTCCGGTGCCACCCAGACGCCCTGGACCTGCGCTGTCCGCTTGGTGACGACGGCCAGCTCGGCCTTGAACACGACCTTGCCGTCGACGAAGCGGGCGTACGCCCGACCGGCCCGGACCAGGTCGTTGACCCGTCGACGGTAGCTGCGCCCGGCGTCCTCGGCCAGCGGGGAGACGCCGACCTCCTCGGTGTACATGGCCACCGCGGCCGGGAAGAGCCGATCGACCTCGCCGGAGCGGACCTGGCGTACCTCCGGGTCGGCCGGTACCTGTGGCAGGGTGTCGGTGGCCAGCAGTGGCTGGTTGGGGCGGACGTCCCGCGCCGGCCCCCAGGTGTCCGAGAGCCGGTCCCAGAGCCCGAGCACCGCATCGGCTCGGCCGACGATGGAGGAGCAGAGCCGCTCCTCGCCGGCGAGCAGGTCGGCGAAGGCGGCCACCGCGGCGTCGGTCGCCAGCACCGGTGTGAGGTTGCCACCGAGCCAGCACAGCGATTCGAGGTTGCGGCGCGCGCCGTACCCCAGGATTCTGCCCTCGGCCCGCCACCAGGAGAGCCCGCGCGCGGCTATCCGCTCGGCGACCTGCGCGCCCGCGAACGGGTCATGGTCGAGTAGACGCTCGACCGCGCGGCGCTCCGATTCCCCCAGTTGGCGTACCGGCACCGTCAGCACGCCTACCAGCCTGCCAGATCGACCCCCCGCTCCGCCGGTCGAGTGGCAAGGCCGGCAGCGGCTCGGCCGGCCCGCTGGTCGGACGGGTCCGCCCGGCCCACCGTACGACCGGGAGCACAGTGCCCAGACCAGGATAAAAGGGCGTCGGAGTACCACAGCTCCCCGGTGGGTGGGCGAGCACCCCCGCGGCGAGCAGCCACCGCGTCAATCGCCCGGGGACTTGTCGGCGATGCATTGCCGATATATCGTTGATGCATCAGCGATAGTCCTACGGAAGGAAGAACCCGATGCGGTTCCACCGACAGCACCACCCGTTGCACGAGGCCCGGATGCGGGGATTCGGCTTCCCGCCGGTCCCGCCCGGTCCGCACGGTCATGGCCACGAGCACGGACACGGCGGCCCCTGGGGCGGTCGAGGCCGTGGCCGGGGTCGGGGCCGACGCCCCAACGTCCGAGCCGCCGTGCTGGCTCTGCTCACCGAGCGGCCGATGCACGGCTACGAGATGATCCAGGAGATCGACTCCCGCACCGGCGGTGCGTGGCGGCCGAGTCCGGGCTCGATCTACCCCACTCTCCAACTGCTGGAGGACGAGGGTGTGATCGTCGCCAGCACGGAGGAGTCCGGCGGCGGGCGGAAGCGGTTCACGGTCACCGAGGCCGGCCAGGCCGAGGCCACCGAGGCGGCGCAGACCCCGGCGTGGGCGGACGTCGCCCAGGGCACCGTGACCAGTTGGCACGACATCCGCGACTCCGGTGCGCAGGCGATGAACGCCCTGCGTCAGGTGATGATGAACGGCACCGACGACCAGCGTGAGCGGGCCGCCCAGGTGCTCGACGAGACCCGGCGCAAGCTGTACGCGATCCTCGCCGAATCCGAGTGACGAGCGAAGCCTGTGCAGACGAAAGCGGCCGTTCCCCGCACGGGGAACGGCCGCTTTTCCGAGTGAACGATCAGTGCACGGTCACGGTCGGGCCGGTCACCAGCCCGCGCAGTTCCTCGGGAAGCTCGGCGCCCATCTCGTCGGCGATCCGCAGCGCCTCCTCGATCAGCGTCTCCACGATCTGCGCCTCGGGGACCGTCTTGACGACCTTGCCCTTGACGAAGATCTGGCCCTTGCCGTTGCCGGAGGCGACGCCGAGATCGGCCTCGCGGGCCTCACCGGGACCGTTGACGACGCAGCCCATCACGGCGACCCGCAGCGGCACCGGCAGCCCTTCCAGGCCGGCGGTGACCTCCTCGGCGAGCTTGTAGACGTCCACCTGGGCGCGACCGCAGGACGGGCACGAGACGATCTCCAGGCCCCGCTCACGCAGGCCCAGCGACTCCAGGATCTGGTTGCCGACCTTGATCTCCTCGACCGGCGGGGCGGACAGCGACACCCGGATGGTGTCGCCGATCCCCTCGGCGAGCAGGGCACCGAAGGCGACCGCCGACTTGATGGTGCCCTGGAAGGACGGGCCGGCCTCGGTGACGCCCAGGTGCAGCGGGTAGTCGCACTGCTCGGCGAGCTGCCGGTACGCGCGGATCATCACGACCGGGTCGTTGTGCTTGACGGAGATCTTGATGTCGCGGAAGCCGTGCTCCTCGAACAGCGAGCACTCCCACAGCGCCGACTCGACGAGCGCCTCGGCGGTGGCCTTGCCGTACTTGCTCAGCAGTCGCTTGTCCAGCGACCCGGCGTTGACGCCGATCCGGATGGGCACGCCCGCCGCGCCAGCCGCACGAGCGATCTCCTTGACCTTGTCGTCGAACTGCCGGATGTTGCCCGGGTTGACCCGGACGGCCGCACAGCCGGCGTCGATCGCGGCGAAGACGTACTTGGGCTGGAAGTGGATGTCGGCGATCACCGGGATCTGGGACTTCTTGGCGATCGCGGGCAGTGCCTCGACGTCGTCCTGCGAGGGCACGGCCACCCGGACGATCTGGCAACCGGACGCGGTCAGCTCGGCGATCTGCTGAAGCGTGGCGTTGATGTCGGAGGTGAGGGTCGTGGTCATCGACTGCACCGACACCGGCGCGCCGCCACCGACCGGCACCGAACCGACCATGATCTGGCGGCTGGCCCGGCGGGGAGCGAGTGGCGGGGGCGGCACGGCGGGCATACCGAGACTGATAGCTGTCACTTCAGGCACTCACCTTGAGAAGAGCGTGATGGGGTTGACGACGTCCGCGGCGATGGTCAGCAGCGTGAACGCGCCACCGATCAGGATCACCACGTACGTGAAGGGCATCAGTTTGAGGTAGTCCACCCGGCCGGGGTCGGTCCGGCCGATCCGCGCGTAGACCCAGGAGCGGGCCCGTTCGAACCAGGCGATGGCGATGTGGCCGCCGTCCACCGGGAGCAGCGGCAGCAGGTTGAACACGCCGATGAAGAAGTTCAGCGACACGAAGAGCATGAAGAAGACCAGCCAGGCGTTGTTCTCCACCGCCTCGCCGCCGAGCCGGCTGGCGCCGACCACGCTGATCGGGGTGTCGACGTCGCGTTCGCCGCCGGTGAGCGCGGTCCACAGGGCGGGGACCTTCTGGGGGAGGCGTTGCAGCGCCTGTACGGTGCCGACGGCCAGGTCACCGGTGAAGTCGGCGGTCGCGCCGAAGGCTCCGACCGGCCCGTACGTCACCCGGGTCGGGGTGCTGGGGACGAGCCCGACGCCGAGCGCGGCCACCGGCACGGTGGCACCGGTCGGGTCGTCCAGCGGCGGACGCTGGGTCTGCGCGAGCACCGTGCTGGTGCTGCCCGGCTGCCCGTCACGGACGTACTGGATCTGCGCGGTCTCTCCTGGCTTGAGCGCGCGCAGGGTGGTGAGCAGGTCGCCGTAGTTGCCGATCGCGGTGCCGTTGATCGAGGTGATCCGGTCACCGTTGCGCAGCTGACCCTGGGCCGCCGGGCTGGCCGCGTCGGTGGAGGTGCACGCCCGCACCGCGTTCTCCGGCACCACGCACTGGCTGAGCTGGATCACGGCGGGCTCCTTGCGGGCCTCCGTGTCGGTGGTGGGAAAGTCCGGGTTGGGCAGGCCGGCGGAGACGGCGAGGATCCAGATGGTGACCAGGGCGAGCGCGAAGTGCGTGATCGACCCGGCGGCCATCACGATCGTGCGCTTCCACACCGGGTAGCGCCACATCACCCGCGACTCGTCGCCCGGTTCGACGTCGTCGTCCTGCGGCGTCATCCCGACGATCTTGCAGAAGCCGCCGAGCGGGATGCCCTTGAGGCCGTACTCGGTCTCACCCCGCCGGAACGACCAGATGGTGGGGCCGAAACCGACGAAGTACTTGGTGACCTTCATCCCGAACATCTTGGCGGTCAGCAGGTGCCCCGCCTCGTGCAGACTGACCGAGACGAGGATGGCCAGGGCGAAGAGGACCACCCCGAGCAGGTACGACATCAAGCTCCTTCCACCGAACCCGCGATGATCTCCTGCGCGTGCGCGCGTGCCCACGATTCAGCCGCGAGCACGTCCTCGACGGTACCTGGTTCGTCGAAGTCCGGAGCGTCCTCCAACACGCGTTCCAGGGTGTCGACGATGCCGAGGAACGGCAGTCGGCCCGCCACGAACGCCGCCACGCACTCCTCGTTCGCCGCGTTGTAGATCGCCGGGCGGCAGCGCCCGGCCTCCCCCGCGGCCTTGGCCAGCGCGACGGCCGGGAACGCCTCGTCGTCGAGCGGCGCGAACTCCCAGGCGTGCGCCGCCGTCCAGTCGACCGCCGTGGCCGCCTCGGGCACCCGGTCCGGCCAGCCGATGCCGAGCGCGATGGGCAGCCGCATGTCCGGTGGGCTGGCCTGGGCGATCGTCGACCCGTCGACGAACTCGACCATCGAGTGGATCACCGACTGCGGGTGCACCATGACGGTGATGTCGGCGTACGGCACGTCGAACAGCTCGTGCGCCTCGACCACCTCAAGCGCCTTGTTGACCATGGTCGCCGAGTTGATCGTGACGACCGGCCCCATGTTCCACGTCGGGTGTGCGAGCGCCTGCTCCGGTGTGACCTGCGTCAACTCGTCGCGTCGCCGACCCCGGAACGGGCCGCCGCTGGCCGTGACGATCAACCGGCGCACCTCGCCGCGCGTCCCGCTGCGCAGGCACTGGGCCAGCGCCGAGTGCTCCGAGTCGACCGGCACGATCTGCCCCGGCCGCGTCACCGCGCCCTTGACCAGGGGGCCGCCGGCCACGAGCGACTCCTTGTTGGCCAACGCGAGGGTACGACCACCACGCAGCGCGGCCAGCGTAGGAGCGAGGCCCAGCGAACCGACCACCCCGTTGAGCACGATGTCGCACGGCCACTGGGCCAGCTCGGTCATGGCGTCCGGGCCGGCCACGATCTTGGGAAGCTTGAAGTCGCCGGTGGCCCAGCCACGCCGGCTCGCCTCCGCGTAGAACGCGAGTTGCAGGTCCTGGGCGGCGGACGCCTTGGCCACCCCGACCGCCTCGACGCCCAACTCGAGGGCCTGCGCGGCCAGCAGCTCGACGTTGCCGCCGCCGGCACCCACCGCGACCACCCGGAACCGGTCCGGGTTACGCCGGACGATGTCGATGGCCTGGGTGCCGATCGAACCGGTGGACCCGAGCAGGACGAGGTCGCGGGGGGAAGTCACGCGGCCATTCTCCCCCACCGTCACTGAACGCCCGCTGGGAGCCTCAGCCCTTTCCCGCCCGCCCGCGCCGTGCGCCCGGCGTTTGATCGACTCGCTTTCAAGGAAGTCGCGCTATCCCCGGCACCCGGACACCCCGACTTCAACGAAGCCGTGTCGATCAAGCGTTGTCGTCGGCCGAGTCGGTGGGCGTCGCGTCCGGTGCTTCCTCGTCGAGCAGTTCGGCCGGGTCGATGGCGAACTCGAACGGCTCGCGCATGGCGAACGTGCTGCCTGCCGCGGCGGCGGCCAGCGGCCGGTACTCCGCGTCGACCAGCTCGAACAGGGCGATGGTCGGCACCCGGTTGCGCAGGTCCACCCGGAGGAAGAACGGCACTCCGACGGCTGCGTACTCTCGAGGCCGGTCGATCACGTCCTTGCGTCGGTTACCTGGGGAAACGATCTCCCCCAGCAGCACCGCCTCGGCGATGGGAACCGTCGTGCGGCCACCGCCCGAGTTACGCAGCACAGCGATGTCCGGGATAAAAAGATCATCCCCGGAGATCACGTTGATCTCCGGGTAGACCCAGAATCCGGCCTTCCGCGCAGCACGGTGCAGCACGTACGGCAACTCCCGCTCGACCGACTGATGATCGATTCCCGCGTGTGGTGTCACGATCACGCTTCCGCTCAGGACCTCAACCTTGGGGCCGTTGGTCTCCGGCAACAGGTCGAGGGCGAGCTGCGCGGTCCAGGGTTCGTCGTGCCACCGCAGCACGTCGAACGACGGCTCGGTGTGCTGCGGCGCCGGCTCCGGCGCGAACGCGGCCTGGGCCATCCGGGCTCACCCCCTCAGCGGACCATCCTGCTCAGGTCAGCCTAGCCACCGCAGCCCCAGATGCGCGTCATCGCACACCCAGTCCGCCCACGGACCACGGTGTCGCGCAGATCTTGGACACTTTCCATCAAGGCGAAACGGAAAGTGTCCAAGATCTGCGGGCAGCAGCGAGCGGCGGCCGGTGCGATCCCCCGGGCGTCCACCCGGCACCCCCTTCGCAGAAATCGCGGGGCGGCCAACCCAGACCCGGACCCGGACCCGGACCGCGACAGATCTTGGAGGGAAATCGCCCCTCCCGGGGCCGGATTCTTCCAAGATCTCTGGTGAACGAGTTCGCCGAGCGGCTCAGCGGCGGTTGGCCAACTGCTGTGCGCGGGTTGACCGACGGGCAGATCCAGACGTTGATCGCTGGAGGAACCGTGATCCTGCCATGAGCTTCGCAACCCGACCACGCTGGATCATCCACCTGCCGACCACGTTGACCAGCCTCGACGAGGTCGCCGCGCTGGCCGTGGCGTTGTGCGACTCGCTCGGCCACCTTGCCGTCGTCGACTTCGGCGAGATGACGCTCAGCGAGGAGGATGGGCATCGTGAGTCTGCTGCGCATCGCCTTCGGCACCGCGGGAGACGGCGTCACCCTGACCTTCCCCCGAGTGGACAAGAAGAACGCCGAGGCCCTCGCGGCGGCCCTGGTGCCCGTGCCGACCGCCTGACCGGGGCCGGCGCGCTTCGGCCTGGCCGCCGAGACGCACCGCGATGATCGACTCGGGATTACAGAAGTCGGGGTGTCCGCATGCCGCGGACACCCCGACTTTATGCAAAACGTGTGGATCAGGGAGTGATGACGAACTGGGAGCCCGGCTGGATGACGATGTTGCCGTCGGCCGAGTTGGTGATCGTCACGTTCGTCAGGTTGGCGTTGCCGCGCGCGCCGCTCATCGCGAGGATGCCGGCACCGTTGACGGACTTGTCGATCCGCACGTTGGTGATGGCGACGTTCGGCATGGTGCCGCCGCCGTTCTTGAACTGGATGCCGTCGAAAGTGGAGTCGATGATGTCGGTGTCCCGGATGGTGACCCCGACGATGTCCCGGGTGGCCGGGAAGAGGGTGATGGCACCGAACTCCTGGTCCTCGTTCCAGAACGCGCCACCGGTGCGGTAGAGCCCGTTGTTGGCGATCAGCGTCGTGCCGGAGAACGGCAGCGGGTCGTGGTCGGTCGCCAGCATGATGCCCGGGTAGTTCGCGGTGTCGTAGATCAGGTTGTTCTCGATCGAGTTGTCGTAGCCGCCGTAGATGGCGATGCCGTTGGCCCGCCAGGGCAGCTGGATGGTGTTGTTGACGAAGTGGTTGTCGTGGGCGATGTCGACGTTGCGGTCCTTGACGTACGGGTTGGCCCAGACGGCGAGCGCGTCGTCACCGGTGGTCCGGAAGGACGAGTTGAACACCCGCGAGTTGCGCGTGCCGTTGCTGAAGTTGATGCCGTCGGCGTACGTGTTGCGGATCCGCATGCCGCTGAAGTCCAGCCCGTCGGCCGGCCCCCACAGGTCGGGGATGTTGTCGTAGTCGCGGCCCACCCAGGCACCCACGTTGGCGTGCTCGATCCACACGTTGCTGATCTTCGTGCCGGTGCCGAAGCGACCGTTCAGACCGACGCCACCCTCGGCGTTGCCGTCACCGCCCCGGATCCGGCCCGAGCCGAAGATGGCGATGTCGGAGATCTGGGTGTTCTTGTCGATGTCGAAGCCGAAGTTGCCCTCGTGCGGGTGGTTGATGCCGCCCACCACGTTCTGCGGCTCGGTGAGCGTGTAGAGCTGCGAGTGCCACATCCCGGCGCCCCGGATCGTGACGTTGCTGATGCCGACCTGGTTGTGCATGCCCCGGTTCAGCGGGTCGTCGGTCAGGATCTTCTGCTCCTGCCGCCACTGCCCGGCCGGGATCCAGACGCAGCCGATGACACCGTTCTGGTCGTCGGTCACCGCCCGCTGGATGGCGGCGGTGTCGTCGAGCCCGTCGTTCGGGACCGCACCGTACGAGGTGATCGAGGTGCAGCCGGCCGGTTGGCTGGCCGCCGGGGCGACCTGCTCCAGGTCGATCATGTCGATGACGTAGAAGGACGCGGTGTCACCCGAGTCGCGCTGCAACTTGAACCGGGTGCCGGCCGGGTACGACTGCGCCAGCAGGGCGTTCGACTCGTCGAAGAGCCGTCGGGCGTCGGCCTGCGGGGTGTTGGTCAGCGCCTCCGGCCCGTCGGTGTTGCCGTAGAGCCAGCTGTGCTTCGACGACAGGGTCAGCTTGCGGGAGAAGACGTCGTTGACGTACAGGCTGATGGTCGCCTCGATGCCACCGCCACCCGGCGCGTCCGGGATGGAGTTGCGCACCACGATGGAGTTGGCCTGGTTGGCCGAGGTGAACTCGACGAACTGGCCGGTGCCGGTGAGCCGTACCGACTTGCGGCCGGAGGACTCGCTGGCGAAGTTGGTGTGCCCGAAGGTACGCAGGGCGTCGGTCTCCAGCAGCGTGCCCTGGTAACGGCCGGCCTCCGCCTCGTAGGAGACGTACGGGACGGCAGCCCCGCGCCCGACCACGATCGACTGGCTGAACGCGTTGTTCGTCTCGTTGGTCTCGGCGACCGCGTTTGTGGCGTCCGCGGTGGCGGTGATGGTGGCGCCGCCGCTGGTGGCGGTCCAGCTACCCGTGACGGCCACGGTGACCGTCGCGCCGGGCGCGATCGAGGCGGTGTTGGTGTTGAGCGTGGTGCTGCCCGCCACCAGCCGGGTGACGGTGGTCGCGCCGGTCGCGGTGGTACCCCGGTTGCGCACCGCCACGGTGAAGGTGACGGACGCGCCGACGGCCGGGTTCGGCGGGTTCGAGGCGATGCTGAGCACCTGGAGGTCCGGGCCGGGGGCCTGCGCCACCACCAGCGGCGACGCCGCCGTGAAGCTGTTGTTGCCGTTGTTCTGCTCGACGATCGTGTTCGTCGGGTCGACCACCGCGGTGACGGCGTAGCTGCCCATCGGGCGGGTGCCCGCGTTGACCGAGACGGTGGTCGAGGCACCCGCGGCGAGCGCGCCCACCGTGGCGCTGCCGACGACCGCACCGGCCAGACTGACGTTGACGGTGGTCGCGCCGGCGGACGCCGACCCGATGTTCTGCACCACGGCCGAGAGGGTGACCGTGCTGACCTCGCTGGGCGAGGTCGGCGACCAGGTCACCGAGCTGACCACCAGGTCCGGGTTGGGCGCCGGGGTGCCGCACACCTCGAACTCGGCGACCTGGCCGGACGGGGCACCGGTGTTGCCGGTGAACCGCAACTGCACGTCCGCCGTGGTCGCGCTGACCGGGATGGTCACCGCGTTGGTGCCCTGCACGAACTGGTAGGCCGCCGCCGACACCAGACTGGTGTACGCCGACGACGACTGGTCGCGGCCGAGGACCTGGATGGTCTGGGTACGGGTGCCCCACGCCGAATCCGGGTTGAGCTTCACGGTGACGCCGGAGATCGAGTGGTTGGCACCCAGCGCAACGGTCAGGTTCTGCGGGTAGCTCGCCGCGCCCTCCCAGTAGGTGCCGAGCTGCCCGTCGTTCGCCTTGTCCGGGGTGAAGCTGAAGGTGGAGCCGCTCGCCGTCATGCTCTTGCCCTGCGCCACGTTGGTGCAGGCGGGCGGGTTGCTCCCGGTCCGGGTGACGGTGTTGCTGGTGCCGGACAGGTTGCCGGCGCCGTCCCGGGCGCGGACGTAGTAGGACACCGTGGCCGTCGCCGGTTGGGTGTCCTGATAGGTGAGGACGGTGCCCAGCGTGGCGATCAGGCTGCCGCCCCGGTAGACGTTGTAGCCGGCCAGCCCGCTGCCGCCGGAGTCGGTGGAGGCCCCCCAGGTGAGCGTGATCGTGCTGCCCGACGTGCTCTGCGACAGCGTCCCCGGGGTGCTCGGCGCGGTGGTATCACCACTGCCGGTCCGGGTGACCGTGTTGCTGTTGCCGGAGAGGTTGCCCGCGGCGTCGCGCGCCCGGACGTAGTAGGACACGGTGGCCGTGGCTGGCTGGGTGTCGTTGAACGTGGTGACGTTGCCGACGGACTGGAGGAACGCGCCGTTGCGGTAGACGTCGTAGCCGGCGATGCCGCTGCCGCCCGCGTTGTCGGTCGACGCCACCCAGTTGAGGCTGATGGTGGTGCCCGACTGGGTGTACGAGAGGTTGCCCGGCACGCTCGGCGCGGTGGTGTCCGGGGTGGTGCCGCCGCTGCCGTACACCTCCAGCTCGGAGAGCTGCCCGGCCGGCCAGCCGCTGTTGGCGGTGATGGTGATCCGGACGTAGCGGGTGGCGGTCTGGCTGACGTTGATCGTGACCGTGTTGCCGCTCGCCGGGTTGAAGGTGTACGTCTGCGACCCGACCAGGGTGCTGAACGACGAACCGTTGGTGCTGCCCTGCACGCTCAACGTCTGCGTCCGGGTCCCCCACCCGGAGGTCGGCAGCTTCAGCACGACCTGGTTGACGGACTGCGATGAGCCGAGATCGACCTGCACCCACTGCGGGAACGAGTTGTTGACGCTCTCCCAGTAGCTGCCCGCGTTGCCGTCGACGACCTTCGACGAGTCGTAGACGTCGGCGTGGCCACTGGACTGGGTGGGACGACCCTGGGCGAGGTTGGTGGCCGCCGCGGCGAACCCGCTGCTCGGTGCCGCTGCTGCCGGCTCGGCGGGGCGGGCGGCGGCCGGGTTCGCGACGGCTGTCGCTCCGACCGTGGCGATCAGCGCGGCGGCGGCCGTGGCCGCCACCATCCTGAACAGATTCGTTCGTCTCATCACTGTCCTTGTCGTCGGGGGACGGTTGCCCCGGTGGCGGGACCACCGGGCGGGGGTGCGGCGGTGCGGCGCCGGCCGACGCGCGAGGGCCGGTGTCGAGAGAGACGGAGGTCCGGGCGGCGCGGGGGCGCCGCTCGTCCTGGAAACACCAGATGGGTACGACCATCAACGGGCCTCCCCAGGAGGCCCGTTGAATCTTCCGAGAGGGTGCACAGAACAGTGCACTTGTTTGTCAAAATCTTGCGTTACTTTGGCCAAAGGTTACTGACGTGCTACGGGAGCGTCAACACTTCGACCACCGTGACTATTGACGGACTTGTCTGCCCCGGCAGCCGTCACCAGCGCCAACCTGCCCACAAATTCGGGGAAGGGGCCACCTCCCGACGACTGGAGGCGACACCTTCCCCGAACTTGCGCGGATCTTGCGTCAGGTCGTGCGAGAACGATCAGGCATCTGGTGCCATCAGCACGAAGGTCTCCAGCAGTTCGCCGCCGTACCAGTCGCTGCGCTGGCCCACATGGGTCATGCCCAGCCGCCGCGCCACCGCCATCGACGGCTCGTTGCCCGACGACACGACGGCGTAGATCTCCCGGGTACCGGCGGCGAACTCCCGGGCTACCGCCGCGCGGGCCGCCTCGGTGGCATAGCCGTTACCCCACGCGTCCGGGTGCAGGTGCCAGCCCACCTCGATGTCGTCGGTCCGCACCGCCTCATCCCGGCCCGGCAGCGGCTTGAGCAACGCCGTGCCCACCACCTGCCCCGTCTCGCGTACCTCGATCGCCCAGGTGCCGTACCGGCCGCCGTCGGCGGCGTGCCGCTCCTGCCAGCTCCGCAGTCGCTCGGCGGCCTGGGCCGGGTTGGTCATCGGCAGACCCGGCGCCGCGCCCAGATACCGGCTGATCTCGGGACGTGAGTAGATGTCGTAGATCCGGGCCAGATCGGTCGGATCGTCGGTCCAATCGCGCAGGATCAGGCGTTCGGTGGTGAGAACAGTCATGACCGGCGATCTTAAGGAGTGACGGCCCCGACGACAGGGAAGGAGGACCCGATGGGCAACGGATGGCAGCGCACGAAACGGATCACCAGTGCCGCGTTCCGTCCGGTGCGCGGTCGGGACCTGTCGCTGCACGCCGCCGCGATCACCTTCTACGGGGCGATCGCCGTGGTGCCGGTCGCCCTGCTGGCGATCTGGCTCACCGCACTGGTGGCCGGGGCCGACCGGGTACGCCGGCTCACCTCGTACGCCGTGGAAGCCCTGCCCACCGCGATCGGCGCACCGCGGGCGGTGGACGCCCTCGTCAACGCCGGGGTGGAACTGACCCCGCTGCTGGCACTGGCCTCCCTCCTGCCCGCGTCCCTCTACGGCGAGGGTCTGCGCCGGGCGTTCGTCTCGGTCGCCGCACCCCGCTCCGACGAGCACCTGATCGGCTGGCGGGGCCGGCTTCTGCTGCTGCCCCTGCTCGCGCCGGCCCCCGCCCTGCTGCTCTCGATCCTGCTGGCGCTCCCGCTCACCACCCGACTCGTCCGCCAGGGCGGCTGGCTCGGCGTGCTCGGCGTGGTGCTGTCGTTCCTCGCGGTCTGGCTGGTGCTCACGCCCGTGCTGGTGTGGGTGTTCCGGGTGGTCGGCCCGGCGTCACCGGACTGGCTCTCCACAATCGGGATCGGGTCGTTCACCGCGGCGAACCTCTCCGGTTTCCTGCACGGCTTCGTGCTCTTCGCCTCGCTCCCGCTGGACCTGGGCGTGCCGTTCGGCGGCTTCGACGACATCGGCGCCGGGGTGGCCGTACTCCTCTGGCTCTACCTGTTCCACGTGATCGTCCTGGCCGGCTACTCCGCCACCCTGGCCCTCTCCCGCTGGCGCACCACCCGCACCCCCTCCCCCTCCCCCACCCCCACCCCGCCGAGTTGATCAAGAGCTTTGCGTCACCGGGAGGCCACTTCTTGACGCAAAGCTCTTGATCACCGGGGGCGGGGGTGGGGTGGGGAGCGGAGGGGTGACCTGGGCGGTGGGGCGGACTAGGCTGCCGCGGCATGAGCAGTGAGATTCCCGCCCGCGCCGATGTCGTGATCGTCGGTGCCGGGCACAACGGTCTGGTCTCCGCCGTGCTGCTGGCCCGCGCCGGCCTGGACGTCCTGGTGCTGGAGGCCGCCGACGTGATCGGCGGTGCGGCCCGCACCGAGGCCCCGTTCCCGAAGGTGCCGGGGCTGCGGCACTCCACCGGCTCGTACCTGCTCGGGTTGATGCCCCCGGAACTGCTCGCCACGCTCGACGTACGGATCCCGGTGCTGCGCCGCGACCCGCACTACTTCCTGCCCACACCGGGCGGCCTCGGCTCGCCGTACCTGCTCTTCGGCAGTGACACCGCCGCCACCCGGGCGCAGCTCGCGGAGTTCTTCTCCCCCGCCGACGTGGCCGCCGACGACGCCATGCAGGCCGAACTGGCGGCGCTGCGCGAGGACCTCGCCCCGGCCTGGCTGGCGGAGCCGCTGACCGCCGAGGAGACCGCCGAGCGGTACGTCCGCCCAGCGCTGCGGCAGGTCTTCGTCGACCTCGTACGGGGCTCGGTCGCCGACTACCTGGCCCGGTTCGAGTTCCGCTCGGAGCTGCTGGTCAGCATGTACGCGGTCACCGACGGCCTGTCCGGGCTCAACGCCGGCCCGGACGACCCCGGCACCGGTCACAACTTCCTCGTGCACAACATGTGCAGACTGCCCGGCTCCGGCGGCACCTGGATGATCGCCGAGGGTGGGATGGGCACGGTCTCCCGGACGTTCGCCGAGGCCGCCCGCGCCGCCGGGGCGACCATCCTGACCGGTACGCCGGTGCACGCGGTGACCCTGGACGGCGGCGCGGCCAGCGGAGTCGTGCTGGCCGACGGACGGCAGGTCGCCGCCCGGGTGGTGCTCGGCGCGTGCGACCCGTACCGGCTGATGGACCTGTTGCCCGACGGCGCGCTCCCGGCGCCGCTCGGCCAACGGATGGCGGCGGTCCGCCGTCCCGGCACCACCCTCAAGCTCAACCTGGCGCTCAGCGGGCTGCCGCGGTTCTCCTGCCTGCCGGACGGTACGCCGAGCCCGTTCGGCTCGACCATCCACCTGCTGCCCGGGTCCGCGTCGCTGGTCGGCGGGGACGCCACCTCGCCGATGACCGCGCTGCGCGACATGTGGGCGGACGTGCGGGCCGGGCGGCTGCCGGCGGAGCCCACGATCGAGTGGTACCTGCACACCACCGTCGACCCGTCGCTCTCCGACGCGGCCGGGCACCACTCGTCGGCGCTGTTCGTCCAGTCGGTCCCGTACGAGTTGGCCGGCACCACCTGGGACGCGGAACTGCCCGGCTACGTCGACCGGCTGATCGAGATCGTCGAACGGTACGCGCCCGGCACCGGTGACCTGATCGCCGACGCGGTGCCGCTGCCCCCGCCCGGCATCGAGGCGCACTTCGGCATCACCGGCGGGCACATCCACCACGTCGACAACACCGTCTCGTTCACCGACCGGATGCCCTACGCCACCGGCATCGACGGTGTGTACGCCGGCAGCGCCGGCTGCCACCCGGCCGGCAGCGTCATCGGCGCAGCCGGCCACAACGCCGCCCGCCGAATCCTCACGGACCTGGCGAGCTGACCCCGGTCCCTCCCCGCGTCGAGCCCCCTCACCGCGCGAGCCCCCTCACCGCGCGAGCCCCCTCACCGCGCGAGCCCCCTCACCGCGTCGATCATGGACTTGTGGTGCCTGCTTTGAGACCGTAAGCAACCTTTGTCACCCACCACAACTCCATGATCGACGCGCGCCTGGAGGCGCGGGGTCAGATCACCGCTTCGCCGGCGGGGGCCGGGGTTTCCGCGTCCACGCGGTGGGCTCGTACCTTGTGGCCCACGCTCGTCAGGCAGCGGCCGCTGGGCAGGTCGAACTTCCAGCCGTGCAGCTGGCAGGTGAGCTGGTCACCCTCGACGATGCCGAACCGGGTCAGGTCCGCCTTCAGGTGCGGGCAGCGCCGCTGCACCACCCAGTCGCCAAGCGTGATGTCCTCGGCGTCGGTGCTGCGCTCGTGCTCGTCGTACCAGCCCTCGGCGTACTGGAGTCGCTCCTCGGAGAGGCACTTGAAGAACGCGTAGACGAACTCGTTGTACTGGCCGATCCGGGCCGCCGAGAACCGGCAGGACAGGAAGAGCGAGTTGACCCAGTCCACCTCGTCGATGAAGAGCAGGTGCTCGATCAGCGACCGCTCGGTCCGGAACCGGTAGCGGACCTTCTCGTCCGCGTACGGCCGGACCTCCTTGCCGGGGAAGTCCACCACGATCGACTCGACACTCGCGCCGTCGTAGCCGACCAGATCGAAGCGGACCGGACCGCCCACGCCCTTGGCCAGGTAGATCGACTCGTCGAGCAGCGGCTCGATCCGACGCTTCATCTCGCCCAGCACGTCCACCTCGGGGTGCCGCCAGGACGCCTTCTCCGCCTCGATGATCGGGCGCTTGCGCTCCCGCATCTCCTCCAGGTGGGCGACCTTGTTCGCGAAGAACTCCTCGACCGGCACCGGGTGGGTGGTGCTCGCGCCCTCGGTGGTGACCTCGGCGACGCTGCCCGGCAGCAGCACGATCCCGTTGGTGCCACCGACCTTGGCGTACTCCGAGAGGAAGACCGACTGGTCGGGGAAGATGTTGCCCTCGTCGCCGTGGATGTCGTTGAACTGCCACAGGGCGTCGTCGAGGAAACACGGCGGGCCGGCGATCGGGAAGACGTGGTCGGCCTTCAGGTCGTCGATGTAGCGCCAGGTCCGGTCGAACTGCCGGTCCCGCTTCTGCTTGCCGAACGCGGTCTTCGCCGCCTGCGGCAACTCGTAGACCATCGGGTACCAGATCGCGCCGGAGAACTGGAGCAGGTGCGCGTGCACGTGCCCCAGCTCGGCGAAGACGCTCAGGTCGGTGGGGCGGGCGTCGTTCTGGTTGAGCAGCCGTACCCCGTCGTACTCGACCCAGAGCGAGGAGTCACCGATCGGCCCGTCGGTCGGGCTGGTCAACGCCTGAATCATGATCTTCAGGCCGCCGGGCAGCTCCACCACCTGCTCGTTGGGCGTCCTCAGGAACTTCGTGAAGCCCAGCGCCCGAAACTCGTCCTCCATCTCCGAGGTCGGGAACTCGGGGAGCAGGACCGTAGCGTCCTTCGAGACGAAATCCCGCAGGTGCTTCGCGTCGAAGTGGTCCCGGTGCAGGTGGGAGACGTACAGGTAGTCGACCTGGCCCAGGCTGTCCCAGTCGAGCAGGGAATTGTCCGGGAACGGGAACCACGACGCGAAGTAGGCCGGGTTGACCCACGGGTCGCACAGGATGCTGCCCGCGGCCGTGTCGATCCGCATGCTGGCGTGCCCGGTTCCGGTCACTCGCACCGCACAGTCCCCCTCAAACAGACAATCAGGTGTACGCCAAACGCTACCGGAGTGGGTCGGACCGCCGCCCCGCGACGCCGGTAGTGCCGTTCGACCAGCCGGGAAGGGCTCACTGGTCGGACCCTGCGCCGGGGCCGGTACGAGGCGTGCCAGACTAACCAAAGATCCGATCGCGAGGGAAGGACCGACAGTGGCAGGAAGCGAGCCGGTAACGTCGCCAGACCAGCACAAGCCCGGGCACCGCAAGGCCGGGCAGATCGGCGCCGTGCTCTCCGCACTGGCGCTGCTGGCGATGATCTGCGGCAACCACGAGGGCAGGGTCGAGGACATCTGGCTGATCGGCCTGGCCGCACTGCTGCTGATCATCGTGATCGGCGACATCGTGCTGCGGCGCAACGGTCTGCGCTCCTGACCCGACCCGCACCGGACGACAACGCCGAGGGCCCGCCCCCACCCGGGGAACGGGCCCTCGTCCGTACCCGTCGGGGTCAGCGCCCGAAGAGGATGTCCTGTACGTCCTTGAGCGCCGCGTCGACCTCGGCCTCGAAGTAGCCACCGGGCACCAGGCCGAACCGGAGCGTGTCCAGGTCCTTCGGGTCGACAGGCATCGGGTTGCGGCGCTGCATGCCGCCGAGCAGGGTGTCGAAGAACCGGTCCACCTGGTCCGGGTCGTACCCGCTGCCGAACCGGCGCACCTGGAAGCTCCGGCGGATCTGGTCGACCCGGTAGAGATCGCTGCCGGGCGGGCCAGCCATCGGCGGGCCGACCATCGGCGGGCCACCCATCGGCGGACCGGCCACGGCGGGCGGACCGGCCATCGGAGGCCCACCGATGCCCTGCTGGGCCAGCGGAGGCGGACCGGCGGGGCCCCGGCGCATGTCGCGCAGGTCCCGCTCCGGCATCCGGATCTCCGCGGTCATGTCGGTACGCCCGTGCCGCCCGGCCTCGAAGCCGTCGAAGCGCGGCTCCTCCGGGGGATAGCCGCCGGGCGAACGCTTGTCGTCCGGACCGTAGCCGCCGGGAGAGCGGTGATCGTCCGGGCCGTACCCACCGGGCGCGCGGTGATCGTCCGGGCCGTAGCCGCCGGGAGCGCGCTGGTCGTCCGCCGGGCCGTAGCCGCCGGGAGAGCGCTGGTCGTCCGGGCCATAACCACCGGGCGCGCGCTGGTCGTCGGGGGGGCCGTAACCACTGGGGCCGGCGGGCAGGCCGCGCGGCGGAACACCGTGGCCCGCCATCGGGCCGGGACCCATCGCAGCGCCGGGACCCATCGGGCCGCCAGGTCCCATCGGGCCGGGGCCGGCCGGGCCTCGCGGCGCGTCGTAGCCGCCCCGGGGGGCGTCGTACCCACCGGCGAAGGCACCGGTCGGCTCGTCGTAGCGGCCGTAGCGATCGGCGGGAGGACCGGCCTGCGCGGGCATCGGCCGGGGCGGCATCGGCTGCGGGACCATGCCGCGGTCATCGCGCATCGGTGGCCCCATCCGGTCCGGTGGACCCATCCGGTCACCCATCCGGGGGTCGCCACCGCGACCGGCGCTGGTGCGCTCCTCAAGCTCGGCCAACTGCCGCTCGACCCGGTCCAGGTGCAGGTCGACCTGCCACTCGTCGTAGCCGTTGAAGCGGACCCGGAAGACGACGTCGTGGACCTCCTGGGAGGCCACCGGCGCGCCGACCTGGCGGCCGTCGAGCGTCGCCTCGACCCGGTCGAGGAAGGCATCCACCTCGTCGACCTTGTATCCCCGGCGGAGCGCCTTGCGCCGGAAACGCTGACCCTGACTCGCCACTATGTCTCCTGGTCTCGTTCGCTACGCCCGGTCACGCCGGTGCCTCTCCGGCGCGGTCGGTGAAGGTGTCGTTGTCCTCGGCGGCGGCGAGTTGACCACACGCGCCGTCGATCTCGCGACCTCGGGTGTCCCGTACGGTGGTGGACACCCCGGCATCGCGCAACCGCCGGACGAACTCCCGCTCAACCGGCTTCGGGCTCGCGTCCCAGCGGCTGCCCGGCGTCGGATTGAGTGGAATGAGGTTCACGTGGGTCAATTTGCCGGCCAGCAGCCGCCCGAGGAGGTCGGCTCGCCACGGCTGGTCGTTCACGTCCCTGATCATCGCGTACTCGATCGACACGCGACGGCCCGTCCGGGCGGCGTAGTCCCACGCCGCGTCCAGCACCTCGGCTACCTTCCAGCGCTGGTTCACCGGCACGAGTTCGTCGCGCAGATCATCATCGGGCGCGTGCAACGACAGCGCAAGGGTCACTGAGAGGTCTTCGCTGGCCAGTCGGCGGATGGCCGGAACCAGGCCGACCGTGGAAACGGTGATGTGCCGCTGGGACAGGCCGAGCCCCTCCGGAGCTGGGCTGACCAGGCGGCGGATCGCCCCGATGACCCGGTTGTAGTTGGCCAGCGGCTCGCCCATGCCCATGAACACGACACGCGACAGCCGCGGCGGGGAGCCGACCACCGCGCCGGAGGCCGCCACGCCGGCCATGTACACGGCCTGGTCGACGATCTCGGCGGTGGACAGGTTGCGGGTCAGCCCGGCCTGGCCGGTCGCGCAGAAGGGGCAGGCCATCCCGCAGCCCGCCTGGCTGGAGATGCAGACGGTCACCCGGTCCGGATAACCCATCAGCACGCTCTCCACCAGAGCGCCGTCGTGCAGCCGCCAGAGCGCCTTACGGGTCGCGCCGTCGTCACAGGCCAGTTCACGCACTGGGGTGAGCAGGGTCGGCATGAGCTGCTCGGACAGCCGTTCCCGGGTCGCCGCGGGCAGGTCGGTCATGGCCTGCGGGTCGCGGACCAGCCGCCCGAAGTAGTGATTCGAGATTTGCTTGGCGCGGAAGGCGGGCTCACCCAGCTCGGTGACCAGCGTCTGGCGGCCGGCCAGGTCCAGGTCGGCGAGGTGCTTCGGCGGCATGGAGGCCCGGCGCGCGGCGGGGGCGTCCGAGATGGCGGGGATCAACGGCAGGCTCGTCATGGCTGGTCCAGTGTGTCACGCCCTCGGCGGCAGGTGCCGGTCCGGAGGTGTCGAACGGGCCGCCACCACCGGAGCCGGATGACCAGGACGCCGTGATTCATACCTCAGTTCACCGCCGGCACGAAGATCGCCAGGAGCAGGTACGCGGTCGGCACCGCGAACAGGATCGAGTCCAGTCGGTCCATCAGCCCGCCGTGGCCGGGCAGCAGGTTGCTCATGTCCTTGACGCCGAGATCCCGCTTGATCATCGACTCGGCCAGGTCGCCGAGGACCGCCGCACAGGAGATGGCCACCCCGAACAGGGCACCCCACCAGGGCTCCAGGTCGAACATCAGCCACAGCAGCAGCGCGCTGCCCACGGCCGCGGCGGTGACCGAACCGGCGAAACCCTCCCAGGACTTCTTCGGGCTGATCGACGGCGCCATCGGGTGGCGACCGAACGAGACGCCGGCCGCGTACCCGCCGGTGTCGGAGAGGACCACCGCGATCAGGGTGGCCAGGATCCGCATCCAACCGTCGTCGGGCGCCGCCGCCAGCAGCGCCGCGAAACCGGCGAGGAACGGCACGTAGACGGCGATCAGGGTGGTCGCGGTGACATCCCGCTGGAAGCCGGCCGGGCCGTCACCCAGCCGCCAGATCATGGTGCCGAGCACGGTGACCAGCAGTCCGAGACTGAGCGCGTCCGGACCGGCGAACCAGGCCAGACCCACGGTCAGCACCCCGCCGGCGATCAACGGCACCAGCGGCGGGTGCGCGCCACTGCGGCGGACCGCCCGGGCCATCTCCCAGCTGCCGACGGCGACGGCGGCGGCGATCACCGGCAGGAACGCCAACGGGTAGAAGATCAGCGGCACCACGATCAGCGCGCCCAGACCGAGCCCCACGCCGATCGCCGCCGGGAGGTTGCGGCCGGCCCGCCCGTTGCCCACCTGCTGGGTGGCCGGTCGGTCGACGCTGGCCCGGCGTCGGCCCTTCGGCCGTCGGCCACCCGGCGGATCCGGCTCGGTCGCCGGCGGCAGGTCCGGTGCCACCTCGGCCCCGATGGGCGCGAGCTGCGCGGTCGGAAAACCGGCGTCGTCCTCGTAACGGACCGGCCCGTCGAAGGGCTGCGGGCCGTCGAACCGGCCGGGCTCGTCGAACCGGCCGGGCTCGTCGCGCCGCTCCGGGTCACCGGGGCGGGCCGGGGTGCCGTCCGGGCCGGCGGGCGGACGATCGCCGTACCGGCCGGCGCGACCCCGGTCGTCGTACCTGTCGGGTTGGTTCCGGTCGTCGTCGTACCGGTCGCGGCCGTCGAAACGGTCGCGCCGGTCGCGGTCGTCGAAACGGTCGTCCGGGCGGACCGCGCGGCCACGCTCGTCGTACGGGTCCGTCGGGTGCGGGTCGGCGGGTGGCCGGGTACGCGGGTCGGCGTACAGCTCAGGACCGGCGGTGGGTCGGCGTTGCCACTGGCCGGCGTCCAGGTCCTGCTCGGGCCAGGGCAGTGCCACGGGGTGCTCCGGGCGGTCCCAGCCGCGAGGCTCGCTGCCGTAGGGGTCGGGGTGGGACATCACGCACCGCGACGGGGCGCGAGAACCACCACATGACGCAAGACCACAAGCATCCCCTACACGTGCGATGTTCCTCCGATTGACCGCCCCGACGGTCGGTCGATCCCCGGTGTTCACCGCCCGGTGGCCGGGAATCCTGCCGAGCCTACTGCACCCGCCGGACCGGCACGGCGGACGAGGCACGGCGACGGGCGTCGCCCCTGGCCGGCAGGCCATCGCGACCGAAACGCACCCATCCGGTACGCAGATTCGCAGCCATCGATCCGACTCGTTCGCTGCACGATCAGGTACTGAGCCGTACCCGCCCGACGTGGTCCGCTGGGGCCGCGCCGGTCTCCGCCGACGTGACCACGGGGAAAGGGCACGCACATGTACAAGATCAGTCTGGGGGTGCTGGCGGCCGCGGCAATCGTCCTCGGAGCAGGGGCACCAGCCGCCGCCACCACCGCACCGACCAGGATCACCATCGATCGGCACGCCAGCGAACTGTTCCCGTTCGAGCCGCCCGTCGGTGAGCCGGGGGTGACGTACCCGGCGACCGCCGTCACCGCGACCGCCCGGCACTGCCCGGCCGGCATCGTCCTCATGTCGGCCTCGCTGGTGCAGGACGGCCTGCCGACCCTCTGGGCCACCGGCGGCCACGGCGCCGGCGAGATCCTCTGCGACGGTGGCACGGTCGAGCTCGCGATGGCCTTCGCCCGGATCACCCCGGCACTGCACCCCGGTCGCGCCACCGCCCACTTCTCGCTGCGCGACGCGACCACCAACGAGGAGTTCGCCGAGGGCACCAGGACCGTCTGGATCCCCTGCTGAGATACGACGCGAGGCCCGTTCCCGATGTCGGGAACGGGCCTCGAAGCATGGTTCAGACCTCGAGCAGCTCGGTTTCCTTGTGCTTCACCAGGTCGTCGATGGTGGCCACGTAGCGCTGGGTCAGGTCGTCGAGTTCCTTCTCGGCGCGGCGACCGTCGTCCTCGCCGGCCTCGCCGTCCTTGACGATCCGGTCCAGCTCTTCCTTGCCACGGCGGCGGACGTTGCGGATGGCCACCTTGGCCTCCTCGCCCTTGTTCTTGGCCACCTTGATCATGTCGCGGCGACGCTCCTCGGTCATCTGCGGGAGCAGGATGCGCAGCTGGTTGCCCTCGTTGTTCGGGTTCACCCCGAGGTCCGAGTCGCGGATCGCCTTCTCCATCGCATTGATCTGCGAGTTGTCGTACGGCTTGATGATGGCCATCCGCGGCTCGGGCACCGCGATCGACGCCATCTGGGTCAGCGGCGTGGGCGTGCCGTAGTAGTCGATGATGACCTTGGAGAACATGGCGGCGTTGGCGCGACCGGTACGGATGGCGCCGAACTCCTCCTTGGCGTGCTCAACCGCACGATCCATCTTTTCCTCGGCCTCGAGGAGGGTGTCGTCGATCACCGGTCTCCTCGCCTCCTTCTGTGCTCGTGGTGGGCTCTGCTGAAAGTCGTCAGGACCGCCGGTGCCGTCGCCTTCGGCGGGGCTCAGGCGGTGATCAGGGTGCCGATCTTGTCGCCACCCACCGCGCGGATGATGGTGTCGTCACCCTGCGCGCCGAACACCAGCATCGGCAGGCCGTTCTCCATGCAGAGGCTGAACGCCGCCGCGTCGGCCACCCGCAGGTTGCGGCGCAGCGCCTCGGAGAAGGTGATCGAGTCGAGCTTGCTGGCGGTGGGATCGATCCGCGGGTCGGCGGTGTAGACGCCGTCCACGCCGTTCTTGCTCATCAGCACCACGTCGGCCCGAATCTCCAGAGCCCGCTGGGCGGCCACCGTGTCGGTGGAGAAGTACGGCATGCCCGCGCCCGCACCGAAGATGACCACACGGCCCTTCTCCAGGTGCCGGATCGCCCGCAACGGGATGTACGGCTCGGCGACCTGGGCCATGGTGATGGCGCTCTGCACCCGGGTCTCGATGCCCTCCTTCTCCAGGAAGTCCTGGAGGGCGAGGCAGTTCATCACGGTGCCGAGCATGCCCATGTAGTCGGCGCGGGCCCGGTCCATCCCGCGCTTCTGCAGCTCCGCGCCGCGGAAGAAGTTGCCGCCGCCGACCACCACGGAGACCTGCACGCCGCGGCGGACCACGGTGGCGATCTGCCGGGCGATCGCCTGGACGACGTCCGGGTCGACGCCGATCGCGCCGCCACCGAACACCTCACCGGAGAGCTTCAGCACCACTCGGCGGGCGCGCCCCGGCGGCGGCGCCGTCGGATCGTCCAGCTCCAGCGTCCGGTCACTCACAACCTGCGTCATCCGCCCCGCCCTTCCCCACGCGCACGCCCCGTGCGGCGCGTACCGCGAACCTGCCGCTGCCGACCCTATGTGACGAGGAGGCCGCGGTGCCTGTCACGTACACCGGCGGCCTCCTCGTTGACGTCTTCTGCCCACGGGCGCACGTGGCGCCCGGTGGCGGCTCAGGCCTGGCCGACCTCGAACCGCACGAAGCGGGTGACCTCGATGCCGGCCTCGGCCAGCAGCTGCTTCACCGACTTCTTGTTGTCGGCGACGGACGCCTGCTCGATCAGGACGTAGTCCTTGAAGAAGGAGTTCACCCGACCCTCGATGATCTTCGGCAGGGCCGCCTCGGGCTTGTTCTCCTCGCGGGCGGTCTGCTCGGCGATGCGCCGCTCGGACTCGACGACCTCGGCCGGAACCTCGTCCCGGGTGAGGTACTTCGGCCGCATCGCGGCGATCTGCATGGCCACACCACGGGCGTCGGCGTCGCCCGCCTCGTCGCTCTTGCCGGTGTACGACACCAGCACACCAACGGCCGGCGGCAGGTCCTGGGCCTTGCGGTGCAGGTAGACGGCGGTGGTGCCCTCGACCCGGGCGAACCGGTTGAGCACCAGCTTCTCGCCGATCTTGGCGGACTGCTCCTGGATCAGGTCCGCGACGACCTTGCCGTCGAGCTCGGTGGCGAGCAGCTCCTCGGCGGTGTTCACGCCGGCGCGCTCGCCGTGCTCGACGAGCTGCTGGGCCAGCGCGATGAACGACTCGGTCTTGGCGACGAAGTCGGTCTCGCAGTTGAGCTCGAGCAGCGCCTTGCCGGAGTGGGCGACCAGGCCGTTGGCGGCCGTACGGCCGGCCCGCTTGCCGACGTCCTTGGCGCCCTTGACGCGCAGGATCTCGACGGCCTTGTCGAAGTCGCCCTCGGCCTCGGTCAGCGCCTTCTTGCTGTCCATCATGCCGGCGCCGGTGAGGTCGCGGAGCTTCTTGACGTCCGCGGCGGTGATTTGGGACATGGCTCTCTCTTCGGTGTTGAGACGGCGTGTGGATGGTCAGAGGTGCCGGTTACCCGGATCCGGGCAGATCGTGCCCGGCGTACCGCCGCTGCCCGCCGTCTGCGAAAACGGACGGGCAGCGGCGATGCGATCACTCCGCGGTGGCGGCCGCCGGCTGCTCGGTGGCGGCAGCGGCGGGCTGCTCGGCCGGGGCGGCGGCGGGCTGCTCGGTCGCCGTGGCGGCGGGCTGCTCGGCGGCGGCAGCGGCCGGCTGCTCGGCCGGGGCGGCCGACTCGTCGGCCTTCTTCGGCTCCAGCAGCTCGCGCTCCCACTCGGTCAGCGGCTCGTCGCTCGCGACACCCTCGGGCTTCTCGTCGTTGCCCCGGCGACGGCCGGAACGCGCGATCAGACCATCCGCGACGGCGGCGGCCACGACCTTGGTCAGCAGCTCGGCCGAGCGGATCGCGTCGTCGTTGCCCGGGATCGGGAAGTCGACCTCGTCCGGGTCACAGTTGGTGTCCAGCACCGCGATCACCGGGATGCCCAGCTTGCGGGCCTCGTCGACGGCGATGTGCTCCTTCTTGGTGTCGACGATCCAGACCGCGGCGGGAAGCTTCTGCATGTCCCGCAGACCACCGAGGGTGCGGGTCAGCTTGATCTTCTCGCGGGAGAGCTGCAGGGTCTCCTTCTTGGTGTAACCGGCGGCGGTGCCGCTGAGGTCACCCAGGCCCTCCAGCTCCTTCATCCGCTGGAGCCGCTTGTACACCGTCTGGAAGTTGGTCAGCATGCCACCGAGCCAGCGGTGGTTGACGTACGGCTGGCCGACCCGGGTCGCCTGCTCGGCGATCGCTTCCTGGGCCTGCTTCTTGGTGCCGACGAACAGGATGCTGCCACCCTCGGCGACGGTCCCACGCACGAACTCGTACGCCTTCTCGATGTACTCGAGGGTCTGGCGCAGGTCGATGATGTAGATGCCGTTGCGCTCGGTCATGATGAAGCGCTTCATCTTCGGGTTCCAGCGCCGGGTCTGGTGCCCGAAGTGGACACCGCTCTCCAGCAGCTGGCGCATGGTCACGACGGCCATGGTTGGGGTACTCCTCAAGATCCCTGGTTGTCACGCCCGGCCGGTGGCCGGGCGTCCTGGCGCCTGGTCGCCGACCCATGGTGGACCCGATCAAGATCGGGACCAGGGAGGCCGTCGCTCCACGACGATTCGTGAAGAGGGCGCGCGAGGTCGACCGCACGAGGCGGTCGCCAGTTGGCCAGTGTACGCCCCTCACCCGTCCACCCGCCCCGGGGTGCGCGGGGTGGGCCGCTCAGCCCGCTCAGCTCCATCGCGCGAGTTGCCGGGAAGATCGCACTGGTTCGCGAAAATAGTGCCCTCCGCGTCGCAGGAGGCCACTATTTCCTGGTTGTTGTCCCAACCCGGCGGCGCCGTGTCCCCCACGGAACTGCTGGACCCAAAGGCGCGAGGCCGGCCGGGTCAGCCGGCCGCGAGTGCGGCGGCGAGGAAGAGCACGAGGCCGACGGTCAGGTAGGCGGTGGGTGGGCGCAACCAGCCCCGACCACCGTCGGCGAGCGCCAGACCTCCGGTTCGCAGCCCGTAGAGCCCGGTCGCGAAGATCGGCAGCCCGGCAACCAGGGCGATACCCACCACCACGTTCCCGGCGTCCACCGGATCGCCGGTCACGCCCGCCAGCAGCACCCGCAGCGCGGGGATCTCAAAGATCAACACCAGCAGAGCGAAGAGTACGGCCAGCACCGGCCGTCGGGTCCGGTAGACGCCGTCGGCCACCGGGGCGTAGGTCGGCGGCTCCGCGGCGGGCAGGTCGGGCCGGGGGCCGATCCCCGGCATCGGACCGGTCGGCATCTCCAGGGGGTGCGGCGTGTCGTCGGCCCGGGTCGGCTCGACGATCGGGTAGCCACCGAGCGGGGCGGGACGAGCCTGCTCGGCGAACACACCACCCGGCGGGACGGCCGCCGACGGAGTGTCGCGGGCGGCCTCCGGAGCGGGACCACTCAGCGGGGGGCCACTCAGCGGGGTGCCGGTCAGCGGGGGCGTCGCGGCGGTGGCCTCCCGGGCCGCCCGACGACCGGGCAGCTCACCGGAGATCTCCGAGGGGTCCCGATCCGCCCGCCGCGAGCGGGTGGCCCGATAACCGTCCACCTCCGGTCGGGCGGCGCCCGGGTCGACCGCACCGAAACGCCCCGAATCTGCCTCACTCACCCCGAACCGACCGGCCTGACCGTCCAGGGCGCCGAAGCGACCCGAGTCCGACTCGGGCGTACCGAAGCGGGGTGCCTCCACCGCACTCAGTCGACCCGAGTCCGACTCCGGCGTACCGAAGCGGGATGCGTCGACGGCGCCGAAACGTCCCGAGTCCGACTCGGGCGTACCGAGGCGGCCCCCGTCCACCGCACTCAGCCGACCTGAGTCGGACTCAGGCGTACCGAAGCGGCTGGCGTCGACGGCGCCGAAACGTCCCGAGTCCGGCTCGCGGCGCCGGCGGACGCCGGTGTCCTCGACGGAGCGGCTGTCTTCCGCGCCACGCTGCTCGGGGATCTCACCGTCCCGGTATCGCGATTCGCCCGCGCCGCGCCACTCCGACTCGCCGTAACCGCGACCCCGCTCGTCGGGGTACCAGCGCGACTCCTGATTTTCCGGAAAACTCCGTCGTCCGTCCACGTCAGGCACCGTATGCGACCGGCCACGCCCGCGCCATCTCAGCCCGGTCGGCCACGCGCCACCGGTCCCCGCGGCGCAGGCAGCGCTGCCGGCATCGGTCGGGGAGGCCCAACGCCATTAGCACACCGTGGGCATGATCGTCCGGCTGTCCACAGCGACCCCGTTGTCCACAGGTGAGCCACCGTCGAAGTAGCCGCGGTGGTACCCGGGCGGGCACGGTTCCGGCCATGACGAAGCGGAACCAGGCGGTCGGCGCGTACGGCGAGCGGTGCGCCGCCCGGCACCTGACCGAGGCGGGTCTGCGCCCCATCGCCCGAAACTGGCGCTGTCCGGCCGGGGAGATCGACATCATCGCGTGGGACGGGCCGGTGCTCGCCTTCTGTGAGGTGAAGACCCGCCGGGGCGAGGACTTCGGCACCCCGGCCGAGGCGGTCGTGCCGGCCAAGGCCCGTCGGCTGCGAGGGCTCGCCGCGCGCTGGCTCACCGAGACCGGCACGACCGCCGAGGAGGTGCGTTTCGACGTGCTGTCGGTGCGGCTGCCCGACGCCGGCCCGGCACAGGTGGACCACCTCAAGGGTGCGTTCTGACATGCGCGCCCGGAGGATCGGTGACGCGCCGTGAGCTACGCGAAGGTGCTCTGCGTCGGGCTGGTCGGGGTCACCGGCCACCTGGTCGAGGTGGAGGCCGACCTGGCCGCCGGGCTGCCCGCCGTGGTGATCTCCGGCCTGCCGGACACCGCCCTGCACGAGGCCCGCGACCGCGTCCGCGCGGCCGTGGTCAACTCCGGCCAGCGCTGGCCCAACCGGCGGATCACCCTCAATCTGCTGCCCGCGACGCTGCCGAAATCCGGCTCGGCCTTCGATCTGGCCATCGCCGCGGCTCTCCTGGGCGGCTCGGGTGAGCTGCCGCTACTTCCCCTGGAGGGGGTGGTGGTCCTCGGCGAGTTGGGGTTGGACGGCACGGTCCGGCCGGTGCGCGGTGTGCTCCCGATGGTCGCCGCCGCGGCCCAGGCCGGCATCGCACGGGTGATCGTCCCGGTCGGCAACGCCGCCGAGGCCGCGGTCATCCCCGGGGTACGGGTGCGAGCGGTGGACTCCCTGCACCGACTGGTCGCCTTCGTTCGGGACGGCGCCCCGCTGATCGAGCCTCCGGAGGCCACCTCGACGCCGGCCGTCGACGGGCCGGATCTCGCCGACGTCGCCGGGCAGCAGTTCGGTCGCCGCGCACTGGAGGTCGCCGCGGCCGGCGGGCATCACGTGGCGCTGCTCGGGCCGCCGGGTGCCGGCAAGACGATGCTCGCCGAGCGGCTGCCGTCGATCCTGCCCGAGTTGGACGACGAGGCGGCACTGGAGGTCACCGCCCTGCATTCGGTCGCCGGGCTGCTACCGCCGGGCGGTCAATTGCTGCGTCGCCCGCCGTTCCAGGCGCCGCACCACACCGCGACAGTGCCGTCGCTCGTCGGTGGCGGCTCGGGGCTGGCCCGACCCGGCGCGGTGTCGCTGGCGCACCGCGGCGTGCTGTTCCTCGACGAGGCCCCCGAGTTCAGCAAGGGCGCGCTGGAGGCGCTGCGCCAACCGCTCGAAGACGGCCGCATCCGGCTCACCCGCAGCGGGGGCGGCACGGTCTATCCGGCCCGAACCCAGTTGGTGCTGGCCGCCAACCCTTGCCCGTGTGCCCAACCAGCAGGCGACGCCCGCTGTGAGTGCAGCCCGCTGGTCCGGCGCCGCTACCTGGGAAGGCTCTCCGGGCCACTGCTCGACCGGATCGACGTCCAGGTGCAGCTGATGCCGGTGCGGGCGGCCGAGCTGATGGCGACCGACGGCGGCGTCGAGCCCTCGGCGACGGTCGCCGCCCGGGTGGCGGCGGCCCGGCAGGCGGCGGCCACCCGCTGGGCCGGCCTCGGTCGGCGGCTCAACGCCGAGGTGGAAGGCCCACACCTGCGCCGACCGCCGTGGCGGCTGCCCGCCCGGGTCACCGCCGAGTTGCGGGGGCGGCTCGACTCCGGCTCGCTGTCCGCCCGCGGCTTCGACCGGGTGATCCGGATGGCGTGGACCATCGCCGACCTGGACGGTCGGGACCGACCAGACCTGAACGACGTCCGGGAGGCGCTGCAACTACGGACAGGAGAGGCGACGTGAGCGCCGATGACGAACGCAGGCTGGCCCGGGTCGCACTGACCTGGCTGGCCGAGCCGGGCACCCGCGTGGTCCACCAACTGGTCGAACGGCTCGGCCCGGTGGCGACTCTGGATCTGCTGCTCGACGGCGGCGGCCCGGACGGCCGGCTGCGTACCGCGGTGGCCGCCCGGTCGGTGGCCGGCGACGCCCGGGCGGTGGCGGCCGAGGCGCTGGACCGGGCGGACCGGCTCGGCGCCCGCCTGGTCACACCCGACGACGAGGAGTGGCCGGCACGGGTGGCCGGCCTGTCCACGCTGCGCCTGCCGGACGTCAGCCGTCGGGTGGACGGTGAGACCGCCCCACCGCTCTGCTTCTGGGTACGCGGGGCCTGGCCGCTGGGTGAGGCGCTGGACCGTTCGGTGGCGGTGGTCGGTGCGCGGGCGGCCACCGCCTACGGCCAGCACGTTGCGACCGAACTGGGATACGGGCTGGCCGAACGGGACTGGACGGTCGTCTCCGGCGGCGCGTTCGGCATCGACGCCGCCGCGCACCGGGGTGCCCTCAACTCGGGCGGCCTGACCGTCGCGGTGCTCGCCTGTGGGGTGGACCGGCCATATCCGATGGGCAACACCGCGCTCTTCGACCAGATCGCCGACACCGGGCTGCTGGTCAGCGAGTGGCCACCCGGCGCGGAGCCGCTGCGGCCCCGGTTTCTGATCCGCAACCGGGTCATCGCCGGGGCCACTCTCGGCACCGTCGTGGTGGAGGCGTCGGCGCGCAGCGGCGCGACGCAGACCGCCCGGCGGGCCATCTACACCAATCGGGTCGCCATGGTGGTGCCTGGCCCGGTGACCTCGGCGATGTCCGTCGGCGCGCACGAACTCCTGCGCGAGTACCCCGACAAGGCTCGGTTGGTCACCGGGGTGGCGCACGTGCTCGAGGAGGTGGGGCGGATCGGGGCCGACCTGGCGCCGGTGGCGCGCGGACCGCAGCGGCCCACCGACGCGCTCGACGACGAAGCACGGTCACTGCTGGAGGCGCTGCCCCGCCGCGGCGCGATGGGCGTGGACCGGCTCGCGGCCCGCGCCGGTGTCGACGTACGGACCTCGTTGCGCAAACTGTCCCTGCTCGAGGAGTTGTCCATGGTGGTTCGTCGAGACGACGGCTACGCCCTCGCCCCCCGACCCTCCGTCAGGAAGGGGGAAGCTCGGACCTGAGATGGACGAGCACGTCGCGCTCCCAGGCCGCCAGTTCCGCGGCGAAGGCTCTACTACCGGCGTCGGTTTCGTCGAGGTACGGCTTGAGCGCGCGGGCCGCGGTGACCAACCCGGCGGCCCGGACCAGCCGGCGCATGTCTTCGGGACCCAACAAACGCCACTGCGGCGCGACCCGAGCTGCCTCCGCCGTCCGCATCGGCAGCGCGGCGTTGAACGCGTCGATCGCGTGCCGGGGGTCCAGCAACGCGACCTCCCGGGTCGGGACGGTGTGGGTGAGAGCGACAGCGGTCAGGAGCAGCCGTCGGACGGCCGCTTCCCGGGCGTCGATGCCATCGACGCGTTGCGTCCGATCGAGCAGCACGTCGTAGGCGGCGGAGTAGGCCGGCCACTCGGCCGGGGCAACCTCGGCGCCCTCCTGACTGAGGTGCCAGGTGAACAGTTGCAGTACGCCCAGCCATTCGTTGCCCGTCCACTGGACGTCGTGGGGCTCGGATGAGCGGAGCCAGGTGACGAGGCTCGACCGGTCGAGCCTTGTCACCTGCTTCCAGTCGGCGCTCACCGGACCAGCGCTCCGAGGGCGTCGATTGTGTTCATCGATCTCCAACTCCAGCAGCCGCGACGGGCGTTGCCGATGATGACCGCCTCGTCGCTGACGAACCTTGGCACCACCACGACGAGGGAGGGTATCGGTCAATACCGCGCAGGTGACCGTACCCCCGGATCGCGGGGGCACGCACCGCCCGCCTCAGCGTCGCGTTGCCCAGCTTTGCAGCGAGTCACGGTAACCAGCGAAACGTGGCCAGGTTCGACGAACACCGGCACCGTGGCGGCCGGTGACCCTCGTCGCTCGGCCGTAGGCTGGTGCCGTGCCAGCTGCCGGTAGAGGTGCCTGGGCCGCTGGACCGGTCCGCAAACCGGCGCGGCCACGATGAGTCGGCCCGATCGAGGCACCCGGGCCATGCACCAGGCGCTGCCGCCCGAGCTGCGCGACGCCGTCGACGACTTCGCCGCGCACCTGTCCCGGGTGCGTAACCGGTCGGCGCACACCGTCCGCGCGTACGTCACCGATCTCGTCTCGTTGCTCGACCACGCCGTACGGATGGGTTGCGTCGACCTCGCCGACCTGGACCTGTCGGTGCTGCGCAGCTGGTTGGCGCGGCAACGCACCACCGGAGCGGCCCGTACATCGCTGGCCCGGCGGGCAGCGTCGGCGCGGGCCTTCAGCGCCTGGGCGCACCGGGCCGGGCTGCTCCCCGCCGACGTGGGGGCCGCGCTGGCCAGCCCTCGGGCGCACCGGGAGTTGCCCACCGTCCTGCGCGCCGACCAGGCCGCCGCCCTGGTCGAGGCACCGGCCCGGCAGGCCCCGCGCCCGCCCGCGCCACGATCGGCCGAGACACCGGCCGAGCAGGCCTCGCTCGCGGCCGCACCGCCAGCAAGAGCAGCGGAGGACACCGCGACGGAGGCGGTGCCGTTGCGGGACCGGGTGTTGCTGGAGCTGCTCTACGCGACCGGGGTACGGGTCAGCGAGGCGTGCGGGTTGGACGTCGGCGACGTCGACCATGGCCGGCGGGTGATCCGGGTGTTCGGCAAGGGTGGGCGGGAGCGCGCGGTGCCGTACGGGGTGCCCGCGCAGCGAGCGTTGGACGACTGGTTGCGCCGGGGCCGCCCGGCGTTGGTGGGCGCCCGCTCCGGAGACGCGTTGCTGTTGGGTGCCAAGGGCGGTCGGCTCAACCCGACGACGGCGCGTCAGATCGTCGGCGCGTACGCCGAGGCCGTCGGCCTGCCCCGGACGAGCCCGCACGGTCTGCGCCACTCGGCGGCCACCCACCTGCTGGAGGGCGGTGCGGACCTACGGGCCGTCCAGGAGCTGCTGGGCCACTCGTCGCTGGCGAGCACGCAGATCTACACGCACGTGTCGGTGGAGCGGTTGCGTGCCGCCTACCGTCAGGCCCACCCGCGCGCCTGATGTCGAGCGGAAACGCGCCGCCCACCGGCAGGCCCACCCGCTCGCCCGATCAAGCACCGGAGGCGAACGAGCCCGACGGTTACGATCATCAGGTGAGCGTCCCGCAGCCCCCTGAGCCGATCCCGGGCGCCCGTCTGCTCTTCTCCCTGGACCCGGCGGTCAGCCATCTCAACCACGGCTCGTTCGGCGCGGTCCCGATCGCGGTGCAGCGAGCCCAGCAGCGGCTGCGCGACGAGATGGAGGCCAACCCGCTGCGCTTCTTCACCCAGGGCCTGGTCGACCGGATCGCGCACACCCGCCGGCACCTCGCCGGTTTCCTCGGCGCCGACCCCGACGGCAGCGCCCTGGTGGGCAACACCACCACAGGTGTCGCCGTGGTCCTCCAGTCGCTGGGCCTGCAACCCGGCGACGAGGTGCTCAGCACCGACCACGGGTACGGGGCGGTGAGCCTGGCCATCCAGCGCGAGTGTCGCCGCACGGGGGCGGTCAGCCGCGTCCTGCCCATCCCGCTGGACGCCACCGACGAACAGATCGTGCAGATCATCCGCGCCGGGCTGCGCCCGGGGCGGACCCGGCTGCTCGTCGTCGACCAGGTCACCTCGGCCACCGCGAAGCTCTTCCCGGCCGCCGCCATCGTCGGGGCGTCCCACGAGCAGGGCGTGCCCGTCCTGGTGGACGCGGCACACGCCCCCGGAATGCTGGCCACCCCGGTGAGCGGCATCGGTGCCGATTTCTGGGCCGGCAACCTGCACAAATGGGCGTACGCCCCGCGCGGGACCGCCCTGCTGACGGTGGCACCGCGGTGGCGGGACCGGATCGAACCGCTTGTGGTCTCCTGGGAGCAGGAGTCGGGTTTCCCGGCCCGGATCGAGTGGCAGGCGACGCTCGACTACACGTCCTGGCTGGCCGCCCCGGCGGGGCTGTTCACGTTGCGAAGTCTCGGCCTGGACCGGGTGCGGGCGCACAACGCCGCGCTCGCCGCGTACGGCCAGCGGGTGGTGGGGGACTCGCTCGGGGTGGCACCCGCCGACCTGCCCGACCCCGGCGGGCCGGGGGTGTCGCTGCGTCTCATCCCGCTGCCGCCCGGCACGGGCACCACGATCGACGCGGCGCGGGCGTTGCAGGCGCGGATCGGCGAGCGGCTCGCCACCGAGGTGGCGGTGATGAGCTGGAACGGCCGTGGGTGGCTGCGGCTCACCGGTCAGGTCTACAACACCGCCGACGAGTACGAGCGGCTGGCCGTGCGCCTGCCGGCGCTGCTCGCCCAGCGCTGACCTCACCGCCGCCGGCTCCCCCGACCGGGAGTAGGCGCACCGGGCCGAGGCCGAGCAGGGCAAGCGGATCGAGATACTCCTCGTCCCGGCGGAGTCCCCAGTGCAGGCACGCCTCGGCCGGGCAACCCGGATGACCGGGCAGCAGCCCGCCCAGCGGTGTGCCGGCGGTGACCGGCTGGCCGGGTCGTACGGCCGGTTGGACCGGCTCGTGGGTGGTCCGCAGGCCACCGGCGTGGCCCACGGTGACCACCGGCCGGCCGGCCACCAGGCCGGCGAAGAGCACCGTGCCCGGCCCCGGGCTGCGGATCACCGCTCCGGCCGGGGCGGCCAGGTCGACGCCGCGGTGGCCCGGCAGCCATGGTCGCGGCGGCGGGTCGAACCGGCGCACCGGACGAGGCGGCCCGTCGACCGGCCAGCGAAACCGCCCGGCCGGTGCCGGGTCGGCCGGCGGTGGGTCGGCGAGCGGGACGGTCCGGGCGGCGACCGGCACGGTCGACGTCGGTGGTTGGCCGGGCACCGCCACGACCAGCACCGCCAGCCCGCCGAGCTGGACGGTCAGTGCGAGCGGGAGCGCGACGCGGGACAGCAGCGTGCGGCGGATCGAATGAACGGATCGTGGTCGCATGACGGCAGCCTCGGCCGAGGCTGGCTCGTCCGCCAGCCCGGCCGCCGGGGCTGTGGACAACCGGAGTGGCTGTGGACGACCACCCCACAGCTTCGGTGATCTGTTATGCGGACGCCGTCCACGGCCCACCCGCCAGCCGCGTCCCCAACCTCTCTGGGCAGAACACCTAGGCTGGGCCGAGTACGGCGGGTGCCGCCGTGTGGACCGGGGAGGCCCAGGTATGACCACTGTCGATGACCGGACGCCGACGGTGGCCGACGTGAGCGGCCCGTCCCGGCTCGCGGGGCCGGACGAGGCGATCAGCGCCGAGGAGTTGCAGCTCGCCGCCCGCAACCACGGCATCCCGTTGGAGGCGCTGCGTTACGACGTCACCCCGGCCGGGCTGCACTACCTGCTCACCCACTACGACATCCCGGAGCTGGACGCGGCGACGCACACGCTGACCATCGGCGGCGCGGTGGACCGGCCGCTGACGGTCACGCTCGCCGAGCTACGCGAGCGACCGCGGGTCACCCACCAGGTGACGCTGGAGTGCGCCGGAAACGGCCGAGCCCTGCTGCACCCTCGGCCGGTCAGCCAGCCGTGGCTGGTCGAGGCGGTCGGCAACGCCGAGTGGACCGGCACTCCCCTTGCTCCGCTGCTGCGGGAGGCGGGCCTCGACCCGGCCGCGGTGGACGTGGTCTTCACCGGCGCGGACCACGGAGTCGAGCGCGGGATCGAGCAGGACTACCAGCGGGCACTTCCGGTCGCCGATGCGCTGCGCGAGGAGGTGCTGCTGGCGTACGAGATGAACGGCGCTCCCCTGCTGCCGCAGCACGGTGCGCCGCTGCGGCTGATCGTGCCGGGCTGGTACGGCATGGCGCACGTGAAGTGGGTCCACTCCGTCGACGTCCGGACCGAGCCGTTCGAGGGTTATCAGAACGCGGTCGCCTACCGGGTGCGCACCGACGCCGACGACCCGGGCGTGCCGGTGACCCGGATCGAGCCACGGGCGCTGGTCCGGCCGCCCGGCTTTCCGGACTTCATGTCCCGTCGCCGGGTCGTGCGGGCCGGCGCGTGCACGGTGGACGGTCGGGCGTGGTCGGGGCACGCGCCGGTGGTCGCCGTGGAGGTCACCACCGACGGTGGGCTGAGCTGGGCTCCCGCCGAGCTGGACCCGGCCGGCGGAGGCGACTTCGCCTGGCGGCGCTGGCGGTACGAGTGGACCGCCACCCCGGGCCGGTACGTGCTCGGCGCGCGGGCGACCGACGCGTCCGGGCGGACCCAGCCGGTCGAGCAGCCGTGGAACCGTGGCGGCTTCGCCAACAACCTGGTGCAGCGGGTCGAGGTCGTGGTGCCGGCCGAGTGACCGGCAGGTGCCACGTCACGGGTGGGGGACCCGCGGCGCGGCCGAGCGGTGCGGTTGCGGTCAGCCGCCGAAGCCGGAGTCGGCGGGCAACGAGATGTCGGGCTTCTCCAGCTCTTCGACGTTGACGTCCTTGAAGGTCATCACTCGGACGTTCTTCACGAAACGGGCCGGACGGTACATGTCCCACACCCAGGCGTCGTGCATCTCGACCTCGAAGTAGACCTCGCCGTCGGAGTTGCGCACGTGCAGGTCGACCTGGTTGGCCAGGTAGAACCGACGCTCCGTCTCCACCACGTACGAGAACTGGCGGACAATGTCGCGGTACTCCCGGTAGAGCTGCAGCTCCATCTCGGTCTCGTACTTCTCGAGATCTTCCGCGCTCATCGCACTCCGCCTTCCATGGCCACATCTTCCCCCACCGGCGTCGGAGGCCGAGGCTGCTCGCCCAACGCCACGCCGACGGTACCCCCTGACGCCCCGGAGCGCTCCATCGGCTCGTCCCGGCCGGGACCGCCGGGACGTCTGGCGCGCGGCGGCCGTCCGTCGCGGCCGGAGACCGTCGCGACATTGACGTACGAGAACCGGTGCTCCCGGCACGGTCCGTGCTCGCGCAGCGCCGCCGAGTGCTCCGGGGTGATGTAACCCTTGTGCTCGGCGAAGCCGTACGCCGGGAACACCCCGTCCAACTCCACCATCAACCGGTCCCGAGTGACCTTGGCGAGGACGCTCGCCGCCGCGACGCACGCGGCCACCCGGTCACCCTTCCACACCGCGAGCCCCGGCACCCCCAGGCCGTCCACGCCGAAGCCGTCGGTCAGCACGTACTCCGGCCGGGTGGTGAGCGAGGCGAGTGCCCGGCGCATCGCGGCGAGGTTGCACACGTGCAGGCCCCGGGCGTCGACCTCCTCGGCCGGGATGACCACCACGGCGTACGCGAGGGCGCGGTCCACCACCTCGGCGTACACCCGTTCCCGGCTGGCCGGGGTGAGCAGCTTCGAGTCGGCCAGCCCTTCGATCTCGCCGCGCCGACCTTCGGGCAACACCGCGGCGGCGGCGACCAGCGGACCGGCGCACGCGCCCCGGCCCGCCTCGTCGGCGCCGGCGACGTGTCGGAAGCCCCGCCGTTGCAGCGCCCGTTCCAGGGCGTACAGGCCGGCCTCACGGCGCACCACGGTGCGCGGCGGGGTCAGCACGGCGCCTCGCCCTGGCCTGCGGTGGTCGACATCCCCAGCCGGGTCAGCAGGGCGGGCAACTCCGGTGGGTAGAACCGGTCGCCGCTGGCCACCAACTCGGTGGGAAGCCACCAGCGGTGGTCGGCGATGCTGCGCCGCTCGATGTCGTTGAAGCCCGTGGTGTCCACCCGCCAGGATTCCACCCGGACGAGGAAGAAATCCTGCTCCTGGCGGTACCAGACACCGTCGAAGGAGAACTCGGTCGCGTCGGACCAGACCGGCTCGCCCAACTCGACCGGGTCGAGTCGTAGGCCGGTCTCCTCGGCCAACTCCCGGGCGGCGCCCACTGCCGGCGCCTCCCCCGGGTCGAGCCCACCGCCGGGGGTGAACCAGTAGCGGTGCCCTGGTCGGGCCGGGTCGAAGCCCTCGAAGAGCAGGACCCGGTCGGCCGCGTCGACGAGCAGCACGCGGGCCGCGCGTCGAGGGGTGTAGACGGTCACCGCACCAGCCTGCCAGACCGACGGCGGATCGCCCACGCCCTGTCGGCCTACGGCTTGGGAATGCCGTCGAACCCGTCGGGCACCGTCAGCCAGGTGGCCCGGTTGACCGGCCAGAAGACGGTGAACGCCCGCCCGACCACGTCGTCCTCGGCGATGGTGGCCTCGGTGATGTTCTGCCCGGACTGCTGCCAGTGCTCCAGTGAGTCACCGGAGGCCGAGCGGTGGTCACCCATGACCCACAGCCGACCCTTCGGCACGGTGATGTCGAACTCCTGGTCGGCCGGCTTGTCGCGGACCCCGTCCATCGAGAAGATGTACGGCTCGTCCAACGACTTGCCGTTGATCATCAGCCGTTCCTGCGGGTCGCAGCAGACCACGTGGTCACCGGGAACGCCGATCACCCGCTTGATGAAGTCCTCGCCCTTGGGGTTGCCGCTCCACTCGATCGGAGCCTTGAAAACGATCACCTCACCGCGGTGCGGTGATCGGAAGTCGTAGACCAGCTTGTTGACCAGCACCCGGTCGTCGATCTTGAGAGTGTTCTCCATGGACGGGGAGGGGATGAAGAAGGTCTGCAGCACGAAGGCGCGGACCAGCACCGCGACCAGGATCGCCACACCCAGCAGGATCGGCAGCTCCTTCCAGAAGGAGCTGCGCGGCTTGTCGGTCTGCTCGTCAATCACGCCAAGGAGCCTACGTTGCCGAACTGGACGTCATCGACCGGAACGCGCGGGAACCGCGGAGAGCGGCCGCCAACGGGAGGATGAGCACCACACCGCCCTGCGGGGTCGGTCGCGCCGGGGGCACGCCCGAGGATGCCACGCTCGGCCCGGACACGTCGTCGAACGTCGACGGCACCGGCAGCGAGTGCCACCGCGACGAGGGCCAGACCACCATGAAGGCCCGGCCGATCACGTTGTCGATCGGCACCGGGCCCTGGCAACGCGCGTCCTGGGAGACCTCCCGGTGGTCGCCCATCACGAAGATCTGACCTGGCGGTACGACGACCTCGTCGAAGCGCCGGGAGCGGCACTCCGAGGGGTTCGGCGGCAGGTCCAGCGGGGAGTCCCGCAGGACGTACGGCTCGTCGAGGGGCGTGCCGTTGACTGTCACCCGCCCCTGACTGTCGCAGCACCTGACCCGGTCGCCGGGGAGACCGATCACCCGCTTGATGAAGTCCTTCTCACCGGGACGGCTCACCCCGATCAGGTCGCCGACGGTCCGGGTCACCTTGCCGACGAAGCCCGGCTTCGGCTGCTCGTCGACCTGTGGCGCCCACCGGTCGGTCCCCCGGAAGACCACCACCTCGCCGCGGACCGGGTCACGGACGTCGTAGACGACCTTGTTGACCAGCACCCGATCATCGACGAGAAGCGTGTCCTCCATCGAGCCGGACGGGATGTAGAACGCCTGGAGCAGGAAGGTGCGGATCAGCACCGCGAGGCAGAACGCCACCACCAGCAGCAGCGGAAGCTCCTGCCAGAGCGGCATCTGCCGGCGGGTGCGGCGAGCCCGTCGGCGCCACGGATCGACGGTGCCGTCCTCATCAAGCGTCTGCACCACGCCACTCCCCGGTCCGCAGAAACACCACCGCCCGGGAGCCTCGTCGAGGCTCCACGGGCGGCAGTGGACGGCTACCCGCCCACGTGGGCGGGTCCGCCGCCGTGCTGCGCCCGTGACGACCAGGGTAGTGCGGTCTGGTCGTTACGGCATACGCGCAGCTCGGACGGCGTGGCGAGCGGGAAGTCAGCTGGGCTGCTTCTCCCGCTTCTCCTTGATCTTGGCCTTCTTGCCGCGCAGCTCGCGCAGGTAGTACAGCTTGGCGCGACGCACGTCACCGCGGGTCACGACCTCGATCCGGTCGATGCCCGGGCCGTTGAGCGGGTAGGTCCGCTCGACACCGACACCGAAGCTGACCTTGCGGACCGAGAAGGTCTCGCGCAGACCGTCACCCTGGCGGCGGATCACGACGCCCTGGAAGATCTGGACACGGGAGCGGTTGCCCTCGACGACGCGGGCGTGCACCTTGACGGTGTCACCGGCCCGGAAGTCGGGAAGGTCGGTCCGCTTCGACTGGGCGTCAAGGGCGTCCAGGATGTTCATCGCTGCGTCCTCGTAAGGCTCACGGCGCACCGTCACTCGGTGCGCGGGTGGGTGATTCTGATCCCCGGGTGGTGGTCGGCGGGCCGACCCCGGTCGGTGATCCTCGCAGCCGCCCGCGGGAGCGGACGGATGCGGCAACCCCCCTACTTTGCCACATCCCCCGGTGGCGACTGAAATCCGGCCCGGTCCAGGGCCGCGATGTCCCGTTTGTCGAGCCGGTCGGCGGGCAGCGCGGCGATCAGGTCCGGCCGCCGGGCGGCGGTCCGCAGCAGACCCTCCTCGCGCCGCCAGCGGGCGATCTTGCCGTGGTCACCGGAGCGGAGCACCTCCGGGACGTCGTGCCCGCGCCAACTCGGCGGCTTGGTGTAGATCGGGGCCTCCAGCAGCCCGTGCGCGTGCGACTCCTCGTCCAGCGAGCCCGCGTTGCCCAGCACCCCCGGGAGCAGCCGCGTCACCGCCTCCAGCATCACCAGGACCGCGACCTCGCCGCCGAAGAGCACGTAGTCACCGAGCGACACCTCGGTGACCGGCATCCGGGTGGCGGCGTGCGCCAACACCCGCTGGTCGATGCCCTCGTACCGGCCACAGGCGAAGAGCAGATGCGACTCCGCCGCCAGCTCGTGAGCCATGGCCTGCGTGAACGGGGCACCGGCCGGGGACGGCACCAGCAGCCGTGGCGGTGGGGCGTCGACCGGCGCGAGGGCGTCCAGCGCCTCACCCCACGGCTCCGGGCGCATCACCATTCCCGGCCCGCCACCGTAGGGGGTGTCGTCGACCGTGCGGTGCACGTCGTGGGTCCAGGTCCGCAGATCGTGCACGGCAAGCTGGAGTACGCCGTTGGCCCGCGCCCGCCCGATCAGCGACAGATCGAGCGGGGCGAAGTACTCCGGAAAGATCGACACGACGTCGACGCGCATGGGGGTGTTCCTAAAGATCGAGCAGTCCGGCCGGCGGGTCGACGATCACACGTCCACCGGCCAGGTCGACCTCCGGAACGATCGCCCGGACGAACGGGATCAACGCGGTGCGCCCCTCGGGGCGTCGCAGCACCAGCAGGTCCGAGGAGGGCGCGTGGTCGATCCGGACCACGTCGCCCAGCCGTTCGCCGGCCGGGGTCACCACGGCCAACCCGACCAACTGGTGGTCGTGGAACTCCTCCGGGTCGTCCGGCGGGTCCACGTCGGCGCTGTCCACCACGAGCAGCGTCCCACGCAGCGCCTCGGCGGTGTTGCGGTCCAGGATGCCCTCGAACGCGATAAGCACCCGACCCTGGTGGAAGCGGGCTTCCTCGATGGTCAGCTCCGCCGGAAGCCGGAACGGCACCCCGGGTTCGTCCGCCGTGGCGGGAGCCGGGGGTGTCGCCCCGGGTTCGGTGCGCAGCACCGAACCCGGGGCGAACCGTGCCTCGGGCTCGTCGGTCCGCACTTCCACGGTGACCTCACCGCGGACGCCGTGCGGCTTGCCGATCCTTCCGATGACGAGCTGCATCAGTACGAGTCGACGATGTCGACGCGTACCCCGCGCCCGCCGATGGAGCCGATCACCTGGCGCAGCGCCTTGGCGGTCCGGCCGGACCGCCCGATCACCGTGCCGAGGTCCTCGGGGTGCACGCGGACTTCGAGCCGCTTGCCCCGACGGGAATCGACCATCCGCACCCGGACGTCGTCCGGGTGATCGACGATGCCCTTGACCAGGTGCTCCAACGCCGGACGCAGAGGCATGTCAGGCCTGCTCACCGGCGTCGGCAGTGGCGGCGGGAGCCTCGGCCGGGGCCTCGGTCTTCGGCGCCTCGGCCGCAGCCTCGGTCTTCGGAGCCTCGGCGGCCTTGGCGGCCTTCTTGGCCGGCTTGGCCGGGGTCTCCGGGGCGAGCCCGGCGGCGGCCTTCGCCTCAGCCTCGTACGTCGCCTTGCGGTCGGCCCGCTCGGGGGCGACGAGCAGCGGCGGCGGGGCCGGCAGGCCCTTGTACTTCTGCCAGTCACCGGTCAGCTCCAGCAGGCGCTGCACCGCCTCGCTCGGCTGAGCGCCGACCGACAGCCAGTACTGGACCCGCTCCGACTTGACCTCGATGATCGAGGGGTCTTCCTTGGGCTGGTAAATCCCGACGAACTCGATCGCCCGGCCGTCGCGCTTGGTGCGCGAGTCGGCGATGACGATGCGGTACTGCGGGTTGCGGATCTTGCCCATCCGCAGGAGCCGGATCTTTACGGCCACAGTTGTTTCGCTCCTGTTGCGATCTCACCGGCCCGTGCGGGCGGTGTGCATGGGTGAGCGCCGACCGGACCCGTGGGGTTGGGCCGGAGACTACTCGGTGGACTAGCGACGTGCCCGGGTTAGAGGGCGCCGGACGCGCGCCGGATACCAGCGACCCATTCTGCCAGATGAAGCGCCGATCACTCACACCGGAGCCCCGGACCCGCCCGCCCGTCGCCGCTACGTGACCGACATCACCCTGCCGTCGGGATCCACGGTGCCCGGCAACCCGGGGGTGGCCAGCCGAGCCAGCAGTTCACGGGCCGGGCCGGCGGGCACGATCCGCAACGCCTCTCGCGCCCGTTGGGCGTGCTCGGCGATCAGGCCGAGCAGACCGGCGACCCGTGGGTCGTCGGGCGCGACCGCCCCGGGCTGCGCCGACCCACCCCACCGGGACGCCCCGGCCAGCTCCCGAAGCTGCTCGCCGAGGGCATAGGCCGCGCCGACCTCACGACCGTAGGTGGCCAGCGCGTTCACCACCGGAACCCGGGCGCCGCCGAGCCGGCCGCCGAGCCGACACGGCAACTCGAACGCGATGGCGGCGCGCCCGACCAGGACGGCACCGCCGGCCCCGCCGCCCGACGACGGGTCGTCGCGCAACTCCTGAGCCCGCCCCTCACAGGCCACGGTCAACGCCTCGGCGAACTCGGCGACCACCGGGCCGCCGCCCTGCGCGGCGAACTCGTACGCACGGGCCAACAGGAAGTCCGCGACCAGCACCGCGAACCGGTTGCCCCACGGCGTCGGTCGTGGCCCGGTCGACCGGGGCTCCTCCCGGGCGCTGTCCACCGCCAGCCCGGCGAGCAGACCCAGGTCGACCGCCGCGGCGAGGGCGTGCCGAAGCGGATGCTCACGGCCCCCGACCGCCGCGGCGACCAGCAGCAGCACCGCCGGACGCAGCGAGAGGGTCGACAGGTCCTCGTCCACCCCGCCGAGCCGGACGAACATCGGCCAGTCCTCACGAACGCAGCCGGCGAGCAGCTCGCCCACCGCCATCAGATCGCGCCGCAGGTCGCGGGCCAGCTCCGGCGCCGGCTGCGGCAGCGGGTCCAGCAGGACACCCGCCCGTGCCCCGTCCGGGAAGAGCGCCAGCCGGCGGCAGAGCGCGAACAGTGGCCGGTCGTCGTCGAAGGTGGCGTCGAGCACCCGCCAGGCGAGCAGGTAGCGGCGCACCGAGTACCGGCCGGTCTCGAAGTAGCCGGACTGCCGGGCGGCCAACTGCCGGGCGTACGGGGCTGGGTCCACCGGTCCCGTCTCGGCGCGGCGACGTGCCGTGTCGATCCGGTCGGCGGCGAGCAGGCCCGATTCCAGTGCGAAGCTGATGCCCTCGCCGGTGAACGGGCTCACCAGCCCCGCCGCGTCGCCGACCAGCAGCAGCCCTGGCACACCGCACCGGGACGGGTCGAAGTCCAGCCGCAGCGGCGCACCGGTCATCGGTCCGGTCGGACGGGCCGCCCGGAACCGGTGGTCGGTCGCCATCAGCTCGGTGACGAAACGCTCGTACAGCAGTCGGACGTTCTCCCGGTGGGCCGGGTCGAAGAGGCCCACGCCGACGTTGGCCGTCCCGTCGCCGACCGGAAACACCCAGCCGTAGGAGGGCAGCACCCGCCGGTCCGTGACGTCCGCCAGCGGAAGGTGGATCTCCAGCAACTCGTCGAGGTCCGCGATGTGCGTGAAGTAGCCCCGGGCGGCGAATCCGGTCCACTCCCGGTCCGGGCTGCGCAACCCGGCCTGGTGAGCCAGCCGCGAGGAGGCCCCGTCGGCGGCGACCACAGCCGGGGTACGCAGCGAAAAACGTCGACCGGCGTACTCGACCTGCACGCCGTGGACCCCGGCGGCGCCGCCGAGCAGCCGGGTGGCTCGTGCCCCGGTCCAGAGGACCGCACCGGCGCGCACCGCCCGTCGGCACAGCACCGCGTCCAACTCCAGCCGGGGCACCACCATGCCGTACCCGGTGCCGTCGGGGTCCTCGTAGTGGAAGTCGCGACCGCCGCGCCCACGCATCCGAATCCGCACCCCGCCGACCCGCTGGGCACCCGTCAGCTCGTCGAGCACCCCCAGCTCCGCGAGCAGACGTACGGCGCTGCGGGTCAGGCCGTCGCCGCAGCACTTGTCGCGGGGGAACTCGCGCCGGTCCACCAGCAGAACCCGGCGGCCCAACGTCGCCAGCCGGTAGGCCGCGGCCGCGCCACCCGGGCCGGCGCCCACGACGACCGCGTCGAAGCCGTCGAGCCGGTCCGGGATCATCGGCGGGTCCGGCGTATCCATCTCAACCCGCCCTGGTGACGGCGTAGTCGGCGAGCCGGACCAGCGAGTCCCGGGCCGGGCCGGGAGGCAGCGGGTCCAGCCGTCGGGCGGCCTGGGCGGCCCGGCTCCGGGCCTCGGCGAGGACCTCGTCCACGGCTCCCGAGGCGACGACCAGCTCGGCCACCTCGCCCAGCTCCGCCGGGGTGGGCTCGCGTACCTCCAGAAGGTCGCGTAGCCGGCCGGCGGCCGGTGTGTCGCGGGCCAGCAGCCGCAGCACCGACAGGGTGTAGACCCCTTCCCGCACGTCCGTCAGCGGCCGCTTGCCGAGCGCCTCGTAGCTGCCGCGCACGTCGAGCGCGTCGTCGGCGAGCTGGAAGGCGACACCGAGGTCGTGGCCGTACCCGGCCAGCGCCTCGACGATCGCCGGCGGCGCCCCGGCGAGCAGCGCGCCCAACCGGCAGGGCAACTCGAACAGGGTCGCCGTCTTGCCGGCGATGATCTCCAGGTGCTCCGCCTCGGTCAGGCCGGTGTAGAACGCGTTCTCCGTCTCGCGGAGCTGCCCGGTGCAGAGCGCGACAAGCGCGGCGGCCGCCTCCCGGCCGTACCGGTCGTCGAAGGCGGCGAGCAGGGCGATCGCCCGGGCCACCAGGAAGGTCCCGGCGACCACGGCCGCCGGCTCGCCCCATTCGGCGTTGACGCTGGGGCCGTGTCGCCGGGTGACGGCCCGGTCCATCACGTCGTCGTGGTAGAGCGAGGCCAGGTGCAGCAGCTCCAACGCCGCGGCGGCGTCGAGCAGATGTGCCGGACGCACGGTGCCGAATTCCGCCGCGACCAGCAGCAGCGCGGGACGGATCCGCTTGCCGCCCCGGCGCTGCAGCGCCGTCGCCATCGCCCACAACGCCGGGTCCGACGCGGCGACGGCCTCCCGCATCCGCCGGTCCAGGCCGGCCAGCGCCTCCCGGGTAGGGGCGCTGGCCAGCCAGTCCGGATCGGGTGCGGCACCCATCGTCACCGCTTCCGCTTCGGCTTCGGCTTGGTGGGCTTCTCGGCCGCCGGTTGGCCGGCGTCACCGCTGCTCCCACCGCAGCCACAGCCACCGTCGCCGCGCCGCCCACTGCCCGGAGCGGACAGGGTGGGCACCCGCTCGACCAACTCCTGTGCCTTGTGCAGCAGTTGCTCGTCGTCGAGCATCCGCAGGATCTCCACGGGAGTACGACCAACGGCGTCGTTCGCCAGCGCCAGCACCTCCTCGGCGGCGGAGAGTTCCTCGGCGGTCAACCGGCCCGCGAAGCGGCGCAGCGTCTTGCGGGCCTCGTCGAGGTGCTCGCTGGTGAGCGTCGCCTCGGAACGCTGCGGCTGGAGCAGCACCGCGCGGGCCGTCTCGGCGTAGGTGTCGTAGAGCTTCTGCAGGTGCCGCCGGTCGGCGTCGGAGACCTTCGTCGCCCGGACCCGGGCCACCAGCCCGTCCTCGTTGGCGAAGTAGGTGTCGACAGCGAACCGGCCGACCCTGGTCTGCTGCAGGTAGCGCTGCCGGAACTCCTTCTCGACCGCCACGTCGAGGTCGACGTCCCGGTCCAGGACCCGGCGAGCGGTGCTGCTGGATGCGCAACCGCAGGCGCTCTCGTTGCCACCCTCGCCGCCCAGGTAGACCACCGACCCGGAGTCGCCACCCTCGGACAGGTGGGCGGTGGCGATCTGGCCCTCGAAGGTGGCCACGCCGACGCCGGGACCGTAGTCGATGCTCGCGCTGACATCCAGCTCGGTCACCGTGGAGGTGGTGTACTCGGTGGTCCGGCCGACCTTCTCCACGTTGCTGCCGATGTCGACGCCGGCGGTGGCGCCCGCGCCGCTCAGGAACGTCACGTCGAGTTGACGCAGTACCTCGTCGATGGGGTTGATCAGGGTCCGGTTGCACGAGCCGGCGAAGAGCAGACCGATCGCCGGATGGTTGCCGTTGGCCACCGGGTAGATGTTGTCCTTGACCTGGTCGATCACGTCGTTGGGCTGGGAGACCTGGCCGATCGCGCAGTCCACCAGGTTGCCGGCCGGGTTGATCATCACGAATCGCTTCAGGGTGGCGATGGTGTCGGCGGGCGTGGTGCCGCCGTCGGCAGAGCCGGGCTGCGTGATCGCGTCGCCGATCGCCCCGGCGTTGGAATTCGCCAGCACGTGGTTGTTGCTCAGGATGCAGAGCGAACCGTCGGTGTTGTCGGTGACCAGCGCGCCAAGCGTGCCGGCCGTGACATTGAGGTGCGCGACGCTCACCCCGTTGGGCGCCGGACGTTCCCGGGCGGTGAACTCCTGGGCGAAGAACGGACCGGTCTCCACCACGTCGACCTCGACGAAGTCGGACCCGAAGTAGACCCGCCGCGGCAGCAGCCGGGTGGTCGGTAGGAACTGCCTCGGCACCTTGCGGACCACGTACACCACCAGGGCCGGCTCCTCCGTGCGGCGGCCGCTGACCTCCCGTCGGCCGTAGGCGAGCCCGCTGACGTTCGGGTCGCCGAGCAGCCCGGCCAGTGGTCCTTGACGGGCCGCCCGGGCCAACGCCCGGGCCTTGACGTAACTGTCGTCGAACGGATTGGACATGGCCGCCTCCTGCCGGTGGAACGGGGTGATGGATCAGGTTCGGCGGGCCTCGAACGGCCCGGTGAGCACGAAGCGCAGCGCGACACCGTCGACGCGCTCGCTGGTGACGGCCACCAACCCGGGGTCGGTGACGTAGACGGTGATGACGTACGGGCCCGCCGGGTCGGGTCGGCCGATGCCGGTGCCGACGGCGGCGAACCGCCGGGTGAGGTCGGCTCGGTGCGCGGCCAGCACGGCACGGACGGCGTCGAGCGAGCCAGGCTCAGCCACAGCAACCACCACGAAACGGCGGGTCGGATCGGCGCGTCGGGCCGGTGGCACCGGGGTCGATCGGAACCGGGTGCGACGTGGGGTCGCCGTGTTCGTCGTCCGGCCCCGTCTCGTCGCCGTACTCGGCGCAGAGCCGGACCAGCAGCCCTTCCGCCGACCGCCCGACGATCCGGACGGAGACGATGCCGGGACCGGTGAGAGTCACCGTCGCCGCACCCGGTGGTGAGTTCGCCGGCACGTCGACGCGGTCGAGTGACGCACCGTCGTCGTCGAGCGCGGTCAGCTCGACCGGTTTGCCGCCCTGGTTGACCAGGGTGACGATGACCCGGTCCGCCGGGTGGGTCAGTTCGACCTGGACGCCGGCGCCGAGTTGCAGGGCCGCACCTCCGGTGGGCGGCCCGACCGCGACGACCACCCGGCCGACGCCGTCCACGGAACGGATGAGGAACTCGTGGTCCGTCCACTCCGCCGGGAACTGCGTACCGGGCTGACGGCCGGCGAAGTCGAGGCAGTCGCGCGGCCGGGGCGGCGGCGGCTCCGCCGGGCAGTACGGCTGCACGGCCAGCAGGTCCACGTCGTCGAACCACACCCGCCCACCGCCCCTCCGGGGTTCACGCCCGTCGGCCGCCGCCTCCAGGAAGACGGTCAGCGCGGCAGCCTGGGCGGTGACGCGTACCGTCAGCGGGCTCCACCGCTGGGCGCTCGTACCGTCGCTCCAGACGACGGCGGCGGAGGTCGGGTCGGTGCCGCCGGTGGGATCGACGCCGAGTCGCGCGGTCGAGGGGTCGGCCTGGTCGAGGTCGTACCAGGCGGTGAGCTGATAGGCCCAGCCCGGGTTGGCCCCGATCTGCTGCCGGACGCCGATCCGCTGCTGCGGCCCGGGCACCAGCCCCTGTGCCCGGCGACCACCGTGCACCACGAAGTTGCTCGCGGCGTGCTGGCCGGTGCCGCCGGCCGCCGAGCCGGCCAGCACGTACGGCTCCCAGCCGTTGGCGACCTGTCCGGTGGTGCGCTGGGCGAACCCGTCCTCGAAATGCCGGTTGACCACGTCGACGGCCCGGACCACCACCTCGTCGACACCTGTCCCGCCGTCGTCGTCGGTCACCGTGCACCGGGCCAGGAACGTTCCGCAGTCCGGGTAACGGTGGGACACGACGGCGGTCCCCCGGCCGGCCGGCGGCTCGTGCGTCTCGTCGATCACGGCCGGCAGCGGCGGGGTGCAGTCGCCGAAATCCCAGACCGCGGTGTGCGTGTCGCACCAGCCGGGATCGGTGAACCGGGCGGTGAGGGTCAGGACCGTGCAGGGGTAGGTGAACAGATCGGGGCCGGCGTCGACCACGGGCGGGACGTTGCGCACCGTCACGGTCCGGGTGTCGGTGGCCATACCACCGTTCTGGTCCCGGACCCGCAGGGTCACCTCGTACACACCGTTGTCGCACCAGGCGTGCCGGACCGTGCTGGTGCCCTCGGCCCGGGGTGGGGTGTTGGTCTCCACGACCGTTCCCGGCTCGGTGGGTTGGGCGTCGCCGAAGTTCCAGGTGGTCTCGTGGGTGTCGGCGTACTCGACGTCGCTGAACCGCCCCACGAGCGTCACCACCTCACCCTCGTCGACGGTGAGGTCCGGGCCGGCGTCGACCGTGGGCGGCACGTTGGCGACGTACACCAGCGCGAAGTGGCGGCTGGTGGCGCCGCCGGGCTGGTTGATCGTCAACGAGTGCGCCGCCAGGTAGGTGCCGCTGGCCGTGTAGACGTGGTTGACGTCCGCGGTGGCGGCCGGTGCCGCGCCGTCGCCGGTCAGCCAGGTGTAGCCGGCCGCGACGCTGGTGTGCCCCGCGGCCAACAGCAGGGCCGACTGGGCCGTCCCGGTGTACGGCCCGCTGCTGCGCGCGGCGAGCACCTCGGTGCTCTCGCAGGAGCTGAGCACCTCCAGGTCACCGCCGAGGAGGATCCCGTCGGCGCTGATCACGACCGGGTCGAAGAAGACCGCCCGGACCCGCCCGATGCGGGCCAACTCGGGCGGCCAGCCGGTGATGCCGCTGACCGCTCCGGTGATCGGGTCGACGAGGCGCGCCCCGCCGATGTTGTTGACCACGGCCGTGATCACCGCGGCGACCACGATGATGATGATCCCGATCAGGATGCTTCCGGCGCCGAAGCTGATGATCGCCAAGATGATGGCGATGACCCAGAACAGGACCGACTCCTCGGGGTCGACGTCCGGCTCGCCGATCAGGTGGTTGTCCATTCGCTGGACACCGTCGGGATCGAGGTCGCCGCTCGGGGTCCAGTGCAGTCCCACGTCCGCCCGGAAGCTGGCATCGACGTCGATGCTGCCGAGGATCGCGTCGATGACGGTCAGCTCTCCGGTCATCCGGATCGACCCGTCGCGCAGGACGACGTCCAACTCACGGACGTCCGCCTTGTCGTCGCCCTGGTCGACGCGGCGCGGCAGGTCGCTGTCCGCCCAACCGTTGGTGACCCGGGCGGAGTCGATGTTCTCCTGCACGATCGTCCCGTCGAGCAGGATGGCGAAGTCCCGACCGGCCGGTACGACGTTGGTCATCGCCCCGATGTCGGCGCCCTCGCCGGCGTTGATCGCGATCACCAGCAGATCGGCGAAGACCCGGGTGGCGACGTTGTCGGCCTCGAACACCTCGCCCCCGACCTCCGGCGTCCACAGTGCCAGGAAGCCCCGCCCGGCCAGGTTGTCGAAGAGCAGGTCGCCGATGGCCGTCTCGATCTGCGCCACGGTCGGCACCACGATGCTCTGCGCCCCGAAGCCGTGCACCAGCGCCGCCCCCTGCTGGTTGAGCTGGGCTTGCAGCGCGTTGTCGAGGAACCCGAAGAGGGTGGCGTTGTTGGTGGTGAAATGGGTGCCCTCGATGCCGGGCGCCGGGCTGATCGGTCCCGCGACCACGGTCGCCGTGTCGAACCGCAACGTGTACGCCCCCGGCGGGGTCTCCAACGGCACCGTGATGGCGAGCCGGGTTTCCACAGCCATCGGGTCGGCCAGCGAAGGCGCCGCGCCACCACCCACGATGTGGAACATCCGCAGGTAGATCGGCATGCTGATGAGGACATGCCCCGGATCGGGCTGACTGACGTCGATCCGGTGGGCCGGGTCGGCCTGGTCGTCGTAGATCTCCAGGTGGGTGTCGAGGGTGTAACTGCCGACGCCCAGGCCCAACACCAGCCCGGTGTCGTCCTGCTCGTGCGGGATCGCCGGGATACCGGGGTGCAGCACGCCCCCGAGGCCGCCGTTCTCGTAGGCGAAGTGGACGTACTCGCCGAGAATCTGGACGAGCTTCGGGGCGAGAGGGTCGCCGCTGGTCAGGGTCGCGGTGACCGCACTGCGGGGCAGGCCGTCGAAACGCAGCCCCACGTTCTTCGAACCGGGCAGCACCCCGATCGGCGCGACGGCATGCGCGGTGGCGGTGAGGTCCAGCAGTTGCGCGGATGGCACCGGCGGGTCGGCGACGATCACCTGGATGACCAGGCCGAAGGTGAGGTCGCACCCGTCGATGTCGGGTCGTGGAGTGGCGTCGAGCTGGTCCCGGGGGATCTCCACCTGGCCGCCGGCCGTGGTGAACCCCCCGATGCCGAGGCCGGCGGGGACCGGCAGGTACTGCGGGATACGTCCCTCGTCGGTGCTGGTGTCGCCGCACTCGGCCGACTTCCAGGCACCCTGGAGAGCCTTGCGGAGTACGGGTGGGGTCGCCTCGATGACGACCTCGAAGCCATGGGTGTCGGCCATTGGTCCCCCTTCGGGGCCGGTGTGGTGGAGGCCGGAGGGTGTGTGGACGGCCGGATGCCGGGCCGGACGTCAGGAACTGCTCGGGGCCGTCGCCGAGCGACGGGCCGCCCGATGGTCAGCGGGGGTGGGTGTCGGGTTCCGGATCCGGCGCTGGCGACTGGAGCCGGCCACGCACGGCGGTCAACGGCGTGGTCACCGCACCGCTGAGGATCGCGGCGAAGGCGTGCGGGGGCGCGAACCTCGGCCGGCGGGCGGAGATCCGCCGGTACTCCAGCAGCGGTTCCAGCACCGGGTGCCGGTCCCGGAGCGGTTCCAGCGGGTCGGGGCCGGCGCCGCCGGGCTGCCAGCGTGGCGGGTCGGTGTCCGGGTCAGTACCGTCGGGGCACGGGAGCACGCCCAGGTCGGTCAGGAGCCGGCGGACGGCGCGGCCATCGTCGGGGTCGACCTGGCGATCGACCAGCCGGGCGATCGCGGTACGCAGCTCGGCGAGCTTCTCGGCGGCGGACGGTCCGAGTCGGATGCGGTCGCCGATGCCGGTACGGGTGTCGGGGTTGAACTCGTAGCCGAGGTGTTCGACAGCCAGCAACGGATTCGTGGCTGCCGCGATCGCGACGGCGGGAGCGGCGTTCAGCCTGGCGAGGATCACGCCGGCTCGGGCCTGTAGGTCAGCGAAGGTGTTGATCTGGTCGGCCATCGGGCCTCCCATAACTGGTGGTGACGTTGCCTGAACCCTAGGCCGCCCAGCCGCGCACGCACGCCCGATGTCCGCAGGACGACACAGAGTAATCGCGGCAGGTCAACGAACTGGTGGACGATCCCAGCCGGCGGGCAACCCGTCCGGTACGCCCCAGCCCGACGGCGGGGCATAGTCACACCAGGTGCCGTCGAACGGGAACGCGCCGGTCTCGGCGAGCGCGATCACCCGCTCCCCCTCGGCACGGACCGCCTTCTCGTCGGTCACCCAGTAGTCGGCACCGAAGGCAAGCCGCTCGACGAACTCGTCCTCGTCCTTCCACTGCCAACTGAGGTCCGGGTGGACGACCACGTCCAGGTCCTGGTCCACCACGTCCACACCGGCCACCGTGCCGTCGTCCCAGCGGACGCCCGGCTCCTCCAGGTTGACGTACCAGTTCAGGAAGTGCCCCTGCGCGTCGCGGAACCACCAGACGGAGTGCGCCGCCCCGGTGGGCAGGAACTTCAGCAGCGGCGGCCCGTTCCAGCGGCCGTGCGCCAATCGGTACGACGACGAGACCCACTGGGCGAACGGCATCGCCCGCATCCCCAGCCCCGCCTCGGTCACCTCGTGGGCCACCGGCGAGTCCCGGGCGATCCACACCAGCAGACCACGCTCGTCGTCGCTGACCACGCGGCCCGGTCGGACCCATCCGATCCGACCGTGCCGCACGTTGCGGTGCATGATCAGCCGACCCGGCGCGAAGCGCACTGCCTTCCTACGCTCAGTAGGCGCGGGCGAGGATGGCGACCAGGTCGGGCTCGTCCTCCGAGTCCGGCACCGAACCGTCGGCGCGCAGCAGGCAGCGCACCGTGACGCCCTGCCCGTTCGCCTCGGCCTCGCCGGCCACGCCGACCGCCGACCACGGCACCCGGGCCCAGCCGGTCGCGGCGGCCTCGATCGCCTCGGCCAGCGTCGCCACCTCCACCGTGCGCGACTCGCGGTTGGCCAGAGCCTGGTCGTGCAGCACCTGCTGGTCGGTCTCCAACGCGGCCAGCACCGCGGCGACCACGTCCGCCACCGGCGTCGGGGACTTCGAGCCGTCCGTACGACGCACCACCACCGCGTTGCCGGCGGCCAGGTCACGGGGGCCGACCTCGACACGTACCGGATAACCACGCAGCTCGGCGTCGACGGCCCGGCGGCCGAACGGGGTGTCGGTCCGGTCGTCGAGCGCGACCCGGACACCGGCGTCGCGCAGGCCGTCGCGCAGCTTGGCCGCCGCCTCCGCGACGCCCTCGCCGTCCTTGACGATCATGACGTACGCCTGGATCGGGGCCAACCTCGGCGGCACGCGCAGACCGTTGTCGTCGCCGTGCGCCATGATCAGGCCGCCGAGCATCCGCGTGGACGTGCCCCAGGAGGTGGTCCAGGCGTGTTCCCGGCCACCCTCCTTGGAGGAGTAGCTGATGTCGAACGCCTTGGCGAAGTTCTGGCCCAGCTCGTGGCTGGTGCCCAACTGGAGCGCCTTGCCGTCGCCCATCATGCCTTCGCAGGTGTACGTGGCCGTCGCGCCGGCGAACCGCTCGCGCGTCGTCTTCAGGCCCACCACGACCGGAATGCCGATCACGTTGACCATCAGATCCTCGTACGCCTCGTGCAGGATCCGCCGCGCGTACGCCCGGGCGTCCTCGCGGGTGGCGTGCGCGGTGTGCCCCTCCTGCCAGAGGAACTCACTGGTCCGCAGGAAGATCCGCGGACGCAGCTCCCACCGGACCACGTTCGCCCACTGGTTGAGCAGCAGCGGCAGGTCCCGGTACGAGTCGATCCACTTGGCCATGAACTCGCCGATGACCGTCTCGCTGGTCGGACGCACCACCACCGGCTCGGCGAGCGGCTTGCCACCACCGTGGGTGACGACCGCCAGCTCCGGCGAGAAGCCCTCGACGTGCTGCGCCTCCCGCTTGAGGTAGCTCTCCGGGATGAACAGCGGGAAGTACGCGTTCTCCGCACCCGCCGCCTTGATCCGGGCGTCCATCTCGAGCTGCATGCGCTCCCAGATGGCGTAGCCGGCCGGTCGGATGACCATGGTGCCGCGAACCGGGCCGTTGTCGGCCAGCTTCGCCTTGGCGATCAGGTCCTGGTACCAGCGGGGGAAATCCTCCGCACGGGGAGTGAGCACGCGTGCCATGACCGCACATCCTATGCGCCAGGCGGGACGCCACCGCGCCCGGGAGGCGTCCCACCCCCTCTTGCCCACGCCGAAGGGGTCGCCCAGACGAACCCGCACCGCGCCGGACGGGTCATGCGCCGGGGGCGGGCCACGCGTCCTGGGCCGGGCCACGCGGTGCGGGCCGGGCCACGCGGTGCGGGCCGGCCGCTCGGACGAGCTACTGCCGTAGGCCGCCGCCCGCCGAGGCCACCACCTTCCGCCCGCCCGCCGCCGCTCGCCAGCTCGCTCGCCCCTCCAAGATCGTGCTCGATCCAGGATGTAGTGGCCTCGACGTTGTCGGACACCACTAGATCCAGGATCGAGCACGATCATGCGGGGCGACACGCCCCAGGCGGCGAGCCACGGGAGCGCGGGGCGCGGGCGCCGGATCAGCGCAACACTCGGCCGCGCAGGATCGTGCGGGACGGGGCGCGGACCACCCGTAGGTCGCGGCGGGGGTCCTCGGGGTAGACGGTCAGGTCGGCGAGGCCACCCTCGACCAGGCCGGGGAAGCCGAGCCACTCCCGGGCGGCCCAGGAGGCGGCGGCCAGCACGTCGATCGGCGCCATGCCGGCTCGTTCGTGCAGCAGCATCATCTCCTCGGCGGCCAGCCCGTGGTCGATGCCGCCGCCGGCGTCGGTACCCACGTAGATCGGCACGCCCGCCTCGTACGCGGCGCGTACCACCTCGGGGAACCCGTCGCGCAGCGCGAGCATGTGGTCGGCGTACCCGGGGAACTTGCCCCGCGCCTGCTCGGCGATGCCGCCGAAGGTGGCAATGTTGATCATTGTGGGGATCAGCGCGGTGCCCTGTCGGGCCATCTCGTCGATCAGGTCGAGGCTGAGGCCGGTGCCGTGCTCCACCGAGTCCACCCCGGCACGCACCATGATCTCGACGGCCGACTCGGAGAAGGTGTGCACCGCGGCGCGTACCCCGGCGTCGTGCGCGGCCCGCACGGCGGCGGTGAGGGTGTCCGCGTCCCAGGCCGGCGCCAGGTCACCCACGCCCCGGTCGATCCAGTCGCCGACCAGCTTGATCCAGCCGTTGCCGGCCTTCGCCTGCGCGGCCACCGTGGCGGCCACCTCGGTCGCGTCGACCTCCACGCCGATGTCGCGCAGGTAGCGCTTCGGCGGGGCGACATGCCGGCCCGCGCGAGCCAGCCGCGGCAGGTCGGGCTCGTCGTCGAGTTCGGGGTACGGGTACGGCGAGCCGGCGTCGCGGATCGCCAGCACACCGGCGTCCCGGTCGACGTGGGCCAGCTCGCGGGCCTGGTCGAGCGAGGTGATCGGGGCGCCACCGCGGGCAATGCCGATGTGGCAGTGCGCGTCGACAAGCCCCGGCAGGACGAACCCGCCGTCCACGACGGTCTCCGCGCCGGGCACCGGGGTGAAGGTCACCCGGTCGCCGACCAGCCAGAGATCCCGGACCTCGTCGTCGGGGAGCAGTACGCCGCGCACGTGAAGAGCCATGCGCACAGTCCTACCCGATCACTCCCCGTCGGGGGCGAGCAGGGCGTTCTTCCGTCGCCTGCCGTCACCGAGACGCGTCAGCGCGGGCCCTTGTCGCCGCCCTTGCCGAGCTTGTTGAAGTCGATCTTCGGAAGCTTGAAGCCGGGCGGAAGGCCCTGGCCACCGGCGAGGTCGTTCGGGTCCATCCCCGGCGGGAGCTGCGGCATGCCACCCGGGAAACCGCCCGGGAGGCCGGCGCCGGCCCCGGTACGCGGACGACCGCCGCCCTTGGTGCCCTTGCGCTTGTTCTTCGGGGACTTGGTCGCCTTGCGGCGGCCACCACCGGGCAGGCCCATCATGCCGCCCATCTGCTTCATCATCTTCTGCGCGTCGGCGAAGCGGTTGAGCAGCTGGTTGACGTCCATCACGGTGACCCCGGAGCCGTTGGCGATGCGCGCCCGGCGGGAACCGTTGATGATCTTCGGGTTGGTGCGCTCGCCCGGCGTCATCGACCGGATGATCGCGGTGACCCGGTCGAAGTGGCTGTCGTCCAGCTCGGCGAGCTGGTCCTTCATCTGCCCCATGCCCGGCATCATGGCCAGCACGTTCGCGATCGGACCCATCCGCCGCACCGCGATGAGCTGGTCGAGGAAGTCGTCCAGGGTGAACTGCTCGCCGCCCATCAGCTTGGCGGTCATCTTCTCCTTCTGATCCGAGTCGAAGGCCTGCTCGGCCTGCTCGATCAGAGTGAGGACGTCGCCCATGCCGAGGATCCGGCTGGCCATCCGGTCGGGGTGGAAGACGTCGAAGTCCTCCAACTTCTCGCCGGTGGACGCGAACAGGATCGGTTGCCCGGTCACTTCGCGCACCGACAGGGCGGCGCCACCACGGGCGTCGCCGTCGAGCTTCGAGAGCACCACACCGGTGATGCCGACGCCGTCGCGGAACGCCTCGGCGGTACGGACGGCGTCCTGACCGACCATCGCGTCGATGACGAAGATGACCTCGTCCGGCGAGACGGCGTCGCGGATGTCGGCGGCCTGCTGCATCATCTCGGCGTCGATGCCGAGCCGGCCGGCGGTGTCGACGATGACGATGTCGCGGGCCGCGCGCTTCGCGTGCTCGATCGACGCGCGCGCCACCTGCACCGGGTCACCGGTGCCGTTGCCTGGCTCCGGGGCGTACACCTCGACGCCGGCCCGGCCACCGAGCACCTGGAGCTGCCCGACGGCGTTGGGGCGCTGGAGGTCGGCGGCGACGAGCAGCGGCTGGTGTCCCTGGCCCTTGAGCCAGCGGGCCAGCTTGCCGGCCAGGGTCGTCTTACCGGAACCCTGGAGGCCGGCCAGCATGATCACGGTCGGCGGCTGCTTGGCGAACTGGAGCCGCCGGCCCTCGCCGCCGAGCACGGTGATCAGCTCTTCGTTGACGATCTTGATGATCTGCTGGGCCGGGTTGAGCGCCTGGGAGACCTCGGAGCTGCGCGCCCGCTCCTTGACGGCCGCAATGAAGCCCTTGACCACCGGCAGCGCGACGTCCGCCTCCAGCAGCGCGAGGCGGATCTCGCGCGCGGTGGCGTCGATGTCGGCGTCGGTGAGCCGTCCCTTGCCGCGGAGCTTGGTGAAGATCCCGGACAGGCGGTCACTCAAGGTGTCAAACACGCGAACATCCCGTTTGTCAGTGTTCCGGCGGGCACAACGCGGCCGGCACTGCGGAGTCCGGCCACCGCTAGGGTAGCCGCCCCACCGCAAGGCCGCTGTCGCCCGGCCCGCGCCTCACCCCGACACCAACCCCGACTGGTACGCGAACACGACGAGCTGGGCCCGGTCCCGGGCTCCCAGCTTGCCCATCGCCCGGCTGACGTGGGTCCGCGCGGTCGCCGGACTGACCACCAGCCGGGCGGCGATCTCCTCGTTGTTCAATCCCTCACCGACCAGGCCGACCACCTGGCGCTCCCGGTCGGTGAGCGTGTCCAGCCGAGGGTGCGGGCGCGGCACCCGGGACGGTCGGGTGGCGAACTCCCGCACCACCCGGCGGGTCACCGACGGCGAGAGCAGCGCCTCCCCCTCGGCGACCAGCCGGATCGCGCGCAGCAGCTCGGCCGGTCGGGTGTCCTTGGTGAGGAACCCGCTCGCGCCGTGCCGCAGCGCGTCGAAGACGTATTCGTCCAGCTCGAAGGTGGTCAACACCACCACCCGCGTACCTGCCAGTTCGGGGTCCGCGACGATTCGCCGGGTCGCCTCGATGCCGTCGATGCCGGGCATCCGGATGTCCATCAGCACCACGTCCGGTCGCTCCCGGCGCGCCAGCTCGACCGCCCGCAGCCCGTCGGCCGCCTCGCCGGCCAGCGCCAGGTCGTCCTCGCTCTCCACGAGCGCGCGGAGACCGAGCCGGACCAGGTCCTGGTCGTCGGCGATCAGCACCCGGATCACGGGGTCGGCTCCGCGGGCAGCCGGGCGTACACCCGGAAGCCGCCACCGGGGTGCGGCCCGGTGGTCAACCACCCGCCCAGCGCCGCGACCCGCTCCCGCATCCCGGCCAGACCGTGCCCGCGCTCGTCGGCGGCCGGCGCTGCCCCGGCACCCATCCCCCGGTCGGTGACCTCGACGGTCACCTCGTCGGCGCGGTAGTCCACCGTCACCTCCGCACTCGCCACCCCCGCATGGCGCAGCACGTTGGTCAACGCCTCCTGCACCACCCGGTACGCGGCCAGGTCCAGCGCGGCCGGCAGCTCCCGGGGGGCACCGACGACGCGTACGTCGACGGCGAGCCCGGCGCCGGCGAGCCGGTCGCGTAGTGCCGGCAGTCGGGCCAGGCCGGGTACCGGCTCGCGCTCTGCCCCCTGCCGCACCGCGCCCAGCGTGACCCGGAGCTCGTCCAGCGCCTCGCGGCTGGTCCGGCTGATCGCGGTCAGCGCGGTCTCGGCCTGCTCGGGTCGTTTCGGCAGCAGATGCAGGGCGATCTCCGCCTGCATGCTGATCGCGGCCAGTCCGTGCCCCACCACGTCGTGCACCTCCTGCGCGATCCGCAACCGCTCCTCGTCGGCCCGCCGCCGGGCCTCCTCGGCGCGACCGCGGGCCTCCTCGGCCCGGCCGCGCGCCGCCACCTCACGGTTGACCCGCACCACGACCCCCACCGCGAACGGTACGGCCACCCAGGCCGACGCCGGGAGCACTCCGGTCCAGCCCGGGGCCGGACCCCGGGACCAGAAGACGTGCGTCAGCAGCACCACGAACGCGCCTCCGGCGGCGAGCGCCGCCGGACGCACCGGCAGCCGCACCGCCACCGTGTACACCGCGACCAGGAAGGCGAGCAGGATCGGTCCGTACGGGTAGCCGAGCACCAGGTACGTCGCGGTGGCCGCGGTGACCAGGGCGAGGGTGGTGACCGGGGTGCGCCGACGGGCCAGCAGGGCGAGCGTGGCGAGCGCGATCAGCACCCGGCAGACCCCGTCCACCGGCCTCGACCCGGGCTGGTTGTCCCCGGCGAGATCGGTGGCGAGTTGCCCGAAGCCGAGCAACCCCAGGGCGAGCACGGCATCCGCCGCCTGTCGCCCCCACTGCCCGTCCCACCGCATGGCCGTCATTCTGCCCGCGCCAAGCCCTCCCGACGTGCGTCCACGAGCGGCACCGTCCCTACGCCCCCGGACGTACCCGCTTGCCCTCACCGCCGGACCACGCGGCGCTCACCCTGGCGATGGGGAGTTGCGAGGCTCCGAGACCGCGCAGTCGGAGGCGGATACCGCCACGAGCGTGATGACTGTGCGGCATCAAGATGCCGCACAGTCATCACGCTCGTGTGGAGAGGGTTGGCGCAGGCTCCGGCCAAGCGGACTGCGCAGCACGCCGTCGGAGCTTCCGAAGAACAGCGACCGGACGGGACCGAAGCGGTACGAGCCGCAGCGGACCGCAACCGCAGCGCCGCGGCGACGGTGGGATCAGACGGCGGCGAGGACCGCGGCCTCCAGGGTCGCTCGGGCTTCGTCGTCCGGCCAACCGCCGACCAGGTAGAAGGCGTCCACCACGTCGGCGCCGAGAGTGGAGATGCGTGCCGCGCGGACCAGGGCACCCGCCTCGTCGAGCGCGCAGGTGACCCGGTAGAGCAGGCCGGCCGCGTCGGCCGCGCGGAGTTCCAGCAGCACGGCGTCGGTGGCCGCCTCGCGGTGCCAGACAACGCGGGGAGCGGCGCCGCTGCCCCGGGCGGCGAGCGCACGGCCGCGCAGTCGCTGGGTGACCGACACGTCACCGCCGACCGCCCGGCGCAGGTCGGCACGGAGCGGCACCGGGTCCGGCGCCAGGCCGTAGCGGGGCTGCACCCGGCACTCGACCAGAGCCCGGCCGTCGACCACTGACGCGTCCGCGGAGATCACTTCCAGCCGGTGCAGGGCCAGGCAGCCGGCAACCGTGGCGAGCAGGCCCCGCCGGTCGGCCGCGGCGACCGACACCCGGTCCCCGGTCAGGTGGACGACCGGCAGTGGCCCGGCCAGCAGCGCCGGATCGGGTGCCGGCGGCTCGGGCAGTACGCCGGTGTCGAGTGCGGTGCGGACCCGGGCGACCAGCTCGGCGACGAGTCGACCCTTCCAGTCCGACCAGGCCGCCGGCCCGGTCGCCGCCGCGTCGGCCCGGACCAGTGCGTGCAGCAGGTCGAGGGTGCCGGTGTTACCGACCGCCTCGGCCACCGAGGCGATGGTGACCGGGTCGGACAGGTCCCGGCGGGTGGCCACGTCGGGCAGCAGCAGGTGCAGACGGACCAGCGTGCCGATCAGCTCCACCTCGCTGGGGGGCAGACCGATCCGGGTCGCCACCGCCTGGGCCAGTGGCACCCCGACGGTGCTGTGGTCGCCGGGAAGGCCCTTGCCGATGTCGTGCAGGAGAGCACCGAGGAGCAGCAGGTCGGGGCGCTCCACGTCGCGGGCGTGCCGGCTGGCCTCGTGCGCGGCCTGCACGAGGTGCCGGTCGAGGGTGTAACGGTGCACCGGGTTGTGCTGGGGCAGGCTGCGCAGTCGGGTCCACTCGGGCAGCCAGCCGTCGACCAGGCCGTACCGGTCGCAGGTCTCCCAGGCGGGCACCAGGCCGGGACCGGCGCCGAGCAGGGTGGTCAGCGCGGCCCGGGCCTCGGCCGGCCAGGGCGCGGGCAGCGGCGGGCAGTACGCCGCCAGCCACTCGCAGGTGGCCCGTGCGATCGGCAGGCGGGTCGTGGCCGCCGCGGCGGCCACCCGCAACGAGAGGCTCGGGTCGGGGCGTGCGCCGATCGCCGTCCGGGCCAGCACCAGCTCGCCGTCGTGCTCGACCACGTCACGTGCCACCGGTCGACGCGCCGAGCGGCCGTTGCCGCCTCGGGACCGGTCGGAGCGCAACCGGTCGGCGGCGCGGAACGCGTCATCCAGAGCGTGGCTGACCGTGCGGGCGTCACCGGCGACCCGGCGCAGGAGGGCGTCGCCGTCGTCCAGACCGAGCAGGGCGGCCACCCCGTCGCGTTCCTGGGCGACCAACCGGTCGACCCGGCGGCCGACCTGCTGGTGCAGGGCGTCCCGGGTGTCCAGCAGGCGAAGGTGGGCGGCACGCACGGCGGGACGTAGCGCGTCGGTGATGCCGGCGGCGGAGATCGCCCGCAGCAGCCCCACGTCGCGCAGGCCCCCGGCGGCCTCCTTGAGGTCGCCCTCCAGCAGGAACGCCAGCTCGCCGTGGGCCTGCCAGCGCGCGGTGGTGACCTCCCGCAGGCCGGGCAGGTGCCGTACGGCGGTGCGCCGCCAATGATCGGCGGCGGTGCGGCTCAGCGCGTCGGCCAGCGTCTGGTCACCCACCACCAGGCGGGCGTCGAGCAGCCCGAGGGCGACCTTGACGTCGTCCTGGGCGACCGAGAGCGCCTCGGCGACGGTGCGTACCGAATGGTCCAGGCGCAGACCCGCGTCCCAGATCGGGTACCAGATCGAGGCCGCCAACTCGTTCGTGCCGGGTACCCCGGCGTGCAGCAACACCAGGTCGAGGTCGCTGTACGGGGCGCACTGGCGCCGGCCCAGCCCCCCGACCGCCAGCAGTGCCACTCCGTCCTGCGCCGGCAGCAAGCCGCGCAGATAGGTGTCGTACGAGGCCGCCCGGGCCAGCCGGGCGGCCTCGCCGATCCCCCCGGGAACGCCGACGACCTCGTTGATCAAGGGGTTCGCGCCACCGTCACCGGTGTTGCCTGACGCGTCCTTCTTGATCAACGAGGTCATGTCGGTCGTGGTCTCCAGATCAGAGTGCGTCGAGGCCGCGTTCGCCGGTACGCACCCGGACGACCTCTTCGACACCGGTGACCCAGACCTTGCCGTCACCGATCTTGCCCGTGCGGGCCGCGCCGACGATGGCGTCCACCACCTTGTCCACGTCGATCTCGTCGGTGAGCACCTCTACCCGGATCTTGGGCAGGAACTCGACCGTGTACTCGGCACCCCGGTAGACCTCGGTGTGCCCCTTCTGCCGCCCGTACCCCTGAACCTCGCTGACGGTCAGCCCGGCCACCCCGAGGGCGTGCAGGGCCTCCTTCACCGCGTCCAGCTGGTACGGCTTGATGACCGCGGTCACCAGCTTCATGTCCAACCCCTCCATCCCAGGAACGTTAACCGGCGACCTTTTCGCTTACCGGCTCGGCGGGCTCCGCCTCCGGCTTGGCGCCACTCGTCGTGCCGCCACCGGGGGTGCCGATGCCGGCCATCGCGAACGCGCTGCCCGTGCCGCCACCGGCCGGGGACAGGTCGTAGCTGCTCTCGGCGTGCTCGCCGATGTCGATGCCCTCGACCTCGGCTTCGGCCTTCACCCGGAACCCGATCGTCTTCTCGATGACGAAGGCGAGCACCCAGGCGATGGCGAACGACCAGGCGGTGACGATCAGGCCGGCGAGGGCCTGCCGCCCGAGCTGGGTGACGCCGCCGCCGTAGAAGAGGCCGTCGGAGGCGCCCACCACGTCGGTGATCGCGGCGTTCACCGAGTTGGTGGCGAAGAGACCCAGCCAGAGCGAGCCGATCCAACCACCGACGAAGTGCACGCCGACCACGTCGAGGGAGTCGTCGTAGCCGAGCTTGTACTTGAGGCTGACGGCGAGCGCACACACGACCCCGGCGACGATGCCGAGCAGGACGGACGCCCACGGGGCGACGAAGCCACAGGCCGGGGTGATGGCGACCAGACCGGCGACGGCGCCGGACGAGGCACCGACCATGGTCGGCTTGCGGTCCTTGACCCACTCGACCGCGATCCAGCCGAGCACCGCCGCCGCCGTGGCGAGCTGGGTGTTGATGAAGGCGAGGCCGGCGACCGAGTCGACGGTCAACTCCGAACCGGCGTTGAACCCGAACCAGCCGAACCACAGCAGACCCGCACCGAGCGCGACAAGCGGGATGTTGTGCGGCTTCATGCCCTCGCGCGGCCAACCGAGCCGCTTACCGAGCACCAGCGCCACGGCCAGGGCCGCCGCACCGGCGTTGATGTGCACCGCGGTGCCACCGGCGAAGTCCAGCGCGTGGATGTCACCGCCGATGATGCCGCCGCCCCACACCCAGTGCGCGACCGGGAAGTAGACCAGGGTGGCCCACCCGAAGGCGAACAGCAGCCAGCCGGCGAACTTGGCCCGGTCGGCGATGGCACCACTGATCAGCGCGACGGTGATCACCGCGAAGACCATCTGGAAGGCCATGAACACGTAGAGCGGAACGCCGATGCCGCTGGGGTTCTCCGCCGTGGCACCCCACAGGTCGGTCTCGGCGAGGAAGGTCTTGGTGCCGAGGTACGCGCCCGGGTCACCCCAGAAGCCGTTCACGTCGGTCCCGAAGGCGACGCTGAAACCGTAGAACCACCACAGAATAGAGATGAGCCCGATGGCGGAGAAGCTCATCATCATCATGTTGAGTACGCCCTTGGCCCGGTTGAGGCCGCCGTAGAACAGCGCCAATCCGGGGGTCATGAGCAGCACGAGCGCGGTCGAAACCAGCAGCCACGTGGTATTGGCGCCGTCGATCGTCGGTGCTTCAGGCACGCTGGCCTCCTAAAAGGTGAAGTCCTCCTTCGCGGCTTTCCGGGGCAGCGTCGCCCGTAGGCCGGTTGCGCGGAAGCTTCGCGGCCGGCTGTTTCACCCATGGTCCCGTGCGGGTTTCCGGTTCGTGACGGGTTGTTTCGTACGTGTCACGAAGTCCGCACAGTCATCGACATGGACAATGGTGGATCGTTCGGACGGCGCGCGTCGATGGCTGACCGGCCAGGCGCATCGACCGGTCCGCTTGACGGGACCGGCCGAGCATCGACCGGTCCGCGCTCAGCGGAGGGCGTTCTCCAGGGCGTGCCGCTCGTAGTCGAGCAGCCGCAGATCCCGCATCGGCCGGCGCAGGTGGCCCTTGTGCACGATCCGGACGAACGCCGGCTCGCCGGCGGCAGCCATCCGGCGGATCCCCTCGACGTGGTCCACGATCCGTTTACGGATGGTCCGGATCAACCGGTGCCGGTCGCGCGGGATCAACCCGTACGCGTCGGCGAAGAGCCGCAGCCGGCGCGGCCGGTCCGGGTGCTTCCAGCCCAGCGTGATCGAGTCCCGGTCCGCGAAGATCGGCACCCAGGTCCAGGCCGCGTACGCCACGTCGTAGATCCGCGCCCCCGGCGAGGCGAGATCGAAGTCGATCAGCCCGAGGGTGCCGTCCGGCCGCCAGATCACGTTGTGCGGCGCGGCGTCGTGGTGGCAGATGACCTCGGTGTCCGGTGGTGGCGGGCCGAACGAGCGCCAGACCGCCTGCGGCGGCGGGATGAACCCGTACTGCGCGTCGTGGAACATCCGCAGCATGGTGGCGACGGTGACCAGCGCCTCGTCGGTCACCCAGTGCGGGGCGAGCGGATATTCGCCGCACTCCCCCTCCAGGTACGACAGCACCTCACGGTTGCGCTCGTCCATCCCGAGCGCCCGGGGGGCACCGGTGAAGCCCACGTACTCCAGGTGGCGCAGCAGGGCGTGCACGGACGGTGTCCACGGCCCGGCGTTGCGGCGGACCGTGTCACCGACGCGGACGACGGTGCTGACGTTGCCGCCGTGCAGCGGGATCTCCTGCGAAGTCACGTACGGTCTCCCGAGGCGCTGCGAGGGGTGGCCGGGCTCGCGCCAGCCCGCGTACGCGCGATCGTCGGTGGTCACCCGAGACTACGCGTCCCGTCCGGTGGCCTCGGTCCCCAGCAACGCGTCGACGAACTGCGCGGGGTCGAACGGGGCCAGGTCGTCCTTGCCTTCGCCGAGGCCGACCAGCTTCACGGGGATGCCGAGCTTGCGCTGCACGGCGATCACGATGCCACCCTTGGCGGTCCCGTCGAGCTTGGTGAGCACCACCCCGGTCACGTTCACCACGTCGGTGAAGACCCGGGCCTGCTCCAGGCCGTTCTGGCCGGTCGTGGCGTCCAGGATGAGCAGTGTCTCGTCGATCGGGCCCTGCTTCTCCACCACGCGCTTGACCTTGCCCAGCTCGTCCATCAGGCCGACCTTGTTCTGCAGGCGGCCGGCGGTGTCGATGAGCACGGTGTCCACGCCGGTGTCGATGCCGCGCTTGACCGCGTCGAAGGCGACGCTTGCCGGGTCGGCGGCCTCGGGTCCACGGACGGTCTCCGCGCCGACCCGGGAGCCCCAGGTCTCCAGTTGGTCGGCGGCGGCGGCCCGGAAGGTGTCCGCGGCGCCGAGCAGCACGGTCCGGCCGTCGGCCACCAGCACCCGGGCGATCTTGCCGCAGGTGGTGGTCTTTCCGGCGCCGTTGACGCCGACGACCAGGACCACGGCCGGTACGCCGTCCTTCGGGGCGGTCCGCAGCGACCGGTCCAGGCTCGGGTCGAGCGCGTTGACCAACTCGGCGGCGAGCAGCGCGCGCAGCTCGGAGGCCGAGCGGGTGCCGAGCACCCGGGTGCGCTCACGGAGCCGGTCGACGATGTCGCGGGTGGCGTCGACGCCGACGTCGGCGGTGATCAGGCTGTCCTCGATCTCCTCCCAGACGTCCTCGTCGAGGTGGTCGCGGGCGAGCAGGCCGAGCAGGCCCTTGCCGAAGACGTTCTGTGAGCGGGACAGCCGCGAGCGGAGCCGCACCAGCCGTCCGGCGGTCGGCTCGGGCACCTCCACCGGCGCGGGCGCCTCGATGACCGGCGGTGGCTCGACCAGGACGCCGGTGGACAGATCGGACTCCGGTGCCTCGACCGGCGGGCCGGCGAGATCCTCCTCGGCCCGGGTGTCGACCTCGGTGCGGGGAAGCGGGGGCTCGGGCCGCCGCCGCAGTCGCGGCACGACCAGCCCTACTGTGCCGGCGATCAGCACACCGAGCAGGACCAGAGCGAGGACGAGATATTCGGCCATGCCGGAATCCTGTCAGATGGCGACGACGGCGTCCCAGCCACCGCACCCCCGAGCGGGCCGGGAGTCTCCGCCACCGCACGGTTGAGCGGTGCTCGCGGTCTCCGCCACCGCATCCGGCCCGTGCCCGGAACCGGCGGTAGGCTCGGCCGCATGTCCGCCGCACACCTCCTCATCGGCCCCCTCCTGCGGCGAGTCGTGGACACCCGCGCCACCATCTGGGTGGAGACGGCGGGGCCCGCCGTGGTCACCGTCCGCACCGCCGACGGCGCCACCGGCACCCAGCCCACCTTCTCGGCGTACGAGCACCACTACGCGCTGGTGGTGGTGGAGGGGCTCACCCCGGACAGCGCGACCACCTACGAGGTGCTCGTCGACGACGAGCTGGTCTGGCCGGTGCCGAGCAGCGGCTTCCCGCCGAGCGTGATCCGCACCCGGGCCGCCGACGACCGGGACCAGCCGGTCAACCTGATCTTCGGCTCGTGCCGGGAGACCACCCAGCACGCCACCACCCGGAAGCTGCCGCCGGACGCGCTCGACGCGTACGCCCGGCGGTTGATGGCCGACCCGGAGTCGAACCCGCTGCCCGACCTGCTGGTGCTGCTCGGTGACCAGGTCTACGCCGACGTCACCTCGCCCACGGTGCGCCGGTTGCTGCGTCGGCGGCGGCGGCGGCCGAAGGGCGCCCCGGCCGACCAGGTGGTGAGCTTCGACGAGTACACCAAGCTCTACCTGGAGTCCTGGCGCGATCCGGAGATTCGGTGGCTGCTCTCCACCGTGCCGAGCGTGATGATCTTCGACGATCACGAGATCATCGACGACTGGAACACCTCGGCGGCCTGGCGTGCGGAGGTGCGCGAGCAGCCGTGGTGGCAGGAGCGGATCGGCAGCGGACTCGCCTCGTACTGGGTCTACCAGCACCTGGGCAACCTGTCCCCGGACGAGATCACCGCCGACCCGGTCTACGCCAAGGTCGTCGCCGCCGAGGACGCAACAGGTGTGTTGCGTGAGTTCGGGCACCGGGTCGACCAGGAGTCGGACCTGGCGCACGACACCGAGCGCTGGCGCGCGGTGCAGTACCAGTGGAGTTACGCACTGGACCTGGGCCGGACCCGGTTGGTCATGCTGGACAACAGGTGCAGCCGGGTGCTCGACCCGGGCAGCCGGGCCATGTTGCCCCCCGGCGAGTGGTCCTGGTTCCTCGACCAGGCGCACGGGATCTACGACCACCTGGTGGTCGGCGCGTCGCTGCCCTGGCTGCTTCCGCAGGGCATCCACCACATCGAGGCGTGGAACGAGAAGCTGGCGGACTCGCGTCGCCCCTGGGTGGCCCGCGGGGCGGAGAAGCTGCGCCGCGCCCTGGACCTGGAGCACTGGGCGGCGTTCCGGCGCTCCTTCGAGGCGCTCACGGAGACCTTCGCCCGGATCGGCACCGGCACCCCGAGGCAGTCCGGCGCACGGGTCGGTGCCGGCCCGGCGTACGCCCCTCCGGCGTCGATAAGCGTGCTCTCCGGGGACGTGCACCACTCGTACGTGGCTCGGGCCCGGTTCTTCGACCCCGCGGTGGTCACGCCCGTGCACCAGCTCACCTGCTCGCCGATCCACAACCAGGTGCCGGCCGGCATCCGCCCGCTGATGCGGTTGGGCTGGTCGGCCGGCCCGGCCGGTGCCACCCGGGCGTTGGCCCGCTCGGCGGGCGTACGGCGGCCTGGTGTGCGCTGGCGCAAGTTGGCCGGTCCCTACTTCGGCAACGCCGTCGCCACGCTCACCCATCAGGGGCGTGGCGCGGACGTGGTCATCGAGGGCACCACCAAGGACGGGCACCTACGCCCGGTGATGCGACGTCGACTCTCCGGTAGCGGCGAGCCGACCGCGCCGTAGTCTCTACGCCGTGGATGAGCACCTGCCGGAGCCGATCCGGGCGGTCGAGCACGAGTTGACTGCTCTGCTGCGTCGTGGGCGGGCGGTTTCCTGGGAGATCGCCCGGGAGGTGCACCCGAATCTGGAGCCGAACACCTACGGGCTGCTGCTCTGGTTGCGGCGCAGTGGGTCGATCCGGTTGACCGAGCTGGCGTCGCGGCTCGGCGTGGGCAAGGGCACACTCAGCCGGCAGATCAACGCCCTGGAGGCCCTCGGGCTGGTCCACCGCGACCCCGATCCGAGCGACCGGCGGGCCGCGCAGATCCGCCTCACCGAGGAGGGTCAGCGGCGGTTCGACGTCGCCCGTGCGGCCCGGTTGGGTGAGTTCCTGCGGGCGCTGGACGGCTGGCCGAGCCGGGACGTCGAGGAGTTCGCCCGGCTGCTCGGCCGGTTCAACGACTCCTGGCAGTAGCCCGCTCGGCGGGGAATATGGTGCCGGTCCACCAAGTTGTTGCTTCAGGCAACCAAGGCATACGGTTGCTTCAGGCAACTCTCAGGCGGCCCGTGTGCACCACCCGCCGCCGCTCCACCTCGACTCCGTTCGGAGGCAACAACGATGAGCCAGGCGACAGCGCCGCCCCAGGCGACCGCCGTGACCATGACCCACCGGCAGATCCTGGAGGCACTCTCCGGCCTGCTGCTGGGCCTGTTCGTCGCGATCCTCTCCTCCACGGTCATCTCGAACGCGCTGCCGCGGATCATCACCGAACTGCACGGCGGCCAGTCCGCGTACACCTGGGTGGTGACCTCGGCCCTGCTGGCGACCACCGCGACCACCCCGATCTGGGGCAAGCTCGCCGACCTGACCAGCAAGAAGACCCTCGTGCAACTGGCCCTGGGCATCTACGTGCTGGGTTCGGTGCTGGCCGGCCTCGCGCAGGGCACCGGCGAGCTGATCGCCTGCCGGGTGCTCCAGGGCGTCGGCGCCGGCGGCCTCACCGCGCTGGCTCAGGTGATCATGGCCACGATGATCGCGCCGCGCGAGCGGGGCCGCTACAGCGGCTACCTCGGCGCCGTGATGGCCGTCGGCACCATCGGCGGTCCGCTGATCGGCGGCGTGATCGTCGACACCTCCTGGCTCGGCTGGCGCTGGTGCTTCTACGTCGGCGTGCCGTTCGCCATCGTCGCCCTGATCGTGCTCCAGAAGACCCTGCACCTGCCGGTGGTCAAGCGGAAGGCGCAGATCGACTGGTGGGGCGCCACCCTGATCACCGCGGCCGTCTCGGTCCTGCTGATCTGGGTCTCCCTCGCCGGTGACCAGTTCGCCTGGGCCTCCTGGCAGACCGCCGTCATGGTCGTCGGCGCGCTCGCCCTCGGTGCCCTCGCCGTCCGGGTGGAGACCCGGGCCGCCGAGCCGATGATCCCGCCGCGGCTGTTCCGCAACCGCACCATCACCCTCGCCGTCGTGGCCAGCATCGCGGTCGGTGTCGGCATGTTCGGCGCGTCGATCTTCCTGGGCCAGTACTTCCAGATCAGCCGCGGGCAGAGCCCGACCATGTCGGGTCTGATGACCCTGCCGATGATCCTCGGCCTGTTGGTGGCCTCCACCGTGGGCGGGCGGATCATCACCAAGACCGGCCGCTGGAAGCGGTTCCTGGTGGCCGGCTCGGCGCTGCTCACCATCGGCTTCGCGCTGATGGGCACCCTCCGCGCGGACACCAACTTCACCCTGCTCAGCGTCTACATGGCGCTCATCGGCGTCGGCCTGGGCCTGACCATGCAGAACCTGGTCCTCGCCGTGCAGAACACCGTCGGCCCGCACGAACTCGGCGCGGCCAGCTCGGTGGTGGCGTTCTTCCGCAGCCTCGGTGGCGCGATCGGCGTCTCCGCCCTCGGCGCGGTACTCGCCCACAAGGTCAAGGACTACACCGCCGACGGGCTGTCCCAGCTCGGCATCCCCGCGTCCAGCTCCGGTAGCGGCGGCACCCTGCCCGACGTGCACACCCTGCCCGGCCCGCTGCGTGCCGTGGTGGAGAGCGCGTACGGCCACGGCGCCGGTGACATCTTCCTGGCCGCCGCCCCCTTCGCGCTGATCGCGCTGATCGCGGTGGCCTTCATCAAGGAGGTGCCGCTGCGGCAGCACAACGGCAACCCGGTTTCCGACGAGGTCGAGCGGGAATCGACAGTCGCAGCCGGCGCGGGCGCCGCCGTGGTCCGCACCGGCGAGCAGAGGTGAGGTAGAGCCATGAGCGTGGGAGCACCGGACCGCGAGGAGTACGGCCCCCGGACCCGCCCGCTGCCGTTCGAACGCGGCACCGACGGCCCGCGGGTGATCATGGTGGGCGTGGACGGCACCCGTACCTCCGAGCGGGCCGGCGCCTACGCGGCCGGCCTGGCCCGCCGGCAGGGTGCCGCCCTGGTGGTGGTCTTCGTCAGCGCGGCGAGCGGGTTCACCTCCCTCGTGCCCGGGATGGACGCCAGCGCGATCCAGCGCTCCCAGGACGAGGTGGCCGACGAGTTGCGCCGCGAGTGCCGGCGAGCGGCCGAGCAGTGGGGCATTCCGGTGACCTTCCTGTCCCGGCGCGGCGACGCGTACGGCGAGTTGTGCGCGGCGGCCGACGAGTTCCAGGCCGACATGGTGGTGGTGGGGGCGTCCGAGCAGGCCGGTCACCGGCTGGTCGGCTCGGTCGCCACCCGTCTGGTCCGCGCCGGCCGCTGGCCCGTCGTCGTGGTGCCCTGAAAACCTGTCGCGACTGTCGTACCCGAGCCCCAGGATGGCCCGATGACGACATGGACGGCACCGGAGATCGACCGCACCCACGAGCCCCTCGTCGCTGACGAGCGCACCATGCTGGAAGGCTGGCTCGACTACCACCGCGACACCCTGCTGCACAAGTGCGCCGGCCTGACCGCCGAGCAGCTACGCACGGCGAGTGTCGAGCCGTCCGGCCTGAGCCTGCTCGGGTTGGTCCTGCACATGACCGAGGTCGAGCGGTCCTGGTTCCGCCAGCGCTTCGCCGGCCAGGACCTGCCCGACCTCTACGACTTCGACGCCGACAACGACGCCGAGTTCCACGCCGCGGCCGACGCCGACCCGGAGGCCGCCTTCGCCGCCTTCCGCGCCGAGGTCGACGCGGCCCGGGCGGCGACCGCCGGCCGGTCCCTGGACGAGACGTTCACGCTGACCCGCCACGACGGCACCCCCACCTTCAACCTGCGCTGGGCGTACGTGCACATGATCGAGGAGTACGCCCGGCACAACGGTCACGCCGACCTGATCCGGGAACGCATCGACGGCGTCACCGGCGACTGACCAGCGGTCCCGTCACCCGGGGTGCCCGGCGCGGAGCAGGTGCTCGCCCAGCGGGGTGAGCGTGTGCCGTACCGCCGGCCCCGCCCGGTGGGTGGTGACCAGCCCGGCCGACCGGAGGACGGAGGCGTGCTGGCTGGCCGAGGCGAGGGAGACGCCGACCGTCCGGGCCAGCTGTGAGGTGCTCGGGCCGTCGGCGATCGCGCCCAGCACCGCCGCCCGGGTCCGCCCGAGCAGGTCGGCCAGGGGTTTGCTGCTCACCAGCGCCCGCTGGGCGGTGGGACGGATCGGATAGGCCAGCACCAGCGGGCCGGTCGGGTCGTCCAGCACGCAGGGCCGGGGCAGCAGGTACGACGGCACCAGGGTGACGCCCCGGCCGGCCGGCGCCAGGGCGATCCCGTCGGCGAATCCACACTCGTACGACAACTCGTACCGCTCGCCGTACGGCTTCCAGAACAGGTACGGGCTCAGGTCGCGTAGGACGCGGTCGATCCCACTGTCCACCATGGCGTGTGCCCGCACGGTCCGGTCGCCGTGAACCGCCGCGGTGATCGTCTGCTGGTATGGCGCGACCGCGATCTGGTGGAACGCCCGCATCGCCACGCGGAGTCGCCGCCGGGCGGCCGTGTCACCAGAGGCGAGAGCACCGACCCGGGCCGGCAGGTCGCCGGCGACGATCCGGGGTCGTAGCTCCGCCGCCAGCGTCGCCGTCGGGGTGGCCAGCACCTCGTCCAGGGCGGCCGGCAGGTCGCCGCCGAGGCTTGGCGGGGTGAGGAAGTCCGGAAACCACCCGGGCCGCCGGCACAGGTCGAGGTACGGCCGCATCTCCGGACGCAGCGCCGCCCGGGTGCGTGCCCGCCAGGCCGTGAGGTGTTCCGGTGCGGCCTCGAACAGCCGCTGACCGGCCGCCCCGAGTTCCAGCAGCACCGCGGGGTCGGAGCGCAGAACGGTGCGGCTCAGGTCCGTCGCGGTGAGCTGCAACGTCAGCATGAGCCGACGCTAGCCACCCTTCGGCCCTGCCTGAAAGGGCATGGAGCAGGCTGCCACCGGATCGGATCCTCGTTCCATGCACACCTTCCTTGTCCTGGCCACCAGCGTGGTCGTGCTCGCCGGCACCTCAGGCACCCCGGCGCGCGCCGCTGACGCGCAACCCGACACGTACGTCGTCTCCCGCGAACCGGGCGTGTTGCCCGAGGGCATCGCCGTCACCCGCGCCGGCACCATGTACGTCACCAGCCTCGCCACCGGGGCCGTCTACCGCGGCGACGTCCGGCACCAGCGGCTGCGTCCGTTCCTCCCCGCGGGCTCGGACGGGCGGGCCCACGCCGCCGGGGTCCACGTCGATCGCGCCGGCCGGCTCTTCGTGGCCGGTTACGACACCGCGACCCTCTTCGTGTACGACCCGGACGGCCGCCTGCTGGCGAAGCGGAGCGCGGTGACCGGTGCGGCTCTCAACGACCTGGTGATCACCGACCACGCCGCGTACGTGACCGACTCGGCCGGCGGCACGATCTGGCGGGCCACGCTGGACGGTGAGCGCGTCGGTCCACTCGAACCGTGGCTGCGGCCGTCCGACTTCCCGACCGCCCCGGGCTTTCTCAACGGCATCGTCGCCGACGCCGACGATCGGGTCGCGCTCGTCGCCGACCAGGGCACCGGCGCGCCGGGCACCGAACGTCTCTGGCGCATCGACCTCGCCGACGCCACGGCCAGCGAGGTCGCCGTGTCGGGTGGACAGCTCGGTGCCGACGGGCTGCTGCTGGAGGGCAACCGCCTCTACGGTGTGGTCAACTTCCCGGACCCCGCTGACGGGTACCGCTTCGCGGTGAACCTGGCGGTGCTGGACGGTGACCTTCGGGCCGCCCGGGTGGTCCGCCAGTCCCGCACCGCCGGCCTGGAGCAGTCCCCGACCACCCTGGCCCGCGACCGCGACCGGCTGCTCTGGGTCAACAGCCAGCTCAACGCGACCGCGCCGGCACCACCGTTCACGGTGACCGAGGTCCCCGGCCTGGGCTGAGCGGCGGTCCGGCTCAGTAGTCCAGGGCCGCCCGCAGGTACCGCAGGTCGGCGTGGCCGCCCCAGCGGTGCGCCGACAGCCCGGCGGCGCGGGCGCCCCGCACGGCCCAGTCCTCGTCGTCGACGAAGAGGACCCGGGCCGGCGGGGTGGCCAGGGCCACGCAGGCGGCCTGGAAGTACTCCGGGGCCGGCTTGTGCACGCCGATCGTGGAGGAATTGACCACCACGTCCAGCTCCCCGACCAGGCCCAGCGCGGCCAGGTCGGCGTCGAGCAGGTCGGTGGCGTTGGTGCCCAGCCCGACCCGGACGCCCGCCGCGCGGACCTCCCGGACGAACGCCAGCACCTCCTGGTCGACCTCGCCCCGGTAGCCCTGCCACTGCTCGACAGCGGCGCGGGCCCGTTCCGGGCTGCCCACCGACTCGGCCAGGGCGTCCGCCACACTGCTCATCCACTCGGCGTGGCTGACCTGGCCGGTGAGCACCGGCTGGAGCCGCCCCCACTGCATGGCGATCTCACCGAGCACCCCCTCGGAGAGGCCGTACTCCCGCTCGACAACGGCGGCCACCGCCGGATCCCACCGGCGCAGTACGCCGTCGAAGTCCAGCAGGAGCGCCGTCGCGCGTTCCCGAGCCACTACCCGTTCTCCTCGCCGCGGCGGTGCCGCTGGTCGTCCTCGTCGGCCCGGTTGAGCCGTTGGCTGATCACCTGGGTGACCCCGCTGCGCATGGTCACTCCGTAGAGCGCGTCGGCGATCTCCATCGTCCGCTTCTGGTGCGTGATGACGATCAGCTGACTCTTCTCCCGCAACTGTGCCAGCAATGTGATCAACCGGCCCAGGTTCACGTCGTCCAGGGCCGCCTCCACCTCGTCCATGATGTAGAACGGGCTGGGCCGGGCGCGGAAGATCGCCACCAGCATGGCCACCGCGGTCAGCGACCGCTCGCCACCGGAGAGCAGGGACAGCCGCTTGATCTTCTTGCCCGGTGGGCGGGCCTCCACCTCGACACCGGTGGTGAGCAGGTCGTCGGGGTCGGTGAGGATCAGTCGGCCCTCGCCGCCGGGGAAGAGCACGGTGAACACCTGCTCGAACTCCCGGGCGGTGTCCTCGAAGGCACTGGCGAAGACCTCCAGGATCCGCTCGTCCACGTCCTTGACCACGGTGAGCAGGTCCCGCCGGGTTGCCTTGAGGTCCTCCAACTGCTCGGAGAGGAACTTGAAGCGCTCCTCCAGCGCGGCGAACTCCTCAAGCGCGAGCGGGTTGACCTTGCCGAGCAGGGCCAGTTCGCGTTCCGCCTTGGCGGCCCGCTTCTCCTGCACCGGCCGCTCGTAGCGCACCGGCTCGGGCACCGGCAGGCCGTCGCGCTCGGCAGCCGCCACGTCCACCTGGGTCGGCGGTACGGGCTGGGTGGGGCCGTACTCGGCGACGAGCGTCTCCACGTCCAACCCGAAGTCCTCGGCGGCCTTCGCCTCCAACTGCTCGATGCGCAGCCGCTGCTCCGCGCGGGCCACCTCGTCGCGGTGCACCTGGCTGGTCAGCCGCTCCAGCTCCGCGCCGAGCCGCTTGGCTGCCCCGCGTACCTCCTGCAGCTCCGCCTCCCGGGCGGCGCGTTCCCGGGCGACGGCGTCCCGGTGTTCCTCGGCCGTCGCGATCGAGGTGGTGAGGCGGGTGAGCGCCTCGCGGGCGCCGCCGGCGACGGCGCGGGCGATGCCCGCGCCCCGGGTGCGCGCGGCCCGCCGGGCCGCGGCGCGTTCGCGGGCGGCCCGCTCCGCGGTGGCCTGCCGGGTCAGCGAGTCGGCCCGGCCGGCGATCGAGGAGACCCGCTCCTCGGCGGTACGCACGGCGAGCCGGACCTCCATCTCGTTCTGCCGGGCCTGCGGCACCATGGCGGCGAGTTGGTCGCGTTCCTCGCTGGACGGCTCGGCGTCGACCGGGGTCTCCTCGGCCAGCCGCAGCCGTTCCTCCAGCTCGGCGAGCGCGGTGAGGTCCCGCTGCCGGGCCGCCTCGGCGCGGGAGTGGGACTCGCCGAGCCGGTCGGTCTCCGCCTTCGCCGAGCGGGCCGCCGCACCCAGCTCGGCCAACCGCCGGGCGGCGGCGTTGCGGTGGCTCTCGGCCTCGCGCTTCTCGGCGGCGGCGTGCTGTACGGCCTCCTTGGCGGCGGCCACCTCGGCGCGCGCCTCGACGAGTTGGTCACGCAGTTCCGCGCCACCGCGCTCGGCGGTGAGCCGGTTGCTGCGGGCCTCCTCGACGGCCGCCTGCACCTCGATGTAGCTGGGGGCCTTGGCCGACCCACCGGCCGCCGCGTACGCCCCGACCACGTCACCGTCCGGGGTGACCGCCCGCAGTTCGGGGTTGCTGGCGACCAGGTCGGCCGCGGCGGCGAGATCGTCGACGAGCGCCACGTCCCGCAGTGCCCGGTGCACCGCCGGGCGCAGCTCCTCGCCGCACTCCACCAGGTCCGGGGCCCACCTGGCCGCGTCGGGCAGCTTCGGGCGCAGTGTGTCGGCGGAGCCGGTCATGCCGGGTCCCGCCGGGCTGCCGACGAGCAGACCGGCCCGGCCGGCGTCGGAGATCTTCAGCAGCCGCATCGCCTCGACGGCCTCGTCCACCCCGCTGACGGCTACCGCGTCGGCGAGACCGCCGAGCGCCGCGGCCAGCGCCGCCTCGTGGCCGGGCGCGACGGTGAGCAGCCCGGCGAGGCTGCCGAGCAGGCCGGGCACGTCGTCGGCGCGGGCGAGCAACGCCCCGGCGCCGTCCTTGCGCCGCAGCCCCAGGGCGAGCGCCTCCTCCCGGGCCTTCCAGGTGGCGGCGTCCTTCTCCGCCGTCCGTTCGGCGTCGGCAAGCGATCGCACGGTGGCCTGCGCCCGCTCCTGCACGGCGACCGCCTCGGCGTGCCGGGCGTCCAGGTCCGCGTTGTCCCGGTCGGCCTCGGTGGACTGGGCGGCCACCGCGTCCAGGTCGGCCTGTGCCTGCTCGGCGCGCCCCAGAGCGTCGGCGTGCGCGACGGCGAGCCGTTCGATCTCCTCGCCGGCGCTTGTCGTGCGGGCGCGGGCCGAGTTGACCTGACCGGTGAGCCGGGCCATCCCCTCGCGCCGGTCGGCGATGGCCTTGGCCGCGGCGACCAGCTCCCGCTCGGCGGCGGCGAGCTGCCGTTCCAGCTCCTGGCGGTGCTCGACCGCCTCGGCCAGGCGGATCTGGTCGTCGGTGAGCGCCGCGCGCAGCTCCTCCTCCTGCTCGCGGACGCGTTCCGCCTCGGCCTCCAGCTGGTCCGGGTCGCGGCCGGGCCGTTCGTCGTCGCCGCTGGCGCTGAGGTGCCGCAGCCGCTCCCGGGCCAACTGCTCGATCGAGCGGAAGCGCTCCTGGAGGGCGGACAGCTTGTACCAGGTGTCCTGGGCGGCGGCGAGCAGCGGAGCGTCCTCCGCGAGGGCGGCCTCCAGCTCGCCGAGCCGGCCCTGCACCTCCACGTGCTCGCCCTCGATCTGCTCACGCCGCTCCCGCAGCGCCGTCTCGTCGGCGATCTCCCGGTCCAGGGTGTTCCGCAGGGTGGCCAGGTCGTCGGCGAGCAGGCGCAGCCGGGCGTCGCGCAGGTTGGCCTGGATGGCGGCCGCCCGGCGGGCCACCTCGGCCTGGCGGCCCAGCGGCTTGAGCTGGCGGCGCAGCTCGGCGGTGAGGTCGGTGAGGCGGTTGAGGTTGGTCTGCATCGCGTCGAGCTTGCGCAGCGCCTTTTCCTTGCGCTTGCGGTGCTTGAGGACGCCGGCCGCCTCCTCGATGAACGAGCGACGGTCCTCCGGCTTGGCGTGCAGCATGCCGTCGAGGCGGCCCTGCCCGACGATGATGTGCATCTCCCGGCCGATGCCGGAGTCGGACAGCAGCTCCTGGATGTCGAGCAACCGACAGGTGTTGCCGTTGATCTCGTACTCGCTCTCGCCGGAGCGGAACATCCGGCGGGTGATGGAGACCTCGGTGTACTCGATCGGCAGCGCGCCGTCGGTGTTGTCGATGGTGAGGGTGACCTCGGCACGGCCCAGCGGCGCGCGGCCGGCGGTGCCGGCGAAGATGACGTCCTCCATCTTGCCGCCCCGCAGCGCCTTGGCGCCCTGCTCGCCGAGCACCCAGGCGATGGCGTCGACGACGTTGGACTTGCCGGAGCCGTTCGGGCCCACCACGCAGGTGATCCCGGGCTCCAGCTTCAACGTCGTGGCGGAGGCGAAGGATTTGAAGCCCTTCACCGTCAGGCTCTTGAGATACACCTTCTCGATCCTCGTCCGGGGGCCGCCGTACCGTCGCCGGCTGTGGGGACCTGGGTGAACTCGCAGACTAACCCGGTGGTGGGAGCGGTCGGGCACGCGACCCGCCCCGGGCCGCGTGCGGCCCGGGCGCGAGACGTGGGTCCGCCGTTGTTGTGTCGATCACGACAGGGACGAGGACCGTTCATGATCGCTTATCGCTGGGCGTGCTATTCGGATACCGGGGACGCGGTAAGGGCGGAACCGGCCACAAGATCATAAATAGTTGGCGCCGAAAGGGGCCGGACAGTGTTGCGCGCCGGCACACAGGTGTCGGCGCGCATTTTGCGAGAGTGCGATTCAGTTTTGCGACGCAGAGATCAGGTCAGCGCCGGCTCGGCCAGACGGAGCAGATCGTCTGCCTCCGCCGCGGCCGCCGCGAGCCGATCATTGTCGGCACGCAACCGGGTGATCTCGAACTCCAGTGCCTGAACCCTGGAACGCAGTCGGGTGACCTCGTCGAGCAGACGCCGGTCGGGCGCTGCACCTACGTGGCCGTAGAGGGCCTTCGCCATGCTGACTCCTTGATATGCGCTGCCGGAAAGGCCGGACCAACGCGCGCCCATTTGTACGCGGCTGTCATTCCAGGCTGTATCTGGGCATGACCGGGCGCGACTGGCGACACCTATATATTGAGCCGCAAACCCCTCCTTCGTCAAGTTCTCGCAGGCCGTAGATCATCTCTACGTCGACCTGTCCACTTGTCGGGGGGCTGCCGCAATGGCACGGACACTCTCTGTCCGGACGCCTTTACTGTACGCCCGGATCCACGGAATTCCGCACCCTGGCGTCCGAGTTCCCCTTAACTCTTCCTTAGCCACGTTGCCGCAGGTCGCGGGCGCGCCGTAGCGTCACCCCGGCCCGCAACCGACCCGTGGAGGCATAGGCGTGTACGGCTGGACCGACCCGATGGACCCGAACGGCGCCTCCCGGCGCGCCGAGCGGCCGACCGACGAGCCGACCTGGCTGCACGACCGTCCGGAGCCCCGCTCGGCCTACCTGTTCGGTGACGACCCGAACCAGCCCGGCGACGGGTGGCACCGGGAGCAGCCCCCGACCGACTGGCAGGCGGACCCCGAGACCTCCGGTGGGCCGGCCGACGCTCAGACGGCCGCCTGGCCGGACCAGCGCCCGGAGCACGACCCGGCCGAGGGCTGGCACGGCGGCGGGCCGGCCACCGACGCCTGGCGCGACGGCAGCCCGAGCGGGGCGACCGCCGACTCCTGGCACGGCGGCAGCCCCGCCGGACCGGCCAGCCATGGCTGGCACGGTGACGCCGGCCCGGAGACGACTGGTGGTTGGCGGCCCGACCCCGGCCCGGAGACGACTGGTGACTGGCCCGCCGGCACCGACCGGCCCAGTGAGGGACGACACCGCTCCCGCCGCCGTTGGCGACGGCCGCTGATGATCGGTGGGGCCGCCGCGGCGGCCACCCTCGTGGTGAGTCTCGGCGTCGGCGCGGTCGGACTACCCGGCGGTGACGACGGGGCCAGCCGGCCGACGGCCGTCGACGACACCTTCGCCCCGTCGACGGCGCCGACCGAGGAGCCGACTCTCGACACCCTGGCGGCGCCGTCCCCGACCAGCACGCCCAGCCCGACCCCACCGAGCCCGACGCCGAGCAGAGTCGTCAGGCCCACCCCGGAGGCGTCGCGTACCACCGCCGCGTCACGGCGTGGCGCGCCGCGCACCAGCGCGCCGGCCACGAGCAACGGTTCGAGCGGCTCCGGCGGGCCGAGCGAGCCGAGCGGCACTGTCAGCGCCCAGGCCCGTGAGGTGGTGGACCTGGTCAACGCCGAGCGCGCCAAGGCCGGCTGTGGGGCACTGAGCATCGACGACAAGTTGATGACCGCCGCCCAGAAGCACAGCCAGGACCAGGCCGACCACAAGAACATGTCGCACACCGGCAGCGACGGCAGCAACGCCGGCACGCGGCTGGACCGGATCGGCTACGCCTGGCGCACGTACGGCGAGAACGTGGCCTGGAACCAGCAGACCCCGGCTGCGGTGATGGACGCCTGGATGAACAGCTCCGGTCACCGGGCCAACATTCTGAACTGCGCGTTCACCGAGATCGGCGTCGGGATCGCCACCAGCAACGGGCCGTACTGGACCCAGGTCTTCGCGGCGCCGCGCTGACCGCGCGTCGTTCGCGCCCCCGCGCTCGTTTGACCCGGTGAGGTACGCCGGGCCGGAGCGTGGGGGCGGCGTACCGGTGCGGGCGGCGACGGGCCGTCCGGGACCCGGGAGCTGCCGATGCGGATCCGGCCGCGGCGACGCGTCGCCGTACGCCCACTGCGCCGCGTCCTGTCGGCCGGCGTCGCACTCGTCCTCGTGGTGCCGGCGTACGGATGCCGACCCGAGCTGACCCCGCCCGGCGCGCCCACCCCGTGGCCGGCCGCGTCGGCCCGCACCTGGCAGTGGCAGTGGCAACTCAGCGGCCCGCTCGACCCGGCTGTGGAATCGGACGTCTTCCTGCTCGACCCGGTGGTCACCACCGCCGCGCAGACCGCCGAACTGCGGTCCCGGGACCGCCGGCTGATCTGCCAGGTGCACGTCGGGTCGGTCGGCACCGCCGACCCGGACGCCAGCCGGTTCCCGGACATCGTCCAGGGCTCGACCGGGCGTCGGCCCGGCAGCCGGTGGCTGGACGTACGGAGCTGGGACGCGCTCGAGCCGGTGCTGGCCGACCGTTTTCGACTCTGCCGGGGCAAGGGCTTCGGCGCGGTGGCGCTCGCCGACGCCGACGGGTACGCGTCCCGCACCGGTTTCCCCCTCGACTTCGACGACCAGCTGCTGTTCAACCGCCGACTCGCCGAGCTGGCCCGCTCACTGAGCCTCTCCCCCGGGCTGGTCAACGACGTGCCCCAGCTCGCCGCACTGGCTCCGGACTTCGACTTCGTCGTCAACGAGGAGTGTGTCCGGCTGGGCCAGTGCGCCAAGCTGCTGCCGTTCGTCGACGCCGGCAAACCGGTCTTCCACGTGGAGTACGCCAGCTCGACCGACGAGTTCTGCGTCACCACCGTCGGCTACGGCTTCGCGTCGATCCGCAAGGACCGTCAGTTGGACGCCTGGCGGGAAGCCTGCCCCCTGCCCTGACACGGCGGTGGCCGGGCCGCCGACGCAGCCCGGCCACCAGCGCCTGGTTCAGGACACCGGCACCAGCTCCGGGGTGGCGGCCGGCGGGTCGGCCGGGGCGGCCGCCGGACGGGTGCGCAGGAAACGCGGGGCCCACCAGTTGGCATCGCCGAGCATGGTCATCAACGCTGGCAGCACCACTCCCCGGATGATCGTGGCGTCCAGCAGGATCGCCGCCGCCAGACCGATCCCGAGCTGCTTCATGTCGATCGTGCTCAGCGTGGCGAAGATCGAGAACACGCCGACCATCACGATCGCCGCGCTGGTCACCACCCCGGCCGACGAGGTGATCCCGTACGACACGGCGTCGCGGTTGGGCATGCCGGCCCGGATCCCCTCGCGGATCCGACTGACCACGAACACGTGGTAGTCCATCGAGAGGCCGAAGAGCACCACGAAGAGGAACAGCGGCAGCCAGGACACGATCGCGCCCATCGAGGTGAAACCGAGCAGTCCCTCGGCCCACTCGCGCTGGAAGACCAGCACCAGCAGCCCGTACGCGGCGCCGACGGAGAGCAGGTTCAGCGCGATCGAACTGGCCGCGACCACCACCGATCGGAAGGTGAACACCATCACCAGGAACGTCAACACCAGCACGAAGCCCATCACCAGCGGCAACTTGTCCCGGACGTGGGCCGCGTAGTCCACATTCTCGGCCACGCCGCCGCCGACCGCGTACTCGATTCCGGGGATGCCCCGCAGCTCAGCCGGGACCAGGTCCCCGCGCAGCTTGTCCAACGACTGCACCGACCGGTCGTCCCGACTGGTGTACGGGGTGGCGACGTCGAGCACCGACACCCGCCGGTCGGCCGACACCTCGATCTTCGGGCCGTCCGCATCGGCCGGCGCGAACAGCGGATCCCCGGCGGCCCGGGTGGCCAGGTCGGTGAGCGCGGCGTGGACCCGGTCGGCCTGCTCGGCCGGTGCCTTGACGGCCACCACGTGATTGGTGCCGTTGCTCGGGAACGCGGCGGTGAGCCGGTCGTACGCCTGCATGGCCGGGGTGGTGCGCGGCAGGTCCTCCGAGCCGGGGAACTTCAGCTTCATGCCGAGCGCCGGCGCGGCCAGTGCGAGCAGCAGACCGACCGAGATGACGAGCGTCACCACCGGAGCGCGTAGCGCCGGCCGAAGCAGCGCCGGCCAGAGCCGGGGCTTGCGGGGCTCGCCGTGCCGGTCGGTGCGCGGAGCGGTCAGCCGCCAGAGCAGCGGCACCCGAGGCCGGTCGACCCAGCGGCCGAGCCTGGCCAGCAGGGCGGGCAGCACGGTCAGCGAACCGATCACGGCGACGGCGACCACCAGGATCGAGCCGACGGCCAGGGACGAGAAGACCACGTCACCGGCGAGCAGCAGCCCGGCCATCGCGATGATCACGGCAATGCCGGAGACCACCACGGCGTGCCCGGAGGTCTCCGCGGCGATCTCCACCGCGTCCAGGCCGGAGCGGCCCTTGGCCCGTTCCTCCCGCTCCCGGCGGATGTAGAACAGTGAGTAGTCGACCCCCACCGCCATGCCGATCAGCAGGATCACCGGTGCCGTGGTGTCGGTGGCCGGGACCAGGTGCGAGGCGAGCGTGGACAGGCCCATCGCGACGGCGACCGAGGAGAGCGCCAGCAGCACCGGGACGCTGGCCGCGATCAACGCGCCGAACGCGATGATCAGGATGGCCAGGGTGACCGGCAGGCTGAGCAGTTCGGCGCGCTTGAAGTCCTTGCCCAGGGTGTCGTCGAGCGCCTGCTCGATCGACGGCCCGCCGACCTGCTCGACACGCACCTGTGGGTGCGCGCCCTGCACGGCGGCGGTGGCGTCGCGCAGCGGCTGGACCCGATCCGAGGCGGTCTCCGGGTCGCCGGACATGGTGATCGGCAGCAGCAGCGCCGAACCGTCCCGGGCGGTGACCGGCTTCCCCACCTCGGCGACCCCGGTGACCGTACGCAGCCGGGCTGCCGCGTCGTCGGCCGCCGCCTTCGCCGCCGCCGGGTCCAGCGCGCCGTCCCGCGCGGTGATGAGCACGTTGTCCACTGCCGGATCGTCGAAGTTTCCGGCGTCCACGATCAGGCCGGCCCGCCCCACCTCGCCGATCCCCTCGTCGGCGCTGGTGGCCTCGTTGAGGCCGGCGGCGCTGCCACCCACGAAGCACACCGCCACGAACACGACCCACAGTGCGATCGCCCGCCACGGGTGCTCGGCGCTCCACCGCGCCAGCCGCACCGTCACCGGTCTTCTCCCCATCTCGGGTCCCCCTGTCACGTCAACCCCGTGTCAACGGTGCTGACGTTAGGTGCGTGACGAGGCGGTCACATCGGGGAACGGCCCTGGCCCGCCCCGGAGCCGTCACACTGAGGGCGATTGGCTCACCAGAGGGGCATCAGACGCCGATTCGGGCGTACACCGGGGTGCGGCCCGGGGGGTCCGACCGCGACCCGCCGGTGCCGACCCGGAGCCGACTCCGGGTCATCCCCGAAGGGATCCCCGGGGCCGCGGCTGGCAGCGCGGGCAACTGTACGAGGATCGGTTCATGAACGCCTCGCGGCGGATCGGCGCTCCGCACCGCCGGCACGGCTCGCCCTCGCGACCGTAGGCGTTGAGTTCGCGGTCGAAGTAGCCACTCTCACCGTTGACGTTGACGTAGAGGGCGTCGAAGCTGGTGCCGCCCACGTTGATCGCCTCGGCGAGCACGTCGCGGACGTGGTCGAGCAGGCGCTGCGCGGCCGGCCCGGTCAGCGCGTCGGTGGGTCGGCCGCCGTGCAGCCCGGCCCGCCACAGCGCCTCGTCGGCGTAGATGTTGCCCACCCCGGAGATCAGGGTCTGGTCGAGCAGTGCCCGCTTCACCTCGGTGTGCCGGCGGCGCAGCGCGGCGACGAACTCCGCGTCGGAGAACTCCGGGTCCATCGGGTCGCGGGCGATGTGCGCGATCTCGTCGGGCAACTCGGCGCCGCCCTCGCTCACCGAGAGCCCGCCGAACGTGCGCTGGTCGACGAAGCGCAGCTCCGGCCCGTCGTCGGTGAACCGGAACCGGACCCGCAGATGGGTCTCGTCGGCGGCGCCGGGTGGCTGGAGCAGCAGCTGACCGGACATCCCGAGGTGCCCGATGATCGCGTCGCCGCTGTCCAGTGGCAGCCACAGGTACTTGCCGCGACGGCGGACGTCCAGCACGGTCCGGCCGGCGAGCACGTCGGCGAAGTGCACGCCGCCGGGGACGTGCCGGCGCACGGCGCGCGGGTGACGGACCTCGACCGACGCGATCCGACGGCCGATGACCCACTGGGCCAACCCCTGCCGGACGGTCTCCACCTCGGGTAACTCAGGCACGCCGCAGGCCCGTCTCGTGGCCGTCGGCACCCCCGGCCGGCAGGGCCTGCGCCAGGTGGTCGGCCTGCTCGGCCTGGGCAGCCCGCCCGGCGCGTTCCAGCGGCCCGAACGGCTCATCCCGGTCGGCCGAACCGTCCGGGTCGATCAGCTGGCCCCGACCATCGTCGCCGGTCCGACCGTCGTCGCCGCCCTGGCCGTCGTCGCCGGCCTGGCCGTTCTGCTCGGCGAGCGTCCGCCACGCGGCCTCGGCGGCCCGCTGCTCGGCTTCCTTCTTGCTGCGCCCCTCGGCGCCGCCGTACCGGTTGCCGGCCACCACCACCCAGGCGGTGAACGTCTTGAGGTGATCCGGGCCGGTGCCCTCGATCCGATACTCCGGGACGCCGAGCCCGAGCGCCGCCGTCAGCTCCTGGAGGCTCGTCTTCCAGTCCAGTGCGGCGCCCCGACCGGCCGACTCGGCCATCAACGGGTCGAAGAGCCGGTGGATGACGATCCCGGTGGTGTCCAACCCGTACTGGAGGTAGATCGCCCCGAGCAGCGCTTCGAGCGTGTCGGCGAGGATGCTCGCCTTGTCCCGGCCACCTGTGGTCTCCTCGCCCTTGCCGAGCAGCAGGTACGCGCCGAGGCCGTCCGGGCCCAGGCCACGCGCCACGTCGGCGAGCGCCCGCATGTTGACCACGCTGGCCCGCAGCTTGGCCAACTGCCCCTCGGGCAGGTCCGGGTGGTTGTGGAAGAGCGCCGTGGTGATCACCACGCCGAGCACCGAGTCGCCGAGGAACTCCAGCCGCTCGTTGGTGGGCAGCCCGCCGTTCTCGTACGCGTACGAGCGGTGGGTCAGGGCGCGCTCCAGCAGCTCGGGTTCCAGGCTCACGCCGAACGCGGCTTCCAGATGACCGACGGACGCCCGCCGCCGCTTGTCGTTGCTCATGATGTGCGTACCTCGGTGTCGGTGGAGCGGTCGGTGCGGTCCATCGCGGCGTCGCCGTCGAGCAACGCCGAGACCAGATCGGTGGCGCGCCGCCGCCACAGGTGGGCGGCGAGGGCGATGCCGGAGGCGACATCGTCGGCGCGGGCGGAACCGTGGCAGACGACCACCGTCCCCGCGACGCCCAGCAGGGCGGCCGCGCGGGGCGCGCCGCCCTCCGCGGGCGGGCCACCGGCCATCGCGTACGCGCCTTCGATGGCTTTGAGCAGCACGTTACCGGTGAAGCCGTCGGTGACGACGACATCGACGCGCGCGCCGAGGGTCACGTCGTACCCCTCGACCAGGCCGACGTAGCGCGCCCCACCGGGCAGCGGCTCGACGGCGAGCAACGGGTCGGTGGCGCGACGGACCCGGTCGCCCTTGCCGGCCTCGGTGCCGACCGAGAGCAGCCCGACCCGCGGCGCGGCGATCGAGTGCGCCACGGCGGCGTACGCGGCGCCGAGCACGGCGTGGCGGGCCAGGGTGGCCGGACGGGGTTCCAGCGAGCCGCCGACGTCGAGGAGCACGACCGGGCCGGCCACGGTGGGCAGGGTCGCGGCGAGCGCGGGTTGGCGGATCTCCGGCCAGCGGCCGAGGCCGAGCACGGCGGCGGTGACGGTGGCACCGGTGGCACCGGCGGAGACCAGGGCGTCGGCGGTCCCGTCGCGCACGGCGGTGACCGCGGCGCGGACCGTGCTCTCGGCACGGGCGGCGCTGGGGTGATCGGCCATGCCGACGACATCGCGGACGGGCCGCACCGTGATCCGCGTACGTTGCGGCGGATCGAGGGCAGCAATCAGCTCGTCGGCGACCTCGGCCGGGCCGACGAGGAGCAGGTGCAGGTCAGGGTCGGCGCGCATGGCCCGCAGAGCGCCGTCAACCACGACGGCGGGAGCGTCGTCCCCGCCGAGGAGGTCAACGGCGATCCGCGCGGTGCCCGGCTCCATCGGAACGCCGGCCGGAGTGGGCCGGCCAGCGTCGGAGGAAGCCGGGGCACCGGGCGAATGCCAGGGTGCGCGCGCCGCCCGACCTGAGGTCGGGGGCGTCACTCGGCGTCCAGGTCAGACCTCGAGAACCTGGCGGCCGTTGTAGGTGCCGCAGACGGAGCAGGCGGCGTGCGGCAGCTTCGGGGACTTGCACTGCGGGCACGCGATGGTCGCGACCACCGTCGCCTTCCAGTTCGCCCGGCGGGACCGGGTGTTGCTGCGCGACATCTTGCGCTTCGGGACGGCCACGGTTCTTACTCCTCTGTAACGGTCAGTTGCGACAGGCCCGCCCAACGCGGGTCGATCTGCTGGTGACTGTGGTCGGCCGGCAGATCGTCCCAGTGTGTCCCGCATTCGGGGCACAACCCTGGGCAGTCCTCCCGGCAGAGCGGGTTGGTCGGCAGCGTGAGCACCAACGCGTCCCGCAGCGCCGGCTCCAGGTCGATCAGATCGCCCTGCATCCGGCCCACCTCGTCCTCGTCGGTCGTGGCGTCCGTGGTGCTGTCCTCGTACGCGTACAGCTCCTGGATCGTCACGCCCATCGAGTCGTTGATCTCGCGCAGGCAACGGCCGCACTCGCCCCGGACGGGACCGGTGATGGTCCCGGAGACGAGCACGCCCTCGGACACCGACTGCAACCTCAGATCGAGGTCGAGGTCCGCGCCCTCCGGCACGCCGATCAACTCCACACCGAGGTCCGCCGGTGCCGGCACGACCCGCTGGACCTCACGCAACGCACCAGGGCGGCGCGGCAGGTCTCTCGTGTCGAGGACCAGCGGCGACCTGGGGTTGAGTGTCGATGGCGAGTGCTTGGGCATAGTTAGACTCCGGCCGGTGAGAGGCCGACAAAAAAGGTTACCTGGGTGACCACCGGACCGTCGAACCGGGGGCGACACCCGGGTGAGAATGTCGGCTGGTGAGGTGCCGCTCAGAAGGGTAGCGGGCGATCCGCCTCATCCCCACCGAAGGTGCCGATCTCCCGTAGGGCGTGCATCTTGTCCCTACCTCGCTCGATCGAGGCCAGCGCCCGGGTGAGGAACTGCTCGAAGTTAGCAAGCGCGGTGTCGACGTAGTCGTCGACCTCCTCACGCAGGCGCTGGGCCTCGGCCCGGGCCTCGGCGATGATCCGGGCACCCTCGTGCTCGGCCGACACGGTGATCTCGTTCACCGAGACCAGGCGGGCGTGTTCTGCCTCACCCTCGCTGATGATCCGGTCCGCCTCACGCTTGCCGGCATCCATGATCTTGTCGCGCTCCTCCAGGAGCGCTGCGGCGCGACGCAGGTCGGCAGGGAGATCGGCGCGCATCTCGTCGAGGGCAGCGATCATCTCACCCCGGTCGACCATGCAGTTGTTGCGCGACATCGGGACGGAGCGGGCCTGCTCCACCATGGCGATCAGTTCGTCGATGCGATCGAGCGGGTCCACCGGTACCTCACTCCTGTCGTTCCTCGGCCGACCTCCATGATGCGGGCTACGGCCGTTCCCCGCGTCATCAATCATGTCGTGCCGGCCCCACACACGCCCCATCCGCCCCAATCCGGCGCGTCGCGACATCGCCACCCCCGCCAAGCCGCCCACGCCCGCGCCCGCCCGCGCCCGCCCACGCTCCGCCGATCTTGCACTTTCTGCCGCGACAATCGGCGCAAACAACCACGATCCGGCGACCGAAAGTGCAAGATCGCCGCCCGGGTGGGGGTGGGGTGGGGCTGGGGGTGGGGGTGGGGGCGGTTAGGGGTTTGGGCGTAGGCGGGCCTGCAGGGCCTCACGGACCAGGTCGGGTACGTGGGCGGAGATGTCGCCGCCCCACTTCGCCACGTCCTTCACCAGGCTGGAGGAGAGGAACGAGTAGAGCGGGTTGGTCGGCATGAACAGGGTCTCGACCCCGGCCAGCCCGATGTTCATCTGCGCCATCTGCAACTCGTAGTCGAAGTCGCTGACCGCCCGCAGGCCCTTGATCAGCACACTCGCCTGCTGTGCCCGGCAGAAGTCGACAAGCAATCCGCGGAACGACTCGACCCGCACGTTCCCGTACGACGAGGTCACCTCGCGGAGCATGTCGATCCGCTCCTCGACGGAGAACAGGCCACTCTTCGACTGGTTCACCAGGACGCCAACCACCACCTCGTCGAAGAGCCGACTGGCCCGCCCGACGATGTCGAGGTGTCCGTTGGTGACCGGGTCGAACGAACCGGGGCAGACCGCACGTCTCATGATCGGCGACCGTACCAAAGGGTGGTCTCGCCGTACCGGCGACTGCGCTCGGGGGTGATCCCCTCCACCCAGTCGAACTGCCTGGTACGGCTGGACCGCTCCACCACCACCAGCGCGTCGGGCACCAGCCAGCCACCATCGACGAGCGTCGTCAACAGCGAGGTGATCTCCGCGTCCGGCACCGCGTACGGCGGGTCGGCGAAGACCACGTCGTACGGCCCGCCGTCCGGACCGGCGGCCAGCACGGTCGCCACCTTCCCGGCGACCAGGCGAACGGCCGGGCCGGCGCGCAGGGTCGCCACGTTCTCGCGGATCACCCGGGCCGCCCGGGGGTCGGACTCGACGAGCAGGACGTGCCGGGCCCCCCGGGAGAGCGCCTCCAGCCCGACCGCGCCGGAGCCCGCGTACAGGTCGGCGAAGCGGGTGCCGTCGAGGTCGACCTCGGCCTGGACGGCGCTGAACAGCGCCTCGCGGACCCGGTCGGACGTTGGTCGGGTGCCGGCGCCGGGGGGTGCGGCGATCCGCCGCCCGCCGAGCGTCCCGGCGACGATCCGGGTCACCGTCTCCTCCTGTTCATGCCCGCGACGCTACGCGAGTCGACGCCGACCTCGTCCGACACCGCCGGTATCGCCGGGCCGGTGGCTGTCCCCCCGATCTGACCGCCCGACGCCTCGGTGGGGTCTTGACGTGGCCCGTCGGGCCGGAAAGGCCCGGTGACCTCCCTCCGCACCGTTCGGTCCACTGCGGAGCGGCCGATCGAACGACCACACCACTCGTCCTCAGTGATCAATCAACGACCTTCCGTTCATCAAAGATCACGAATCAATTACATTGCCCGATGGCAATGATGAGAACTCCCCTCATTCATGACTCGTCAGTACAGTCACCCTCTGTCCCCGCTTAGCGCGGGGAGCACCCCCGCGTCGCGCGACGTCCCGGTGAGCAGACGACCCACCGGTCGCCCCGTCTCCCGACCTCCCGCGCGCGATCCGTACCCCTCACCAGGAGCAGGCGTTGAACCTCCCCAAGTCTCCGATGCGGCGCGTCGCGGCCATCGCCGCAGGCGCGCTGATCGGCCTCACCGGCGCAGCGACGTTCGCCGGGCCGGCGTCCGCGCACCACACCACCATCAGCGGCACCGCCTGCCTCACCACCAATGGCGTGCACCGCGTCGAGTGGAAGGTGGTGAACAGCGAGCGTGACCTCGAAGCCACCATCAAGGAGGTGTGGACCCCCTCCGGCACCACCATCAACGGCATCGCCGTGGGCACCAAGATTGCGGCCGACGGCAAGGTTTCCGGCACTCAGCTCACCACCCAGGGCAAGACGCTCGAGCTGAAGGTCAAGGCCGAGTGGACGCGCAACGGCAGCCTGATCAGCCACGTCGCCTCCGGCACCGCGAAGCTGAGCAACAACTGCACCACACCGCCGCCGGCCACCCCGACGCCGACGCCGACGAAGCCCACGCCCACGCCGACCGTGAAGCCGAGTGCGACGCCGTCGGTGACGCCGAGCGCGACGCCGAGCGCGACCGCGTCGGTGACGCCGAGCGCGACGCCGACCACCACGCCGAGCACTCCGGTCCCGACCAGCCCGGTGCCGACCACGCAGCCGAGCGAGCCCACCGGCCCGCTGGTGCCGGAGGAGCCCAACGCTCCGGTGTTCGAGATCGTCTTCGACTGTGACGTGCTGGTCATCACCGCCGACAACCCGGCTGGCGGCATCACCGAGACCGTCGTGCTGACCTCGGAGAAGAACGTCGTCAAGAAGCTCGAGCTGGTCCCGGGCAAGAAGACCGAGGTCTCCTTCGAGGCGTACGAGGGGCTGACCGTCACCCCCAGCGTCGATGGTGAGCAGGCCGACCCGGCCGACGCCGTCAAGTGGGTCAAGCCGGCCGACTGCACCTCGGGTCAGGGTGGCGGCGACAAGGACGAGCCGGCGCTGCCGCTGACCGGTGCCGCGACCGGCGGGATCATCGCCGGTGCCGCGGTGCTGCTCGCCGTTGGTGCTGGTCTGTTCGTGATGGCGCGTCGTCGTAAGGTTCGCTTCACCGCCTGAGACAACCCGCTCTGACTAGCAACCGAGGGCGCGTCGACCAAACCCTCGTCGACTCCGACGCCGCCGTCGAGCGGGCCTGGGAACAGTGGGCCGCCGAGTACGGGGTCGACCCGGCGGCGGCGTTGACGATCGCCCA
>NZ_JBFBJW010000021.1:87238-95741 GCF_040686315.1 Micromonospora sp. NPDC085948 | reverse complement strand
GGGCGGGGCGCGGCACGGGGCGGGGCGCGGCACGGGGCGCGGCACGGCACGGGGCGCGGCACGGCACGGGGCGCGGCACGGCACGGGGCGCGGCACGGCGCGGGGCGCGGCACGGCGCGGGGTGCGGGGCGCCGACGCCCGCCAGGCGGTCGGTCGGGCGGTGGCCGGCGGGGCCGGGGCGCGCAGGGTGGTCAGGCGGTGGCTGCGACCGGAGGTGCGGTGTCCGCCGGAGCGGTCGCGGCGGCCGGGGTGACCGGGCGGCGTTCGCGGGTCGACCACTGCGCCGACAGCGCGGCCAGCAGCACCAGGCAGGAGCCGAGCATGTGTGCGCCGACCAGGATCGCGGGCACGTGGGTGAAGTACTGCACGAAGCCGATCAGGCCCTGACCCAGCTCGACGGCTACCAGGACGATCGCGGCCCGGGTGGCCCGTCGCGCGCCGACTGCGCGGAACGCGAAGATCAGCGCCACCGAGAGGCCGATCAGCAGGAAGACGGCGTCCGCGTGCACCTGCGAGATCGTCTCCGGGTCGAGCCCGTTGCGGGCGGCGCCGTGGTCGCCGGCGTGCGGGCCGCTGCCGGTGACCCAGGTGCCGATGACCAGCACCGCGACCGCCACGCCGGTGGTGACCCGGGCCAGCGCGCGCAGCGGCGTGGGCACCACGGCCACGGTCGGGCCGTCCGGGTCGCCGATGCGCCGCCAGAGGGCGTACGCGGCGGCGATCACCGCCATCGACGCGAGGAAGTGCAGGCCGACCACCCAGGGGTTGAGGTTGGTCAGCACGGTGATGCCACCGATCACCGCCTGGGCGGGGATGCCCAGGAAGACCGCCACGGCCAGGGCGAGGAGCCCGGGTCGACGGGGCCGGTGCAGCAGTACGGCCAGCAGGGTGGCCAGCGCGATCAGGCCCACCGCGAAGGTGAGCATGCGGTTGCTGAACTCGATCACCCCGTACACACCCATCTCGGGGGTGGTGACGTACGAGTCGTCGGTGCACCGCGGCCAGGTGGGGCAGCCGAGGCCCGAGGCGGTCAACCGGACGGCCCCGCCGGTGAGGACGATGCCCACGTTCGCGATGATCGAGGCGAGCGCGAGGCGGCGCAGCAGGATGCCGGGGACCGGACGGGCGATTCGGTTCACGGCGCAAATCCTACGCACTGTAGTGATCGAGGTTCGTCCGACTCCGTCGGCTCGGTGGTTCGGATCACCGGGGCCCGGGTTTGCGACCCTCCGGGTAATTACGTAACGTTGGCGTTGTGAAAAACGCGGCGGCGCTCCCCGAGCACCAGCCGACGGCTGTCCCGGCCGTCGGCGCGTCCGCGTCCGCGTCGGTCGTGGCCACGTCGGGGATGCCCGGCGGGGTCACCGCGGCGGAGATCTCCACCCGCGACCGGGTCACCCAACTGCTGCTGGAGCAGGGTGCCACCACCGCCGCGCAGCTCGGCGTCGCCCTCGGGCTCAGCCCGGCGGCGATCCGCCGGCACCTCGACGCGATGCTCGCCGACGGCGATGTGTACGCCCGCGAGCAGGCCGTGCGGGGCAGTCGCGGTCGGGGGCGTCCGGCCAAGGTGTTCATGCTGACCGAGGCCGGCCGGGTCCGCTGTGGCACCCATCACTACGACAACATGGCCACCGCGGCGCTGCGGTGGATCGTCCGCAACGGCGGATCGGAGGCGGTCGAGGCGTTCGCCACCGAGCAGGTGTCCGCCCTGGAGTCGCGCTGCCGGACGGCCATGGAGGACGCCGGCGACGATCCCCTCGCCCGAGCCGAGGCACTCGCCGCGGCGCTCACCGCCGAGGGTTACGCTGCCAACGCGACCACGATCGCCTCCGGCGGTCAGCTCTGCCAGCACCATTGCCCGGTGGCGCACGTGGCCGCCGAGTTCCCTCAGCTGTGCGAGGCCGAGACCGCGGTGATCTCCCGTCTGGTCGGCACCCACGTACAGCGCCTTGCCACCATCGCGCACGGCGACGGGGTGTGCACCACGCACATTCCGACCCAGCCGGGGCGTGCTCAATCCGGTAATCCCGTCACCACTGTGAGGACAGATAGATGACCGAGCAGATTGTCCAGCCCCTGACCCAGGAAGAGCAGCTTGCCGCCCTGGGTCGGTACGAGTACGGCTGGTCCGACCCGGACGCCGCCGGGGCGGTCGCCCAGCGCGGCATCAACGAGGCGGTGGTGCGGGACATCTCGGCCAAGAAGAACGAGCCGGCGTGGATGCTCGACCTGCGGCTGAAGGGTCTGCGGCTGTTCGGCCGCAAGCCGATGCCGGCCTGGGGCGCGGACCTCACCGGCATCGACTTCGACAACATCAAGTACTTCGTGCGGTCCACCGAGAAGCAGGCCACCAGCTGGGAGGACCTGCCCGAGGACATCAAGAACACCTACGACCGGCTGGGCATCCCGGAGGCGGAGAAGCAGCGGCTGGTCGCCGGTGTCGCGGCGCAGTACGAGTCCGAGGTCGTCTACCACAAGATCCGTGAGGACCTTGAGGAGCAGGGCGTCCTCTTCCTGGACACCGACACCGCGCTGCGCGAGCACGAGGACGTCTTCAAGGAGTACTTCGGCACGGTGATCCCGGTCGGCGACAACAAGTTCGCCGCGCTGAACACCTCCGTGTGGTCCGGTGGCTCGTTCATCTACGTGCCGAAGGGTGTGCAGGTCGAGATCCCGTTGCAGGCCTACTTCCGGATCAACACGGAGAACATGGGCCAGTTCGAGCGGACGCTGATCATCGTCGACGAGGGCGCGTACGTGCACTACGTCGAGGGCTGCACCGCGCCGCTCTACTCCTCCGACTCGCTGCACAGCGCGGTCGTGGAGATCATCGTGAAGAAGAACGCGCGCTGCCGCTACACGACCATCCAGAACTGGTCGAACAACGTCTACAACCTGGTCACCAAGCGCGCCGTCTGCCACGAGGGCGCGACCATGGAGTGGGTCGACGGCAACATCGGCTCCAAGGTGACCATGAAGTACCCGGCGGTCTACATGACCGGCGAGCACGCCAAGGGCGAGGTGCTCTCGGTGGCGATGGCCGGCGAGGGTCAGCACCAGGACGCCGGCGCCAAGATGGTGCACGCCGCCCCGCACACCTCCTCGACCATCATCTCCAAGTCGATCGCCCGTGGCGGCGGCCGCACCTCGTACCGGGGTCTGGTGCAGGTCCTGGAGGGTTCGCACCACAGCCGGAGCACGGTCAAGTGCGACGCCCTGCTGGTCGACACCATCTCCCGCTCGGACACCTACCCGTACGTCGACATCCGCGAGGACGACGTGTCGATGGGGCACGAGGCGACCGTCTCCAAGATCAGTGATGACCAGCTCTTCTACCTGATGAGCCGGGGTCTGAGCGAGGACGAGGCGATGGCCATGATCGTGCGCGGCTTCATCGAGCCGATCGCCAAGGAGCTCCCGATGGAGTACGCCCTGGAGCTCAACCGCCTGATCGAGCTTCAGATGGAGGGCGCGGTCGGCTGACGCCGCCGCTCCCGCGGGGCGGGCCGGAACCTCGGCCCGCCCGCACCCCGCCCCACCCTCGTCGTCACGGAACAGACAGACCAAGGAAGACATGACTACCCAGGCTTCCGCGCCGCCCAGCACCAAGTCGCAGGCGCTGCGCTCGTACGACGTCGCTGACTTCCCGGCCCTCACCGGCCTGGAGGAGGAGTGGCGTTTCACCCCGCTCAAGCGCCTGCGCGGCCTGGCCACGGCGGACACCTCGGCCGCCACCGGCCGGGGCGTCACCGTCGAGCACCCGGACCTGCCGGCCGGGGTGTCGGTGCGGCTCGTCGAGCCGACCGATCCCAGCGTCGTGTCCGCGTCGGTGCCGACCGACCGGGTCAGCGCGCTGGCCCACGGCGGGGCGGCGCGCGTCGCGCTTGTCGAGGTGGCGGCCGAGGCCGTCGTGTCCGACGCGGTGATCGTCCGGCTGCTGGGCGCGTACCCCGAGGAGTTGGCCTTCGCCCGGACCCAGGTCCAGGTGGGTCGGTTCGCGGAGGCCACCGTCGTCTTCTCCCAGGAGGGCTCGACCACGCTCGCCGACAACGTCGAGGTGTTCGTCGCCGACGGCGCGAAGCTGACCCTGGTCACGGTCGCCGACTGGGCCGAGGACGCGGTCCAGGCGCAGCACGTCAACATCAAGCTGGGCCGCGACGCCCGGGTCGTCCACATCCAGGTCTCCCTCGGTGGTGACCTGGTCCGGCAGTTCACGAGCGTGGAATACACCGATCGGGGTGGCGAGGCCGAGCTGTACGGCGTCTACTTCGCCGACTCCGGGCAGCACCTGGAGCACCGGCAGCTGGTCGACCACTCCGTGTCGGACTGCCGCAGCTACGTCGGTTACCGGGGCGCGCTGCAGGGCGAGGACGCGCACACCGTCTGGGTCGGCGACGTGCTGATCCGGGCCGAGGCGACCGGCACCGACACGTACGAGATCAACCGGAACCTGCTGCTCACCGACGGCGCGCGGGCGGACTCCGTACCCAATCTGGAGATCGAGACCGGCGAGATCGCCGGCGCCGGCCACGCCAGCGCGACCGGCCGCTTCGACGACGAGCAGCTCTTCTACCTGATGGCCCGGGGTATCCCGGAGAGCGAGGCCCGCCGCCTGGTGGTCCGCGGCTTCTTCGCCGAGCTGATCAACAAGATCCCGGTGGAGTCGCTGCGCGAGCGCCTGGGCGACGCGATCGAGGCCCGGCTCACCAAGGCGGGCGCCTGATGATCCGCATCTGCTCCGCCGAGGACGTGCCGAAGGGCACCGCGATCAGCGCGGACGTCGACGGCACCCCGATCGCGCTGGTGCACGGCGAGGACGGCGAGTTCTACGCCGCCTACGACGAGTGCTCGCACGCCGCCGTCGCGCTCTCCGAGGGCGAGGTCGACGGCTGCACGTTGGAGTGCTGGCTGCACGGCTCGCGCTTCGACCTGCGCACCGGCGCGCCGAGTGGCCTGCCGGCCACCGAACCCGTCCCCGTCTACCCCGTCGAAGTCCGCGACGGCGACATCTACCTCAGCCTGACGCCGAGTAATGGAGTGACCCGATAATGAGCACCCTGGAGATCCGCGACCTGAAGGTGTCGGTCAAGCTGCCCGAGGGTGAGCTCAAGCCGATCCTGGCCGGCGTCGACCTGACCGTGAAGTCCGGTGAGACCCACGCGATCATGGGTCCGAACGGTTCCGGCAAGTCCACCCTGGCGTACTCGATCGCCGGTCACCCCAAGTACGAGATCACCGGCGGCACGGTGACCCTCGACGGCGAGGACGTGCTCGCCATGACCGTCGACGAGCGGGCCCGCGCCGGCCTCTTCCTGGCCATGCAGTACCCGGTCGAGGTGCCCGGCGTCTCGGTGGCCAACTTCCTGCGCACCGCGAAGACCGCCATCGACGGCGAGGCGCCGAAGCTGCGCACCTGGGGTGGCGAGCTGCGCGGCGCGATGGAGCGCCTGCAGATGGACCCGGCGTTCGCCCAGCGCAACGTCAACGAGGGCTTCTCCGGCGGTGAGAAGAAGCGGCACGAGATCGTCCAGCTGGAGCTGCTCAAGCCGAAGATCGCCATCCTCGACGAGACCGACTCGGGCCTCGACGTGGACGCGCTGCGCGTGGTCAGCGAGGGCGTCAACCGGGTCCGCGACAACGGCGACACCGGCATGCTGCTGATCACCCACTACACGCGGATCCTGCGCTACATCAAGCCGGACTTCGTGCACGTCTTCGTGGCCGGCCGGATCGTCGAGCAGGGCGGCCCGGAGCTGGCCGACAAGCTTGAGGCCGAGGGCTACGAGCGGTACGCCGCCGGGGCCGGCACGGCCAAGGCCTGAGCAGGAGAGGCGCTGCCGAGATGACCAGCATCGCGATCCCCGCGGGGATGCCGCAGTACGACGACGTGCCACGTTTCGACGTGGCCCGGGTGCGCGCCGACTTCCCGATCCTGTCCCGGGAGATCAACGGGCACCCGCTGGTCTACCTCGACAGCGCCAACACCTCGCACAAGCCCCGGCAGGTGCTCGACGTGCTCGACGAGCACTACGCGCGGCACAACGCCAACGTGTCGCGGTCGGTGCACACCCTGGGCACCGAGGCCACCGAAGCGTACGAGGGGGCGCGGGCGAAGATCGCCGCGTTCATCTCAGCGCCGAGCGTCGACGAGGTGGTGTTCACCAAGAACTCCACCGAGGCGATCAACATCGTGGCGTACGCCTTCTCGAACGCCTCGCTGCGCCCGGACGCCGACCCGCGGTTCCGGCTGGGGCCGGGCGACGAGGTGGTGATCTCCGAGATGGAGCACCACTCGAACATCGTCCCGTGGCAGCTGCTCTGCGAACGGACCGGCGCGACCCTGCGCTGGTTCCCGGTCACCGAGCAGGGGCGGCTGGACGAGTCGGGCCTGGAGGACCTGGTCACCGAACGGACGAAGATCGTCTCGTTGGTGCACATGTCCAACATCCTCGGCACGGTCAACGCCACCTCCCGCATCACCGCGCGGGTCCGTGAGGTGGGCGCGCTGCTGCTGCTGGACTGCTCGCAGTCGGTGCCACACCTGCCGATCGACGTGGTCGACCTGGACGCCGACTACATCGTCTTCACCGGCCACAAGATGCTCGGCCCGACCGGCATCGGTGTGCTCTGGGGTCGGGGCGAGCTGCTGGCGGCCATGCCGCCGGTGTTCGGCGGTGGGTCGATGATCGAGACGGTCACCATGGCCCGTTCGACGTTCGCCGCGCCACCGGCCCGGTTCGAGGCGGGCACGCCGCCGATCGCCGAGGCGGTCGCGCTCGGCGCGGCGGTGGACTACCTCACCGGGATCGGGATGCCGGCGATCCAGTGGCACGAGAAGGAGCTGACGGCGTACGCGCTGGACGCCCTCGGTGCGGTGCCCGACCTGCGGATCTTCGGTCCGACCGTGCCGGTCGGCCGGGGCGGCACCATCTCGTTCGCGCTGGGTGACGTGCACCCGCACGACGTGGGTCAGGTGCTCGACTCGCTCGGCGTGCAGGTGCGGGTGGGCCACCACTGCGCCAAGCCGGTGTGCAGCCGGTTCGGTGTCCCGGCGATGACCCGAGCCTCGTTCTACCTCTACACCACCACCGAGGAGATCGACGCTCTGGTGGCCGGTCTGGAGCAGGTGCGGAAGGTGTTCGACTGATGCAGCTCGACCAGCTCTACCAGGAGATCATCCTGGACCACTACAAGCGCCCGCACGGGCGTGGCCTGCGCGACGCCGACGACCCGGGTGACCAGGTCGCGGAGGCGCACCACGTCAACCCGACCTGCGGCGACGAGGTCACCGTCCGGGTGGCCACCGACGGCACGGTCCTGCACGACATCTCGTACGACGGGATGGGCTGCTCGATCAGCCAGGCGTCGGCGAGCGTGCTGCACGAGTTGCTGCGCGGTCGGGGCGCCGGGGAAGCTTTCGAGGTGCACGAGGCGTTCGTGGAGTTGATGTCCGGACGTGGCCAGGTCACGCCGGACGAGGACGTGCTCGGTGACGGGGTTGCTTTCGCGGGTGTGGCCCGCTACCCCGCCCGGGTCAAGTGCGCGCTGCTGCCGTGGATGGCGTTCAAGGACGCCGCGGCACGCGCCGGTGTGGGCGCGAGCCCGGAGGTGAAGGCGTGAGCGAGCGTCAGCGAGCGAATGACACCGTGGTGCCTGGTGGCATCACGAAGCGATGCGGAGGGACGGCATGAGCAGCGAGAACACCGCTACCGCGGCGACGCCGGAGGCCGGTGACGCCGTCGCGGCGTCGCAGACCGACGCCCTGACGACCGACGCCGTGACGACCGACGGTGCCGTGGCCCCGGCGGCCGGCGACGCCGTCGCCTCGACGGGCGGCGACGCGGTCGCCCCGGCTGCCGGCGACGCGGTCGCCCCGACGGGCGGCGTCAGCAAGGCCATGATCGCCGACATCGAGGAGGCGATGAAGGACGTCGTCGACCCGGAGTTGGGCATCAACGTGGTCGACCTGGGCCTCGTGTACGGCGTACACGTCGACGACGAGAACGTCGCCACCCTCGACATGACGCTCACCTCGGCGGCCTGCCCGCTGACCGACGTGATCGAGGACCAGACCCGGCAGGCGCTGACCACCGGCCCCGGCGGTGGCCTGGTCAACGACATCCGGATCAACTGGGTGTGGCTCCCGCCGTGGGGCCCGGACAAGATCACCGACGAGGGTCGGGACCAGCTCCGATCCCTCGGCTTCAACGTCTGAGCCGACTCCGGTCGGCTCTGCCCGTCGAGCGCGACACCCCGCGGGGTGTCGCGCTCGATGCGTTACGCCCCCGCCCCGCGCGCGTAGGGAGTGCGCCAGGGCCGCGGGTCACCTGCGCCGTGCGCGGGTGCGTCCCGCGCCCGCGTCCTTGCGCGGTGTCTGCGCCCGCGTCCTCGCGCCGTGCGCCCGCGTCCTCGCGCCGTGCGCCCGCGTCCTCGCGCCGTGCGCCCGCGTCCTCGCGCCGTGCGCCCGCGTCCTCGCGCCCTGCGCCCGCGTTGCGTGTCCTTG
>NZ_JBFBJW010000021.1:0-87142 GCF_040686315.1 Micromonospora sp. NPDC085948 | reverse complement strand
GTAGCGCGGTGCGCCCGCGTTGCGTGTCCTTGCGCGGTGCGCCCGCGTTGCGTGTCCTTGCGCGGTGCGCCCGCGTTGCGTGTCCTTGCGCGGTGCGCCCGCGTTGCGTGTCCTTGCGCGGTGCGCGCGTTGCGTGTCCTTGCGCCCTGCGCCCGCGTTGCGTGTCCTTGCGCCCTGCGCCCGCGTTGCGTGTCCTTGCGCCCTGCGCCCGCGTTGCGTGTCCTTGCGCGGTGCGCCCGCGTCGCGCCGTCGCGCCGTCGCGCCGTCCCACCCTGCAAGATCGCGCAATATCGTGGTTGTAGTGGTGTCGGCACGTCAGTGAGGCCACTAAAACCAGGATCAAGCACGATCTCTCGTTAGAGAGCCTCAAGCCCCACCGAAGATCCGCGCAACATCAGCGATAGTGCTGCCTCTGGCGCCTCTGAGGCAGCACCATCCCGGAAGTTGCACGGATCTTGGTCACCGCCCCGGGGGAGGGGCGAGGGATGACGCCGGCACGGCGGGGGGCGCAGGCACGGGGGTGCATGGCGCGGGGACGCATGGCGCCGGCGCGGGGCACGGGGGCCGCGGGGCGTGCGGGCGTTCGGCGCGGGCGCTCGGCGCGGGGCACGGGGGCCGTGGGGGCGTGCGGGCGTGCGGGCGTTCGGCGCGGGCGCTTGGCGCGTGGCGTGCGGGCGTTCGGCGCGGGTGCACGGCTCGGGGCCGGAAATGCGGTGGCGCGGGCGTGGCTTCGGCGCGCAGGATGCGCGTGTGATTGAGGCGTACCCGATGCAGGTCCCTGTCCATGCGGCCACTGCCGGGCGTCGACAGCGGCCGATCCGGGGACGAGCCTCGATCCGGCACCGACGATCGTGAGCGGGGCGTTCCTGGCCGGTCTGGTGGCCGGCTACGGCGTCGCCATCCCCGTCGGCGCGATCGCGATCCTGATCCTGGGCCTGAGTGCGCGTACCTCGTTTCGGGTCGGTGCGGCGGCGGCGCTCGCGGTGGCGACGGCCGACGGGCTCTATGCGGCGGTCGCCGCGCTCGGTGGCGCCGGCCTGGCCGGATTCATCGGGCCGGTCGCCGGGCCGCTGCGGGTGGTTGCCGCCGTCGTCCTGCTGGGTCTCGCCGGGCACGGTCTGTGGCGGACCTGGTCCGCCCACCGCTCGCGGCAGACGCCGACGGCACCGGTCGGGCGTGGTTTGAGCACGCCCGGGCGGGCCTACGCGGCGTTGCTCGGGCTGACCCTGCTGAACCCGGCGACGGTGCTGTACTTCACCGCGCTGGTGCTCGGTCGTCGGGACACCGCCGACGCGGACCCGGGCGCGGTGGTGCTCTTCGTGGCGGGTGTGTTCCTTGCGTCGGCGAGTTGGCAGCTGGTCATCGCCGGCGGCGGCACCGTGGTCGGCCGGGCGCTGAGCAGCCCGCGCGGACGACTGGTCACCGGACTGGTCTCCAGTGCGTTGATCGCCGCGCTGGCAGTGGTCGCGCTGTTGCCGCGCTGAGCGGTCCCGCCCGAGGGCCCGCTCGCGTCCGTCGTGCCGTACGGTCGGGCGGTGAGCAGTCGACCAGCAGCCGGGGGCGGTCGGTGGGTCGAGGTCGACCCGGCCCGAATCGGCCGCTGGGTCGAGGGCTTCGCCGGCCGGCACGGCCCGCCCGACACGACCGTGCGGGAGTACGGCCTGCTGCTCACCGCCCCCGACGGATCGACCGCCGAGTTGTACGCCCCACCCGGTGCGCCGTCCAGCGACGACGTCCCCGGGTTCGTGGCCCACGCCGTCGCGCCCCGCCGGATCGGTCTGTTGCTGGCCCGCAAGGGCGCGGTGGCCGTCGGTGTGGCCGACGGTGCCGATCTTGTCGTCTCCAAGGTGGACACCCGGTACGTGCAGGGGCGCACCGCGGCGGGGGGATGGTCGCAGCACCGGTTCGCCCGGCGGCGCGACAACCAGGCGAAGGCGGCGCTGGGTGATGCGGCGGACCTGGCCGTACGGCTGCTGTTGCCGGAGGTGGCGGCGCTGACCGCGGTGGTCTGCGGCGGTGACCGGAAGGCGGTGGACACGGTGCTGACCGACCGGCGGTTGGCCCCGCTCGTGCCGCTGCGGGCCGAGCGGTTGCTCGACGTGCCGGAACCGCGCCACGCGGTGCTTGTCGCGGCGGTGGGTGCGGCCCGTGCGGTGTGGATCCGGTTGCGCGACCCGGCTCCCGAGTGACCTCGGCGCTCGACCGAGGGGAAACCGGCGTTCCTGGTGTGCTGCCGTGCGGCCGGTCCGAGGATGGGCGCATCGACGCGGTAACCCGTGACCGCAACACTCCCAGGGAGATCATCATGTCCGAGGCGCAGATCCTGCGTACCGTCCTCGACCGCTGGAAGTCCGCGGTCGACGCCCACGAGCCGGACCGGGTCGCGTCGTACTTCACCGAGGACGCGATCTTTCAGGGGCTGCGTCCGTACGCCGTGGGCCGTGTCGGGGTCGCCGCGTACTACGCCGGCCAGCCGCTCGGCCTGACCGCCGCCTACGAGATCCGGGAGACCCGGCGTCCCGCCGACGACCTGGTCCTCGGTTATCTGGAGGTCGAGTTCGGCTTCACCGACCGCCGGCCGCTGACGGTCCACCTCGGCGTGCTGCTGCGCCGGATCGGCGACGACTGGCTGATCAGTCACTACCAGGTGTCCCAGCTGAACTGACACGCCCGCGCCGCCCGCGCCGATCGGGGAGTTGTGGTGGACCCCATCCCGGGCACCACAACCGACTGATCGACGCGGACGGCGACCGGAGCGCGGGTCAGAGCTGGTCGGTGCCGAAGGTGTCGCAGGTCTTCGGGTCGCCGCTGTCGAAGCCCTGCTGGAACCAGCGTTGCCGCTGCTCAGAGGTGCCGTGGGTGAACGAGTCCGGGTTGACCTTCCCGCCGGAGCGTTCCTGGATGCTGTCGTCGCCGATCGTCTCGGCGGCCTTCAGCGCCTCGGTGATGTCGCCCGGGGTGATCGAGGTGAAGAGCGGTTCCTGGCCGGTCTTGTCCTTGGTCTCGGTGGCGTGCTTGGCCCAGGAGCCGGCGTAGCAGTCGGCCTGCAACTCCAGCCGCACGGAGGCGGAGCGGGGGCCGCTCTGGTCGCCCTGGCCGGCCTTGGCGTTGGTGCCGAGCAGGTTCTGGATGTGGTGTCCGTACTCGTGGGCGAGCACGTAGGGCTGGGCGAACTCGCCCTTCGCGCCGAACCGGGAGGCCAGCTCCTCGTAGAAGCTCAGGTCGATGTAGACCTGCCGGTCGGCGGGGCAGTAGAACGGGCCGACGCCCGAGTCGGCCTGGCCGCAGCCGGTGCTCACGGCGGCCTGGAAGTAGTTGGTGTCGGTGGGCTCGTACTTTCCGTTGCCCAGCTCCGGGTACGCCGTCTGCCAGTAGGCCTGGATGCTGTTGACGAAGGCCAGGTTGCGGCAGCGGAGGTCGTCGAAGCGCTGCGGGTTGTCACGCGAGCACAGCTGCGACAGGTCGGTGCCGCCGGCCTGCCCCCCGCCCTCGTCGCCGTTGGTCATCGCGTTCAGGCCGAACCCGCCGCCGAGCAGCGCGACGAGCACCGCCACCACGATGCCGATGATGCCGCCCCGGCCGCCGCCCCCGGGGATCGGGATGCCGAAGCCACCGCCCCCGCCGCCCCGACCCCGGTCGTTGACCTGGGAGGTGTCGAGTTCGGCCCGCTCGTTGAGTTCCATACTGACCCCGATCGCCGTATGCGCTGAATGTCGTGTGAAAGTCGTTGTGTCGGTTGCGTGCCGGACGGGGTCCGGACAGCGCTTTCGGTACCCGATGATCTTGATCGGTAATCCGGGCGGACCCTCCGGCGGCGCCCGGTACACTTGTCGGGTGCTGCGCTGCGAAGGCTGAACCGCCCCGCGCCGTCGGGCCCCTTGAGCCCGCCGGCCGTTTCGCGTGCCCCGAGTCAGCCTTCCAGACCCCGAGAGCGAGCCCGAAAACATGATCACAGCCACCGGCCTGGAACTGCGTGCCGGTTCCCGGATCCTGCTGTCCGACACCACCCTGCGCGTGCAGCCGGGAGACCGGATCGGCCTGGTCGGTCGCAACGGCGCCGGCAAGACCACCACGCTCAAGGTGCTCGCCGGCGAGGGGCAGCCGTACTCCGGCCAGATCGACGCGCGCAGCGCCATCGGCTACCTCCCGCAGGACCCGCGCACCGGCGACCTGGAGGTCACCGGCCGCGACCGGGTGCTCTCCGCGCGCGGCCTGGACGTCCTGATGTCCCAGATGCAGGAGATCGAGGCACGCCTCGCCGACGACGCCAGCGACAAACTGGTCCGCCGCTACGGCGCGCTGGAGGACCAGTTCGCCGCGCTCGGCGGGTACGCGGCCGAGGCCGAGGCCGCCCGCATCTGCGCCAACCTCGGGCTGCCCGACCGGGCGCTCGCGCAGACCATCGGCACCCTCTCCGGCGGTCAGCGCCGCCGCATCGAGTTGGCCCGGATCCTGTTCCGCGACGCGGGCGAGAACGGCGGCGGCATCCTGCTGCTCGACGAGCCGACGAACCACCTCGACGCCGACTCGATCACCTGGTTGCGCGGCTTCCTCGCCAACCACAAGGGCGGCCTGATCGTGATCTCCCACGACGGCGCGCTGCTGGAGTCGGTGGTCAACAAGGTCTGGTTCCTCGACGCCACCCGATCCGTGGTCGACGTCTACAACCTGGGCTGGAAGGCGTACCTGGAGGCGCGCGAGACCGACGAGCGGCGTCGCCGTCGGGAGCGGGCCAACGCGGAGAAGAAGGCCGGCGCGTTGATGGCGCAGGCCGACAAGATGCGGGCCAAGGCCACCAAGACCGTGGCCGCGCAGAACATGGCCCGCCGTGCCGAGAAGCTGATCTCCGGCCTGGAGGAGGTGCGGGTCGCCGACCGGGTGGCCAAGGTGCGTTTCCCCAACCCCGCGCCGTGCGGCAAGACCCCCCTCACCGCGACCGGCCTGTCCAAGTCGTACGGCTCGCTGGAGATCTTCACCGACGTCAACGTCGCGGTGGACCGGGGCTCCCGGGTGGCCATCCTCGGGCTCAACGGCGCCGGCAAGACCACCCTGCTGCGGATGCTCGGCGGGCTGCTCACCCCGGACACCGGCGAGGTGCACGCGGGTCACGGCCTGCGGCTGGGCTACTACGCCCAGGAGCACGAGACCCTCGACGTGGAGCGGACCGTGCTGGAGAACATGCGCGCCGCCGCCGTCGAGCAGTCCGACACCGACCTGCGCAAGATCCTCGGCGCGTTCCTCTTCTCCGGCGACGACGTGAACAAGCCGGCCGGGGTGCTCTCCGGTGGCGAGAAGACCCGGCTGGCCCTGTCCACCCTGGTCTGTTCCGGTGCCAACGTGCTGCTGCTCGACGAGCCGACGAACAACCTCGACCCGGTCAGCCGGGAGCAGGTGCTCGACGCCATCGCCAACTATCCGGGCGCGATCGTCCTGGTCACCCACGACCCGGGCGCGGTGCTCGCGCTCAAGCCGGACCGCGCGATCCTGCTGCCCGACGGCGACGAGGACGCCTGGAGCGACGACCTGCTCGAGCTGGTCGAGCTGGCCTGACCGGCGTCGCCTCCGGGCGCGCCGCAGCCGAGCAGGTCGAGGTCCGCAACCGGGCGCGGCGAGGTTCTCAGCCGAGTAGGTCGACCAGCCGGCCCAGCACGCCGGAGCTGACCAGGATCACCACCCCGACGCCGACGAAGATCGCCGGCACCAGCCAGTGGCCCGCGCGTTCGACCAGCCGGACCACGCGGGGGTGCCCGCCCAGCCACGCGCCGGCGGCGCACCACAGGGCGACCAGCAGCACGAACACCAGCAGGAAGATCGCGCTGTCGGCCAGGCCGAGGGCACGGAAGACGGGTACGTAGACGGCCACGTTGTCGGCGCCGTTGGCGATCGTCACCCCGGCCACCCCGAGCAGGCCGGTGACGACGGTGGGGGTCTCGTCGTCGTCGGAACCCCGTAGCGCGCGTACGCCCAGCGCGATCGGCAGCAACCCGAGCAGCCCCGTCCACGGGTCCGGCACCACCAGCAGGCCCGCCGCGACCACCGCGCTGGCCAGCGCGAGCGCGCCGATGCCCAGGTATTGGCCGGCGACAATCTGCCAGGGTCGGGGCCGACCGGTGGTGCGGGCCGCGACGAAGAACAGAGTCAGGATGACGATGTCGTCGATGTCGGTGGCGGCGAAGACCACTGCCGCTCCGGCCGCGGTGCCCAACAGGTCGATCACGACCGAAGGCTACGGGTCGCCGGCGGCCGCCGGCACACGGCATTGGTACGCCCGGACACCACGCCGCGTCGATTGCCAGGATCACTCTATCGGGAAGCTGACATTGCATAGCGTGTCGGTTGGCGAAGAGTTGATATCTGGCGCATGATCGTTCGAGGCGGTCTAATAGGTGGGACCGTATCCGAACCGCACAGTCTGGGACGTGAGGACACAGCATGGCAGCCACTGGCACAGCCACCAGCACTGAGAAGGGTCGCCGGATCGTCGGAGCCGAGCGTCAGACGCTCGCCAAGGACCTGGTAAAGCGGTACACGTCGGGGGAGAGCATCCGCGCGTTGGCGGCCTCGACCGGCCGTTCCTACGGGTTCATCCACCGAGTGCTCACCGAGTCAGGGGTGCAGCTGCGTCAGCGCGGCGGTGCCCGGCGCCGCAAGAAGGCGTGACCCGCCTCCCCGCGTCGTCGACAAGCGCCACGCCCCGGACCGCCCGGTGACCACCGAGGCGACCGGGGTTCGGTTGACCTGCGACGGGCCGGTCGCCACGGTGACGTTGTGCCGGCCCGACGTGCTCAATGCGCAGACGCCTGCCATGTGGCGGGCGATGAGCGACTTCTCCCGTGAGCTGCCCGGTGACGTGCGGGTGGTGGTGGTCCGGGGCGAGGGGCGTGCGTTCTCCGCCGGCCTCGACCTCGCGGTGGCTGGCGCTTCCGGCCCCGGCTCCTTCGCGGAGCTGGCCACGCTGCCCGAGCAGGAATGCGCCGAGCGCATCGCGGAGTTCCAGGCTGGCTTCACCTGGCTGCACCGGCCGGACGTCATCTCCGTCGCCGCTGTGCAGGGCCACGCGATCGGCGCCGGCTTCCAGCTCGCGCTCGCCTGCGATCTGCGCGTGCTGAGCACGGACGCGAAGCTGTCGATGGCTGAGGTGACCCTCGGCCTGGTGCCCGACCTGGCCGGCACGAAGCGTCTCGTGGAGCTGGTCGGCTACGCACGGGCACTGGAGATCTGCGCGACCGGCCGCCGGTTGGACGCCGCCGAGGCGGACCGGATCGGGCTGGCGACCCTGGTGGTGCCACCGGCCGAGGTGGATGGCGCGGTCCAGGACCTGACCGCCGGGTTGCTCGCCGGAGCCCGCGACGCGGTGGTGGAGATCAAGGCACTGCTGGTGGGTGCGGCCGGGCGGTCGCACGCCGACCAGCAGCGCGCCGAGCGGGAGGCGCAGACCCGCCGACTGCGCGATCTGGCTGGCCAGGGAGAATAGGTAAGGACCGGCCGGGAAGATCCAGGTTACGACCGAGGTTGTCACAGCTGTCGGGAGAATTGGCCTGACGGTGCAGTCCGCCCGACGACCCCGGAGGTGAGCGATGTCCAACCCGATGTCCGGCGGTGGCATGGCCGGGTGGAGCATGCTCCGGTCGATGCGCAACAGCGACGAGGTCTCCACCCATCGGCTCAAGCGCGGGGTCGCCCGACGCATCGTGGCCTTCGCCCAGCCCTACCGGCGCGACATCATCGTCTTCCTGGTCACCGTGGTCCTGGCCGCCGTCATCGGCGTGGCCACACCGGTGCTCGCCGGCGACGTCATCAACGCGATCAACCGGGGCGGCACCGAGGCCGGCCGGCTCGTGGTGCGGCTGGCCCTGTTCATCGCCGCGCTGGCGGTCGCCGACGCGCTGCTCTCGCTGGCCCAGCGGTGGTATTCGGCCCGGATCGGCGAGGGCATCATCTTCAACCTGCGCACCCGGGTCTACGACCACGTGCAGCGGATGCCTCTGCAGTTCTTCACGCGTACCCAGACCGGCGCCCTGGTCAGCAGGCTCAACAACGACGTGCTGGGCGCCCAGCGGGCGTTTACGTCGACGTTGTCCGGCGTGGTCAGCAACGTCATCCAACTCGTGCTCACCGCCGCGGTGATGTTCACCCTCTCCTGGCAGATCACCGCGCTCTCGCTGGTGCTGCTGCCGATCTTCATCATCCCGGCCCGACGGGTGGGGCGGCGGCTGGCCGACATCACCCGTGAGTCGTACAACCTCGATGCCAAGATGAACGCGACAATGACCGAGCGGTTCGGGGTGGCCGGCGCGCTGCTGGTGAAGCTCTTCGGCCAGCCCGAGATCGAGGCCCGTCGGTTCGCCGACCGGGCCGAGCGGGTGCGGGACATCGGCATCCAGTCCGCCATGTATTCCCGTACGTTCTTCGTCGCGATGCTGCTGGTCGCCTCACTGGCGCAGGCGCTCACCTACGGCCTCGGTGGCTGGCTCGCCGTGACCGGCGGCGTCAGCGCAGGCACCGTGGTGACCCTCGCGCTGCTGCTGACCCGCCTGTACGGTCCGCTCACCGCGCTCTCCAACGTGCGGGTGGACGTGATGAGCGCGCTCGTCTCGTTCGACCGGGTCTTCGAGGTGCTCGACCTCAAGCCGGGCATCGTGGAGAAGCCCGACGCGGTGGCGGTGCCCCGGGGCGCCGGCCGGGTCGCCTTCCGGGACGTCCGGTTCCGCTACCCGAGCGCCGCCGAGATCTCCCTCGCCTCCCTGGAGGAGGTCGCCACGCTCGACCGCACCGTCAACGAGCCGGTTCTCAAGGGCGTCTCGTTCAGCGTCGAGCCGGGGCAGATGGTCGCCCTCGTCGGCCCGTCCGGCGCCGGCAAGTCGACGCTGTCGATGCTCATCTCCCGGATCTACGACGTCACCGACGGGCAGGTGCTCGTCGGTGGCGTGGACGTGCGGGACGCGACCCTCGCCTCGCTGCGTGACGAGATCGGCGTCGTCACCCAGGATTCGCACCTGTTCCACGAGACGATCGCCGAGAACCTGCGGTACGCCAAGCCGGACGCCACCGACGACGAGATCTGGGCCGCCCTGGCCGGGGCGCAGGTGGCTGATCTGGTCCGGGCGCTGCCCGACGGTCTGGATACCACGGTGGGGGAGCGCGGCTACCGGTTCTCCGGTGGCGAGAAGCAGCGCATCGCCATCGCCCGTCTGCTGCTCAAGGCCCCGTCGGTCGTGATCCTCGACGAGGCGACCGCACACCTGGATTCGGAGAGCGAGGCGGCGGTGCAGCGGGCGCTGTCGGTGGCGCTGGCCGGACGTACCGCGTTGGTGATCGCGCACCGGCTCTCCACCGTGCGCGACGCCGACCAGATCCTGGTCCTCGACGGCGGACGGATCGTCGAGCGCGGGCGGCACGACGAGTTGGTCGCGGTCGGCGGGCTCTACGCCGAGCTGTACCGGACCCAGTTCGCGGTCGCCGACTCGCCCACCCCGTTCGTCGACGCGACCGGCCCCGAGCCGGTGGTCATGCCCCTGGGCACGTACCGCGCCGACGAGGTGCTGCCACCGGCCGCCGCCAACTGACGGTTGCGGGACTGCTCGGCTCAGTCCGCCACGAAGGCCGCGATGGTGCTGGCCAGCGGCGTGCAGGCGAACGCAGCGTAGGCGGCGACGAGAGCGGTGGAGGCGACGCACCACCGGTACCGGGTCGCCGGGCAGCGGCGGCGCGTCGCCACCAGCACACCGACCCCGACCACCGCGAGCAGGATGCCGGGCACCGGCCCGAGCAGGGTGAGGTAGAAACCGGGCACGCCGAGCAGCCAGCCCGGCACGATGAAGGTCCAGGTCGGCGGGTACGGCCGGGGTGCCCACAGATAGGGCACGACGGCCGCGGCGAGGTAGGCCGCCACGGTGTACAGCTGGATGCCGACAAGCGTGCGGATCGGCGCGGTGGACGCCTCGGTGGGGGTCTCGAGGGTCGAGACCTGGGCCGTGCCGGCGGGAACATCCGTCATTGTCGCTCCACTGTGGCGGGATCGTGGTCTGCGCCGAGGGTAGGTGTGCCCGTGCCGCCCGACAAGCTCGTCGCGGACCGCTCGTCAGAACGCCGCCACCCGCAGCTCGGCGAAGGCCAGGCCCAGGGTGACCGGCGTGAAGTGCGCGTTCAGGCCGCTCGGGTTGGGTAGCACCCACAGTCGGGCGCCGGCCAGCAGCTCCGACTGCGGCCCGAAGGTGGCCTTCGGCCGTTGAAAACCGATCCGGTACGCGGTCACCCCCACCACCGCCACCCAGCGCGGCCGGTACCGGGACACCTTCTCGGTGAGGATCGCCGCGCCGGCGAGAAGTTCCTCCGTGCTCAGCTCGTCCGCGCGGGCGCTGGCCCGGGCCGCCATGTTGGTGATGCCGAGCCCGAGCGCGGGCAGCTCGGCCTGTTCGCTCGGGTGCAGCAGCCGGGGGGTGAACCCGCCCCGGTGCAGGGCGGGCCAGAACCGGTTGCCGGGCCGGGCGAAGTGCCAGCCCGTCGCGGCCGACCAGAGGCCCGGGTTGATGCCGACGAAGAGCACCGCCAGCCCCGGCGCGAGCACGTCGGGAATCGTCCGATCGGCTGCCGCCGCCAGGTCCGCGCGGCTCGGCCGGGCCGTCCCGGGCGTCACCGCACGCGCGTCGCCGGCCCCGTCGGGGGTCACAGCCCGCGCAGCGCGCCGCCGTCCACCGGCAGGGTGATCCCGGTGAGGTAGCTCGCGGCGGGGGAGAGCACGAACGCGGCCACCCGGCCGAACTCGGCGGGGTCGCCGAGGCGGCGCAGCGGGATGCTGGCCTCCGCGGCGGCCCGGGCCTGCTCCGGGTCGCCGGTCGCGGCGAAGAGCTCCCGGTTGCGGTCGGTCAGGATCCGGCCGGGCAGCAGCCCCACCACCCGGACGCCGCGCGGGCCGTAGTCGTCGGAGATGTCCTTGGCCGCACCGACCAGGCCGGGCCGGAGACCGTTGGAGATGCCCAGGCCGGGGACCGGGCCGCGAGCCGAGGTGGAGAGCACCAGCCCGATCGCACCACCCGAGGGCAGCGCGGCGGCGATCGTGCGGACCGCGCGGATGGTGCCCAGGAAGACCGTTTCGAAGGAGAGCCGCCACTGCTCGTCGCTGATCGCCGCGGCGTTCCCCGCCGGTGGGCCGCCGACCGAGATCAGTGCGCCGTCGAGCCGGCCGAAGTGCTCCTGGGCGGCGGCGACGAGCTGCCCCGGGGTCTCCGGGTCGGTCAGGTCAGCGGTCACCCCGACGGCGTGCTCGGGACCACCCAGCCGCTGCGCGGCGGCGGCCACGGCATCCGGGTCCCGGGCCGACAGCACCACCCGCGCACCGTCGGCTACCAGGCTCTGCGCGGTCGCGTAACCCAGACCGCGGGAGGCGCCGGTGAGGACGTACACGCGGTCGGTCAGTCCGAGGTCCATGACTCCGATCCTGCCGCATCCGGCACACCGTCGCCGCGAGGGGTGGGTGGGCGCGGCGCGGGGCGCAGCAGACGTACCCGGCCGGCGATCTGCACCGCGACGGCGCCGCCGGCGCGGCCCACCGCCGGCACCCGGCGCGGACGCGGCGTCCGCAGCCCGTCGTAGCGCAGGCGCGCCTCCCGAACAGCCAACTCCTCGGCGGCCACCGGGGGGAGCACCCGCTGGTCGCGCAACGCACGGGCCAGGTCCCAACCGTCGCGCAGTGAGCCGGCGGTGGGTCGCCGGGCGGCCCAGTCGGCGAAGGTGGTCGACCACCCGGCACCGAGACCGGTGGCGAGCAGTGGCCAGTGCCGGGCCACCTCGCCGGCCCGCTTGCGCAGCAGGGCCGCGCGGGTGGCGGCCAGCGGGCCGGGTGCGAACCCCGCCGGTGGCGCACCCCCGGCGACCAGCGCCGCGACCAGTTCGGCCTGTCGCTCGGCGAGCCCCGCGCGGGGCGTGGCGTCGCCGTCGGGTGCGCCCGTCATGTCACGGCCGGAAAGCCCGCCGCGGCGGCCAGGGCGTCCAGTTCGGCGCGGAGTTCGGCGGCCGGCGGGTAGTGGCCGTCGCGTTCCAGCAGCAGCGCCGGCGGTCGCCGTCGGGCGCAGAGCGCCTCGACCAGCTCCAGCACCGCCGACGGCACCGGGTCGGTGTGGGTGTCGTGGTAGAAGCCGCCGTGCTCCGCGCCGCCGGCCACGTGGACGTACGCGACCCGCTCCAGCGGCAGCCGGTCCAGCAACGCCAGCGGGTCGGCGCCCCGGTTGCGAGCGTTGGCGTGCACGTTTGCCACGTCCAACAGCAGCAGCGCCCCGGTCCGGTCGAGGATCTCGGTGAGGAAGTCCGCCTCGTCCAGCTCGTCGTCGGGCCAGTCGAGCAACGCGGCGATCGGTTCCAACGCGATCGGCACCGGAAGCTCGGCCTGTGCCCGCGCCACGTTGGCGCAGACCGCGTCGACGGCTTCCCGGCTGCGCGGCAGCGGCAGCAGGTGGCCGGCCTCCAGACCGCCCGCCCGGACGAACGCGATGTGCTCGCTGACCAGCGGCGCCTCGACACGCTGCGCCACCGCGGCCAGGTGGGCGACCCGGGCCGGGTCGACCGGCTCCGCGCCGCCGAGGGAGAGCCGCACCCCATGCGGTACGACAGTCACCGCGCGTTCCCGTAGCTGCGTCAGGCCGGGCGGGAGTGGCCCGGTGGCGGGTATCCCCTCGGCCACCACCTCGACGAAGCGCAGCCCCGGCAGCTCGGCCACGAAGCCGGCGATCTCCGGACGCCAGCCGATGCCCACCCCGGACGGCCCGGTCATCCGCCGCACCCGCCGCCACCGCCGCAGCCGCCACCTCCACCACCGCAGGAGCCGCCGCCGGAGCTGTCGCCGCCGCCGGAGCTGTCGCCTCCGCCGCCCCAGCCGTCGGAGCCGCCCGTTGAGCCGCCGCTGCTGGAGATGGCCTGGCGCTGGATCTCGGCCTGCTCGGCGAAGCCCGGGTCGAGCGCCCAGAGCGAGGCGGTGCCGTACAGGGCCACGCCCATCGCCGCGCCGGCCGCTCCGTAGGTGGCGTAGGCAGGCGCGGAGGCGGGTTCGAGGTGGGTGTGCTGGCGGCGGACGTCGCGCAGCGCGGCGCGTCCGGCCCTTGTCTGCAGGGGTGCCCGGCGCAGCACCAGCACGATGATGAGTTGCGGGACCAGGGTCAGCAGCAGGTAACCGACCGGGTGACCGTTGACCAGGCCGGAGATCAACCGGAACACACCGAGGGCCAGCAGGACGGTCAGGAGCGCGATCAAGAAGCCGTAAACTTCCCGCTGCCGGTGGCTCGTCAGCAACCCGCGCTGCTCCAGGCCGTTGCGGAGCTGGTCCAGCGCGGAGCGTACGTGTCGGTGCTGCGGCAGGTCCCGGACCCGCGAGTGGTGGTGGGCGGCCCAGTGGATGCCTTGCTCCAGCGGGGTGAGCCCGGTCGGCGCGGCGCCGACGGTGGTCAGCCGACGGTCCGGTCGCACGGCGATCGCACCGCCGCCGCGCAGCCCGCCCAGCGCGGCGTTCACGGCGAGTCGGGGGCCACCATTGAGGTACGCGACCTCCTGCGGCCCGAGCGGATCGTGGGTGGTCCGCCCGTGGGCGCTCAGCGGGCGGATCCGGTGGTAGGCCACGACCGCCAGCGCCACGGCGGCTGCCATGAGGTAGTACCGGAGGAAGGTCGGGCCGGGGATGCCCCAGGTGTCGCTCGACGCGGCGTTGACGATCACTGACTGCTCCTGTCGCCGGAGGGATCGGCGGCCCCATTGTGGAGCAGCGTCGCCACGGTCGGCGGACCGGTGCCCACGCGGTCAGGGACGGCGAACGGCCTCCTCGACGAGGTCGAGCACCGGCCCCAGGTCACCGGCCGGTCGGCCCATCGCCAGGTGCAGCACCAGGCCGTCGTAGGCCAGCTCCAGGAACTGGGCCAGCACGTCGATCGGGACGTCCTCGCGCAACACTCCGGCGTCACGCTGGCGCGCCAACCGGTCGCGGGTCGCCTCGGCGATCGCGGCGGACCGCTCGGCCCAGCGCTTGGCGAACGCCGGGTCGGTGCGCAGCCGGCGCGAGACCTCCAGTTGGCTGCCCAGCCAGCCGGTGGTGTCCGGCGACATGGCCCGGGCGAGCAGATCGCGCATCACCTGCACCAGCCCGTTGCGGGCCACCGTCTCCACCATGGCGGCGGCGTCGTCCTCGGCGACGGCCAGGAAGAGTGAGTCCTTGTCGCGGAAGTGGTGGAAGATGGCGCCACGGGACAGGCCGGTGGCCTCCTCGAGGCGGCGTACGGTCGCTCCCTCGTAGCCGAGCCGGGCGAAACACGCCCGTGCGGCGGCGAGGATCTCCTGCCGGCGCGCGTCGAGCTGGTCCTGGCTTACTCTGGGCACGCGTCGATCGTCGCAGGTCACCCCGGGGGCGTGCAAACCGTACGTACGGCTTGGAATGCCCCCGTCTACCATCGCCCGGTGACCCTGCCCCGCCCCGTGCCCACCGCCCCGCTGACCGTGGCCGCCATCCAGGCCACGCCCGCGCCGGGAGACGTCGCCGGAAACGCGGTCGCCGCCGCCGACCTGGTTCGCCGAGCCGCCGACCGGGGCGCCCGGGTGGCCGTCCTGCCGGAGCTGTTCCTCTGCGCGTACCACCCGCCGACCCTCGCCGCCGACCCGGCCGGCACGGACGTCACGGCCGACCCGGGCGGAATGGTCGCGGATCCCCGCCTCGACCCGCTGCGCGCCGCGGCCCGCGAGGCCGGCGTCACCGTGCTGGTCGGTGTCGCCGCCCGACACCCGGACGGCCGGCGGACCATCGCCGCGCTGGTGGTCGACCGGACCGGCGCGATCCGGGTCGGCTACGACAAGCAGCAACTCTGGGGCGACGAACGCGACCTGTTCAGCGCCGGCGACCGGGGTGCCACGCTGCTCGTCGACGACTGGCGGCTCGGCCTCGGCATCTGCTACGACGGCTGTTTCCCGGAGCACGGCCGGGCCGCCGCCCTCGACGGCGCGCACGCCTACCTGTGCCCCAGCGGATACCTGGCCGGCTCCGAGCACCGCCGCGACCTCTACTACGCCGCGCGAGCACTGGACAACACGATGTTCGTGGTCTTCGCCAACGCGGTCGGCGGCGTCGACCCGTGGCGGTTCAACGGCGGCGCGGCGATCTACGACCCGCAGGGACGGGTGCTGGACCGGGGTGCCGACGACGGTACGGCGGTGCTGGTGGCGACGTTGGACCCGACCGTGCTCGCGGCCACCCGGTCGGCCCATTCGATGCTCGCCGACCGGCTCGCGGACCAGGGCGGCCCCCGGTCGTCGATGTCCGGCTGAGCACATCGTCAGGTCGGTACCCGCTGCATCTGTTGGCGGACACATCGGTCCCGTAGGGTGCCCGAGTGCCACTGCTCCTGCTGGACCTGGACAACACCCTGCTGGATCGGGCCGGGCCGTTCCGCCGCTGGGGTGAGCGCTTCCTGGACGGCATCGGCGCGCCCCCCAGCGACATCGAATGGCTGGTCTCGATCGACGCCGACGGGTTGACCGACCGCTGGGATCTCGCCGACGCGATCCGGGACCGCTACGAGCTGCGCATCCCCTCGATCGACCTGGTGGAGGAGCTGCACGACGGGGTGGTGGCGCAGACCCGGCTCGACCCGCTCACCGCCTGCGCGCTGCGGATCGCCGACGACGCCGGCTGGGTGCCGGTGGTGGTCTGCAACGGCACGGTACGTGTCGACGACGCCAAGATTCGCCGGACCGGCCTGGACCGCTACGTCGCGGACTGGGTGATCTCCGAGGAGTGCGGGGTCAGCAAGCCCAACCCGCGGATCTTCGCGCTCGCCGCCCAGCGGGTCCGGATGTCGCTGCGCGGCGCCTGGGTGGTCGGCGACAGCCCGGAGGCGGACATCGGTGGCGCCGCCGCGGTCGGGCTGCCCAGCGTCTGGCTGCACCGCGGGCGCTCCTGGTCGGACGTCCGGTTCGCGCCCAGCCGCACCGCGGACGGGCTGATCGCCGCGGTCGCCACCATCCTCGCCCGCTGAACGCCCGCCGTGCGCGCCCGCCTCGCGCGCCCGCCCCAAGATTCGCGCAACATCCCCGATGTTGCTGCCTCGGGACGCGCGGAGGCGGCAACATCCCCGATGTTGCTGCCTCGGATCCCGGTCGGGCGGCGCGTGGGCGGTGTCCGGGAGTAATTCGATTGACCCGCCGACGGGCTGCGGCGAGCATTGTCCGCGCATGGTGCATCCCGGGCGTGTGCCCGGTCGAGGGAGAAGGAGGTCGGCCATGGCCGTCGTCGCCTTTCGCTGTCAGCTGCCTTCTTCAGCCTCGACCAAGGGAATCTCACCACAGTGCGCGATCACGACCTTCCGGCGCTGGAGCGCCGGAGCCGCGGCAAGAGCCGCTTCGACGACGACGAACCGCAGTTTCTGAAGCGCGGGCGGCACACCGAGCCGCCCGCGGACCCGGACAGCGCCCCTGACCCGGACACCGGCGAACGCTGGTCGTCCTGGGACGACGCCGTCCACGGACCCCAGCCGCACCCGGGCTGGCTGATCACCGAGCTGGCCGCCAAGGACACCGAGTTGGGTGTGCTGAAGACCGGCAAGGAGGCGGACGTCCACCTGGTCCGCCGGGCCGTACCCGACACCGACAGGTCCTGCCTGTTGGCGGTCAAGCGCTACCGCGAGCCTGAGCACCGCCTGTTCCACCGGGACGCCGGCTATCTGGAGGGCCGCCGCGTGCGCCGCTCCCGGGAGAACCGGGCCATGGCCAGCCGGACGGCGTTCGGCCGGCAGATGATCGCCGGGCAGTGGGCCGCCGCCGAGTTCGCCGCCCTGGCCCGGCTCTGGGACATCAGCGCCGGGAACGACCGGATCGCCGTGCCGTACCCGGTGCAGTTGCGGGGCACCGAGCTGATGCTGGAGTTCGTCGGTGACGCCGAGTCGGGGGAGGCGGCGCCCCGGCTGGCACAACTGCGACCCGATCCGGCCGAGCTCCGCGACCTGTGGGGCCAGTTGGTGGAGGCGCTGCGGGTGCTGGCCCGTGCCGGCTACGCGCACGGCGACCTGTCGCCGTACAACCTGCTCGTGCACCGGGGCCGCCTGGTGGTGATCGACCTGCCGCAGGTGGTCGACGTGGTGGCGAACCCGCAGGGGCCGGAGTTCCTGGCCCGGGACGTGCGGGTGGTCAGCACCTGGTTCGCGGCCCGTGGCCTGCCCGCCGAGCAGGTCGACCCCGGCCTGTTGACAGGTGAGCTGCTGCACGAGGCGGGCCTGCGCTGATCGGAGCGGGTCGGGCGGCCGGGCCGCCCGACCCGCCGGGGTCACTGGAGGTAGCGCTCCACCTCGGGCTTGGGTCGTTCACCCTGTGCGTCCGGGTCGCCGTGGGTGTCCCGGGCTGCCCGCCTGCGGCGCAGGAGGTCCCAACACTGGTCGAGGGACTCCTCCAGGGCGCGCAGCCGCTCGCTGGTCTCGCCCTCGGTGCCCGACTCGTGGGCCTGGGCGTCCGCCCGCAGCTTGTGTTCCTCGTCGACCAGCTCGGTGATCCGGTTCAGGATGGTCTTGTCGTCCATGCTCCTGAGCCTGGCACAGCGGCCCTGGAAGCGCCGGGATTCGTACCCCTGTCGCGCGGCGGTCGTCGGCTGGACCACACCGACAACGGCGCGTCAATGTGCCGTTTTTCACGCTCAGTTCGGATTGTTTCACGCCCTGCTCATCATGGGGCGTCACCTGCGGGATTCTCGCGGATGGGCCGCGCCCGTCCGGATCAAAGGCGCAAATCGCTCGACCAACGCGAAAGTCTTCCCGGTCGGCGTCCTGGTGAAGCGGATTCGTGAATGGGATGCTCTGCCTGATGGTCACGCGCCATCGTTCCGAGGCAGCACGAAGCGACCCGCAGTGCGGTGCCACCGGAGAGGACGGACCCCCTGCAGGTGAATGATGACTGAGCCGACCACCCCGAGACGGCGTGGTCCACACGTGGCCACCCTCCGCCGCACGTTACCCGGGTTGCTCCGTGATCCACTGGGCACGCTGGTCGGCCTGGCCGACGCGTCGCCCGGGCAGGTCGTCCAGCTGAACCTCGGCACGATCCGGCCGTACCTGGTCACCGAGCCCGCACACGTCCAGTACGTGCTCCGCGACAACGCCGCCAACTACACCCGGGCCGGCGACAGCATGTTGTGGCAGTCGGTCAAGAAGCTCGGCGGTGACGGCATCCTCTCCGAGGGCCCGAAGTGGGAGGCGAGCCGCCGGCGGCTCCAGGTCCACTTCACCCCGAAACGGCTGGACGCCGCGGTGGGCGACCTGAGCGGGGCGATCAGCGATGCGGTCGACGAGCTGAACGTTCCGGCGCGCGACGGCGAACCGGTCGACGCGGCCAGCGAGATCTCCAGGATCATCTGCCAGGCCGTCGTCAGGGTCTTCTTCGGCAACCGGATCAGCGTCGCCGACGCCGTGCGGGTCGTCGCGGAACAGGACACCGTTGCCAACGCACTGCGTTTCCGGCTGCTCACCCCGTTCATGCCGGACGCCGTGCCGATGCCCGGCGACCGCGCCTTCCGGCAGGCGGTCCGGAACATCGACGACATTCTGCTGCCGCTGGTCACTGCCGCGCAAAACCAGGACGACGGCGGCGACGACATGGTCGCGTCGCTGGCCCGGGCCCGGGACGCGCATGGTCGCAAGCTCGACGAACAGCGGGTACGCGACGACCTGGTGTCGACGTTCGCCACCACGACCGAGACCACGTACGTCGTACTCACCTGGCTCTTCCCGCTGCTAGAGCAACGGCCCGACGTGGCCGCGCGGCTCTACGAGGAGATCGATCGTGTGGTCGGCCCCGGCGACGTGATCGACAAAAAGCAGCTCGACGAACTGCGCTACACCCGGATGGTGCTCGACGAACTCCTCCGCGTCTACCCGTCCGGCTGGTTGGTGCCCCGCACCGCGGTCGCTGACGACGTCATCGACGGCACCCGGGTCAAGGCCGGCAGCACGATCATCCTCAGTCCGTACGTGACCCAGCGGTTGGCCCGCTTCTGGGACCGGCCGGAGGTCTTCGAACCGGAACGCTTCGCGCCCGACGCTCCCCGGCGCGCCCACCGGTACGCCTACTACCCGTTCGGTGGCGGCGCCCACCAGTGCATCGGCCAGTACCTCTTCCAGCTTGAGGCGCCACTGATCGTGGCGACCCTGCTCAGCCGATTCCGATACCGGCTCTGCACGCCCGGGATGCCGTCGGCGAAGCTGGCCGCGTCGCTGCGACCAAGGGAACGCGTGCCGCTGCTGCTCACCCCCCATCGACAGCCGGCGCTGGCCTGAATGGTGGCACGATCTCACGTGATCACAGACGAACTACGGCAGGCCGCCGAGCACGGGCGCGTCTGCGCCCTCGCCGCCCAGGGGCAACGCGACCTGCAACGGTGTCTGACGGCTCATCCGGACCTTTTCGCGGAAGGGCCCTTCGACGGCGCGCTGACCAGCACCATCGCGATGGTCACCGCGTTCAGCGCGCCCCGGTGTTCGACCGCCGAGCTGCGACTGACCAATCGGGCGGTGCTCTGGGTCTTCGCGCTGGACTGGCAGGTGGACCGGCTGGCCACGTCCGCCGCCGAGGTCGACCGGCTGGTGCAGGGGCAGCTTCGGGTTGCGGACGGCGCACCGCCGCTGGCCGACGATCCGCTGGGCCGGTTCCTCGCCGTTCTGCACGCCGATCTCGCTGCCGCGCCCGCCTTTGACAGGCTCGGCGGGGCATGGCGGGCGGTGGCGCGTCGAAGCCTGCTGGCCATGCGGCGGGAGTGGCAGTGGAAGACGGCGATGGGCGACGACCTCGCACCGCGGCCCACCCTCGCCGAGTATCTGGACAACGCGGACAACCTGGCCAGCACCCTCGTGAACGTCGTGCAGTGGATCCGGACCGGCGCGGCCGAGACCGAGGCTCAACTCGACCGGCTGGTCGTCGTGAGTGACGCGGTGCAACGCGCCCTCCGGCTGGTCAACGACCTGGGCACCTACGAGCGGGACCTCCGCTGGGGCGACCTGAACGCGATCATGCTGGTGGACGACCGGTCGGTTGTGGAACAGGAGCTGAAGCGCCTGGTCGTGGAGGCGACCGGGCTGCTGGAGGAGTTGCGGGACGACTGCCCCAGGGAGGCGGAGTACCTGACCCAGCAACTCGGCTACACCACCGGCTTCTACCGGAGCACCGACTTCTGGGGAGTGTCGTGAGCACTGGGGCCCTGGTCCAGGACACCGGCGCGGCGAAAGGTCCCGGGCCGGCGGGCGACGTCGACGAGGTGATCGCCGAGCTGAGCCGGCACCCGTCCGGCCGTACCTCCGCGTCGCCGTACGAGACCGCCCGGCTGGTCTCCCTGGCGCCCTGGTTGCCACGACACGCCGACCGGATCCAGTACCTGCTTGCCGGGCAGCGCCCCGACGGCGGCTGGGGCGGGCCGGACGGGTACGCCCTGGTGCCCACCCTGAGCGCGGTGGAGGGGCTGATCGCGGCGTTGCTGCGCGACGAGCCGGTGGGCTGGTCCTCCGTGGCGGTGCACGATGCCGTCGACCGTGGGTTGCGACTGCTGTTCGACCGGGCCGCCGGCCCGGCTACCTGCCCCGTGCCGGACCTGCCGGCCGTGGACCTGATCGTCCCGGCCCTCGTCGACCGGATCGCCGACCAACTCGACGACCCGCCGACGCAGTTGGCCCGCTGGCGCGGCGCCGGCGCGCCGCCGATGCCCGACGGGCTGGATCGGCAGCGGCTCGACCGGGTACGCCAGCTGGTCGGATCCGGTCGGCCGATTCCGCCCAAGCTGCTGCACGCGTTGGAGATCCTCGGACCGGCCGCCCGGAGAGCGGAAGGTGTCACCGCGACCGCCGCCGGCCCGGTCGGCGCCTCGCCGGCCGCCACCGCAGCCTGGCTCGGTGACCCCGACGGTACTCAATCCGCCCCGCTGGACTACCTGATTCGGGTGCTCGGTGAGCACGATGGAGCGGTTCCCTGTGCCACTCCGATCACCGTGTTCGAACGCGGGTGGGCGCTGAGTACCCTGGCGCGCGCCGGTGTGCTCCCGGCGGTGCCACCGGAGCTGACCGCGGCGCTGCGCGAGGCGCTGGGACCGGACGGGGCGGCCACCGGGCCGGGGCTGCCCACCGACGCCGACACGACGGCGGTGACGCTGTACACGCTGGCCCTCCTGGGCCACGCCACCGATCCGACGTGCCTGAGCCGCTTCGACACCGGTGAGCACTTCGGCACCTGGCAGGGCGAGGACGGTTCGTCGGTGACCACGAACGCGCACGTGTTGGAGGCGTTCGGTCGGTGCCTGGGCGGCGACGACCCCGCCGCGGCCCCGGTGCTGCGCCGGCTCACCGGCTGGCTGCTCGACCGGCAACAGCTCGACGGTCGATGGTCGGATCGGTGGCACGCCTCGTCGTACTACGCCACCTACTGCGTCGTGCTGGCGCTTCGGGAGTACGGCGGCCCGTCGGCCCACGCGGCGGTGCAGCGGGCCGTCACCTGGGTGCTCGACAGCCAGCGGGCCGACGGTTCCTGGGGGCGATGGCGTAGCACGCCGGAGGAGACCGCCTACGGACTACTCGTGTTGCTGGCAGCGCCGCCATCACCCACGATCCAGGCCGCAGGGGTCGTCGCAGCCCGCCGACTGTCCACAATGCAGGACGAGGCCACCGACACTCCACTGTGGCATGACAAGGATCTCTATCATCCAACGGTGATAGTCCGAGCGGCGGTGGCGGCCGCCCGAGCGTCAGCTGCGGCGCGGCTGAGCGGTTCCGCCCATATCTCAGATAGCCGTTGGTCTGCACCGCTTGAGGGAAATTCCGGACACTGCTAGCGTGCGCCGGGCCGGGGGCTGGGCTCATTCAGCCAATCGAATCGGTCGAGGGACGGGTGGGATGGCTTCCCGCAGTGCAAGTTTGCGCACCAAGATTGTGGCCCTGTTGGTCTCGCTCGCCGCGCTCTGGGCGTTCGCGGCCTGGGTGACCCTGCGCGACGGTTTCAACGTGCTCGGTGCGCAGACGCTCGACGCGCAGGTCGCGCAACCAAGTGAGTCGCTGCTCACCGAGCTCCAACGGGAGCGTCGGATGTCGGTGGTCTACCTTGGCCGCCGCGACCAGGGCCTGGCACAGCAGTTGCAGGTGCAGCACGAGCGCAGCGAGGAGAGGGCGACCGCCTTCGCCGAGTCGGCCCGCAGCTGGCGGGCCCGGTTCGCGTCGAGTGACGAGCTGATCGGGCGGATCGACGAGATGGTCGCCCGACTGGACGGACTCGGCGAGATGCGGGTGGCCGTGGTCTCCGGCTCCGTGGACCGGTCCGGCGCGGCCGCGGCGTACACCGGGGTCCTCGACTCGCTGTTCCGGGTGTACGCGGCCATGGGCCAACTCGACGACGAGCAGATCGCCCAGGACACCGTCAACCTCACCCGGCTCGTCCGGGTGCGGGAGCTGATGTCGCAAGAGGACGCCCTCTTCGCCGGGATGGCCGCCGCCGGTAGGGTCAGCACCCCGGAGTACACCCAGTTCGCCCATCTGGTCGGCGCGCAGCGGTTCCTGGTCGCCGAGGCGTTGGCCGAGCTGCCGGACGCCGACCGCGGGCGCTACGTCCAGATGACCGAGGGGCAGGCCTTCACCCGCCTCCGAGCCCTCGAAGATCGGATGGTCACCGGCGGTCGCCCCAACGCGCCGCCGCCGGTCGAGGCCGACGCCTGGCAGGCCGCGATCGATCCCGCCCTGCAGGAGCAGGAAGCCGTCGTCCTGGCCGGTGGTGACGCTCTGGTGAAGCGCGCCACCCCGGTGGCGGTCTGGGTGGTCATCCGGCTGGTGCTCGCCGCCGGTCTCGGTCTGCTCGCCGTCATCGCCTCCATCGTCGTCTCGATCACCACGGCACGGACCCTGTTGCGTCAGTTGGGCCGACTGCGCGACGCCGCCTGGCAGCTCGCCGACGAGCGGCTGCCGCGGGTCGTGGAGCGGCTCGGGCGTGGCGAGGATGTCGACGTGGCCACCGAGGCGCCTCCGCTGGAATTCGGCACCGACGAGATCGGCCAGGTCGGCAAGGCGTTCAACGCGGTCCAGGAGACCGCCCTGCGTACCGCGGTCCAGCAGGCCGACCTGCGTCGCAACGTCCGCGAGGTCTTCCTCAGCCTGGCCCGCCGCACCCAGGCTCTCGTGCACCGCCAGCTCACCCTGCTCGACGCGATGGAGCGCCGCGAACACGACGCGGACGAGTTGGAGGACCTCTTCCGGGTCGACCACCTGGCCACCCGGATGCGGCGCAACGCGGAAAACCTGATCGTGCTCTCCGGCTCCACCCCCGGTCGGGCCTGGCGGCGCAACGTCCCGATGGTCGATGTGGTGCGCGGCGCCGTGGCCGAGGTGGAGGACTACACCCGCGTTAACGTGCTGCCGCTCGGCCGGGTCTCGCTCGCCGGCCGCGCGGTCGGCGACATGATCCACCTGCTCGCCGAGTTGATCGAGAACGGCCTCTCGTTCTCCCCACCGCACACCACCGTGGAGGTTCGCGGCCAGGTGGTGGCCAACGGGTTCGCCATCGAGATCGAGGACCGGGGCCTCGGCATGAGCGAGGAGGATCTGGCCGCGGCGAACCACCGCATCGTCGACCAGTCCGAGTTGAACCTCGCCAACGCCACCCGCCTCGGGCTGTACGTGGTGAGCCGGCTGACCGAGCGGCACGGCGTACGGGTGCGGCTCAAGGAGTCCGCGTACGGCGGCACCACCGCGGTCGTGCTGATCCCACTGGAGCTCGTCACCGAGGACACTGTCGGCGTCGAGGACTCGGGCGAGATCCGCTCCGGCTCGGCCATCCCGCTGCCGTCGGGGCCGTCCGGCACCAGTGGCCGCCCCGCCATCCTCGCGCCGGTCGCGGTTGCCGCGTCGACGACCAGCACCCGCGAGACGCCGGAAGCGGTGACCCCGCCGGCACCGGTGTCGGACGAGACGGCCACCCCGGAGGTCGTGGCCGACGAGGGCGGCGGCCTGCCCACCCGGCAGCGGACCGTCCCGATCACCGACAGGTCCGAGCTTTCCACCCGAGCCCGGCGCGTCCCGGGCCTGCAAGCCCTGGAGGCCCCCACGGTGCCCACCGGCCTGCCCGCGGTCGACGGCAACCGATCGACCGAGAGCCGCGACGTGCCGGACGCGGCCAGCGACGGTGGTCCCCAGGCCACCGAGGCCGAGGCGGTCCGGACCGACTCGGGCCTACCCGTCCGCGTCCGACAGGCGAACATCGTCCCCGAGTTGCGGGACGACCCGGCCGCGACCGAGGACGACGACGACCTGGATGCGGTACGCGCCCCGGAGCAGGTGCGCCGAATGATGAGTTCGTACCAGACCGGCACCCGGCGTGGTCGGACCGACGCGGCGCGGCTGCTCGGCGGCACCTCCGGCACCTCGACGGCGTCAACCCCCGAGCAGACCGACGAGGACCCGAAAGCGACCTGACCAAGCGCTGGTTTTCCGCGCGGTGTGACGGTCAACCCGAGACGAGAACGGCGCACAGCCGGGCGAGAAGAGGACGACGAAGTGGTGCAGAAGACGGCTTCGAGTGCCGACCTGACGTGGTTGCTGGATGACCTGGTGGGCCGGGTGAAGCAGGCCGAGCACGCGGTCGCGCTCTCCACCGATGGCCTGTTGATGGCCTCCTCCCAGGGGTTGAGCCGGGACGACGGCGAGCACCTCGCTGCCATGGCGGCCGGCATCCAGAGCCTGGCCCGGGGCGCGGGTAAGCGCTTCGGTGGCGGGCAGGTGCAGCAGACCATCATCGAGATGCAGTCGTCGTTCCTGTTCGTCACCGCGGCCGGCCGTAACGCCTGCCTGGCGGTGCTGGCCAGCGAGGACGCCGACGTCGGGCTGATCGCCTACGAGATGGCGATGCTCGTCACCCGCGTCGGCAAGTACGTCGCGTCGCCGTCCCGCACCGAGCAGCCGGCCGGCGAGAGGTAGCGGTGATGACGGTCCAGGGGGAGTCCGCAGGCCAGCAGTGGGTGGATGACCATGCTGGTCCGGTCGTTCGGCCGTACGCGGTGACGCGCGGACGGGCCCGTCCGATCACCGGCACGTTCGACCTGATCTCCCTGGTCACCGCGACCCGAGCCGAGGTCACACCGGAGATCGGTCTCGGCCCGGAGCACCTGGCGATCGTCGGGCTGTGCCAACGCATACAGTCCGTCGCCGAGATCGCCGCCCATCTCGACCTGCCGGTGGGCACCATCCGGGTGCTCCTCGGTGACCTCGCGGCTCGCAGCCTGGTGCAGGTTCGCGAGCCGCACACCACGGCCGGCCTTCCCGACAACAGCATCTTCGAGGCGGTAATCAATGGACTACGGGCACTCTGACCGGCCGGCGGGAGCGACCCCACTGCCCACCGCGATCAAGATCCTTGTCGCCGGTGGCTTCGGCGTGGGCAAGACGACCATGGTCGGTGCGGTCAGCGAGACCCGGCCGCTGCGCACCGAGGAGGTGCTGACGGAGTCGGGGGTCGGCATCGACGACCTGTCCGGGGTGGAGGGTAAGACCACCACCACCGTGGCCATGGACTTCGGCCGGATCACCATCAGCGACGACCTGGTGCTGTACCTGTTCGGCACGCCCGGCCAGGATCGGTTCTGGTTCGTCTGGGACGAGCTGGCGTTGGGCGCGATCGGCGCGGTGGTGCTGGCCGACACTCGCCGGCTCGCCGACTGCTTCCCGTCGATCGACTACTTCGAGGGCCGGGGCACGCCCTTCGTGGTCGCGGTGAACTGCTTCGAGGGTTCCCGCAAGTACCGGCTCGACGAGGTGCAGGCCGCGCTGAACCTGGACCCGGGGGTGCCGGTGCTGCTCTGCGACGCCCGGCAGCGCGAGTCGAGCAAGGAGGTGCTCGTCACGCTGATGGAGCACGCCATGAAGACCCGCGAGGCTCGCCGCCGCGCCGCCAACGGGAACTGACCGGGTTTCTCGGGGAAGGGTGTCCGGAAGACGGTCGCCCGATCGTCATGCTGGCGACACCCCGAGAGACCAGGGAGCGACCAGATGAAGTACCTGATGTTCGTGTGCAGCGACACCGAGCCGGACACCGACCCCACCGAGTTGCCCGACATCCACAAGTGGGTGGCGGAGAACGACTCTCGTGGCCGCCGCCTGACCGGCAACGTGCTGGCGGCGACCAGCGCGGCCACCACCGTCCGTGTCCGTGACGGCGAGCTGCTCATCTCCGAGGGGCCGTTCGCGGAGACCACCGAGGTGATCGTGGGTTTCGACCTGCTCGACTGCGCCGACCTGGACGAGGCGATCGAGGTGGCGCGCACCCACCCGATGGCCCGCGAGGGGCGACTGGAGCTGCGCCCGTTCGCGGACCTGAGCGACTGACGACGTTGTCCACCTCGCAGCGCCGGCCGGTGCGGATCCAGGCGCCGGCCGGCGCGGCGGCGGCGGAGGCTGTCGCTGCCGCCGGCGTCGAGGCGTACCCCCGGATCGTCGCGACCCTGATCCGGGTGACCGGGGACTGGGCGTTGGCCGAGGACTGCGCCCAGGAGGCGCTGGCCGTCGCCCTGGAACGCTGGCCCGGCGACGGTGTGCCGACCAACCCCGGTGGCTGGCTGATGACCGTGGCCCGTAACCGGGCGCTCGACGTGCTGCGTCGGGCCAGCGTGGAGCGCCGCAAGCTGCACGACCTGGCATTGCTCACGCCGACCGATCCGCAGCCAGAGCCCGAGGTGGGGCAGGACGTGGTGGACGACCGACTGCGTCTGATCTTCACCTGCTGCCATCCGGCGCTGGCCCTCGACGCCCGGGTGGCGTTGACGTTGCGAACCGTGTGTGGTGTGCCGACGGCGGACATCGCCCGCCTCCTGCTGGTCAGCGAGTCGACGATGACCCGACGGCTGACCCGGGCGCGCACCCGCATCGCGCAGGCCGGCATCCCGTACCGGGTGCCAAGTGGGCCGGCGCTGACCGAGCGGCTGCCCGGCGTCCTCGCCGTGCTGTACCTGCTGTTCACCCGGGGCTACGCCGCCGACGGCGAGCCGGCCTTCGCCGACGAGGCGGTCCGACTGGCCCGGCTCCTCGACCGGCTCATGCCGGAGCAGTCCGAAGTGGCCGCGCTGCTGGCGCTGTTCCTGTTCCAGCACTCCCGCCGCGACGCCCGCCGGGACGCCGCCGGCGCCCTGCTCACCCTGGAGCGGCAGGACCGCGACCGGTGGGACCGCGCCGGCATCGCCGAGGGCCTGGCCGCGCTCGATCGGGTACGCCGCGACGGGCCGTACGCGTGGCAGGCGCGGATCGCCGCGTGCCACGCCACCGCCGTCTCGGCCGACGACACCGACTGGCCGGCGATCGCCCGGGCCTACGACGCGCTCGCCGACATCCGCCCCTCACCGGTGGTCGCGCTCAACCGCGCTGTCGCGCACGGCTACGCGTACGGCCCGGCCGTCGGGTTGGACCTGCTCGACGCGGCACACGCCGGGGGAGGGCTGGACGGCAACCCGCTCGCGGTGGCCGTACGGGCCGATCTGGTGGCCCGCCAGGGCGACCGGATACGCGCGGCAACCCTGTTCCGGGAGGCGGCGGCGGTCAGCTCGGCCGCCGAACGCCACGCGCTGCTCAAGCGGGCTGCCGAACTCGCCAGGTAGGACAGGGGGTCAGCCGCGGGGCCCACCTCGCCTCCGCCCTCGCCACGGCGGGCGCGTCGGTGATCGTCAACTACCGCGCCGACGCCGCCGGTGCCGAACGCATCGTCGAGGACATCGTCACCGCAGGCGGGCGCGCGATTCGCCGTCCAAGGCGACGTCGGCCGCCGTGGAGACGTCCGAGCGCCGTTCACCCACCGCCCGAAAGGCATTCGGGGAAATGTTGTGCGCCAGCGGTGGTCAGCGATGACCGGCACCCACCTGTGGTGCGCGCCTGCCGCATCGTGGCCTTTCAGTCCCGCGGTGCGACCCGGATACGGTTCCCGTCGGGATCGGCTGCGAGGAAGGTCAGCCCAAACCCCGCATCATGAGGCTCCTGCAGGATCGTGACCCCCTTGGACCGCCACTGCTTGAAGATCGCGTTGACCTCGTCGGGTCCACCGCCGCCGATGGCCAGGCAAACCTCACTGGTACGTGGGACGTCCGGCGACAGATCCTCGAACTGGCCAGACCACACTGCGAGGTCAGCGCCCGGCCCGAGGTCAAAGGTGATGTATCCCGGAGTCTCGAACGAGGGGCTCAGGTCAAGGAGGTCGCCGTAGAAACGAGCTGCGGCGGGAGCGTCGTTCACGTAGACGATGGACACGAAGGATCTGGTCATGGTTGTTCCTTCTCACTGGTCGTAGGTCTGCATCCACCAGCCTGGCCGGAATATGCGCCGTATCGTGTCGCAATTTCCTGGAAAACTTCGCGTGTGAACCCGGACCGCTTCTTCGCACTGATGCTGCTGCTCGAATCGAGAGATGGCGCAACCACCCAGGAACTTGCCTCGGCGCTCGGGGTTTCCCTCCGAACCATCACCCGGGACCTGAACTGGCTCCGCGACGCCGGTCTGCCGGTGACCGCACACCGGGGCCGCCTCGGCGGCGTGACCATGCTGCCCGGGTCCGGGCTCGATCTCACGCGGCTCACGCCCGGCGAGCATGATCATCTTTCGCTGATCGGGCTAGATGAGAAGCAACGCGCGGAGCTCAACACCTCGGCCGAGAGCCGACGCGCGCTCGCCAAGCTCGCCGCGACACAGTCACGTCGCGTTGATGAGCTCCTGCCGCTCAGCGACGTCGTGCACGTGGACAGCCGTCCCTGGCACCAGACACGAGCTTCCGGCACGAATCCGGCTGCACTGATCGGCGCAGTGCGGCGAGGCCGCCAGCTACGGATCGAGTACGACAGCCCACGCGAGCCATGCCCACGTGACCTGGTCGTGGATTCCTACGGGCTGCTCGCCAAGGCCGGCATCTGGTACCTCGTCGCCGACTGTGCCCGAGTGCCACGGATGTACCGACTCGAACGGATCACCACCTGGCAAGAAGTCGACCAGCCACGACGGCTCCGCGAAAACCAAACCCTGGCCACCGTCGCTGCAGCGCTCATCGATCAGTGGGAACACAGCCACGCGATAGAGGTCAGCGCCACCATCGACCCGACCCAGATCGAGAGAGCGCAACGGATCTTTGGCCTACGACTCGTCCGGGACGACGATGAAGAATCCGCCACCGGCCACAAGGTGACAATCCGCTTCCTGAATCTGGAGGACGTGCGAGCACTACTGCCGTTCGGGAACGCCGTCACTGTGCACGGCCCCACCGAAGCCAGGGCTCACCTCCGGGACCTCGCCACCAACCTCGCCCACCACTACGCGCCGTCACCAATGTCCTGAACAGCAACAGCACCACCTAGTTGTCCTCCTCGCGCTGTCGGCCGAGCAGGAGGGCAAGGGTGCCCCCTGGCCGCTCGTCGTTGGCGGCGCCGCAGCAGTAGCGGGCGCCAGAACCCGTCGGCAAGCTCGGTCGGCCGGATCGCCGCCGCAACACGCCGGGGCTTGACAGGGACACGACCTGAACCGGGCGGCGGGCCCGGCTACCCACCGGCGGCGACAACCCATGCCGCCCGGCGCCACGACCGGGCCGATGGAGGCCGCTGCCGAGTCGAGAGCGAGGAGAAACGCAAGGGCCGCTCCCCGCAAGCGCGGAAAGCGGCCCGTACGCCGGACGTCGGTACGTCAGTTGGCGATCATGCGGCGCAGCACGTACTGCAGGATGCCGCCGTGCCGGTAGTAGTCCGCCTCACCGGGGGTGTCGATCCGCACCACCGCGTCGAACTCCACGCCGGTGTCGGTGCTGACCTGCACCGTGCGCGGGGTGTCCCCGTCGTTGAGGGCGGTCACCCCGGTGATGGTGAACGTCTCCGTGCCGGTGAGACCGAGCGACTCGGCGTTGACGTCGACCGGGAACTGCAACGGCAGCACGCCCATGCCGATCAGGTTGGAGCGGTGGATCCGCTCGTACGACTCGGCGATGACCGCCCGCACACCCAGCAGCATCGTGCCCTTGGCAGCCCAGTCTCGCGACGAACCCGAGCCGTACTCCTTGCCGGCCAGCACGACCAGCGGGATGCCGGCCTCCTGGTAGGCGACGGAGGCGTCGTAGATCGAGGTCTGCTCGCCGGTGAGGTGGTTGACGGTGAAGCCACCCTCCACGCCGGGGACCAGCTGGTTGCGCAGCCGGATGTTGGCGAAGGTGCCCCGGATCATCACCTCGTGGTTGCCCCGCCGGGAACCGTACGAGTTGAACTCGTGGCGCGGCACGCCGTGCTCGGCGAGGTACGTGCCGGCCGGAGAGTCGGCCTTGATCGCGCCGGCCGGCGAGATGTGGTCGGTGGTCACCGAGTCACCCAGCTTCGCCAGCACCCGCGCGCCGGCGATGTCCACGACCGGGCTCGGCTCCTGCTGCATGCCCTCGAAGTACGGGGGCTTGCGCACGTAGGTGGAGTCGCTCTCCCAGGCGAAGGTGTCGCCGGTCGGGGTGGGCAGCGACTGCCACCGCTCGTCGCCGGCGAAGACATCGGCGTACGCGGCACTGAACCCGGTCGCGCCGATCGCCTGGGCGATGACGTCCTGGATCTCGGTGCTGTTCGGCCAGATCTCCCGCAGGTAGACCGGGTTGCCCTCGGTGTCCTCACCGATCGGCTCGTTGGCCAGGTCGATGTCCATGGTGCCGGCGAGCGCGTACGCGACCACCAGCGGCGGGGACGCCAGGTAGTTCATCTTGACGTCCGGGTTGATCCGGCCCTCGAAGTTCCGGTTGCCCGACAGCACCGAGACGACCGACAGGTCGTGCTCGTTGACCGCGGCGGACACCTCCTCGGGCAGCGGCCCCGAGTTGCCGATGCAGGTGGTGCAGCCGTAGCCGACCAGGTTGAAGCCGAGCTTGTCCAGGTACGGGGTGAGGCCGGCCCGCTCGTAGTAGTCCATGACGACCTTCGAGCCCGGTGCCAGGGTGGTCTTCACCCACGGCTTGCGGCTCAGGCCCTTGTCGACGGCGTTCCGCGCCAGCAGCGCGGCACCGATCATCACCTGCGGGTTGGACGTGTTGGTGCAGGAGGTGATCGCGGCGATCACCACGGCGCCGTGGTCCAACTCGTACTCGACACCGTCGGCGCCGGTGACCCGTACCGGCTTGCTGGCTCGACCGCCCGCGCCGACCGCCGCGGTCTCCAGGTCACGCGGCTCGTCGGCCGGGTCGCTGAACTCGTTGGCCGGCGGGTCGCTGGCCGGGAAGGACTCGGCGCTGGCCTCGTCGGCCGGGCCGTTGGCACCGCGCGGCAGCTCCTCGCGGGGAACGCCCGGCTTGAAGTCACGCTCGCCGACCGAGTCGTCGGAGACGTAGTCGGTCAGCGCCGAGCGGAACAGCGTCTTGGCGCTGCCCAGCGGCACCCGGTCCTGCGGGCGCTTCGGGCCGGCGAGCGACGGCTCGATGGTGCCGAGGTCCAGCTCCAGGCGCTCCGAGTAGTCCGGCTCGTGGTTCGGGTCGTGCCAGAGGCCCTGCTCCTTGGCGTACGCCTCGACGAGAGCGACCTGCGCGGCGTCGCGACCGGTCAGCTCCAGGTAGCGGACCGTCTCCGCGTCGATCGGGAAGATCGCCACGGTCGAGCCGTACTCCGGGGACATGTTGCCGATGGTGGCCCGGTTGGCCAGCGGTACGGCGCTCACGCCGGGGCCGTAGAACTCGACGAACTTGCCGACCACGCCGTGCTTGCGCAGCATCTCGGTGATGGTCAGCACCAGGTCGGTGGCGGTGGTGCCGGCCGGCATCTCACCGGAGAGCTTGAAGCCCACCACGCGGGGGATCAGCATGCTGACCGGCTGGCCGAGCATCGCGGCCTCGGCCTCGATACCGCCGACGCCCCAGCCCAGCACACCCAGGCCGTTGACCATCGTGGTGTGCGAGTCGGTGCCGACCACGGTGTCCGGGTACGCCTGGCCGCCGCGCTCCATGATGGTGCGGGCCAGGTACTCGATGTTGACCTGGTGCACGATGCCGGTGCCCGGCGGGACGACCTTGAACTCGTTGAACGCGGTCTGGCCCCAGCGCAGGAACTGGTAACGCTCCTTGTTGCGCTCGTACTCCAGCTCCACGTTGCGGGCGAACGCGTCCTCGCGGCCGAACAGGTCGGCGATCACCGAGTGGTCGATGACCAGCTCGGCCGGGGCAAGGGGGTTGACCTTGGTGGCGTCGCCGCCCAGGTCTCGCACCGCCTCGCGCATGGTGGCCAGGTCGACCACGCAGGGCACGCCGGTGAAGTCCTGCATGAGCACCCGCGCCGGGGTGAACTGGATCTCGACGCTCGGGGCGGCGCTGGAGTCCCACGCGCCGAGCTGCTCGATGTGGTCGGCGGTGATGTTCGCGCCGTCCTCGGTCCGCAGCAGGTTCTCCAGCAGGATCTTCAGGCTGTACGGCAGCCGCGCGTGGCCGTCCACCTTGTCAATCTTGAAAATCTCGTAGCTCGCGTCTCCGACGCGTAGCTGGGTCTTCGCACCGAAGGTGTCGAGGCTCGCCACGTCGTACTCCTTCACACCAGCGACCGTAAGTAGTCCTGAGCAGTCTGTCGCACCGGTCGGGGTACCGCCGAGGTTAGGTGACACTTACCGCCCGATCACGCTCTTAACAAAACCGTACGTCCGTCTTGCTATTTGCGCAACCCGAGTGTCGGCCTCCAGCCCACCCTGACCCCTAGCCTCCTAGGACGGTTTGCGGGAGGTGCGGAGGGCCACCGGGCCAGCCGGCCGCGGGTAGGGTTCGAGGCCGGTCGGAGAAGGGGTCAACCGTGTTCGACGTCCAGCACTGGCTCGTGTCGCTGCCACCGATCGCGGTATACCTGCTGGTCGGCGGCGTTATCGGCGTGGAGAGCATGGGCATCCCTCTGCCGGGTGAGATCGTCCTGGTCAGCAGCGCACTGCTCGCCGCCACAGGCGTGGTCGAACCGGAGTGGGTGGCCACCGCCGCGGCCACCGGTGCGATCGTCGGTGACTCCATCGGGTACGCGGTCGGCCGTCGCGGTGGTCGTCCACTGCTGGCCCGACTGGGCCGGCGGTTCCCCCGCCATCTCGGACCCGCCCAACTCGTCCGAGCCGAGCAGAGCTTCGCCCGTTACGGCGTCTGGGCTGTGTTCTTCGGCCGCTTCGTCGCGCTGCTGCGGATCCTGGCCGGCCCGCTCGCCGGGGCACTGCACGTGCCGTACCGGCGATTCCTGCTGGCCAACGCCGCCGGTGGGCTGGTCTGGGCGTTCGGTACCACCTACCTGTTGTTCAGCGTGGGCCGGGCGGCCGAGCACTGGCTCAAGGACATCTCCTGGGCCGGGCTGGTTCTCGCGGTGCTCGCCGGTCTGGCCAGCACCTGGTGGCTGCGCCGACGAGCGCACCGCATCGAGGCGACCGAGCCCGCAGTGGACGCCGAGCCCGCAGTGGACGCCGAGCCAGCAGTGGACGCCGAGCGGGCGGGGGACGCCGAGCCAGCGCGGTCCGTCGGCCCGCCGGCTGGCTGAGTCGCTGGCGGCCGGGACGGCTCATCGTCTTCGGTGCTGCTGGTTGAGGACGCGCTGACGCACATGCCGAAGGGCCGGTCCCCCGTGGTGGGGTCCGGCCCTTCGGTGTAGGCGGTGGTGGTGTGTGTGGGTCAGCTGGTGGCGTAGCCGCGGGTGGCGATCCAGTCGGCGAGGTGCTCGACGGTGATCCAGTAGGAGGCGGTGTTGGGGTCGGCGGAGTCGGCGATCTTGACGGTGGTGCCGTTGTCGCGGTAGCCGACGACGCTGATGTAGTGCCCGCCCTCGTAGGAGTGGGTGTTGCCGTCGGTGTCGGTGCTGGTGCCGGCGATGTTCGCGACGACGGCGCGGCCGTCGTCGACGGTCGTGACGATGTCGGCGCGTAGCGTGTCGGTCTGTGTGGCGTTGGCGTCGGGGCTGCTGATCTCTACGCTGTGGTAGGCGTCGGTCTTGCCGGTTTCCTTGTTCAGGACCGGGGTGATGTCGTTGATGCTGTTGGTGCCGGCCTCGGTGGTGCCCATTTCCTTGGCCATGTCGTCGACGTTGATGTTCTTACCCTGTACGGACAGGGCGTTTCGGGTGGCGGCGGGGCCGCAGTAGTAGAAGTTCGGTTGTGCCTCGTAGCGCACGCCCAGTTCGCGCTCACCGTGACCCTTACGGTCGTTCTGGGTCTGGGTGGTGGGCTTGTCGGTGCTGGGCGCGGCGAACGCGGTGGTGACGGGTCCGGCGATGGCACCGCCGGTGAAGGCGAGGCCGGCGGCGGTCAGGGCGGTCTTACGGATCAGATCGGTACGCATGATGGCGTGCTCCTCTGCATCGGGGGTGCCCGCACCACACCCGGGGGGTGGGTGATCGTGCGGGAAGTGCGAGGGGGATCCGTGCCCGGCGACCCGCCAGCGGGGGTCGGCGTCGGGACAGGGTGTAACCGTTCGCGGTGGCGGGTCATTCCGCCTCCCACCGGGGTGGCGCAGTCCGCGTGCCCGGGGGTTGGCCGGTGGTGGTGCTCGGCCGTGCGGGGGATGTAACCGGGGCGGCCTGCCGGATGTTCCCGGCCGGAGCCGCGTCTCGCGACCCTGACTGCTGCGGTGGGCCTGACTGCTGCGGTGGTCTGCCAGGTATAACGACCCCGCCCGGCCACCGATTCCGCCGCGAGGGTGACCCCGACCCCGGACACGGGTTGCGAAACCGGACGGCCACCTCACACCGGGACCCGCGGAACCGGACACCCCGCCCCGGGCACCCCAACCGGCGCACAGCACGATCCGCGCACGATCAGGGAAAGTGCTGCCTCAGGTCGCAGCGGGGCGGCAGTTCTCCCTGATGTTGCGCCGGTTGTGACCACGGTGGCGACACCGGACACCGCCTCCGACACACCCGGCGATGACACCCACCCCATGATCGTGCTCGATCCAGGAAACAGGCCCCTCACCGCGCGCAGGAGACCACTACAACCAGGATCCAGCACGATCAACCCGAGCACGATCAACCCGAGCCCGAGCCCGAGCCCGAGGACCCGGGCAGAGATGTCACCTCGCGGCGGACGTCCACCGGGAGGGGCGGGGTCGGTGGTCAGGCGCCGTCTGCGGACTTCGCGGCGTCGCCGGCCTGGGCGTGACGTTCCCGCAGGCGCTGCCGAATTTCCTCCGGGGTGTACGCGCGCCGACGCCGCTCGGCCCGCGCGATGACCACGCCGGAGGCCGCCACGCCAGCGAGGCCGGCCAGACCGAGGACCTTCCACCACCGCAATCCTTGCCGCATCGGCCTAGGCTAGTCCCTCATGAGCATCAGCCTGGATGAGGCCGTCGAGCTGACCCGTACCGGCGACGTGTGGGTGTTCCGGGGTCGCAGCGTGCCGGACCGGGCGATCCAGTCCATTACCAACAGCCCGGTCAACCACGTCGGGATGGCGGTCGTGCTGGACGACATGCCGCCGTTGATGTGGCACGCGGAGCTGGGCAGGTCGTTGCCGGATCTGTGGTCGGGCACCCACCAGCGCGGCGTCCAACTGCACGACCTGCGCGACGCGGTCTGCGTCTGGGCCAACCGGTACGGCCAACGGGCCTGGCTGCGGCAACTCGACCCGCCTGCCGACGGGGAGATGGAGCAGGCGGTGCTGCGGACGATCGCGCGGTTGGACGGCACGCCGTTCCCGTCGACGGCGCAGTTGGCGTGGCGCTGGGTGCGTGGTCGGGTGCCGTCGCTGCCGCGCCCCCGCCTGTCCGCGCTGGCGCTCCCCGGCCGGCCAGCATCTCGGCCAGCCCCGGCCACCGAGGACAACCCGGGCAGCCCGGCTCCCCAGGGCAACTCGGCCACCCACGCCACCTCGGCCTCCTCCGGCAACCCGACTGGCTCGGCCGGGGAGCGGGATCGGGCGCTGGAGACGGCGTACTGCGCCGAGGTGGTGGCGGTGACCTACGAGGCGATGGGGTTGCTGCCGGCGGGTCGGCGTCCGAACTGGTACGACCCGGGGCGGTTCTGGAGCGGTGACGACCTGGGGTTGGCCGCGGATGCCCGACTGGGTGCCGAAATCGAGGTGCGGGTGCCGCCGCGCTGACGTGTGACCTCGGGGGGCCTGGGCCGGGCGCGACCCACCGGGATCGTCGGTGGAGTCGAGCCGTTTTCCGTGGCCTGCCGGCCGGTTGGCGCGATCCGTACCCGCCGGGTTTCCGGTGGGTGCGGTGCTGGCTACGCTGTCGCGTCGGTGGGGACGAGGGGAGACCTGATGGCGGTGCGGCCGGACGGTGCGGCAGGGACACGAGCGGCGCGGGTGTTGGCATCGATGCCGTGGGTCGTGGTGCTGCTCGGTGTGTGTGCGCTGGTGGTGCTCCTGGTGATCGCGCTGCTGTCGTTCCGGACCAGGGAGCGGGACGTCGCGCCGCGGGCCGCACCCACGGTGTTCCTGCCGACCGTGCCGGCTGCCTCGTCGGCCACCGGTGGGCCAAGTTCGGCCGCGGTGGAGCGGCGCTCGGTGTCGCCGCGACCGTCGCGCAGTGGTCGGACGCCGTCGCCGCGGGCCACCACCGTGACCAGTTCGCCGACTCCGGCGCGGACGAGTGCTCCGGCGGCGCCGGTCGTGCCGGTCACGCCGACGAACGGCACGGTGGGTGCCCGGTACCAGGTCGGTGAGAACGGCTGGGACGGCGACGCCGCGGTGCTGTCGATCGTGAACGAGTCGGGTCGGTCGGTGGACTGGTCGGTGGAGTTGGCGTTCGACGACGACCTGTGGGCTCTGCGGGCCACTGACGACTCGGGTGTCTCGGTGCGGGGCCGGGGGAACGGCGAGTTCGTGGTGCGTGGCACGCGTTCGCTGGAGGCGGGTGACTCTCGGACGGTGCGGCTGCGGGTCGGCTGGGGTGAGTCGGCGCAGCGGCCGCTCCGGTGCACGATCAACGGGGTCGACTGCCGGCTCGGCTGAGCCGGGAGGGTGCCGCGGCGGGGCGTGTCGTTGGCGCTTCCGGCTCCGGCCGCCGATCGCTAGGCTGCCCGGACGGTGCGCTGAGGGAGGTACATGTCCGGAATGCGTCGTGCCCCGTGGCTGTCGCACGGTCGGGCCGCGATCGTGTCGTCGCCCTGGATCGTGGTGGGCGTTGGTGTCCTCGTGATGGTGGTCCTGCTCTTCATGGCCCTGGGCGCGTACCGGGGGCGTAGTCCCGCGCCGGACGGCGCGCCGGTGCCCCCGGTGGTGCCGCTGCCCACGGGGGTGGGGTTGCCGAGCGCTCCCGGCCCGGCGTCGTCGCCTCCGCCGGTGCGGCCGGGGTTGTCCGGGCGGGCGAGCGGGCTGCCGACGAGCGCGTCGGCGGGGTCGCCGTCGGTCGGCCCGTCTGTCGGCGCGACGGGGAGTGGGCCGGTGGTGACGCGGTCACCGAGTCGGGCTCCGCAGGGGCAGCCGGCGATGAGTGGGCGGTACCGGGTGGTGCAGAGCTTCGACGGGGGTTTCATCGGCGAGGTGTCGATGGTCAACCGGTCCTCGCAGAGTCGTGGGTGGACGGTCCGGTTGGAGTTCTCCGGTGGGCGGTTGGTGACCACCTGGGTGGAGGGCGTGCCACAGGGGACGCTTCGTCAGTCGGGCGACGGTTTCACCTACGTCAGTGGGGTGGACGTGCGGTCTGGCGGGTCGGTGTCGTTGCGGTTCCACCTGGAGCGGACCTCCAGCACCCCCCGTGAGTGCACTGTCGACGGGGTGCGCTGTAGCGGATTCTGAGCGGCGCTTCCGCAAGGATGCTGCTGTGTTACGACCATGTTTGCAAGGCATTGCAGAATGTTTCGGCAAGGGTTAGCGTGCGGCGCATCACGACCAGAGGAAGGCGTCGATGAGACCCACGCCGATACCGCGCACCGCCCTGCTGGCCCTCGTCCCCCTGCTCACCCTCACGCTCGTCGGCACTCCGGTCGCCGCGCATCCGGCCGCCGCCGCTGTCCGGTCGTCCGACGCCGCCGTGTTCGCCCCCACCGGCGCCGCGCAGTGGCGTGCCGAACCCACCGCCGAGGCGCTGCTCAAGGCGGGCGACAACCCGGCGCGCGCCGAGCAGTTCTACTTCGTCCTGCCGGACCGCTTCGCCAACGGTGACCCCCGCAACGACCCGGGCGGGCTGACCGGTGACCGGTTGCGGACCGGGCTCGACCCGACCGACAAGGGCTTCTACCACGGCGGTGACCTCAAGGGCGTCATCGACAGGTTGGACTACATCCAGGGGATGGGCACCACGGCCATCTGGCTCGCCCCGGTCTTCAAGAACCGGCCGGTGCAGGGTGCCGGCAACGACATCTCGGCCGGCTACCACGGCTACTGGATCACCGACTTCACCCAGGTGGACCCGCATTTCGGCACCAACGAGGAGATGAAGCGGCTGGTCACGCTCGCCCACCGGCGCGGCATCAAGATCTACCTCGATGTGATCGTCAACCACACCGCCGACGTGATCAAGTACGCCGAGGACACGTACGCGTACGTGGACAAGGCGACCTCGCCGTACACGGACGCGCAGGGGCGGGCGTTCGAGGATCGCCACTACGCCGACGGCAGCCGCGCGTTCCCGCCGGTCGACAAGGAGTCCTTCCCGTACACCCCGGTCCTTCCGGAGCCGGGTGACGCGAGCGTCAAGGTTCCGGCGTGGCTGAACGACGCGACCATGTACCACAACCGGGGGGACTCGACCTTCGCGGGCGAGAACAGCGAGTACGGCGACTTCTTCGGCCTCGACGACCTGTGGACCGAGCGGCCCGAGGTGGTCCGGGGGATGACCAAGGCGTACGGGGACTGGATTGGCGCGATCGGCGTCGACGGGTTCCGGCTGGACACCGTGAAGCACGTCAACATGGAGTTCTGGCCGCAGTTCAGCCAGGGCATCGAGCGGGCCGCCGAGAAGGCCGGCAAGAAGGACTTCTTCATGTTCGGTGAGGTCTACAGCGCCGACCCGGAGGTCAGTTCCCGCTACGTGCGGCAGGGTGGCCTGCCGGCGACTCTCGACTTCGCCTTCCAGGAGGCCGCGCGCGGCTACACCGCCGGCGCCGGCTCGGCGAAGGCGCTCGCCGACGTGTACGCCCGTGACGACCTCTACGCCGCCCGGGACACCGACGCGGGCCGGTCGCCCACCTTCCTCGGCAACCACGACATGGGCCGGATCGGGTCGTTCATCGCCGGCGGTGGCACCGACCCGGCCAGCCACCTGCGCCGCGACCAGCTCGCGCACCAGCTGATGTTCCTGACCCGGGGTCAACCGGTGATCTACTCCGGCGACGAGCAGGGCTTCACCGGACCCGGCGGGGACAAGGACGCCCGGCAGGACATGTTCGCGTCGAAGGTGCCCGACTACCTCGACGACGACCTGCTCGGCACCGACCGCACCCACGCCAGCGACCAGTTCGACACCGGCCACCCGCTGTACCGGACGATCGCCGAGCTGGGCCGGCTGCGCCAGGCGCACCCCGGGCTGCGCGACGGTGTGCAGGTCACCCGGTACGCCGCCGACGGCCCGGGCGTGTTCGCCGCGTCCCGGATCGCCCTCGCCGACCGGACCGAGTACGTGGTGGCGGTGAACAACGCCGACACCGCGCAGACTGTCACCGTGGACACCTGGTCGGCCGGCGCAACCTTCACCGGCATCTACGGCGGCAGCCAGACTGCCACGGCCGGCGCCGACGGCAAGCTGAGCCTGACCGTGCCGCCGCTGTCGGCGGTGGTGTACCGGGCCGGCACCCCCATCGCGCAGGCGGCCGGCAAGCCGACCGTCACCATCACCAGCCCGGCCCCGGACGCGCCGGTCGCCACCCGTGCCGCGGTCACCGCCCAGGTCACAGGTGACCCCCTCGCCACCGTCACCGTCGCCGCCCGGGTCGCGGGTGGGCGGTGGACGTTGCTGGGCAGCGCGGACCACGCGCCGTACACCGTGCAGCACGACCTGACCGGCCTGGCCGGCGGCACCCGGATCGAGTACAGGGCGGTGGTCCGCGACGGCCGGGGCCGCACCGCGACGGCCCGGTCCACCGCCACCGTGGGTACGCCCCCGCCCGGCGGCTCGCGGGACTGGGCGGTGGTGCACTACCAGCGCCCCGCGGGTGGGTACGACGACTGGGGGCTGTACGCCTGGGGTGACATCGACCCGGCGTACGTCACCGAGTGGCCCAGCGGGCAGCCGTTCGCGGGGGAGGACTCCTACGGGCGGTTCGCGTGGGTGAAACTCAAGCCGGGCGCGACGTCGGTGAACTTCCTGGTCGTCGACAAGGCTGGTACGAAGGACGTCGCCCAGGACCGCAGCATCGACGTCACCTCCACCGGGGAGATCTGGCTCAAACAGGGCGACCCGACGATCTACCCGACCCGGCAGGCAGCCACCGGTGAGCCGGACCCGCCGGTCGAGGAGGGCACCGCGGTGATCCACTACCGGCGGGCCGACAACACCTACGACGGCTGGGGCCTGCACGTGTGGGACGGCGCGGCCAACCCGACCGAGTGGTCGACGCCGCTGAAGCCCGTCCGGACCGACGCGTTCGGGGCGGTGTTCCAGGTGCCGCTGGCGGCCGGCGCGAGCGCGCTGAACTACATCATCCACAACGGTGACACCAAGGACCTGCCCGACGATCAGCGGCTCGACCTGGCCGGCGCGGGCCGGGAGGTGTGGCTGCTCGCCGCCACACCGGGCCGGTTGCTGCCGACGACGACGACCACCGCCAGCGGGGACACCGACATCGGCAAGCAGAAGGCACACTGGATCGACAGGTCCACCGTGGCGTGGCAGACGTCGCCGACCGACGGCAGGACGTACGCGCTCGTCGTCGCGCCCGAGGGCGGGATCGGCGTGGCCGACGGGGAGCTGACCGGGACGTACACGACGTTGCCGTTGCGGGCGCAGCGCAACGGGCTCACCGAGGCCCAGCGCACGAGGTTCCCGCACCTGTGGTCGTACCGCAGCTTCGCCCTGGACCGGGGCGACCTGGCCAAGGTCCCGGCGGCGTTGCGCGGGCAGGTGCTGGTGACCGAGCGCGACGCGGAGGGTGCCCTGCTCGCGGCGACCGGCGTGCAGATCCCCGGGGTGCTCGACGACGTGTACGCGCGGGCCGCCGACGCCACCCTCGGGCCGACGTTCGCGGGCCGGACGCCGAGCGTCGCGCTGTGGGCGCCGACCGCGCGGACGGTGGCGTTGCAGCTGTTCGACTCGCCCACCGCCGCGCCGAGGACCGTGCCGATGCGGCGCGACGACCGCACCGGTGTGTGGTCGGCGCGCGGCGACCAGAGCTGGACCGGGAAGTACTACCGGTACCAGGTGCGGGCGTGGCAGCCCGCCGCGCAGAAGATGGTCACCGCGGCGGTGACCGACCCGTACTCGGTGGCCCTCGCCGCGGACTCCACGCACAGCCAGCTGGTCGACCTGAACGACCCGGCGCTGGCCCCGGCGGGCTGGCGGACGCTGCGCAAACCGGCTCCGGTGCCCCCGGCGAAGGCGCAGATCACCGAGCTGTCGGTGCGGGACTTCTCCACCGCCGACGAGACCGTGCCGGCCGAGCGGCGGGGGACGTTCCTCGCCTTCACCGACCCGAAGACCGCCGGCATGACCCACCTGAAGGCCCTCGGTGACGCCGGTGTCAGCCACCTGCACCTGCTGCCGGCGTTCGACTTCGCGACGATCCCAGAGCGGCGGGCCGACCAGCGTCAACCCGCCTGCGACCTGGCCGCGCTCCCGCCGGACTCCGCCGAACAGCAGAAGTGCGTGGCGGCGGTCGCCGACACCGACGGCTACAACTGGGGATACGACCCGCTGCACTACACCGTGCCCGAGGGCGGCTACGCCGTCGACCCGGCCGGGGCGGCGCGGACCACCGAGTTCCGGCGGATGGTCGCCGGGGCGAACGACGCCGGGCTGCGGGTCGTCATGGACGTGGTCTACAACCACACGGCCGCGGCCGGCACCGACCCGAAGTCGGTGCTCGACCAGATCGTGCCCGGCTACTACCACCGGTTGCTGGAGGACGGCACGGTCGCCAACTCCACCTGCTGCGCCAACACCGCTCCCGAGCACGCCATGATGGGCAAGCTGGTCGTGGACTCGCTCGTCACCTGGGCGCGGCAGTACAAGGTGGACGGCTTCCGGTTCGACCTGATGGGTCACCACCCGAAGGCGAACATCCTGGCCGTCCGCGCGGCGCTGGACCGGCTGACCGTCGCCCGCGACGGCGTGGACGGCCGGTCGATCCTGCTCTACGGCGAGGGCTGGAACTTCGGCGAGGTCGCCAACGACGCCCGGTTCGTCCAGGCCACCCAGGCCAACATGGCCGGCACCGGCATCGGCACCTTCAACGACCGGCTGCGCGACGCGGTGCGCGGCGGCGGGCCGTTCGACACCAACCCACGGGTGCAGGGCTTCGCGTCCGGGCTCTACACCGACCCGAACGGCGACACGGTCAACGGGTCACCGGCCGAGCAGAAGGCCCGCCTGCTGCACGCCCACGACCTGATCAAGGTGGGGCTGACCGGCAACCTGCGCGGCTACCGGTTCACCGACACCGCCGGGCGGCAGGTCACCGGGGAGCAGGTGGACTACAACGGCTCCCCGGCCGGCTACACCGCCGCGCCGGGGGAGGCCGTCACCTACGTCGACGCGCACGACAACGAGATCCTGTACGACGCGCTGGCGTACAAGCTGCCGCAGGCCACCTCGGCGGCGGACCGCTCCCGGATGCAGGTGCTGGCCCTGGGCAGCGTGGTGCTGGGGCAGGGCACCGGGTTCGTCACCGCCGGCACCGAGCGGCTGCGGTCGAAGTCGCTGGACCGCAACTCGTTCAACTCCGGTGACTGGTTCAACCAGATCCGCTGGGGTTGTGAACGGGGCAACGGGTTCGGCGCCGGTCTGCCGCCCTCGCCCGACAACGAGGACAAGTGGTCGTACGCGTTGCCGCTCCTGGCGGACCCGGCGCTGGTGCCGGACTGCGCGGCGATCAACACCACGAACGCCCGGTACGCCGAGTTGCTGCGCATCCGGGCGTCGTCGCCGGTGTTCGGGCTGGCCACCGCCGAGCAGGTGCAGCGGCGGGTGGCGTTCCCGCTGTCCGGGGAGCAGGAGACGCCGGGCGTGCTGACCATGACGCTGGACGCCCGGGGGCTGGGCGGGGCGTGGCAGTCGGTGACTGTCGTCTTCAACGGCACCCCGGAGACGGCGACGCAGACGGTGGCCGACCTGCGCGGTGCGGATGTGGCGCTGCACCCGGTGCTCGTCGACTCGGCCGATCCGGTGCTGCGTACCGCCTCGTTCGACCGGGCGGCCGGCACGTTCAGCGTCCCGGCGCGCAGCGTGGCGGTGTTCGTCCAGAGGTAGTGAACGTGAACCGGCCCCCTTCCGCGTGGCGCGGAAGGGGGCCGGTGCGTTGTGCTGGCGCTACCTCTTCGATCAGGCGAAGCAGTTCTCGATGCTGCCGCCCGGGATGGCCAGGCAGTTCGTCGGACGGTTCGCGGTGATGGCGGACTTGTCGTCCACGTTCACCTCTCCGAAGAAGCTGAAGACACCGCCCGGCTCGAAGGTGGAGAAGTTGTGGGCGACCTTCGTCTTCGACAGGTTGACCTCGCCGAAGATGTTGAAGATGCCGCCGCCGACCCCGATCGGACCCACGGCCCGGTTGCCGACGACCTCGCTGTCGCGCAGCGTGGTGACGCTGCCAGCGTTGAAGAGCCCGCCGCCGAAGAAGCCGGCGGTGTTGTCCTTGACGGCGCTCTTCTCGAACGTGACCGCGCTGTCGAAGGCGATGGCCACACCACCACCGACACCGGCGGTGCTGTTCTTCTCGATCACGACGTGGTGCAGGTTGAGCTGGCTGTCCGCCGCCGCGAGGCCGCCACCGGCGAGGACCGCGGTGTTCGAGGCGAACTTCGTCTCGTACGCCGTGGTGTTGCCCTCGATGTCGAGGTAGCCGCCGCCGAAGCCGAGCGTCTCGTTGTCGGTGATCTCGGCCTTCTTGAGCTCGACGGTCCCACCGTTGACGTCGTCGGTGAAGATCTCCGCGGCGCCGTTGGAGATACCGCCACCACCGATGACGGCGGTGTTGTCGGTGATCTTCGACTCCTCGACCTTGAGCAGGCCGGCGTTGAAGACACCGCCACCGAAGAAGAAGGCGGTGTTACGGGTGACGGTGCTGTGCCAGATCTTCGTGGTGCCGAAGTTGGCCACACCGCCGCCGTTGCCGCCGGACTGGTTCAGGACGACCTCGGACTCCAGGATCTCGGCGGTGCCGCCCGGCTGGACCAGGATGCCGGCGCCGTCGTTCTCCTCCGGCTCCTCGACGAGCGGCGTGACGACGCCCGGCGTGACCTTCTTGGTGACCTTCGGCGCGGCCTTCAGGCCTGCCTTCGGGTTGGCCTGTCGGGTGCTGAGCGCCTGGGCCAACGGGGTGCCCGCCTTCACCTGCGCGGCGAGCGCCTCGGAGTCCGAGTAGGCCGCCCAGACCGCGGCCGGCTCGACGCCGTTCTCCAGCTCGAGGGTCTGGCCACCCTTGATGGTCAGGCCCTTGATGGTGAGGTGACCACCGGCGCCGACGTTGAGGATGCGGAAGTAGTCGGCCGTGGCTTCCCGGGAGATCGTGGTGTGCTCACCCTTGAGGGTGATGTGCTCCGTGATCACCGGAAGGCCGTTGCCCTCGTAGTCGTTGCGGGTCAGGTTGTAGGTGCAGCCCTTGGCCAGCTCCAGCACACCGCCGTGCTTGTTGTTGGCGAACACGATGGCCTGAATCAGCTTGTCGGTGTCGCAGGGCACCTCCTTCCCGCGCTCGTGGTCCTTGTCCCGGTCCTTGTCCTTGTCCTTGTCCCGGTCCTTGTTCCGGTCCTCGTCCTTGTCCCAGTCGCGCGCCTCGTCACCCCGCTGGTCGCCGTCCTTGCTGACCTGCGCGGTGTTCCAGTTCAGGCCGACCGCTCCGGCGCTGCCCGCGACGCCAACCGCCGCGAGACTGATCACGCCCGTCAAACCGGCCACGCCACTGGCGAGCCAGAGCTTGCGGCGGCGCTTGGCCGTCGCCCGCCCGGAGGCTTCGTTGTTCGTTAGGTAGTTGGACATCGGAGCTCTCTGCCCTCTCCTCGTACCAGACAGGGTCGCCGCCGTCAGACGGGTGTCCCCTGCTACAAATCGGTTGTAGCTCCCAAAACCACCGTATGAGAAGGTTCCTCGCCTCGCGGGCTTATCCGAGAGAACCCCACATTCGGTTCATGTTGCGTCGGGAAGGGCCGGGACACCCCGCCGGACCCACTGCCGCCCAGGACGGCCGTAGAACCCTCTTGACCTGCCAAAACGGGTACGCCCCTCCGAGCCGGTGACGGCACGGAGGGGCGTACCTCTCTATGTGGTTCAGCCCCACCCGATCAGGCGAAGCAGTCCGAAACGTTGAAGCAGTTGGTCGGGCGGTTGGCGGTGACCGCGGACTCGTCATCAAGCGTCACGGTGCCGCCGAAGCTGTTGAAGATGCCCCCCGGCTCAAGGGTGGAGAAGTTGTGCGCCACAGTCGTCCGGTGGAGTCTGACCTCGCTCCCGTCGGCGTTGACGATGCCGCCGCCGCGGGCGATCGGACCGACGGCCCGGTTGCCCACCACTTCGCTGTCGCGCAGCGTGGTGACGCCGTCGTCGTTGTAGAGGCCGGCGCCCCACAAGATCGAGGTGTTGTCCTTGATCCTGCTGCTCTCGATCGTCGCGACGCTGTCGGAGCTCACGAACAGGCCGCCACCCTCGCGAGCGGTGCTGTTCCTGACCACCGTGGCGTCCTTGAGGGTGAGCTGGCTGTCCGCCACCGCGATGCCACCACCCTCGAGCGCCGCGGTGTTGTCACCGACCGTCGTCTGGTGCAGCGTCGTGGTGCCCTCGACATCCAGCACGCCGCCGCCGAAGCCGAGCGTCTCGTTGTCGGTGACCTCGCTCTTGTAGACCCAGACCGAACCGCCCACAACACCCTCGCTGCGGATCGCCGGCGCGCCGTTGGAGATGCCACCGCCACCGATGATCGCGGTGTTGTCCTTGATCTTCGACTCGTCGACCTGGAGTACGCCGGCGTTGAAGATGCCGCCGCCGGCGAAGAAGGCGGTGTTGTGCGCGACCGTCGTCTTGCTGAGCCTGGTGCTGCCGAAGTTGGCCAGCCCACCGCCGTTGCTACCGGACTGGTTGTAGAGCAACTCGCTGTCCAGGATCTCGGCCCGACCACCGGGTTGCACCAGCACCCCGGCACCGTCGGTGAACCCGGGCTCCTCGACCAGCGGCGTCACCGCCGACCCGGCCGGCGCCGGCTTCGCCAGCACGGGCATGGCCGGTGCGGCCTGGACGGCCGTTGTTGCCGCTGCCGTGGCCGGTCCGGCCTTGGTTGCTGATGCCGCCTTGGCCGCGGGTGCCTCGGCGGGTGCCGCCTTGGCCGCGGGTGCCTCGGCGGGTGCTGCCTTGGCGGCCGTTGTCGCGGCGGGCTTCGCTGCCGCCTTGGCCGCTGTTGTTGCGGCGGGCTTGGCTGGTGCCGCCTTGGCGGCTGGTGCCGCCTTGGCCGCTGGTGCGGCGGCCTTGGCGGGTGCTGCCTTGGTCGCCGGTGCTGCCTTCGTCGCCGGTGCCGGTGCGGGCTTCGCTGCCGTGCCGGTGGCGGTGGAGCGGGTCAGCGCCGAGTACGGCGCCCAGACCGCCGCCGGGTCGGCGGTTATCGGGGACTGCAGGGTCTGGCCGCCCCTGATGCTCAGGCCCTTGAGGGTGAGACGCCCGCCGGGGCCGACGTTGAGGATGCGGAATTCGTCGGCGGTGGCCTCCCGGCCGATGGTGGTGTGCTCGCCCTTCAGGGTGATGTTCTCGGTGATCACCGGAAGGCCGTTGCCGTCCTGGTTACGGGTCAGCGTGTAGGTGCAGCCCTTGGCCAGATCCAACACGCCGCCGTCCTCGTTGTTGGCGAAGGTGATCGCCTGGATCAGCTTGTCGGTGTCGCACGGGACCTGCCTGCCGCGGTCCTTCTCGTCGCGCTTGTCGTCCTGGCGCTTGTCGCCTTGGCGCTTGTCGTCGCCGGACCGGTCGTCGAAGCCGCTCCAGTCGTCGCCGCCCCACTCGTGGTCCTGAGCGTCGGTTTCCTTGGCGCCGTTCTCGTCCGCGCCGCCAGCGTCGCTGACGTTCTGCCGGTTGGTCGACGGCTGCGCGTCGGACACCTGGTCGGATTTGGGCTTGTCATCCCGGGCGGCCACACCGCCGAGGGCCGCCAGGCCGACCACGCCGGTCAACCCGGCAACGCCGGCGACCCACAGCGCCCGCCGTCGTCGTGTCGGCGGAGCTGTCGAGGCCCCGCCGTCGGTACTCGTTACGTCGTTGGACATCAGAGCCTTCCGCCCTCTCCTGCTACCAGACGGGATCGCACCGCCCGAGGCGCCACGACCAGCTACAAATGGGTTGCAGCCTCTGATCCCCACCGTATGAGAACCATCTTCGCGACGCGGACTTATCCGAGATAACCCCGCATTTGGCGCAGGCCGGATGAGGCCGGGCAGGCGGTCCGGGCCGGTGAAAAGGGCGTGAGCAGCGCAAAGGCGGCTCTGACGGGCGAATGTCACCGCCATCGCGGGACAGGCAACGCCCACCGATCCACGTGCCGCCCACCGACCCACGGGCCGCCCGCCGCCCACGCCGCAGGCGGTGCCCAAGGGCGTGATCCACTCGGGTTTCAGTACAGGGCGGTGTTCGTGCGGTCTGGATGGGGCGGTTTCCGTGAAGCCGAGTGGATCACGGGAGTGGTCGGCCGCCACGGGTGCGGGCTGCCGCTGCCCGGGCGGCGCAGCACGGTGCTTGGCCGAGCCGGAGGTCTTGTCAACACCGGCGCACCGGCGCTGGGCCGGGCCGGAGGTCTTGTCAACACCGGCGCACCGGCGCTGGGCCGGAGCTCGTCGACAACAGCGCACCGGCGTCGCCGGGCCGGTGGTCGGCTGGCGGCGGCGCCGGTGCGGTGGTCGGGCGGCGGGGCTGGTGCGACGGTCAGCCGGGCAGGCGGGGGCCGGCCTCACGCTGCTCGGCCAGCCAGGTCTCCACCTCGTCGGAGGTGCGGGGCAGCCCGGCCGACAGGTTCACCGCGCCGGACGCGGTGACCAGTACGTCGTCCTCGATCCGGATGCCCACGCCGCGCAGCTCGGCGGGGACCAGCTCGTCCTCCGGCTGGAAGTACAGGCCGGGCTCGACGGTGAGCACGTAGCCCTCGCCCAGCGCGCCGTCGCGGTAGGTCTCCTTGCGGGCGTTGGAGCAGTCGTGCACGTCGATGCCGAGCATGTGGCCGAAGCCGTGCAGCGTCCACCGCCGGTAGACGGTCGACTTCTCGTCCATCGCCTCGTCCACGCTCACCGGCAGCAGGCCCAGTTCGGACAGGCCCTCGGCGAGCACCCGCATGCAGGTCAGGTGGACGTCCTTGAACGTCACTCCGGGGCGGATGGCGTCGATGCCGGCCTGCTGCGAGGCGTACACGATGTCGTAGACCTGGCGTTGCAGCGCGGTGAACCGGCCGTTGACCGGCAGGACCCGGGTGACGTCGGCGGTGTAGAGGTTGCGGCCCTCGACGCCCATGTCCATCAGCAGCAGGTCACCCGGTCGGGTGGCGCCGTGGTTGTGCACCCAGTGCAGGATCGTGGCGTGCTCGCCGGCGCCGACGATCGAGCTGTACCCGACGTCGTTGCCGTCGTGCCGGGCCCGCAGCGCGAAGACACCCTCCAGGAGCCGCTCGGACACCGCGCGGTCGGCCGGGAGGATCCGGGCCACGTCCTCGAAGCCGCGGACGGTGGCGTCGATCGCGTCCTGGAGTTGGCCGATCTCCCACTCGTCCTTGACCAGCTTCATCTCCGAGATGGCGATCGCCAGCTCCCGGTCGCGGGCCGGCTGGCCCTCGGCGCGCGGGCCGTCGTAGGCGCGGACGGCCGCGTCCACCTGGGCGTCGAAACCGCGCAACACCCGGGTACGCCCCGGCGCCAGGTCGGCGAGGGTCGCCTCCAGGCCGGTCAGGTCGGCGGTGGGCAGGCCCAGCTCGGTCGACTTCTCGCTGAGCGTGTGCCGCCGGCCCACCCACAGCTCGCCGTTGCGGCTGCGGAAGAACTCGTCGGTCTCCCGGGACGATCGGGGCCGCATGTACAGCGTCGCGTCGTGCCCGGAGCCGTTGGGGCGCAGCACCAGCACGCTGTCGGCGTCGTGGTCGCCGGTCAGGTAGGCGAAGTCACTGCCCGGCCGGAACGGGTAGTCGGTGTCGTTGGCCCGGACCTTCTCGGTGCCGGTGGGGATGACGAGCGTCTCGCCGGGGAAGGCCGCCGAGAGCGCGGCGCGCCGCTTGGCGTAGTTCGGCGTCTCCGGCCGGGGCGACACGGGGAGCGCGGTGTCGCGCCAGCCCTGCCGCATGAAGGACAGGAACGCCTCCGGGAAGTCCGGATCGTGCGATTCCGTGCCGTCCGTCGGCGTACCGTCGGTTTGTCCCTCGGTCATTGCGCCGCTCCCTCCGCCTCGTTGCTGATCCCGACGGTACCGCGCGCCCCGGTTCGCGCTGACGCCCCCGGGAGTCGGGTGGATCGACGGACGGCTGCAAGGGCCGACAGCGCGCGTGGAAAGATGGCCACCATGTGCGGACTTCTGGCCTTCTTCAGCGCGAACGGCAACGCCGCAGCGCATCGCGACCACATCGCCGGAGCGTTGGAATGCCTGCACCACCGCGGCCCCGACGAGACCGGGGTCGAGGTGGTCGGCGACGCTTCCGGCCGGTACGCGGACGGCGTGTTCGCCCACAAGCGGTTGGCCATCATCGACGTCGCGTCGAGCCACGAGCCGCTGCCCTACGCGAACGGCCGTTACCTGCTCACCTTCAACGGTGAGATCTACAACTACATCGAGCTGCGCGAGGAGTTGATCAGGAACTTCGGCGCGCAGTTCGCCACCGCCGGTGATGGCGAGGTGATCGTCGCCGGCTACCACTTTTGGGGTGAGCAGGTGCTCACCCGGCTGCGGGGCATGTTCGCCTTCGTCATCTGGGACCGGCAGGAGCGGCGCGCGTTCGGTGCCCGCGACTACTTCGGCATCAAGCCGATGCACTACCTGGAGACCGCCGACGGCCTCTACCTGGCGTCGGAGAAGAAGGCGCTGCTGCCGTTCGCGCACAGCAACTACCAGGGTGACGCGGGCGTCGACACGGCCAACCTGAGCCACTACCTGACCCTTCAGTACGTCCCGGAGCCCGGCACCCTGCACAAGGGCATCAGCCGGATCGGCTCGGGGGAGTACCTGAACTGGACCCCGGGTGGGCGCATCGACGTACGGCGGTGGTATCGGCCGGTGTTCCGGCCGGCGCCGGTTGACGACGAGCAGAAGCTGTACCACGAGATCCGGGAGACGCTGCGGGAGAGCGTGCGCATGCACATGCGCTCCGACGTGCCGGTCGGCTCGTTCCTGTCCAGTGGCATCGACTCGACCGCGGTGGTGGCGCTGGCCCGGGAGTTCAACCCGAACATCCTCACCTTCACCGTCGGCTACGACGTCCCGGGTTACTCCGAGATCGACGTCGCCCAGGAGTCGGCGCGGCACCTGGACGTCACGACGATCCCCACCAAGATCGGTCCGCAGGACATGATCGACGCGCTGCCGAAGATCGTCTGGCACCTGGACGACCCGGTGGCCGACCCGGCGCTGGTGCCGCTCTACTTCGTGGCCAAGAAGGCCGCCGAGCACGTCACCGTGGTGCTCTCCGGCGAGGGCGCGGACGAGTTCTTCGGCGGCTACACGATCTACCGGGAGCCGCTGTCGCTGGGCACCGTCAACGGCCTGCCCGGCGGGGTGCAGAAGGGTCTGCGCGCGGTCTCCAAGGCGATCCCGCAGGGCGTCAAGGGCAAGAGCTTCCTGGAGCGGGGCACCACCCCGATCGAGGAGCGCTACTACGGCAACGCGCGGATGTTCACCGAGGAGGAGAAGCAGCACCTGATGCGCCGCTACGACCCCTCGGTGCGCTACACCGACGTCACCGCCCCGATCTACGCCGAGTGCACCGAGCTGGACGACGTCACCAAGATGCAGTACGTCGACCTCTACACCTGGCTGCGCGGCGACATCCTGGTCAAGGCCGACCGGATCTCGATGTCGCACTCGCTGGAGGTGCGGGTGCCGTTCCTCGACCGCGAGGTGTTCGACGTCGCGGCGAAGATCCCGGTGGACCTGAAGCTGCCGCCGCGCTCCGACGCCACCAAGTACGCGATGCGTCAGGCGTTGCAGGGTGTCGTGCCGCCGGCCATCGTCAACCGCAAGAAGCTGGGCTTCCCGACCCCCACCCGGGTCTGGCTGCGCGGCGAGATGTACGAGTGGGCCCGGCACGTGCTCAGCACCTCGGGCGCGGGTGACCTGCTCGACCTGTCGTACGCGCTGCGGCTGCTCGACGAGCACAAGCGGGAGGAGGCCGACCACTCCCGCAAGGTGTGGACGGTGCTGATCTTCTGCATCTGGCACGCGATCTTCGTGGCCAAGACCCTCGACCCGGGCATCCAGCGCAACCAGTCCGCCCTGCTCACGAAGCCGGTGGTCGGTTCCATGGTCCGCTGACACCCACAACGACCAAGAGGTTTGCGTCACCGGAACGACTCCGGATGACGCAAACCTCTTGATCGTTTCAGGGGGTGGCGGCTACTTGCGGGCGCAGGTGACCGTCGGGAGTCCGTTCGTTCCTGTGCTGCTGGCCAGGAAGCCGAACGTGGTGGTGCCCTCCGGTGCGACTGTGCCGTTGTAATTGACGTTCGTCGCCGTCACCGACGAGCCGGACGACGTCTGGGTGGCGCCCCAGATCTGACTGATCGCCTGCCCGTTCGGCCAGGTCCAACTCGCGGTCCAGCCATTGAACGGCGTACTGCCGTGGTTCATGATCGTGACCTCGCCCTGGAATCCGCCCTGCCAGGCGCTGCTCACCTTGTAGACCGCCATGCAGTCACCGCCCGGCGGTGGCGTGGTCGGGTTCGGCGGCGGGGTCGTCGGGTCCGGCGGCGGCGTGGTGGGGTTGGGCGGCGGGGTGGTCGGGTCCGGCGGCGGGGTCGTCGGGTCGGGCGACGGCGAACCGGTACCCGGACCCACCCCGGTCACCTGACCGTTGCCGCCGTCGAAGGTCACGTCGGAGCAACCGAAGAAGTTCTCCTGCGAGTCCGAGCGCACCCAGCGGGAGTAGATGATGTGCCGGCCACTCTTACCCGACGGCAGGTTGCCGCTGAAGTAGTAGTGCCCGTCGTTGGTGCCGACCGCGCCGCGCTGCGGCGGGTTGGTCACCGTGAGGAACGGCTGCTCCAGGTCGCTCCAGGCCAGGGCCCGGGTCGGGCTCCAGCTGTCCTTGGTCACGTAGAAGTAGAACGTGCCCGGGTGGTGCGCCCAGTTGCTGTACTTGAAGTCCAGCCGCGACCCGGCGGTCAGGTGGGTCAGGGGCCAGTCGGTGCGGGGCAGGTCGTAGCCGCGGAAACCGGTGGCGCCGCCGCTGCACAGCTGCCCGTCCGGGATGAAGCCGGTGGTGCGGCCGCCAGCGTCGGAACGCAGCACACTGAACCAGTTGTAGAGCGAGTTCGCCCCGCTCTGCGCCACCGCGGCGGAGCACGCGGGGTTGTTCGGCCGGATCTCACCGGTCTGGCTTTTGCCGTCCTGCCAGCACAGGTAGGTGCGGCTGCCCGGGGTCATCGCCGCGCCGTGGGCGGCGGCCGGCTGGGGACTGGACGCCAGGGCGACAGCGCCCAGCGCGAGGGTCATGGCCGCGGTGAGCAACGCGGCCGTACGGGAACGGTTCACGGGTTCTCCTGACTCGCGAGGCGCGCCGCCCGAGCCGCCCCGCCGCGAACGGACGGGACGTGGCCTGCTCGCCCCGCTGAAATGAGCGGTGCGACGATCACGGCGACGTGCCCCGGCGAAGCCCAGCCGGTGGACGCGTGCCATCAACGGTCCTGTCAGGGACCGGCGCCCTCGCGTGTGTCGAACCCGGCAACCGGTGGCGCGGCAGCCCTCGCACCGCCCGGTACACGTCATCCCATCACGCCACGCCACGCCAGCGCAATAGCTGTCCCTCGATGGATGAGTTGACCCACCGGCCGCCGTTCAACGCCATATCCTGCGGACGGGGACGACGGAGGCGGAGAGGTGACGGCCGGTGCCGGACGTGTTCGACGAGGTGCACCGCCGGTGCCGCGCCGGTGAGCCGGTCGCGCTGGCCACCGTCGTGGCCACCTGGCACTCCGCACCGCAACCGCCCGGCGCGGCGATGGCGGTGGCGACCGACGGCACGGTCACCGGCAGCGTCTCCGGCGGCTGCGTCGAGGCGGACCTCTACGAACGGTCCCGCCGGGTCTTGGACACCGGCGCCGCCGAGCTGATCCGGTACGGCATCAGCGACGACGACGCGTACTCCGTGGGTCTGACCTGCGGTGGCATCCTCGACGTGTTCGTGGAGCGCGTCGAGGCCAGCGCCCTGCCGGGGCTGGCGGCGGTCGCCGCCGCCCGCCGAGACGGCCAACCGGCGGCGGTGGTCACCTGCGTGGCCGCCGACGCCGGCGATCCACCGGGCGCGCCGCCGACCGATCCAGCTCGACGGTTGGGCCGGCGACTGGTGCTGACCGGCCAGCAGTCGATCGGGTCGCTGGGTGACGACCGGCTCGACGACGCCGCCCGCGTCGACGCCCTCGGGCTGCTCGCCGCCGGGCACAGCGGGGTGCTCCGGTACGGCTACCACGGGCAGCGGCGCGGCAGCGGCATCAGCCTCTTCGTGACCGCGTACGCCACCCCGCCCCGGATGATCGTCTTCGGGGCGATCGACTTCGCCGCCGCGGTGGCCCGGATCGGCGCGTTCCTCGGCTACCGGGTCACCGTCTGCGACGCCCGAGGAGTCTTCACCACCGCCCGGCGCTTCCCCGAGGCCGACCAGGTGGTGGTGCAGTGGCCGCACCGCTACCTGCGAACGGAATTGGACGCGGGCCGGACCGACGGGCGGACCGTGGTGTGTGTCCTCACCCACGATCCGAAGTTCGACGTGCCGGTGCTGGAACTGGCGTTGCGCCACCGGTTGGCGTACGTCGGCGCGATGGGTTCGCGGCGCACCCACGACGAGCGGCACAAACTGCTGCGCGAGGCGGGGCTCGGCCCGGAGCAGCTCGCCCGGCTCGCCTCGCCGATCGGATTGGACCTCGGTGGTCGTACCCCGGAGGAGACCGCGGTGAGTGTGGCCGCGCAGATCGTCGCGGCCCGCTGGGGTGGCACCGGTCGCCCCCTCGCGGCGCTCGACGGGCCGGTCCACCGGCCCGGGTAGCCCGTCCACCGCTTCGGCGCCCACCGAGCGGCGCGCTGTGCCAGCCTGGGGGCACGGCGATCGGCTCGGCGTGCGACGGCCGGTGGTTGGTGACGACGAGAGGATCGGCATGGGGTACGCGGTGGTACTCGGCGAGGCACTCGTCGACCTGCTCGACACCGAGCGCGACGGGGAGCGGGTCTACCGGCAGGCGATCGGCGGCGGGCCGCTCAACGTCGCCGTCGGGGTGGCCCGCCTCGGCGGTGCGGCACAGTTCGTCGGGTCCCTCGGCGACGACGTGCTGGGCGGCCGGATCCGCGCCTTCCTCACCGCGGCCGACGTCGGGGTGGCCGGTGCGGTGACGGTGCCGGCGCCGACCACGCTCGCGGTGGTCACCTACGCCGGACCGGAACCCGACTTCCGTTTCTACGGCGAACCGGCGTCCTACGGCCTGCTCGGCCCCGACGACCTGGACCTCGCGCTGGTGGAGGGCGCCGACGTGCTCTCCTGCGGCTCGATCGCGCTGCTCCAGCCCGGCCCGCTGGCCGCCGCCCGGCGCGCCTGGTCGCTTGCCACGGGTCTGCGGGTCTTCGACCCGAACGTACGCCCCCGGGTGCTGACCGGGCCGGAGGCGCTGGACGGGCTCCGCCAGGTGGTGGCCGAATTCGCCCCCGGCGCGCACCTGGTCAAGCTGAGCTCCGCCGACGCTGGGCTGCTCTACCCCGGTGAACCGGTCGAGGGGGTGGCCGCGTACCTGCGCGAGCTGGGGGCCGCCACGGTGGTGGTGACGCTCGGCGCGGCCGGCGCGGTGCTGGCCGCCGCCGACGCCGACCCGGTCCGGGTGCCGGCCCCGAAGGTCGACGCGGTCGACGCCACCGGCGCCGGCGACTCGGTGCTGGCCGCGCTGATCGCCGACCTGCTCAACGACGGCGAACCGGACTCCCCGGCCGGGTGGGTCGAGCGGGTCGCGTTCGCGCTGCGGGTGGCGGGCCTGGTTTGCGAGCGCCCGGGTGGCGCCACCGCCATGCCCACCCGCGCCGACGTCGACCGCCGCTTCCCGGGTTAGGCCTCGCCGTCCAGTTCGCGGTAGCCGCGGCGGGCGGCGACCAGGGCGGCGCGGGCGCCGAAGGGAGCCTCCGCGGCCACCCTCTCGGGCGGCGCGCTGCCGGTGTGCGCGGCCCGGATCAGCCAGGCCAACCGCACCAGGTCGGCATGTTGGGCGCGGACGAACTCGACGTCCACCGGGTCGCCGTGACCCGGCACCACCACCGTGCGCGCGGTGGTCAGCCGCAGCAGGTCCGCGACCGCGTCCGGCCACCGCAGGGGGTACGCGTCCTCGAAGGCGGGCGGCCCGCTCTGCTCCACCAGGTCCCCGGCGACGAGCACGTCGGCGTCCGGCACGTGCACCACCAGATCCGCGTCGGTGTGCCCCCGCCCCGGGTGGCGCAGCAGCACCCGCCGGCCACCCAGATCGAGCGACGTCTCGGTGTGCACGGTGTGCGTGGGGGCGAGCAGCGGGGTGTCGGCCAGCTCGGCGGCGAGCTCGGGATGCTCCTCGCGCAGCTCCGCGTACGCCTCCCGGCGCAGCCCCTCCGGGTCCGTGCGCAGCGCCGTGGCGGCCAGCTCGTGCGCGTACACCGGGCGGGGCGGGTCGCCGGCCAGGATGGCGTTGCCGAAACAGTGGTCGTAGTGGTGGTGGGTGTTGACGAGCGTCAACGGGCGGTCGGTGATCGCCCGGACGGCCGCGGCCAGGTCGGTGGCCTGCGCGGCCGACGAGAGCGTGTCCACCAGCAGCGCCTCGTCGTCCCCGACGACGAGTGTGACGTTGACCCGCAGCAGTGGTTCGCGAAGCACGTGCACCCGGTCGGCGACCTCGACGAACCCGGTGGTCACGACGAACGCCCGGCGCGTTCGACGAAGCGTTGCCGGTCCACCAGGATCCGGTCCACCCGACCCCGGGCCACCGTCTGGTCACCGTCGCTGACCGTGACCTCGAACGACAGCCGGCGACCGTCGACGGTTGCCAGCAGCGCCTGCGCGCGGACCGTCCGGCCGACCACGGTCGGCGCCAGGTGCTCCAACTCGACCCGGGTGCCCACGGTCGTCGACCCGGGCGGCATCCCGGTCGTCGTCGCCGCGACGGTGGCCGCCTCGGCCAGCGCCAGCACCCGTGGAGTGCCCAGCACCGGTACGTCCCCGGAACCGACCGCCTGGGCGGTGTCCGCGTCGGTGACGGTCAACTCGACCTGGGCGGTCAGACCCGGCGTGAAGGCCGGCTCGGGCTGCTCCTGCATGGTCGTCAGCCTAGGTGTTCGCCGGACACGGTGAGCACGCGCCCGGCGATCCGGGCGCACCCACCCGCGACGAGCACCGGGTGGTCCCCGTCGGTCGATGCCGTACCCGTCGTTAACCTTGACGACGATGGCCGTCGTGACTGACCCCCAGCCCCCCGCCCGGACCGACCCGCCCGCGTCCCCGGACGGGGGTCGTCGGCGCGTCGTCGCGATGACCGTCTGGGCGGTCGCCTTCGTCGCCGCGTGGCTGGCCATCGGCCTGCCCACCGACCCGACGTACGCCTTCGTCTGGATCTGGCTCGCGACCATCGCCTGGAACAGCGACCGGCCCTGGCGCAGCCACCTGCGCTTCGCTCGGGACTGGGTGCCGGTGGTGCTGCTGTTCGTGATCTACAACCTCTCGCGCGGGTTCGCCGACAACGGGGCCACGCCGCACGCGATGGAGCTGATCGTCGCCGACCGGTTCATGTTCGGTTGGGCCACCGGCGGGGAGGTGCCCACCGTCTGGTTGCAGCAGCACCTCTACCACCCGCAGGTGCACTGGTGGGACGTCGCCGCGAGCTGGGTGTACTTCTCGCACTTCGTGGTGGCGCTGACCGCCGCCGCGGTGCTCTGGCTGCGCGACCGGCACCGCTGGGCGGCGTACATGCGGCGCTGGGGTTTCCTCTGCGCCGCCGGCCTGGTGACCTACTTCATCTACCCGGCCGCCCCGCCCTGGTGGGCGGCACAGAACGGGCTGCTCACCGAGGTCGCCCGGATCTCGACGCGGGGCTGGAAGGCGTTCGGCATGCACGGCGCCGGCAACGTGCTCAACGCCGGCCAGATCGCCTCCAACCCGGTCGCCGCGATGCCGTCGCTGCACACCGCGTGGGCGTTGTTCGTGGTGCTGTTCTTCCTGACCGCCACCCGCCGTCGCTGGTGGCCGCTGCTGCTCGCGTACCCGCTGGCGATGACCTTCACCCTGGTCTACTCGGGTGAGCACTACGTCATCGACGTGCTGGTCGGCTGGGCGTACGTGGGGCTGACGTTCCTGGTGGTCGGTCTGGCGGAGCGTGGTTGGGCAGCGTGGCGCGTCCGCCACCCGCGCGCCAGGTCGGCCACGGAACCCCCACCGAATCCCGCCGACCCCCCGCCCGCCGAGGCCCCCACCCCCCGACAACCAGACACCACCACAACCCACCCCGCAATCCCCGCCGACCACTGACCCCCACCCCGGCCCCCCGCCACCGGGGGTGGCGCCGGCGGGTCAGGGTTGGGTGCGGGCTTGGTGGGCTCTTTCGGTCAGGTCCGCAGCCAGGGACCAGGCCTCTGCCAGGTCGCGGTCCTGGGCGGTGGCGCCGGAGCCGCCCGCGGTGTCCGCGTGCACGGTGGCCAACCCGAGACGGCGCTGGATGGGCCCCTGGACCACTCGCACGCTCTGGATCCGGGCGTACGGCACGATCACCAGCTGCCGGGTGAGCCGCCCGGACCGGGTGGCGAAGACCCGCTCGAACAGCCCCGCGCCGAAGGCGGCACGGCCCAGTGGGTGCAGCCAACGGGTCCGGCGCGGAGGTGGGCTCAGCGGGAGCGCGTCGAGGCGTACCCCGGGAAGCACCTCGGCGACGATCATCGTCGCCGTCGGCAGGTCGCCGACCGGCAGCAGCCGGTCGGGCCGGCTGCGGTCGTCGGCCTCCGCGACGGAGTAACCGGCCACCTCCAGCCGCAGCCGCAGCCAGCCCTTCATCCGCCAGAGCAGCGGCCAGGTGGCCCGCACGGTCTGCACCCGCTCCAGCGGCACGGTCTGCGCCCGCGTCTCCAGCAGACCGTTGTGCACCCGCAGCGTGGCGCCGTCGCGGGCCAGCCGGAAGTTCCAGTCGTCGAGGACCCGGCGGATCGGTTGCAGCAGCACACCCGCCATCGCGGTCAGGGTGCTCGCCACCGCCACGAACGACCACGACCCGGCGGTGAGGAACTGCACCACGACGAAGGCCACACCGAACGGGAGCAGGAACGCCTGCGGGGTGAGCAGTTGGCTGACCAGCAGGTTCTGGTTGCGTACCGCGTGCAGTGGCCGGCCGGGCGCGGCCGCCGGTGGCGCCGTCGCACCCGGGGCCACCGGGGCGGTCGCGTCGCCGGGCGCGGGTAGCTGCGCCACCCGCCCGGCCAGCGCCAGCAGACGCTCGCGCAGCAGGGCGGCGTCGGTCACCCCGAGGTACGCCAGTGGCGCCTCGGTCTTGCCTCCGCCGACGACCTCCAGGCGCAGCTCGGCCAGGCCGGTGAGCTGGGCGAGCAGCGGCCGGACCACCTCCACGGCCTGCAACCGTTCCAACGGGATGGCCCGGGTACGCCGCCAGAGCAGCCCCTCGTACACCCGAAGTTCCCGGCCGACGACGTGGTAGCCGGTGTTGTACCAGCTGATCACCGACAGCACTGTCGCGCCGAGCGCCAGCACCGCCACCATCGCGGCGAACCAGCCGAAGCCGACCCGGGACAGCGTCGACCAGGACAGCCCGGCGATCACCACGACGAGGGACTTGGCGCCGTGCAGCACCGGGCTGAGCGGGTGCAGTCGCTGCCGGGGTTCGCCCTCGCCGCCGCCGGGTGGTGCCGGCCACGGTTCGGGCGCGCCGAACGGGTCGGCGGGAGCCGCGTCGGTGCCTGGCACGCCAGTGGCTGCCGGGCCAGTGGGCAGCACCGGCCCGGGTGGCGTCGGGCCAGCGGGCAGCACCGGCCCGGGTGGCGTCGGGCCAGCGGGTGGCGAGGCGCTCGGCCCGTCGCTCATCGCAGCGACCCTCGGCGGGGACGGTGGTTGCCCGCGCGGGCGCTCACAGCCCCTCCGCCCGGTCCTCGCCGAGCGCGGTGAGCCGATCGCGCAGCCGGGAAGCCTGCGCCGGCCGCAGCCCGGGAACCCGGGCGTCGCTCGCCGCCGCCGCGGTGTGCAACTGCACGGTGGCCAGGTCGAAGGCGCGCTCCAACGGCCCGGCGCTCACGTCGACGAACTGCATCCGCGAGTACGGCACGATGGAGAGCCGGCGGACCAGCAACCCGTGCCGGACCAGCAGGTCGTTCTCCCGCTCGGCGTACCCCCAGGCCCGGACCGCCCGGCCGATCGCGATGGCCCGCCACACGCCGAGCACCACCACGACGGCGACGGCGAGCCCGAACAGCCACTGGCCGCTGAGCGCCCAGCCGACGGCCGTCACCGCCAGCCCGATGGCGACGACGATCGCCAGCCGGATCAGCTCCACCCAGATCAGGTCGGTGGAGATCGGTTGCCAGTCGACCGTGTCCGGCCAGGGCTCCAGCGGCCCGCGGCCCGCCGGTGCGGCCGTCGAGGCGTCGGGTCCGGAAGGCGGTGGGGCGCCGGGGGTGCTCACGTGTCGAGCGTAGGCGATCCGGGCACCGCGGTGACGGCACGCAGGAAGCCGCGAGCGTCCAGGAAGTCACCGAGGCTGGTCCGATGGTCGGCGCAGGCCAGCCAGGTCTTGCGCCGATCGGCGTCGTGCAGCCGGGGATTGTTCCACTCCAGGGCCCAGACGGCGGCGGCCCGACAGCCGCGGGCCGAACAGACGAGGGCGTCGTCGGCGGTGGAGGGGATGCTCATCCGGGCCAGTCTAGGGGTGGCCGCACGGGAAGTTTGATCGCCGGGCGACCACGGGGGGAGCCGCCCGGCGACGGGGTGAATCGTACACGCGGCAGGCCGGTCCAGGCACACCCTCGACGGGCGATTCTGCTGCCGGGGACGGCGCGGCGAAAATCGGCTTCTCCCCACCTCGACACTCAGCAAGGCATGCGAGTCTTGATACCGCACGAGCCGCGACGACCGACAAACGCTGTGGAGGACCGGTGGCCCAGCCGACCATGCCCGACGCCCCGACGCCGAACGGAGCGGCACCTGCGCCGGTGACCACCCCCGCGCAGGACGCCACTCTGTTGGAGAAGGCGCTGTTCGAGATCAAACGTGTGATCGTCGGGCAGGACCGGATGGTGGAGCGGATGTTCGTCGCACTGCTCGCTCGCGGTCACTGCCTGCTCGAAGGAGTGCCCGGGGTCGCCAAGACCCTGGCGGTGGAGACCCTCGCCAAGGTCGTCGGCGGGTCGTTCGCCCGGGTGCAGTTCACCCCGGACCTGGTGCCCGCCGACATCATGGGCACCCGCATCTACCGGCAGTCCAGCGAGAAGTTCGACGTCGAGCTGGGGCCGGTCTTCGTCAACTTCCTGCTCGCCGACGAGATCAACCGGGCTCCGGCGAAGGTGCAGTCCGCGCTGCTGGAGGTGATGAGCGAGCGGCAGGTGTCCATCGGCGGCGAGAGCCACCGGGTGCCCGACCCGTTCCTGGTGATGGCCACCCAGAACCCGATCGAGCAGGAGGGCGTCTACCCGCTGCCGGAGGCGCAACGCGACAGGTTCCTCATGAAGATCGTGGTGGGTTACCCGACCGACGCGGAGGAACGCGAGATCGTCTACCGGATGGGTGTCTCCGCGCCCGAGCCGACCGCGGTGTTCGACACACCCGAACTGGTCGCCCTGCAACGCAAGGCGGACCAGGTCTTCGTGCACAACGCCCTGGTCGACTACGCGGTCCGGTTGGTGCTGGCGACGCGTACCCCCGCCGAGCACGGCATGCCCGACGTCGCGCAACTGATCCAGTACGGGGCCAGCCCACGCGCCTCGCTGGGCCTGGTCCGGGCGACGCGTGCGCTGGCGCTGCTGCGCGGGCGCGACTACGCGCTGCCGCAGGACGTGCAGGACATCGCGCCGGACATCCTGCGGCACCGGTTGGTGCTCAGCTACGACGCGCTCGCCGACGACGTGCCCGCCGACCACATCGTGCACCGGGTGATGTCGACGATTCCCCTGCCGGCGGTCGCGCCCCGGCAGCAGGCCACCGGCCCGACGACCGCGCCGCCGCCGGGCGCTGGCTGGCCCGGGCAGCGGCCGTGACCTCACCCACCCCTCGTCCCGCCCCCGACCGCAGCGAGGCCGTGCTGTCCCGGCTGCAACTGCTCGTCACCCGCAAACTCGACGGTCTGCTCCAGGGCGACTACGCCGGTCTGCTGCCCGGGCCGGGCAGCGAGGCGGGCGAATCCCGGGAGTACCGCCCGGGCGACGACGTGCGCCGGATGGACTGGCCGGTCACCGCACGGACCACCACACCGCACGTGCGGCGTACGGTCGCCGACCGGGAACTGGAGACCTGGCTGGCGGTGGACCTGTCCGCCAGCCTGGACTTCGGCACCGGGAAGTGGCTCAAACGCGAGGTGGTGGTGGCCGCCGCGGCAGCCGTCACCCACCTGACCGTGCGCGGCGGCAACCGGATCGGCGCGGTGATCGGCACCGGTGGCGGTGTGTCCGCACCGGCCCGCCGCTGGCGTGGCGGAGCCGCACCGCCGGCCGGCCCCGGCGTGCTCACCCGGCTGCCGGCCCGCTCCGGTCGCAAGGAGGCGCAGGGCCTGCTGCGTACCCTCGCCGGCACCGCCATCCAGCCGGGCCGTGGTGACCTGGGCGCTCTCATCGAGATGCTCAACCGTCCGCCCCGGCGGCGCGGGGTGGCCGTGGTGATCTCGGACTTCCTCGCGCCGGCCGAGCAGTGGGCGCGGCCGATGCGCAAGCTGCGGGTCCGCCACGACGTGCTCGCGATCGAGGTGATCGACCCGCGCGAGCTGGAGTTGCCCGACGTGGGGGTGTTGCCGGTGGTCGACCCGGAGAGCGGCGAGCTGCACGAGGTGCAGACTGCCGATCCACGGCTGCGGCAGCGCTACGCCGACGCCGCGACCGCCCAACGGGCCACCATCGCCGCCGCCCTGCGTGGCGCCGGCGCGGCCCACCTGCGTCTGCGTACGGACCGAGACTGGCTGCTGGACATGGTGCGATTCGTGGCCGCGCAGCGGCACGCGCGTACCCGGGGGACGACACGATGATCCGTTTCATGCAACCGTGGTGGCTGTTGGCGGTGCTGCCGGTGCTCGCCCTCGCGGCGTTCTACGTGTGGCGGCAGCTGCACCGGCGGGCGTTCGCGATGCGGTTCACCAATGTGGACCTGCTGCGTACGGTGGCCCCGAAGGGGCTCGGTTGGCGTCGGCACGTTCCGGCGACGGCGTTCCTGCTCTGCCTGCTGGTGCTGGCCACCGCGCTGGCCCGGCCGGCGGTGGACACCCGGGAGCCGCTGGAGCGGGCCACCGTGATGCTCGCCATCGACGTGTCGCTGTCGATGCAGGCCGACGACGTGGCGCCGAACCGGTTGGAGGCGGCGCAGGAGGCGGCCAAGCAGTTCGTCGGTGAGCTGCCGGAGAGCTACAACCTGGGTCTCGTGTCGTTCGCCAAGGCGGCGAACGTGCTGGTGCCGCCGGGCAAGGACCGGGACGCGGTGACGAGCGCCATCGACGGTCTGGTGCTGGCCGAGGCGACCGCTACCGGTGAGGCGGTGTTCACCTGCCTGGAGGCGATCCGGTCGGTGCCGGCCGACGGCGCGGCGGGCATCCCGCCGGCACGGATCGTGCTGCTCTCCGACGGGTTCCGCACCTCCGGGCGGGCGGTGGAGGAGGCGGCGGCCGCCGCCCAGGCGGCGAACGTCCCGGTCTCCACCATCGCGTTCGGCACCGACACCGGCCAGGTCGACATCGGCGGGCAGTTGCAGCGGGTGCCGGTGGACCGGTTGGCCCTGGCCGAGCTTGCCGAGACCACCGAGGGCTACTTCTACGAGGCGGCCTCGGTGAGCGAGCTGAAGCAGGTCTATCAGGACATGGGCAGCTCGATCGGCTTCCGGACCGAGCCGCGGGAGGTGACCCAGTGGTACGCCGGGTTGGCGCTGCTGCTGGCGCTCTGCGCCGGGGCGCTCAGCCTGGTGTGGTCGTCGCGGATGCTCTGAGCGGTGCACCGGCGGCGGTCACCGACCGCCGCCGGTCAGCACCACCTCAGTGGCCGCCGCCGGCGAGTACGAAGACGATGGCCACCCAGACGGCGGCGAGGGTGAAGCCCAGCGGGGCGACGTAGCGGCTCATGGACGGCTCCGGGTGGCGGCTGGACGGTCCGCGTGCGGGGGCGGACCGCAGGGGGTGGGGACGCGCACACGAAGTCGTGACCGGGCGGCTCCCGACGACCGTCGGCGAACCGGACGGCGCGGCACACTCCTCGGCGTGTGCCGAGGAGTGGGGGAGCGGAGCGGGGTCAGCTCACCAGACTGAGTCGTGGCTCAGCGGGGCTGACCATCGGCCCGGCCACGACTGGGAGGATCGCTATCTCGCACAGCGATCACCTCCTGCAAGTCGGGCCGGCCGGAACGTCGATGATCGTACACCTGCGCAGCCGACGAGACGCACTCGGCCGACCGGCCGGCGACCCCTCCACCGCCCGGTCGGCGCCCCGGCCGCGACTGGCCCGTCCGCACGATCGTGACCAGCACCGCGGCGAGCAACGGCAGCCAGCACAAGCGCGCCAGCACCCAGCCCGGGCCGTCCGGCACGGTGTGCAACCCGGGCAGCGCCAGCCCGCCGCGGGCGGTGAGCGCGGTCACCCCCACCAGTATCGGCTGGTGGCACAGATAGATCCGGAACGCGCAACGGTTCACCTCGGTCACCGCTCGGCCCGGCACCGGCCGGGCCAGCAGCCGTTCCAGCGCCGGCCGGGCGAGCAGCCCCAGCCCGACCTGGGTCACCGCCAGCGCCACGGCCAGCAGCGACGGCGGGTTCAGGTTGGACACCCCGGCCCCGGGCACGCCGACCGCGCTCACCGGGTAGCCCAGGGCCAGCACCGCGGTGAGCGCGGCCACGCCGCCGGCCGCGAGCATGCCCGCCGCCCGTCGGCCGGCCAACCGCCCGTCGGCGTGCGCCACGCCCAGCAGGTACGGCACGGACCAGGCCGCCACCACGCTGACCGGTGGCAGGTGGCCGCCGGCCGGCAGCAGACGCACCGCCACGTCCGCCGCGGCGACCACGACCACCGCCGGTACGACGCAACGGCCCAACCCCCACCGGCGGACGGCGGCGCGCAGCGGTCCGGTCATCGCGATGAGGAACACCAGCGGCACCAGGAACCACAACGGACTGATCGCGAGCCGCAGCGCGACGGCGAGCGTGTCGTCCGGGGTGCCGGCCACGGTGGCGGCGAGCAACACGGCGGCACCCACCCCGAGCAGCGCCACCGTCGGCAGCAGCAGCCGGCGCAGCCGACCGGCCAACCAGCCACCCGCACCGCCCCGGTGACCGGCCAACGACCGGGCCGAGCCGAAGCCGGCGGTGAAGAAGAACAGCCCGAGCGTCTGCAACACCCAGGTCACCGGGGCCAGAGCGGGCAACGCGGTGAGCGGGCTGGCCTGGTGCAGCCCCCCGTCGCCGGTCAGCACCAACCCGGTGACCAGCCAGTGCCCCAGCACCACCCCGCCGATGGCGTACGCCCGCAACGCGTCGACGGTACGGTCCCGGTTCACCGCGGGTCCCCGACCCGGTCGGCGTCGACAGCGCCCAGCACGACGGCCGCCACCGCGACGAGCGTGGCGCTGCCCGGGGCCAGGTAGCCGTCGTGCCCGGTCACCCCTCCCGCCGGCAGGGTGCGGGCGCCGAACGACGGGTCGCCGGGGCGGCGGCCGAAGCCGAGACCGGGCAGCCGTACCGGCGGAACCCGACGGATCCAGTCGGTGCTCGCCTCCGCCGCCCAGAATCGCCGCCCGCCGGGCAGGTCGTCGGCGCGCTGCACCCCGGCGCCGACGCCGCCGAGGCTCACCACGTCGGTGACCTGGGCCGGGGCGTCCGCGGCCGCCAGGGCCACCACCAGCGACCCGTAGCTGTGCCCGACCAGGGTGATCGTCGCCGCCGGACGACGCGCCGCCAGTTCCCGCAGCAGTCCGGCCAGCCCGGCCGCGCCGCGCCGGGCGCTGAGGCCACCGGCGGCCGTCAACACCCCGTCGGGCGGGTCGTAGCCGAGCCAGGCCAGCACCGCGACCCGCGCCGCCGGCTCGCTCGCCCGCAGTTCCCGGTAGAGCTGCCGGGCCTGCGTCGCCGGCGCCCGCCCGGACACCCCGCCCAAACCCCTGTCGAAGTCGGCCAGGGTGCTGCCCACCCCCGGCACCAGCACCACGATCCGGTCCGCGTCGGCCAGGTCGCCGAGCACCTCGACCGCGCGGCCGTCGCCGCGCCTGTCGAACGAGAGGAAACGACGCCCGTCGGCCGCCCAGTCCGCGTACGGCGGACCCGCCGCGCGCATCGCCGCCGCCGTGACCGGGTACGCCTCCACGAACCCGCTCGCCGCGACCGGCTCGGGTCGGGTCGGCAGGACCAGGTTCACGCCGAGCACCGCGGCCAGCGCCACTCGGCTGGCACCTCGTCGTCGCATCTCGTTCTCCCTCCGGAATGTCGTCCGGAGGCACAGTGCGCGGGAGGGCGGTGCGTGGTCGTCGTCCCGGGGAGCCGTCTGCGGGCTGGCTCCGGGGGACTACTCGCCAGCGGCCACCAGACCCGTCTCGTACGCCAGCACCACGGCCTGGGCCCGGTCGCGCAACCCCAGCTTGGCCAGGATCCGCCCGACGTGCGTCTTCACGGTCTGCTCGGCGACCACCAGGTCGCCCGCGATCTCCGCGTTGTTGCGACCCCGGGCGATCAACCGCAGCACCTCGGTCTCCCGGGGGGTGAGCCCGGCCAGGTCGGTGGGGCGGGGCCGGCGGCGGTCCGGGCGGGCCGCGAACTCGGCGATCAGCCGGCGGGTGACCGCCGGGGCGAGCAGCGCGTCCCCGGCCGCCACCACCCGCACCGCCTGCACCAGATCGGCCGCCGGGGCGTCCTTGAGCAGGAAGCCGCTTGCCCCGGCGCGCAGCGCCTCGTACACGTAGTCGTCGAGGTCGAAGGTGGTGAGGATGAGCACCCGGGGGCGCTGCGCCGACCGGTCGCCGAGCAGCTTGCGGGTGGCCTCCAGCCCGTCCATGACCGGCATCCGCACGTCCATCAGCACCACGTCCGGGTCGAGCCGGCGGGTGGCGGCGACGGCCTGCGCGCCGTCGGCGGCGTCACCCACCACCAGCAGGTCCGGTTGGGCGGCGAGCAGCGCTCCGAAGCCCTGCCGGACCATCGCCTGGTCGTCGGCGATCAGCACCTTGATCACGCGTCCCCGCCTTCCGCGTCGTACGGCAACTCGGCCGCCACCGCGTAACCCCCGTCGGGCAGTGGCCCGGCGGTGAACGTACCGCCCAGCGAGGTGGCCCGCTCCCGCATGCCGGTCAGCCCGTGCCCGGAGCCGCCGTCGGCGGTCGGTCGGACGTCGGCCGGGGAGTTTTCGACGCGTACCCCCAGCCCGGAGGGACCGGTGCGGACGGTGACCCGCACCGCGGCCCCGGCCGCGTGGCGGGCCGCGTTGGCCAGGCTCTCCTGCACGATGCGGTACGCGGCCAGCCCGACCGGGGCGGGCACCCGGTCGTCGGTGATCGGCTCGGCGTCCAGGGAGACCGGCAGCCCGGCCCGGCGCGCCGCGTCCACCATCGCGCCCAGGTCGGTGAGGTCCGGCTGCGGTGCGGTCTGCGGACCGGTCGCCTCGCTGCGCAGCACCCCCAACAGCCGCCGCATGTCGGTGAGCGCGTCGCGGGCCGAGGCGGCGATCGCGACGAACTCCGCGGCGGCCGGCGCGGGCACGTCCGACAGCCGGTACGGCGCGGTCTCCGCCTGCACCGCGATCAGTGACATGTGGTGCGCCACCACATCGTGCATCTCCCGGGCGATCCGGGTGCGCTCCTCCAGCACCGCGCGCCGCTCCTGCTCCCGTTCGCTCAGCTCGGTCTGCGCGTCCAGCGCCCGCCGGGACAGCCGGTTGCGCCGGATCAGGTCGCCGACGATCGCCAGCGCGCCGAGCAGCAGCAGGACCGGAACCCGGTTGTTGGGGTGGACGAAGGTCAGCACCGGCACCGTGGTGATCGTCACCACCCAGGCCAGCACCGGCCGGTCGACCCGCGCGACGACCACCGCCACCACCGCGACCGACCCGAGCGCCAACGGCGGGGTCCAGGGCCAGGACCGGACGGCCGGCGCGTTGAATGTGCAGATCAGCAGGGCCAGCACCGTCAGCCGCCAGGCCAGCAGCGGACGCCGGGGCAGCGCCAGCAGCGGCGCCACCGTCATCGCCGCGAACAGCAATGCGATCGGCATCGGCAGGCCCCAGCCGCTCTCCACCGTCAGCGTGATCAGGAAGAGGCCGAGGACGGCCAGCAGACCGACCGGGGCGGCGTAACGGGCTGGCCCGGGCCAACGGGCCAGCAGGGGCCGTTCGGGCCGGGCGTCCGGGCCTACCAGGGTCTGCCGTAGGGCCCGCAGGGCCACCGCGATCGGATGCCGGTTCACCACCCGGAGGCTACGGGCCGACCCCACCACGAGGCGTGCCACCAGGGGTTGATCCCCGTGTCGTACCCCGGTGTGACACGACTCCCGTTAGCGCTTACCTACTGGTAACGCCTAGGCTCGCCTGCGACTGAGATCAGCTGAGCAAGGGGGAACAGTGGCCCGTACCGTGCTGGTGACCGGGGGTAACCGGGGAATCGGCCTGGCCATCGCGCAGGCCTTCGCCAAGCAGGGCGACCGGGTGGCGGTCACCCACCGTAGCGGCGAGGCACCCGACGGGCTGTTCGGCGTCCGCGCCGACGTCACCGACGCGGCCTCCATCGACGCCGCGTTCACCGCCGTCGAAGCCGAGTTGGGGCCGGTCGAGGTGCTCGTCGCGAACGCCGGCATGACCGCCGACACGCTGCTGCTGCGGATGACCGAGGAACAGTTCACCGGGGTGGTGGACACCAACCTCACCGGTGCGTTCCGGGTCGCCAAGCGGGCCTCCGCGAAGATGCTCCGCGCCAGGTGGGGCCGCATGATCTTCATCTCCTCGGTGGTCGGCCTCGCCGGCGGCGCCGGGCAGGTCAACTACGCCGCCAGCAAGGCCGGTCTGGTCGGCGTCGCCCGCTCGATCACCCGGGAGCTGGGCGGCCGCAACATCACCGCCAACGTGGTGGCGCCCGGCTTCGTCGACACCGACATGACCGCCGGCCTCACCGACGACCGCAAGGCGGAGCTCCTCAAGTCCATCCCGGCCGGCCGGATGGCCAGCCCGGACGAGGTCGCCGCCGTGGTCACCTGGCTGGCCTCGGACAGCGCCGGGTACGTCTGCGGCGCCGTCATCCCGGTCGACGGCGGCCTCGGCATGGGCCACTAACCCTTTTGACTACGGAGGAAATCAGCGATGTCCGGACTGCTCGCCGGTAAGCGACTGCTCGTCACCGGTGTCATCACCGACGCCTCGATCGCCTTCTCGGTGGCGAAGCTCGCTCAGGAAAACGGTGCGCAGGTCGTGCTCACCGGCTACGGCCGGCTCTCCCTGGTCGAGCGGATCGCCAAGCGACTGCCCGAGCCGGCCCCGGTCATCGAGGTGGACGTCACCAACACCGAGCACCTGGCCGGCCTCGCCGACCGGGTACGCGAGCACGTCGACGGCCTCGACGGCGTCGTGCACTCGATCGGCTTCGCCCCGCAGAGCTGCCTGGGCGGCGGCTTCCTCGACGCCCCCTGGGAGGACGTGGCGACCGCGCTGCACGTCTCCACCTTCTCGTACAAGTCGCTGGCCATGGCGGCGCTGCCGCTGATGTCGCCCGGCGGCGCGGTGGTCGGCCTGACCTTCGACGCGACGAAGGCGTGGCCGGTCTACGACTGGATGGGCGTGGCCAAGGCCGGCCTGGAGTCCGCGTCCCGCTACCTCGCCATGCACCTGGGCAAGCAGGGCATCCGCAGCAACCTGGTCGCCGCCGGGCCGCTGCGCACCATCGCCGCGAAGTCGATCCCCGGCTTCGACCAGTTCGAGGAGGCCTGGTCCGAGCGGGCGCCGCTGGGCTGGAGCCTCACCGACCAGGAGCCGGCCGCGCGGGCCTGCCTGGCGCTGCTGTCCGACTGGTTCCCGGCCACCACCGGCGAGATCGTCCACGTCGACGGCGGCTACCACGCCATCGGCTCCTGAGCTCTACCGCGACGCTCCCTGGCCCCCGTCCGCGTGATCCACGCGTCCGGACCAGGGGGCGTCGCCGGGCCGTCGCGGTCGAGGGACAAGAATGACCCCATGTCGTACGACGCGGTGGTGCTGGTGTCCTTCGGTGGCCCGGAGCGGCCCGAGGACGTGATGCCGTTCCTGCAGAACGTGACCCGGGGTCGAGGCGTGCCGCCCGAGCGGCTGGCCGAGGTCGCCGAGCACTACCAGCACTTCGGCGGGGTGTCCCCGATCAACCAGCAGAACCGCGAGTTGCTGGCCGCGATCCGCGCCGACCTCGCCGCGCACGGCCTCGACCTGCCCGTCTACTGGGGTAACCGCAACTGGGATCCGATGCTCGCCGACACCGTGACCCAGATGCGCGACGACGGGGTCACCCGGGCGCTGGCCTTCGTCACCAGCGCGTACGGCGGCTACTCGTCCTGCCGGCAGTACCAGGAGGACATCGCCGCCGCGCGCGCCGCGGTCGGCCCGGACGCCCCGGTGATCGAGAAGCTGCGCCAGTTCTGGGACCACCCCGGCTTCGTCGAGCCGCACACCGACGCGGTCCGGGCAGCCCTGGGCCAACTCGACCCGGCGAAGCGGGACACCACCCGGCTGGTCTTCACCGCCCACTCCATCCCCAGTTCGATGGCGGCCAACGCCGGCCCGCACGGCGGCCGGTACGAGGCGCAACTGCACGAGACCGCCCGGCTCGTGGCCGCAGCCGCCGCCCCCGACCTCGCGTACGACCTGGTCTGGCAGAGCCGCTCCGGCCCCCCACAGATGCCGTGGCTGGAGCCGGACATCAACGACCACCTGACCGCCCTCGCGCAGGGCGGCACCACCTCGGTGGTGGTCAGCCCGATCGGTTTCGTCTCCGATCACCTGGAAGTCGTCTGGGACCTGGACACCGAGGCGCTGGAAACGGCCAAGCAGCTCGGCCTGGACTTCGTCCGGGCTGCCACCCCGGGCGTTGACCCGCGCTTCGTGACCATGGTGCGGGAGCTCATCACCGAGCGGACCGACCCGGACGGCGCGCAACTGCGCCGTCGCCTGGGCGAGCTGCCGATGTGGGACACCTGCCCGACCGTCTGCTGCGTACCGACCCGCCGTCCGACGCCTGCTGGGGGCACCGATGCATGACCGCAAGCCCGTGCAGAGTTGGCTGACCGACATGGACGGCGTGCTGGTGCACGAGGGCCAGCCGGTGCCCGGGGCACCGGAGTTCATCAACCGGATGCGCGCCTCCGGCAAGCCGTTCCTGGTGCTGACCAACAACTCGATCTACACCCCGCGTGACCTCACGGCCCGGCTGAGCCGGATGGGGCTGGACGTGCCGGAGGAGTCGATCTGGTCGTCCGCGCTGGCCACCGGCCAGTTCCTCGCCGACCAGCGGCCGGGCGGCACCGCGTACGTCATCGGTGAGGCCGGGCTGACCACGGCGCTGCACGCGGTCGGCTACGTGCTCACCGACTTCGCACCGGACTACGTGGTGCTCGGTGAGACCCGCACCTACAGCTTCGAGGCGATCACCAAGGCGGTCCGTCTGATCAACGACGGGGCGCGGTTCATCTGCACCAACCCCGACGTGACCGGCCCATCCGTGGAGGGTGCGCTGCCGGCCGCCGGCTCGGTCGCCGCGATGATCTCCAAGGCGACCGGGGTGGAGCCGTACTTCGTCGGCAAACCCAACCCGATGATGATGCGCTCGGCGCTCAACACGATCAACGCGCACTCGGAGACCACCGCGATGATCGGCGACCGGATGGACACCGACATCCTCTGCGGCCTGGAGGCCGGGCTGGAGACCATCCTGGTGCTCACCGGGATCAGCAGTCGTACCGAGGCGGAGCGCTACCCGTACCGCCCGTCCCGGATCATCAACTCGGTCGCGGACCTGCTCGACGAGATCTGATCGACCTGCCTCGCCGGGCCGCCTGGGTCAGGGGCGTAGGGGGGCGTTGCAGGCGGCCACCAGCGCCTGCCGGCAGGCCGTGGTGAGGGGGCGCAGAGCCGCGTCGCGCTGCTGGGCCTCGTAATTGTTGATCGCGCCGCCGGGCGCGGCGTGCCCGGCCAACGCGAGCACCCGGTCGAGCACCGCGGCGCGGGCGAAGAGCCGGCGGGCTCGCGGGTCGAAGCCTGGTGGCAGGTCGGTGGCGCCGTCCGGACGGCGCAGCGCGGCCAGCGCACCGGCCAACTCGGGTCGCCACTGGGCCACGTCGAGACGGGTCAGCGCGGCGGTCGTTTCGGCCAGCGCGGCGGCCAGCTCGGCCTCCGCCTCGGCGGCGCCGGGCAACGACAGTGACGCGGCGGGGGCGTTGGCCGGCAGCGGGTAGACCCGCCAGAGCACCGTCTCGAAGCAGTCCCCGGAGCCGGAGGTGTGCGAGCGGACCTCCGGGATCAACCCGAGCCCGCCGGCTACCACCGCCTCGCCCGTGACCAGCGCCGCGCCGGCGAAGTCACCGGGGCCGGGCAGCCCCCGGGGGTCGCCCGGCGCGGGGAGCACCAGGCGGATGTCGTCCGGGGAGAGCTTGGCCAGGGTGGGCAGCGCGGCGCCCAGCGGGACGTCGGTCCAGGTGCCGGGTGCGTCCGCGACGAGATGTTCCTCGTCGCCGGCGATGGCGTCGGCGACCTCGTCGTACGGCACCAACCCGGCGCGCCACGCGCGCACCCAGGCGACGAACCGGCTCGACCGGCGCGGCGTGAGTGTGGCCGCGCCCGTTGCGGGGGTGGACATGCCGAAAGGGTACGTGGTCCCGGCCGGCCCTGTCTCGACTGCCGCTCCGGTCGCCCGGCCTGCCACCAACTGCCCTGTTCGCCCCAATCCCCGGCCCCTGGCGTGCGTGTGTGGTCGGCGGTCCTGGGACGGGGCGGTGTGTCGAGGGCCGGGGTGGGCGCGGGCTGGGTTTAGCGTGATCGACATGGCGGGGCGATACGGCGAGGACGTGTTGGCGGGAGACTGGCGACGGCGGAAGGTCACCCCGGAGGTGGACGCCGAACCCGATCTCGTGGTCGAGGATGCCGACTCCGGGTTCTGCGGAGCGGTGGTGGGTTTCGAGGCCGGCGCGGTGGTGTTGGAGGACCGGCACGGTAAACGGCGCAACTTCCCGCTGCTGCCGGCGGCGTTCCTGCTCGACGGCCGCCCCGTGACGCTGCGCCGGCCGAGTCGCGCGTCGGTGCCGGCGGCCCGTCGACGGACGGCATCCGGTTCGGTGGCGGTGGACAACGTCCGCGCCCAGGTGGCGAAGGCCAGCCGGATCTGGGTGGAGGGCATCCACGACGCCGCGCTGGTCGAGCGGATCTGGGGCGACGACCTGCGGATCGAGGGTGTGGTCGTCGAACCGTTGGACGGCATCGACGCCCTCGACGCCGAGGTACGCGGCTTCGCCCCCGGTCCGACCCGACGCCTCGGCGTGCTCGTCGACCATCTCGTGCCGGGCAGCAAGGAGAGCCGGATCGTCGCCCGGGTGAACTCGCCGTACGTGCTGGTCACCGGCCACCCCTACGTGGACGTCTGGCAGGCGGTGAAGCCGGCCGCGCTGGGCATCGCGGCCTGGCCGGTGGTGCCACCGGGGCAGCCGTGGAAGGAAGGGGTCTGCGCGGCCCTCGGAGTGGCCGAGCCGGCCGCGATGTGGCGGCACATCCTCTCCCGGGTGAACAGCTTCGCCGACGTGGAGACACCCCTGATCAACGCGATGGAACGCCTGATCGACTTCGTCACCGAACCCATCTGACCCACCCGACCCCGCCCACGTACGCAGCCGCGTACGCGCCGACCAACCCGCGCGATGCCCGCGCCCGCCGCGATGTGTGCGCGCGCCGCGATGTGCGCGCCCGCTCGCGCAAATTCGCGCTCGACCCCGCAAGATCGCGCTCGAACCAGGATGTAGTGGCCTCGTCGGCCGTGGATGCCACTACATCTGGGATCGAGCACGATCTTCAGATCGGAAGGCGGGCGCGGCGCGGGGTGCGGCGCGCAGGGTGCGCGGGGTGCGAAGGCGCGCGGGGTGCGAAGGCGCGCAGGGTGCGCGGGGTGCGCGGGGTGCGAAGGCGCGCGGGGTGCGAAGGCGCGCGGGTGGGCGGGGTGCGCAGGCGCGCGGGGTGTCGGGCGATTCAGGGTTCCTGGTCGGGGGTGCGGGTGTAGACGAAGGTGGCGATGTCCAGCGCGACCGCTCGGCCCTGCTCGTCGCGGCGCACGGTGAGGATCTCGCCGTCCTGGACGCCGGCCCGGCCCCGCCAGCGGTCCGGTCCCTCGGCGACGAAGCGGAGGTTCGGCGCGCCGAGCGGGCCGGCGTGCAGGTCGCCGGCGGTGTCCGCGTACACCTCGATTGTGGTGCCCATCCACCACCACCGGCCGGTCAGCTCGGCCAGTTCGGCGGGTGGCGGGGCGGCGGCCGGCCGCCACGGGGTGACCGGCGCGGGTTCGGCGTCCAGCACCTGGGTGAGCAACTGTCGTCCGAGTACGCCGAGGTGCACACCGCGCAGGGTGTACGCGTTGACCAGGCCGACCACGGCGGTACGGGTGGGTCGGTGTACGGCCAGGGATGCGCCGTAGCCGGGCATCGAGCCGCCGTGGCCGACGTACACCCGGTTGCCCTCCCGGAAGAGTTCCAGCCCGAGGCCGTGCCCGTGGGTCCAGGACTCCAGGTCGCTGACCACGACGGGGGAGCACATCTCGGTGAGCGTCTCGGCGGCGAGCACCGAGGGGTCGGGGTCGGCCAGGAACGCGGCCCACCGACCCAGGTCCTCGATCGTCGACCAGAGCTGCCCGGCGGGGGCCATGGCACCGGTGTCGGTCCGCGGTTCCTCGCGCAGCGTGTCGTGCCAGGGGTGGACGACGTAGCCGCGGGCGAACGGCTCGGTGGCCGCGTACGTGGTGCGGCGCAGGCCCAGCGGGGCGAGGATCCGTTCGCCGAGCAGGTCGACCCAGGGTGTCCCGGTGAGTCGTTCGAGGACGCCGCCGAGCAGCCCGTACGCGAGGTTGGAGTAGTGGTACGTGGCGTGCGGCGGGTAGGCGATCTTGTCGGGGGTGACCCCGGTGAGCAGGGTGGTCAGGTCGACCCCGGCGGTCCGCTCCCACCAGTCACCTTCGGGCTCGCGCTGGATGCCGCTGGCGTGCCCGAGGAGTTGGCGCAGGGTGAGCGCGCCGACGCCGGTGCCGGGGAGGTGCTCCTCCAGCGGGTCGTCGACGGCGAGCCGGCCGGCGTCGCGCAGTTGCATGATCAGGGTCGCGGTCATCGTCTTGCTGATCGAGCCCAGCCGGTACTGCAGGTCGGCGTCCGGGCGGGGGTACTCGCCGGCGCTGGCCAGGTGGACCAGCGCGCCGTCGCGGACCACGCCCAGCACCAGCGACGGGGCGTGCCCGTCGAGCTGCGCCTGGGCGACCTGGGCGTCGATCTGTCGGGCGGTCTCGGGCAGCAGGGTCAATGGGATCTCCTCGGGTCGGACCGCGAATAACTGTCGGAAAGGGATTCGCCGAGCCTACTGATCTTCCTGGGGAGGCCGCGCGTGCATATACGTGTCACGATCGTGGTGTGGACGCCGTGGTGTGGATCGTATTGGGTGTGCTGCTGGCCGTCGCGGAGATCTTCACGACGACGCTATTTCTGATCATGTTCGCGGCTGGTGCGTTCGCCGCTGGCGGTGCTGCCGCCCTGGGCGCGCCGGTAGCGGTGCAGGCCCTGGTCTTCGCGGTGGTGTCGGCGCTGAGTCTGTTGGTGGCCCGGCCGGCCCTCCGGCGGCACCAGCGCTCGTCGCTGGAGAGCGGCGAGCAGCCGTTCGGCGTGGAAGCGATCGAGGGTTCCACGGCGTTGGTGCTGGAGCGGGTGGACGCCGACCACGGCCTCGTCAAGATCGACGGTGAGCTGTGGAGTGCCCGCTCGTACGACACGACGCAGACGTTCGACCCTGGTCAACGGGTTCGGGTGATCAAAGTCCGGGGCGCGACAGCCCTGGTGTGGCAGGACGATATTTCTTCCGCCGGTGAGCTGCCGGAAGCGAGAGGGTGAACGGGATGACCTTAATCGGGGTGGTGGTGATCGCGGTGGCGTTGATCGCCGTGATAACGCTGGCCAAGGCGGTGCGGATCGTGCCGCAGCAGCGCCAGGACGTGGTGGAACGGCTCGGTAAGTACAAGCGCACCCTCAGCCCCGGCCTCAACCTGCTGGTGCCGTTCATCGACGCAGTGCGTACGAAGGTCGACATGCGGGAGCAGGTGGTCAGCTTCCCGCCGCAGCCGGTGATCACCTCGGACAACCTGGTGGTCTCGATCGACACGGTGCTCTACTTCAAGGTGGTCGACTCGGTCCGGGCGACCTACGAGATCTCCAGCTTCCTCCAGGCCATCGAGCAGTTGACCGTCACCACGTTGCGTAACGTGATCGGTTCGCTCGATCTGGAGCGCGCGCTGACCAGCCGGGACGAGATCAACCGGCACCTCTCTGGGGTGCTGGACGAGACCACCGGCCGGTGGGGCATCAAGGTGACCCGGGTCGAGATCAAGGCGATCGAGCCGCCGGCCAGCATCCGTGACTCGATGGAGAAGCAGATGCGCGCCGAGCGGGACCGTCGCGCGGCGATCCTGACCGCCGAGGGCCACAAGCAGTCGGTGATCCTCACCGCCGAGGGTGACAAGCAGTCGGCGGTGCTGCGGGCCGACGGTGACCGGCAGGCCCGGATCCTGCAGGCCGAGGGTCAGGCGAAGGCGATCAGGACGGTCTTCGACGCGATCCACCAGGCGAACCCGAGCCAGAAGGTGCTCGCCTACCAGTACCTGCAAGCCCTGCCGCAGATCGCCCAGGGCAGCGCCAACAAGGTCTGGATCGTCCCGGCCGAGCTGACCAAGGCCCTGGAGGGCATGGGTGGCGCGCTCGGCGGGCTGAGCCAGATGGTGGGGGACCTGCCCGCACCGGAGGCGGCCGAACACGCGAGCCAGGTCGAGCGCGAGGCCGCGGAGGCGGCGCAGGCCGCGGCGGACGCCGCCCAGCAGATCCACGACGAGGTACGCGTCGCCGAGGCGCAGGCCACCGGCGGCAACAAGCCGCAGGGGCTGCCCGCGCCGGAGCCGGTGTCTGCGGCCAGCCTGACCGAGGACCCGGCCGACCAGCGCGAGCGCGGCTGATCGCGTACGCCGGCCCGGCTGGGGGCTCTGACCCACAGCCTTAATGCGAGAAAGACTCATGGGGCGCTCCGAGGCCTGCCACGATCGGTCCTAGGACGGGTGGTGACCAGGCAATCGGGGCGCCCCGGCGCGTTCCGCACCACTCGCGGACGAGCGAGGTGACGCATGAAGGATCCGGCGAATCGGATGTGGTCCTCGGCCCCGGTGCCCGGCGCGCACGACCCGGTCGCCCCACTGGGGTCCCGCAGCACCGGTGGCGGGTTCGGCGTACTGCCGTTCGTCGACGAGCCAACCGCGGGTGGCCCGGCCACGAACGCCAGCTGGGCCTGGTCGGTACGCCGGTTCGCGCGGGCGGCCGTGTGGCTGCTGCCCGCGTACGCCATCCTCTACGGCGCGGTGGCGATGGCCAGCGACGGTGGGGTGGGCAACGACCCCTATCCGGCCGACGGCCGGGCGGTGTACCTGATCGGTTGGGTGGCCGCGGTCTGGCTCGGGCTGCTCGCGCTGCTGGCCCTCACCGGGCTGCTGGCGGCGACCCGCAGCCGTCGGGTGGCGGCCGCCGGGCTGCTGGTCAGCATCGCCGGCACCGTGCTGATGCTGCCCTTCGCCGGGCTCGAAGAGCAGACGCCGGTCTTCGGGACCACCGCGCGGTCGTTGGTGCTGCTCGGCGCGACGTTCTACAGCGTGGGCTGGTTCCTCACCGGGTGGGCGGTCGCCCGCTCGGGCACCTTCAGCCTCGGCGACGGCGTCATGCTGATCATCGCCGCGCCCCTTCTCGGCCTGGGCGGCGCCCTGATCGGCTCGCTGCAGACGTTCGGTGCGATCTTCGTGCTGATCGCCGGCATCGGCATCGGCTACCGCTCCGGCCGCCTGATGCCCCGCGAAACCGCAAGAGACGCCGCCACAGCAAGCCTAAACACCCCAAACCCCTAACCCACCCACCCCGCCCGCCCCACCCCACCCCGGTGATCAAGAGGTTTGCGTCAAGCCAAGGCCGTTTTCTGACGCAAACCTCTTGATCACCGGGGTAGAGGGGGTGCCCGCCCGGCCCCGGGTGGGGGGGTGGTCGGGGTGGGGGCGTGAAGTTGCTGACAATTGCGGGGTGGGGGTGGTCGGTTGACGGCTTTCGTGGCAATCCTGGGGAGCATGGCCGCTTCCCGCTCGCCGCTGTCGCGGCTGTTCACCGTGCTGCTCGCCGGTGTGTTGGCCGGGCTTGTCCTGGCCGTCGCCGCGCTCCCGGGCAACCTGCTCCTCGGCCTCGGCGCCCGCGCCGCGCTCGGGTCGTACGCCGCGTTGCCGGCCTCGCTGAAGACCCCCGCGACTCCGCAGCGCTCGTACCTCTACGCCAACGACGGCAAGACGCTGATCACCACGTTCTACGACGTGAACCGCACCGACGTCCCGTTGTCGGAGATCGCCCCGGTGATGCGGCAGGCGATCGTGGCGGCCGAGGACCGGCGCTTCTACGACCACGGTGGCGCTGACCTGCGCGGTCTCGCCCGCGCACTGGTCGCGAACGTCAAGGGCGGCGGCACCGAGCAGGGCGGCTCGACGCTGACCATGCAGTACGTCCGTAACGTCCTCAAGACCGACCCCACCCGCACCGCCGAGGAGCGCGCCGCCGCCACCGACCCCACCGTCGGGCGCAAGATCCAGGAGATCCGGTACGCGAGCGCGCTGGACAAGAGCCTCGGCAAGGACGAGATTCTCGACCGGTACCTGAACATCGCCTACTTCGGCTCCGGCGCGTACGGTGTCGCCGCGGCCAGCCAGCGCTACTTCGGCAAGCCGCCGGCGCAGCTGACCCTCGGTGAGTCGGCCCTGCTCGCCGGCCTGGTGCAGTCCCCGGACGCGTACAGCCCGATCAGTGGCGACAAGGACGACGCGTTGGCCCGCCGGTCGTACGTGCTGGACTCGATGGTCGCCACCGGTGCGATCACCGCCGAGCAGGCCGCCCAGGCCAAGGCGGAGCCGCTGAACCTGCACCCCACCGCCCAGCCCAACGGCTGCACCGCCGTCTCCCAGGGCCACGACGACTGGGGCTACTTCTGCGACTACCTGCGCCAGTGGTGGCTGACCCAACCGGCCTTCGGGGCCACCGTGGCGGAGCGCGAGCAGGCGCTGCGGTCGGGCGGCTACACCGTGGTCACCTCGCTGGACCCGAAGATCCAGGCCACCGCGCAGAAGCAGGCCACCAAGGTCTACTCCTACGACAACAAGCGCGCCCTGCCGATCGCGGCGGTCCAGCCAGGCACCGGGCAGGTGTTGGCGATGGCGGTCAACCGCCACTACAGCCTCGGCGACAACCCGGCCGGGCAGGCGAACTACCCGAACACCGTCAACCCGTTGATCTCCGGCGGAGCCAGTGTCGACGGGTACCAGGCGGGTTCGACGTTCAAGCTGTTCACCATGCTCGCCGCGCTGGAGTCGGGCCGTACCCTCTCCACCGGTTTCGACGCGCCCGCCAAGCTGCCCACCCGGTACGCCGCCGAGGGGCCGGGCAGCTGCGACGGCCACTGGTGCCCGGCGAACGCCAACCCGGACTGGATGGACGGGTACCGGATGATGTGGGACGGCTTCGGCCGCTCGGTGAACACCTACTTCGTCTGGTTGGCCGAGCAGGTCGGCCAGGACAAGGTGGTCGAGATGGCACAGCGGCTCGGCATCACGTTCCGCGCCGACTCGGACGCCGCCTTCGCGAAGAACAACGCCGCGAACTGGGGTTCGTTCACCCTCGGCGTGGCCGCCACCACGCCGCTGGACCTGGCCAACGCGTACGCCACGGTGGCCGCCGAGGGCACCTACTGCACCCCGGTGCCGGTGGTCTCGGTGACCGCCGCGGACGGCACGAAGGTGCCGGTCGGGCAGCCCTCCTGCAAGCGGGTGCTCGACCCCGACGTCGCCCGTGCCGCGACCGACGCGGCGCGCTGCCCGGTGGGTCAGCAGTCGGCGTTCGGGCAGTGCAACGGCGGTACCGCCACCGGTGTGAACGACATCCTCGACGGTCGGCCGGTGGCCGGTAAGACGGGCAGCTCGGAGCAGAACTCCACCGAGACGTTCGTCGGTTTCACCCCGCAGGTCGCGGTGGCCGGCATCGCCGCCAACCCGGACGACCCGGCCGACTCGGTGGGCTCGGCGGTGCAGGGCAAGGTGATCGACGCGGTGGCCCGGGTCATCGCCACCGCCGTGCAGGGACAGCCGAAGAAGGCGTTCGCGGCACCCAGCCACGAGTTGGCCGGCGACGCGCACCGCCCGGTGCAGCGCCCCGCGGTCCCGGACCGTCCACAGCCGCCCACCACCGAGGAGCCACGCTCGCCCCTGCAACGCTGGCTCGACCGCCGAGGCTGACCCGGCAACGTGCCGGCGCCTCCGCACCGATGGTGCGGAGGCGCCGGCCGAGGCGTGTGGATGGGCTACTTGCGCTTCAGTTGGTCGAAGTCGACGATCTGGTCCGCAGGCGGCGCTTTCAGCTCATCGAAGGTCGCGCCGAAATCGCTGAACGTGATCTGGCTGCCCGCGTCCGCGCCGTTGCCCTCCACCCGGACCGGGTACGGCTCACCGGTGGTGGCGATGTAGAGCGTGCCGTCCTTGTCGCCGTCGACGAGGCCGATCGTCTTCATGCCGTTGATCTCCTTGGCCTCACCCTTGGTCATGGTGCCGTCGGGCTTGAGCAGCGCGTCGGCGTTAGTGACGTCGAACAGCTGGGTGAACTCGTCCTCCTTGGAGACCTTGGCCCACTTGTCACCCATCATCTTCACGATCTCACCGGACGCCTGGGCGCCGGCGCTCTTCGCCCAGAACTTCTCGTCCGGCCGGATGTACTGCTGGCCGCCCACCGCGAGCAGCTCCACGGTGCCCTCGGTCGTGGACACTTGACCGGCCAGGTCAGTGCCGGTCCTCTTCAAGTCGAGGGTCATCTTCTGGCCGTCGTCGACTATGTCCCCCGCCAGGCGGTAGGACTTCGCGTTCTGCACCGCCGTCGTGGCGCGCTGAAGCGCCTCGTTCGGTTCGAGCGCGGCGACACCGTTGTCCTTCGAGGCATTCGATGCCGGCTCTCCGCCGTCACCGTCGCCGCCGCCGCAGCCGGCCAGCAACGCCATCGCCACCACGGCGACCATGCCTCGTCTGATTGTCGTCGATCTCATCGTCGGCTCCCTCATGCCACCCCCCGTGGGTGAGCAGACAGCCAGGTACCCATGATCGATCGCGGGCAATCCCTCGATGTGTCGGAGATCCCGGATCAGTGCGGAGTCCTCCGGTCAGCCCTTGCGGCGGCGCGGGCGGTAGCTCGCGAGCGTCGACGGGATGCCCCGGCGGATGATGCCGGCCCAGTCGGTGTCGCCGCGCAGCACCGCCGCCGCGGTCTTGCGGGCCTGTTCGACGGTGAAGTGCGGCGGCAGCATCAGCTCGGCGGGGTCGACCAGGGCGTTGATGACCACCGGTCGATCGGCGGCGAGCGCCCGCTCCCAGACCGCCGGCACCTGCTCCGGGGAGTCGACCAGCTCACCGTGCAGCCCGAGCACCTGTGCCCACTGGTGGTAGGCGATGTCCGGCAACTGCTGGCTGTCCGGGAACATCGGCGTCCCCTCCGAGGAACGCTGTTCCCAGCTGACGAACGCCAGATCCCGGTTGTTCAGGACCAGCACCACGAATCGTGGGTCGGCCCACCCGCGCCAGTACTTCGCCACGGTGATCAGCTCGTTGACGCCGTTCATCTGCATGGCGCCGTCACCGATCAACGCGACGAGCGGCCGGTCCGGGTGGGCGAACTTGGCGCTCAGCGCGTACGGCATGGCACCGCCCATGGACAGCAGGGTGCCGGACAGGCTGGCCAGCATCCCGGGGCGGACCTGGAGGTGGCGGGCGTACCAGGCGGTGGTGGTGCCGCAGTCGACGGCGAGCAGCACGTCGTCGGGCAGCCGCTCGTTGAGGGTGTGGAAGAGCAGTTGCGGGTTGACCGGGTCGGCGGTCTGCTCGGCCAGGTCGCGTTGCACGCGTCGCCACGCGGAGGTGGCCTCGGCGATCTCCGCCCGCCAGGCGGTCGGCCCGGGTCCGGGGCCCAGCTCGTTCAGCAGCGCCCGCAACGTGGGGCGGGCGTCGCCGGTCAGGTTCACCTCGGTCGGGTACCGCAAACCGAGCTGGGTGCCGTCCAGGTCGATCTGCACCGCGCGGGCCTGTCCGGGCGGTGGGTAGAACTCCGAGTACGGCATGTTGCTGCCCACGATCAGCAGTCGGTCGCAGCCGGTCATCAACTGCCAGCTCGGTCGGGTGCCGAGGAGTCCGATCGCCCCGGTGACCCAGGGTTCGCGATGGTCGACGACTGTGAAACCGAGCAGGGCGGTGGCCACCCCGGCACCGAGCCGATGGGCGATCTCGCGGACCTCCTCCTGCGCGCCCAGCGCGCCCTGCCCGACCAGCATGGCCACCCGCTGCCCACCGCTGAGCACCTCGGCGGCTCGCCGCAGGTCGGCCTCCGGCGGCACGGTGGGCGTGCTGCTCGGCACGTTGCTGGTCTGGTAGTAGCCGTGCGCGTGGGGCGGGTCCGGGATGGCCGGCTCGTCCTGGATGTCCAGGGGGAGGATCAGGGCGGTGACGGTACGTCGGGCCAGCGCGGTGCGGCACGCCCGGTCGACCAGGTGGCGTACCTGCGCCGGGTGGTCGAGCTGGGCGAGGAATGCCGCTGCCACGTCCTTGTAGAGGGAGAGCAGGTCGACCTCCTGGTAGTAGCCGCCGCCCTCCGCGGTGGTCGCGGTGTGCCCCACCAGGGCGATCACCGGTTGGTGGTCGAGCTTGGCGTCATACAGGCCGTTGAGCAGGTGGATGGCGCCCGGGCCGCTGGTCACCAGGGCGCAGCCAAGCGGTCCGCCGCCGTACTTGACGTGTGCCGACGCGGCGAAGCCGGCGGTCTCCTCGTGGCGGACCTGGATGAACTGGGCGCGACCACCTGTGCGTTGCAGCGCGGACGTGAGGCCGTTGATGCCGTCGCCGGGGTAGCCGAAGTAGCGGTGCACGCCCCAGCTGGCCAGCCGGGACACGATGTGGTCCGCGACGGTCGGGTGCCGGGGCAGGGCCCCCGCCGCACCTGCGGTGGTGTGGTCTGCGCTCACCTGGCTGATCCTCCCGGCCGGCCCGATGCTGCGCCGGTCATTGCCCTTCTTCTCCGGACAAACCACTCCGGCGGGCGGGCGTCGGAGGGCGAGGCTCGCCGTCCGGCAGAATCGTCGGGTGCCCGTCCACGAGATCACCGATCCTGACGACGACCGGATCGCCGACTACCGCGCGCTCACCGACCTCGAACTGCGCACCCGCTGGGAGCCGCCGCACGGCCTGTTCATCGCCGAGGGGGAGCTGGTGCTGCGCCGGGCGTTGCGGGCCGGCTACCCGGCCCGGTCGTACCTGGTCGACGCCAAGCGGGTCGACCAGCTCGCCGACCTGGACACCGGCGACGCGCCGGTCTACGCCGCGACGCCTGACGTGCTGGAACGGGCCACCGGTTTCCACGTACACCGGGGGGTGCTGGCGTCGTTCCACCGCCGGCCGCTGCCGACGGCGGACGAGGTGCTGGCCGCCGCGCGCCGGGTGGTGATCCTCGAGGACATCAACAACCACACCAACCTGGGTGCCGTCTTCCGGGGCGCCGCCGCACTCGGCATCGACGGGGTGTTGTTGTCGCCGACCTGCGCCGATCCGCTCTACCGGCGCAGCGTCCGGGTCAGCATGGGCGAGGTCTTCGCGGTGCCGTACGCCAAGTTCAGCCGCTGGCCGGCGGGCCTGGACCAGGTGCGGGAGGCCGGCTTCACGGTGCTGGCGTTGACCCCGGCGGCGGAGGCGCTGCCGATGCAGCGGCTCTCTCCGGACCAGCGGGCGCGGGCGGCGTTGCTGTTCGGTGCCGAGGGGCCGGGGTTGACCGGCGCGGCGCAGAGCGCCAGTGACGTTCGGGTGCGGCTCCCGATGCGACGCGGGGTGGATTCGTTGAACGTCGCTGCCGCCGCGGCGGTCGCCTTCTGGGAGCTGGGTCGCGACGACCCGCTGGACGAGAACGATTAATTCACTCCGGCTTGCATGTCCATGCGCTCTGTTGCATAATTTTCCCCGTGTCCAAGGTTCTCACCTCCCTGCCCTCCGGCGAACGTGTCGGCATCGCCTTCTCCGGCGGCCTCGACACCTCGGTCGCGGTCGCGTGGATGCGCGACAAGGGCGCCGTGCCCTGCGCCTACACCGCCGACATCGGCCAGTACGACGAGCTTGACATCGCCTCGGTGCCCGGCCGCGCGCTCAGCTACGGCGCCGAGGTCGCCCGACTCGTCGACTGCCGCGCCGCCCTCGTCGAGGAGGGCCTGGCAGCATTGACCTGCGGGGCCTTCCACATCCGCTCGGGCGGCCGGGCGTACTTCAACACCACCCCGCTCGGTCGGGCCGTGACCGGGACCCTGCTGGTCCGGGCGATGATCTCCGACGACGTCCAGATCTGGGGCGACGGCTCGACGTTCAAGGGCAACGACATCGAGCGCTTCTACAGGTACGGCCTGCTGGCCAACCCGATGCTGCGCATCTACAAGCCGTGGCTCGACACCGCCTTCGTCACCGAACTGGGTGGGCGCAAGGAGATGTCGGAGTGGCTGCTCGAACGCGGCCTGCCCTACCGGGACAGCACCGAGAAGGCGTACTCCACCGACGCCAACATCTGGGGCGCCACGCACGAGGCGAAGACCCTTGAGCACCTCGACACCGGCATCGAGACGGTCAACCCGATCATGGGCGTCCGGTTCTGGGACCCGGCGGTGGAGATCCCGACCGAGGACGTCACCATCGGCTTCGACCAGGGCCGCCCGGTGACGATCAACGGCAAGGAGTTCGGCAACGCCGTCGACCTGGTGCTGGAGGCCAACGCCATCGGCGGCCGGCACGGCCTGGGCATGTCGGACCAGATCGAGAACCGGATCATCGAGGCCAAGAGCCGCGGCATCTACGAGGCGCCCGGCATGGCGCTGCTGCACTACGCGTACGAACGGCTGGTCAACGCCATCCACAACGAGGACACCCTGGCGAACTACCACAACGAGGGCCGTCGCCTGGGCCGGCTGATGTACGAGGGCCGCTGGCTGGACCCGCAGGCGCTGATGCTGCGCGAGTCGTTGCAGCGCTGGGTCGGCACGGCGGTCACCGGCGAGGTGACCCTGCGGCTGCGCCGGGGCGAGGACTACTCGATCCTGGACACCACCGGCCCGGCCTTCAGCTACCACCCGGACAAACTGTCGATGGAGCGTACCGAGGATTCGGCGTTCGGCCCGTCGGACCGGATCGGCCAGCTCACCATGCGCAACCTGGACATCGCCGACTCGCGGGCGAAGCTGGAGCAGTACGCCAACCTCGGCATGGTCGGCGGGGGGACCCCGCAGCGGATGGTCGGCGCCGCGCAGGCGGCCTCGACCGGGCTGATCGGCGCGATGCCGGAGGGCGGCGCGGAAGCGATCGCCTCCCGGGGCGTCGCCTCTGCCGACGACGAGGCACTTGACCGGGCCGCCATGGAGTTCGGCGTCGACTGAGCGAAACCGCGCTGACCCTCCGTGACGTCGCCCGACGAATGTCGAGATCCGGCGTCACGGAGGGTAGCGTGTCGGCCGTGTTCCCTACCGTGCGTGAGGTCCTCGCCCTGGACCCGGTCCGCCACGGCGCACCGCGCGTGGTCGCCGGGGACGCCGGGCTGGACCGGCCGGTCCGCTGGGTGCACGTCGCCGAGGTGCCGGACATCGCCACCCTGCTCGGCGGCGGCGAGTTGGTGCTCACCACCGGCATCGGCCTGCCCGGCGACGACGCCGGGCTCCGCGCGTTCATCGGGGACCTGGCCGACGTCGGCGTCTCCGGGCTCGTCGTCGAGTTGGGCCGCCGCTACGTCAGCGGGGTGCCCCGGGTGATGGTCGCCGCCGCCGAGCGGCGCGGGCTGCCCCTGGTGGAGCTGCGCCGCGCCACCCCGTTCGTGCGGATCACCGAGGCGGTACACGCCCTGATCGTCGACGCGCAGCTCACCGAGCTGCGCGCCACCGAGGAGATCCACCAGCGCTTCAACGACCTGTCCGTCGAGGGCGCCGACGCCGCCGAGGTGATCCGGCAGGCCGCCGAGCTGTCCGGTTGCCCGGTGGTGTTGGAGAACCTGTCCCGCCAGGTGCTGGGTTACGACCCGGCGGGGGAGAGCGCCGAACTGCTGTTGGACGGCTGGGAGCAGCACTCGCGGCGGATCCGACCGGCCGGTCGGACCGCGTACGACCCGGACAGCGGCTGGCTGGTGACCGTCGTCGGCGCCCGGGGGCAGGACTGGGGGCGGCTGCTGCTGCGCTGGCCGGCCAGCGGCGACGTGCCCAGCGCCCAGTCCAGCGAGCCGATCGCCGGCCCGCCCACCCGGTTGACCATCCTGATCGAGCGGGCCGCGTCCACCCTCGCGCTGGGCCGGTTGATCCGCCGCGACGCCGAAGGGCTGGAACGGCAGATCCACCGCACCCTGCTCACCGCGCTCCTCGACCACTCCCGACCGGTGGACGAGATCGCGCTGCGGGCCAAGGCGCTCGGCGTGGTGCTCGACCGTCGGCACCTGGTGGGCGTGATGGTCCGACACCGGGCTGAGGACCCGGGCGGGGAGAGCGGCCCGGAGGCCGCGCAGGCCCGGCTGCGGGACCTGTCCGAGGCGGTCGGCCAGACGCTGCGCGAGGCGAAGCTGACCGGGCTCACCAGCGCGGTCGACGACAACTCGGTGGGTGTGCTGCTGGCCCTGACCGACCCGGCCGCCGAGGACCGCGCGCTGTCCGCGTTCGCCAGCGCACTGCGTCGGGTACGCCTCGACTCCGGCGCGGGGCGGGTGACCTCCGGTGGCGACGCGCCCCGGTCGGCGGCCACTGCCGAACCGCTCGCTGTCGATCCGCACCGGGTTGCTGGTCCGGGTGCCGTGATCGTGGCCGCCGGCTCCGGGGTGGGGAGCCTGCGCGAGGCCCGACGGTCGTTGGTCGAGGCGCGGCAGATCGCCGAGGCGGCCCGGCAGGACCGGCGGGACCTGCCGATCTTCCGGCTACCGCACGTCGGGCTGGCCGGGCTGCTGCACCTGCTGCGCGACGAGCCCCGGTTGCAGACCTTCGTGGAACGCGAACTCGGCGCTCTGCTGGAGTACGACGCCCGCCACCCCCGGGAGCAGTTGCTCGACACCCTGCGCGCGTACCTGGAGCAGGGGCGCAACAAGACCGCGGGCGCCGCTGCCGCCCACCTGTCCCGGCCGGCGTTCTACGAGCGCCTGGCCCGCATCGCCCGCATCCTCGACGTGGACCTCGACTCGGTAGAGGCCACCCTCTCCCTACACGTAGCCCTACTGGCCCTAAAAGCAGTCCGAACCCCCTGACCAGCCTCGGTGATCAAGAGGTTCGCGTCAGAAATCCCAGTCCTGTTGACGCAAACCTCTTGATCACCGGTGCGAGGCGGGGCGGGCTGCCCCAGCCGGAACCGCACGTTCAGGATCTCCCGGATCCGGGCGTCGATGTCCGCCTCGGTCAGCAGGCCGGTCGCGAGGGCCTGTTT
>NZ_JBFBJW010000020.1:0-110706 GCF_040686315.1 Micromonospora sp. NPDC085948 | reverse complement strand
CCGACTCCGCCGACCCGAACACCGCCTCCTACTGGATCACCGTCGAGCACCTCGCCGACTGGATCGCCACCCGCGGCTACGCCACCAGCTGACCCCCACACCACCACCGCTTACACCGAAGGGCCGGACCCCACCACGGGGACCGGCCCTTTCGGCCTGATCCGCGAGCCCGGCCCGAAGCGCGCCCCACCCCACCCCGCGCCAGGTCGCCCGGTTCCTCACCCAAGCACCGCGTGGAATGAGCAGATCTTGGACACTTTCCGTTAGCGGCTAACGGAAAGTGTCCAAGATCTGTGCGGCCGGGGCGCTCAGCCTCCGGAGTCGTCCATTTCGGCGCCCTCGGGGACGGCGTCGTCGTCCCGACTGGCCAGCCAACCATCCGGCAGGAAGACCTTGCCCGGCGAGTTGGTGCGCCCACGGGGCTGGCCCAGGGCGGTCACCGGGAACGGCTCCGTCGGGTCGAGTTTGCCGAGCAGGTCGTCGAGCTGAGCCAGGCTTTCGATCATCGCCAGTGAGCGGCGGAGTTCGCCGCCGACCGGGAAGCCCTTGAGGTACCAGGCGACGTGCTTACGGAAATCGGCGCAGCCGTCCCGTTCGCCCCGGGTCGGGTTGCGGGCGGCGGCCACGAACTGGTCGACCAGCAGCTCGGCGTGCCGACGCATGGTCACCGACACCTCCCCGAGGGTCGGCAGTCGCCGCTCCGGCCGGCCGTTGAAGGCGGCCTCCAGGTCGGCGAACAGCCATGGGCGCCCCAGGCAGCCACGCCCGACGACCACGCCGTCGACCCCGGTGTGCGCGACCATCCGCAGCGCGTCGTCGGCCTCCCAGATGTCGCCGTTGCCGAGCACCGGCACGTCGAGGGCCTGCTTCAACGTGGCGATCGCGTCCCAGTCGGCGGTGCCCGAGTAGCGCTGCGCGGCCGTCCGCCCGTGCAGGGCCACCGCGGCCACGCCGGCCTCCTGGGCGGCCAGCCCGGCTTCGACGTACGTCAGGTGGTCGTCGTCGATGCCCTTGCGCATCTTGACGGTGACCGGCACCCCGGCCGGTGCCGCGGCGTCCACCGCGGCCCGCACCAGCCGGGCGAAGAGCCGGCGCCGCCACGGCAGCGCCGCGCCGCCACCACGCCGGGTGACCTTGGGTACGGGGCAGCCGAAGTTGAGGTCGATGTGGTCGGCCAGGTCGCGTTCCACGATGATCCGGACCGCGGCGGCGGTGATCTCCGGATCGGTGCCGTAGAGCTGGAGGCTGCGCGGCTTCTCGTCGTCGCCGAACGCGATCATGTGCAGGGTCTTCGGGTTCCGCTCGACAAGCGCCCGCGTGGTGATCATCTCGCAGACGTAGATGCCGCCGCCCTGCTCCCGGCAGAGCCGGCGGAAGCCGACGTTGGTGATCCCGGCCATCGGCGCCAGCACCACCGGCGGCCACACCTGGTAGCCACCGAGGGTTAACGGGCGTCCGGGCGCCACCGCGACATCACTCACCCCGCAAGTATACGGAGGGGTTCCTCCCCCTTTACCTGCCGCAGGGCGGCGCCCGGGTCGACCGACCGGGCCTACCGGGGCAGCCGTCGAGCGGTGCTGAACCCCGTCCCGCTCCGCCCCGTACAGGTCTGGAGCACGAGGTCGTATCTGCTCACCCAGTCCGGCATCGTGCCGCCCTTACGCGGCTGCCACCGGTGCCCGACCACCTGGTAGGTGCCCGCGCACGGCCCCGAGTCGACCCGCACCACCCTCCCGGCCGGGAGGTCGTTGAGCCACGCCCAACCCATGGTGTCGTGCCCCGCCAGGAGGCACGTCGGGGAGGTCGTCCACGTCACCAGCGCCCCGCTGTCGATCTTGGCCTGCGAGTGGATCGCCGTCACGGGGGCGAGACGTGTCACGGGGGCGTGCGGGGAGGTACGCCGCGCGGGACCGCCGCGGGACGGGGCCGGCTGCTCGATCCTCCACTGGGCGGCCTCGATCATCTCGGGGACCGGCGACACGGTGGTCGTGGGGACCGCACCAGCCGACCCGCGCGACGCCGAGGTCAGGTGCGGCGGCGGGGCCTGGGCGGCACCGTGGTGGGCCGTCGAGCCCGAGAGCGCCGGCAGTCCCACGACGATCGACGCCGCAGCGGTCACGCGGAGGACGGACAGTCGGTTCGCCATGTCATCCCACCTTCTCCCGATCGAGACCCAAGATATCGAAAGATGGCATTGAACTAATTTCATCGGCCCGCGACTCGCCGACGGTTCGTTTCGGGTCCCGCACCTGGTCAGGCACCAGAAAGCCCCTCCCCGACCGCGGTCGGGGAGGGGCTTTCGGAGGACGTCAGCAGCCGGGGAGGCGCTCGATCAGGTAGCGCTCGACCTGGTCCAGCGAGACCCGCTCCTGGGCCATGGTGTCCCGGTTGCGCACCGTCACGGCGTTGTCGTCAAGCGTGTCGAAGTCGACGGTCACGCAGAACGGGGTGCCGATCTCGTCCTGCCGGCGGTAGCGGCGGCCGATCGCCTGCGAGTCGTCGAACTCGACCACCCAGCGCTTGCGCAGCAGCGTGGCGAGGTCCTTCGCCTTGGGCGACAGCGCCTCGTTGCGCGACAGCGGCAGCACCGCCACCTTGACCGGCGCCAGCCGTGGGTCGAACCGCATCACCGTGCGCTTGTCCACGCCGCCCTTGGTGTTGGGAGCCTCGTCCTCGTCGTACGCCTCCAGCAGGAAGGCGAGCACCGCGCGGGTCAGACCCGCGGCCGGCTCGATGACGTACGGCATCCAGCGCTCACTCTTGGTCTGGTCGAAGTACGACAGGTCGACGCCGGAGTGCTTGCTGTGCGTGGAGAGGTCGAAGTCGGTGCGGTTGGCGACACCCTCCAGCTCGGCGAACTCGGTGCCGCCGAACTGGAAGCGGTACTCGATGTCCACCGTCCGCTTCGAGTAGTGCGAGAGCTTCTCGGCGGGGTGCTCGAAGAGACGCAGATTGTCCGCCGACAGGCCGAGGTCGAGGTACCAGTTCCAGCGCTCCTGGAGCCAGTACTCGTGCCACTGCTCGTCGGTGCCCGGCTCGACGAAGAACTCCATCTCCATCTGCTCGAACTCACGGGTCCGGAAGATGAAGTTGCCCGGGGTGATCTCGTTGCGGAACGACTTACCGGTCTGGGCGATGCCGAACGGCGGCTTCTTACGGGCGACCGTCTCGACGTTCTTGTAGTTGACGAAGATGCCCTGCGCGGTCTCCGGGCGCAGGTAGTGCAGACCCTCGTCGCTCTCCACCGGACCCAGGTAGGTCTTCATCAGGCCGTTGAACATCTTCGGCTCGGTGAAGGTGCCCTTGTTGCCGCAGTTGGGGCAGTTCAGCTCGGCGAGTGAGGTCAGCGGCTTGCCGTGCTTCTCCGCGTACGCCTCCTCCAGGTGGTCCGCCCGGAACCGCTTGTGGCAGAACTGGCACTCGGTGAGCGGGTCGACGAACTCGGCGATGTGGCCGGACGCCTCCCACACCTTGCGGGCCAGGATCACGGCAGAGTCGAGGCCGACCACGTCGTCCCGCTGCTGGACCATGGTCTTCCACCACTGCCGGCGGACGTTCTCCTTGAGCTCCACGCCGAGCGGGCCGTAGTCCCACGCCGATCGGGTGCCTCCGTAGATCTCACTGGAGGGGAAGACGAAGCCTCGGCGCTTGGCAAGGCTGACGACGGCGTCGATACGGTCGGCTGGCATGTTTCCTCCTACGCCGGCTGGCGGTCGGCGGGGGCGAGATGTGGATGGATCGGTCGGTTCGGGACAACGGTACGACCACCGTCGCCCTGAGCCCAGCAGAATACCGGTGGCGGGTCAGCTGACCCCGCAGACCTCCACGCCGCCGGTCTGCCCGTCCCGGCCGAGGCTGACCTGCTGCTGCTCCCGGTCGCCGCCGGAGAGGCTCACGTCCACCGGCACGGTCAGGTTGATGGTGTCGACCTGACCGAGCCGGAACGCGGTGACCTGCGGTTCGGCGGCGGCTCGCCGTTCGAACTCGGGCCGGGACTCGCGCCGCTGCGCGTCGTCGCAGAGCTGCTCGTACGCCCGCCCGTAGTCCCGCTCGACAAGCGCCTGGTAGTAGGCGCCGGTCACGGTGCGGGCCTGTTCCCCGATCGCCTGCACGCCGGTGACGGCCAGGCCGATGACGGCGCTGCCACCCCCGCCACAGCAGAGCACCACGGCGAGCGCGCCGACGCCGAGGCCGATCCAGAGCCGAGTCCGACGGCCCTCGGTGGGCGGCGCGGCGAACGGCGGAGCCACGCCGGGACCGGGTGGCGGGGCGGGTGCGGTCATAGGAGCAGCGTAGTGTCCGGCGGCTCAGCGGTAAGGACCCGCAGCCCGATCACTCTCGGCGACGACAACTGCCCCGCCGGGGGCGGCGGTGGCCAGCGCCTCGTACGCGGAGGGCTCGTCGACCGACTCGGCGAGCAGCGGCACGGCGCTGACCTTGACCTCGAAGGCGCCCAGTGCCCGGCGGTAGGTGCCGACCGACTCCCATTCGGTGACCAGCGACCAGTACCGGGGGTCGTCGAGCGCCCGGACCAGTTGACCGCGCAGGTAGCCGGGGCGGGCGGCCAGTGCGGTGAGGGCGGCGTGCGCCCGTTCGGTGAAGTCGTCGGCGACATCGACGTCGACCACGAACCGGTTGGTCACCAGCAACGGGTGTCCCTCCTCGTAGAGTCTGTGGGATGCAGCGTACGCAGCGCCCTCTGTTGGCCCGGTTGGCCGGGGCCAACCCGACGTCGGTGTTCCTGCTCACCCTGGTGGTGGTGCTGGTGGCGTTCTTCACGCCCGGGGTGATCGGCGGGCTGCTGACCCTCGCGCTCGCCGCTGTCCTGATCGCCCTGTTGGCGACGACCTGGGCGGTTCAGGCGCCGCAGACCCGGCTGCTTCGGCTGGTGATGCTCACCCTGCTGGTGACGGTGGGCCTCGCGAAGCTGCTCTGACATGAACCATGCGTTTTTGACAATCATTATCGTTGCCACGGACAGTTGACGACATGAGCAACCGCACCACGTCCCGTGTCCTGGCCGCCGCGACCGCCCTCCTCGCCCTGGGCGCCGGGGCCGGCTGCTCCACCGGAGGCGCTGACGCCGACCCCCAACGGGTCGACGTGGTGGCCGCGTTCTACCCCCTCCAGTTCATCGCGGAGCGCGTCGGTGGCGACGCGGTCCGGGTGACCAACCTGGCCAAGCCGGGCGCCGAACCGCACGACCTGGAACTCAACCCCAGCCAGGTCGGTCAGGTCAGCGAGGCTGAGCTGATCGTCTACCTGAAGGGTTTCCAGCCGGCGGTGGACGATGCCGTCGCGCAGAACGGTGGCGACCGGGCGTTCGACGTGACAAGCGTGCAGCCGCTGCTGGACGCGACCGCCGGCGGTCACGACCACGAGGGCGAGGAGGGGCACACCGAGGACAGCGGCGGCAAGGACCCGCACGTCTGGCTCGACCCGACCCGGCTGGCCGGCATCGGTGACCAGCTCGCCCAGCGGCTCGGCAAGGCCGACGCGGACCACGCCGCCGACTACACCGCCCGCGCGGCGGCGCTGCGCGCCGACCTGACGGCCCTGGACGGCGAGTTCCGGCAGGGCCTGGCCACCTGCCAACGGCGGGAGATCGTGACCAGCCACGCCGCGTTCGGCTACCTCGCCGACCGCTACCAGCTCGACCAGGTCGGCATCACCGGGCTGAGCCCCGACGTCGAGCCCTCGCCGCAGCGGCTGGCGCACGTGATCGAGGAGGCGAAGGAGCACCAGGCCACCACGATCTTCTTCGAGACCCTGGTCAGCCCGAAGGTCGCCGAGACCATCGCCGGTCAGGTCGGCGCGAAGACCGCCGTGTTGGACCCGATCGAAGGGCTCGCCGCCGGCAGCGACGGGGACTACCTTTCGGTGATGCGCACCAACCTGCGGACCCTGCAGACGGCCTTGGGCTGCTCGTGACCACACCTGTCATCACCGTCGAGCACGGGGTGGTCGGCTACGACGGCCGCCCCGTGCTCCGGGACATCTCCCTCACCGTCACCGCCGGTGAGGTGGTCGCCGTGCTCGGGGCCAACGGCTCCGGCAAGTCCACCCTGATCCGCGCCGTGCTCGGGCTGGTGCCGGTCAGCGCCGGCTCGGTCACCCTCTTCGAGAGGCCGTTGCGCCGGTTCCGGCAGTGGGAGCGGATCGGGTACGTTCCGCAGCGCCTGGGCGCCGGTGGTGGCGTACCGGCCACCGTCCGTGAGGTGGTGGCCTCCGGGCGGCTGGCCCGCCGGGGCGTGCTCCGCCCGCCGGGTCGAGCCGACCGCGCCGCCGTCGACGCCGCGCTGCTCGCGGTCGGGCTCGCCGACCGGGCCGGCGACCCGGTGGCCACGCTCTCCGGCGGCCAGCAGCAGCGCACCCTGATCGCCCGCGCGCTGGCCGGCCAGCCGGAGCTGCTGGTCCTCGACGAGCCCACCGCGGGGGTGGACGCGACCAGCCAGGAGGCATTCGCCAGCGCGCTGCGCGACTTCGTCTCCGACGGCGGGACGGTGCTGCTCGTCGCTCACGAGTTGGGCCCACTGCGACCGGTGATCAGCCGGGCTGTCGTCGTCCACGAGGGTCGCATCGCCCACGACGGCGCGGTGCCGGACCCGGCCGGCCACCACGCGGAGCCCGACCACGACCACGTGCACCCGCACTGCTACGACGAGCCCGCCGGGCTGTGGAGCAACTGACCCATGGGACTCTTCCAGTACTCCTACATGCAACATGCCCTGATCGGCGCGCTGGTGATCGGCCTGGCCGCGCCGGCGCTCGGCATCTACCTGGTGCAGCGCCGACTGGCGTTGATCGGTGACGGCGTCGGGCACGTCGCGCTGACCGGCGTCGGGGCCGGACTGCTGCTCAACCGCTCGCCGGTGCTGGTCGCCGTGCTGGTCGCCACCGCGGGCGCGATCGCCATCGAGGTGGTCCGGGCTCGGGGGCGTACCTCTGGCGATTTGGCCCTGGCCCTGCTCTTCTACGGCGGCATCGCGGGCGGCGTACTGCTGGTGGGCCTCTCCGACGCAACCAGCGCGAACCTCAACGCCTACCTGTTCGGGTCGCTGATCACCACCTCCCTCGCCGACGTGATCACCATCGCGGTGCTCGGCGCGGCGATCCTGGTCACGATGATCGCGCTGCGCCCGGCGCTCTTCGCGGTCAGCCACGACGAGGAGTACGCCCGGGTCTCCGGCCTGCCGGTACGCACGCTGAACCTGCTGATCGCGGTCGCCACCGCGGTCACGGTGACCATCGCGATGCGGGCCGTCGGGGTGCTGCTGATCAGCGCGCTGATGGTGGTGCCGGTCGCCACCGCCCAGCAGGTCACCCGGGGCTTCCGCAGCACCATGACGGCCGCGATGGCACTCGGGCTCTTCGCCGCTGGCTCCGGTGTCTGGGTGGCGGCCACGGCGGACACCGCGCCGGGTGCCTCGGTGGTGCTGGTGGCGATCGCCTCCTTCCTGGTGGTCGCCGTCGCCGGTGGGGTCTGGCGGACACTGCGCCGACGGTCGACGCCGACCCCCGCGCCAACAGCCGAACCCCACGAGGTCGTACTGGGCCGATCCTGATCCGCGAGCCGTCGGTGGTAATGGGTACCGTTACGGAATGACCAGCGCGACAGGCTACGAGGGCTTCGACGGGGCCAGCGAGTTGCTCCGCGCCCTGTCGGCGCCGATCCGGTTGGCCATCGTCAGCGAGCTGGCGAGCGGTGAGCGGTGCGTACACGAGCTGGTGGACAAACTCGGTGCCGCGCAACCACTGGTCTCCCAGCATCTGCGGGTGCTCCGCGGCGCAGGGGTGGTGCGGGGTTCCCGCCGAGGTCGGGAGATCGCCTACAGCCTGGTCGACGAGCACGTCGCGCACATCGTGGCCGACGCGGTCAGCCACGCCGGGGAGGGATCATGAGCGAGCAGGGCGCCGCGGTGCGCAACACCCGGCAGCGTTCGGCGGTGAGCGCGCTGCTGGCCGAGATGGAGGGCTTCCACAGCGCCCAGGACCTGCACGCGATGCTGCGGCAGCGCGGCGAGCGGGTCGGCCTGACCACCGTCTACCGCACCCTGCAGGGGCTGGCCGACGCCGGTGAGATCGACGTGATGCGGCCGCCGGGCGGCGAGCACCTCTACCGCCGGTGCAGCGAGGGACACCACCACCACCTGGTCTGCCGGGTCTGCGGCAACACGGTGGAGGTGGCCGGCCCAGCGGTGGAGAGCTGGGCCGACCGGGTCGCCGCGCAGCACGGCTACGCCGACGTCAGCCACACCCTGGAGATCTTCGGCACCTGCCCCACCTGCGTCCGCTGAACGGTCATTCATCATCGCCGGCAATGCAGCAAGACCTCGCTCGACATCTCGATCCGGGCGGCGCGAAGCTGGCCGGCCCGGGTCGAACCGCTCCCCCGCCGGCTGATCCGGCGGGTGCCGGTCCCGGCCCGTTCGTGTCACGCTGTCCGGCGTGAAGATCTATGCCGATCGGTTCCCGACCGCCGCCCGTCAGTTGCTCACCGACCTCCTCGTCGTCGCCTGGGTGTACGCGGCGGTCCGCGGCGCGCTGTGGCTGCACGACCTGGTGCAGAAGCTCGCCGTACCGGGACAGAAACTGGAGGGTGCCGGCGGTGGCCTCGCCGACAACCTCGCCGACGCCGGCGGCAAGGTTCGCCGAGTGCCGCTGGTCGGCGACGAGCTGACCGCGCCCTTCCAGCGGGCCGCCGACGCCGCCCGAGGGCTCGCCGACGCCGGCCGCGACCAGCAGCACCTGGTCGACCAGCTCGCCCTCGCCCTCACCATCGCGGTGCTGATCTTCCCGCTCGGCCTGGTGCTGTTCGGCTGGCTGCCGCTGCGGCTGCGCTGGATGCGTCGGGCCGGGTCGGCCGCGAAGCTGGCCGCCGGGCCGGCCGGCCGGGACCTGCTCGCCCTGCGTGCCTTGGCCACCCAGCCGCTGGGCCGGCTCACCCGGGTCGGCCCCGACGTGGCCGAGGCGTGGCGGCGCGGCGACGACGCGACGGTCGACGCGCTGGCCGCGCTGGAGCTGCGCCACCTCGGCCTGCGCGGCCGGAGCCGCTGACGTCGACCACGGGTGCCGGCGACCACCGCGCCGTCGCGGTTCGCGCGCCGGGGACCGTTAAGGTCTTCGGGTGTTCTACTTCCTGGTCGTCATCGCTGTCCTGCTGCTCGGCTACGCCGCCGTCCTGGTCTCCTTCGTCCGCCGGGGCAAGAAGATCCCGTCCGCGGCCTACCTGGGTCTGGCGGCGCTCAACGGACTGATCCTGGCGGCGGTGCTGGCCTGGGCGATCGCCAGCTGACCCGCACCGTCACCACCGCACCGACCCGGCAGGACGCCGGGCGGCGCGGTCACGGCCCGGCAGGACGCCGGGCGGCGCGGTCACCGCCCGGCAGGACGCCAGGCGGCGCGGTCACGGCCTCGGCGGGATGCGGCGGCGGACGTCCTCGGCGGTGGACGGGCCGGGCGACCAGCCGGCCACCCAGGGCAGGTCGTCGGACGGGGTGAGCACGCCCTCCTCCAGGCCCGCGTAGCGGCCGGCGAGGATCCGCTTCGCGGCGGCGGTGTCGACCGAGTCGGTGTTGTCCCAGAGAGCCGAGAACAGGGCGTCCACCCGCACCCGCGCCTGCCGGCAGAACAGGTCGGCCAACTCGATATTTTCCGGGCGGCTGGCCCGCTCGGACTGTGCCCGGACACAGACGGCGGACATCGCGAACAACTCGGCGCCGATGTCCACCACACGGCCGAGGAACGCCTGCTTACGTTCCATCTTTCCCTGCCAGCGGGACATCGCGTAGAACGTCGAACGGGCCAGCTTGCGCGATGACCGCTCCACCTGCCGCAGGTGCGGGGCGAGCGGCCCGAACTCGGCGTACGCCGACGGGCTCTGCCCCCGGCCCACGGCGAGCGTGGGCAGCCACTTCGCGTAGAAGGCACCGGCTCGGGCGCCGGCGCGCGCCTTGCGGCCCAGGCCCGCGTCCGGGTCGATGATGTCGCCGGCCACCGACAGGTGGGCGTCGACCGCCTCCCGCGCGATCAGCAGGTGCATGATCTCCGTGGAGCCCTCGAAGATCCGGTTGATGCGCAGGTCGCGGAGCACCTGCTCGACGTTTGCCGGGCGTTCGCCGCGGGCGGCCAGCGAGTCGGCCGTCTCGTAGCCGCGCCCGCCCCGGATCTGGACCAGTTCGTCGGCGATCTTCCAGGCCATCTCGCTGGCGTACAGCTTGACCAGCGCGGCCTCGATTCGGATGTCGTTGCGGTCGTCGTCGGCGAGCAGACAGCACAGGTCGAGCATGGTCTCCATGCCGTAGGTGGTGGCGGCGATGAAGGAGAGCTTCTGCGCGACCGCCTCGTGCTCGCCCACCGGACGGCCCCACTGGACCCGGTCGGCGGCCCAGCCCCGGGCCACGTTCAGCGCCCACTTGCCGGCGCCCACACACATCGCCGGGAGCGACAGGCGGCCGGTGTTCAGCGTGGTCAGGGCGATCTTCAGCCCCTTGCCCTCGCCGCCGATCACGTTCTCGGCGGGCACGAACACGTCGTGGAACCGGGTGAGGCTGTTTTCCAGGCCGCGCAGACCGATGAACTCGTTGCGCCGCTCGACGGTGATGCCGGCGCTGTCCCCGTCCACCACGAACGCGGTGATCCCACCCCGCCGCCCCTCGGTGGCCGGCACCCGGGCCATCACCACCAGCAGCGTGGCCACGATGCCGTTGGTGGCCCAGAGCTTCACCCCGTTGAGCCGGTAGCCGGTGCCGTCCTCGGTCGGCTCGGCGACGGTGGCCAGCCGGGCCGGGTCGGAGCCGACGTCCGGTTCGGTGAGCAGGAACGCGGACACCTCGCCGGCGGCGAGCCGGGGCAGGAAGCGCTGCTTCTGCTCGGCGGTGCCGAACATCTTCAGCGGCTGCGGCACCCCGATCGACTGGTGCGCGGAGAGCAGCGCGCCGATGGCCGGGCTGACCGAGCCGGCCAGCATCAGCGCCCGGCAGTAGTGCAGGTTGCTCAGCCCGAGCCCGCCGTACGTCCGGTCGATCTTCATGCCGAACGCGCCGAGGTCGGCCAGGCCGTGGAAGACCGAGTCCGGAATGGACGCGTCGCGTTCGATGGCCGCCCCGTCCACCTCGGTGGTCAGGAAGGCGCGGAACCGTCCGAGGAACTCCTCGGCACGGGCCACGTCGTCCGGGTCGGACCGGGGCCATGGGTCGATCAGGTCGAGCCGGAAGCGGCCGAGGAACAACTCCTTGCCGAAGCTGGGCCGGTCCCAGGAGGACTCGCGAGCGGCCTCGGCGACCCGCCGGGCCTCCTTCTCCGAGACCTGCCCGGCCTCCGCGGGCAGCGGTGCGGCGGCTCCGGCGGTCTGCGGGGTGGTGTCGGAATCCGGGCCGTCCGGTGCTGGTCGGCCGTCCTGTGTCGTGGTCACGGCTGCCCCCTCGAACCTCGGTGCGGCTGCTCGACGTGTGCGACTACCGTCACGTTACCCCCGGGTGTTACCCAGGGGTAGCGCTCGGTGGAGAACTGCTCGATCAGCGGCCGGCGACCTCGTCCGGGTCGTCGTCGTCGTCGTCGATGTCGTCCTCACCCCAGCTGCGGCGGGCGAACGGCAGGGCGGCCCAGAACGTCAGGAACCAGAGCCCGGTCAGCGCGCTGAGCACGAAGGCGATCGGCCGGTCCAGCACGAAGTCGGTGATCAGTAGCACCGCGCTGACCATCGCGATCAGCATGAAGGCGAGACCGCCGGTGGCCATCCGGTGCGCGAAGCGCACCAACTCCGGCTTGCGCCCCTGCCGGAACAGGGCCCGGTGGAACGCCACCGGCGAGATGATCATCGCGGTCGCGGCGGCCGCGGCGAGCAGCGCGACGATGTAGACGTCCCGCTGGAACTCCGTGGTCTCGGTGAACCCGTTGCTGAACGGCAGGGTGAGCAGGAAGGCGAAGAGGATCTGCACGCCCGTCTGTGCGACCCGCAACTCCTGCAACAGGTCGGCGAAATTCCGCTGCCAACGCTGCTTCTCGGTCTCCTTGGACACGCGCTACCTCCGCTGCGACGCTACTGCCGGCGGTCCCGGCCGCCGGCAGCAACGCCAATGCCCCACCCGGGTGAGCGCGAAACAGGTTCACGACATTCGCTGTTCACCTTCTGGACGCACGTCGGTTATCAGTACGGCCTCAGGACCCGCGTCGGATCCGACCGGCGTACCGGGCCTCCAGCTCGGTGTTGTGCGCGTCGCCGTCCGGGATGTTCGCCGACAGGTAGACCGGCGGCCGCTCCCCCGCCGCCAGCAGCCGGGCCACCACCTCCACGGTCACCTGCTGGGCGAGCAGCGCCGCGGTGATCGAGGAGACCGCGCCGACCGCGCCGCCGCCGGGCAGCGGCAGGGTCGCATCACCGTACGGAGCGCCGTTGTCGAGCACGACGTCGGCGAGGTCGGCCAGCTTGCGCCCAGACGGGTGGCGGGAGGTCATCCGGCCCGAGTGTTGCGCGGAGGTGATCGCCACCAGGCCGTGACCGCGTTCCTTGACGAGCGTGGCGAACTCCACCATCGCGCCGTTGACCCCGGAGTTCGAGGCGAGCACGAAGACGTCGGTGGGCCGTACCGGCGCCAACTCGTAGAGCCGGTGCGCGACCGCCGGGTCCCGTTCCAGCAGCGGGCCGAGCCGCTCCGCCGGTTCGCCGCCGAGCAGCACCAGGTCGCGCAGCGCGATCCGGTTGGTCGGCACCAGACCGCCCGCCCGGCCGGCGATCTCCATGGCGAGAGCCTCGGAGTGCCCGGTGCCGAACGCGTGCACCACCCCGTCGGCGCGGACGGCGTCGGCGATCAGGTCGGCGGCCCGCCCCACCGCCAGCCGCTGGCTGGCGGCCACCCGGCCGATCGTCTCGGTCACCACGGCCAGGTAGGCCTCGGCACTCACCGTCATGCGTCCTCCGTCGTCCGGTGTCGGTCCAGCCAACGCACCGCGAAGTCGACAGCCGCCCGCTGACTCATCAGCCTGCCGGTCCCGGTGCCGACCGGTCCGGTGCGAACCGCCCCGGTGGCCTCCAGGTCCGTGCCCAGCGCGTCGAAGTCGTCCGCGTCGAGCCGTACGTCCTGCCACCACATCCACTCCCGACCACCGTCGCCGGTCCGCACCGCGGCGCCGACCCGCTCGCGCGGCGAACCGGGGCAGCGGTACTCGGCCAGATGCAGCGAGGTGCTCACGGAGTGGTCCACGCCGAGCAGCAGGACGTCGGCGTCCAGGTCATAGAGCCGGGCGAGGGGAGAACCCTCGCCGAGCATGTCGGCCAGGCCGTGCCCGGCCACCACCTGCTCGGCGGCCGGCCCGAGCGCGGCGAACGACACGTGCGGATGCGAGCTGCGCAGGGCGCCGGGCCAGCCGCGAACCGTCTCTGCGAGCACGCCCATGAACCGGCTCGGCGTGACCGCCGGGTCGAAGCCCGGCATCTCGGCGCGGATCAGCGGCCACCAGTCCGCCGGCACCGGTGGATTGCGCCACCCCGCGGGGTCACTGTTGTCCGGCGTGTGGGTGGGCACCACGATCGTGCCGTCCGGGCCGAGCGCGTCGCGCAGGGCGAGCACCACCGCGTGCGGGCCGCCGCTGACGAACCCCAGCGGACGTAGCGCGGCGTGCACCAGCAGCGTCGCCCCGGGGCGTACGCCCAGCAGGCGCAGTTGCGCGGCGATCGAGCGTCGGGTGCCCGGCCCGCTGGCGTTCGTGGTCACGGCGCCCCTCCCTGGCTGGCCCACAGGCTCAGGCCGTTCCGCCGGCCCGAGCCAGGATCGCCTCGGCGAGCGGACCCGGCGCGGTGTCCGGAATCCAGTGACTCACACCTGGCAACCGCACGAAGCGGTACGTTCCGGTGACGTTCGCGGCGCACGCCTCGGCGGCGGTCTGGCCAATGGCGACGTCCCGGTCACTCCAGACGTAGGTGGTGGGTACCGCGACCGGGCCGACACCGGCCAGGTCGGCGCGGGACATCGCCCGGTACCAGTTCAGCGCGGCGGTCAGCGCCCCCGGCTCGCGCATCGGGGCAACGTAGCGGTCCACCCGGGGCGCGTCACCCACCCCGCCGAGCATCTTGCGCAGCGCGGTCGCGTGCCACGCCAGCAGCACCTTCTCCGCCGTGCCCGGCTTACGGAACAACGTGATGTACGACGAGCGGGCCTTCTGCTGGCCGTCGTTGCTCAGGGCGTACGCCATGGCGGCCGGATGCGGCACGGACACCGCGGTCAGGGTGCGGACCCGGTCGGGGTGCCCGGCGGCGACCGCCCAGGCCACGATCGCGCCCCAGTCGTGGCCGACCAGGTGCACGGCGTCCAGCCCCAGGGCGTCGAGCACCGCCACCACGTCGGCGACGAGTTCGGGGATCCGGTAGTCGGCCACCGCCGTCGGCCGCGCACCGGGCGAGTAACCGCGCTGGTCCAGCGCGTACGTGCGCAGCCCGGCCGCGTGCAGCGCGGGCACCACGTCGTCCCATTCACCGCTGTGCTGGGGGAAGCCGTGCAGCAGCAGGACGGGTACGCCGTCCGACGGACCGCCGGCGGTTACCTCGAACGTGAGACCTCGCGCGTCAACCCGCATGATCGTCAGCCTACCCAGCCGCGGTACGGCCGGCTGAACGCCGAGATGGGCGGATGCCCTGCTGGGCCGGCCCCCCTGGTCAGTGTTAGCGTCGACGAGACAACTTCACATCCGACAGGGGAGCGCACAGCGCTGAGAGTGCGGGCATGCCCGCAGACCCTCGAACCTGATCTGGGTAATGCCAGCGCAGGGAGTTCGGTCGACCTCCAGCCGCGCCGCCGTCCGGTGCCACCGGACGCGCGGCGTGCGTCTTCTCCTGGTTCGATTTACTGAACTGGGAGCACCAGCATGGACAACACCACCAACCGTTGGCGGACCATCGACATCGTGGTCGCCTCGGTGATCGCGGTCGCCTTCGGCGTCATCTTCTGGGCCTGGGGCCTGGTCTGGAGCGCCACCGAGGGTGCGTTCGCGTTCTTCCCGCCGGCGCAGACGCTGCTCTACGGCGTGTGGCTGATGCCGGCCGTGATCGGCGGCCTGGTCATCCGCAAGCCCGGTGCCGCGCTCTACTGCGAGACGGTGGCCGCGGTCCTGTCCGCGCTGCTGGGCAGCCAGTGGGCCGGCACGGTGATCCCGCAGGGCATCGTGCAGGGCATCGGCGCCGAGTTGGCGTTCGCCGCCTTCCGGTACCGGTCGTTCCGGCTGCCGACCGCGATGCTGGCCGGCGCGCTGACCGGCCTCAGCGCCGCGCTGTTCGACTTCTTCGTCTGGAACGACGCCTACGCGCTTGCCGACTACCGAATCCCGTACGCGCTGCTCACCATCGTCAGCGCCACCGTGATCGCTGGTGCTGGCGGCTGGCTGCTGACGAAGGCCCTGGCCAACACCGGCGTCCTGGACCGCTTCCCGGCGGGCCGAGACCGAGCCCTGATCTGACCCCGCCCCGTTGATCAAGAGGTTTGCGTCAGCGGAAGGCGATTTCCTGACGCAAACCTCTTGATCAACGGCGGATGGGCGGGGGACGCGCGGCCCGGAGGGGGTGGATTGGTGGGCGGGGTACTGCTGCGGGGGTTCGGGTGGCGGCACGCTGGGCGGCGCGCCTGGGCGGTGCGCGGGGTCGACCTGCGAATTGAGGCCGGGGAGCGGGTTCTGCTGCTCGGGCCCTCCGGGGCCGGTAAGAGCACCCTGCTCAGCGCGTTGGCAGGGCTGCTGCCCGAGGACTCCGGCGAGCAGGAGGGCACCGTCGAGATCGACGGGCTCGACCCGCGCAAGGGGCGGGAACGCGTCGGCATCGTCTTCCAGGACCCGGAAACCCAACTGGTGATGGCGCGCTGCGGCGACGACGTCGCGTTCGGTCTGGAGAACCGCGGGGTACCGACCGACGAGATCTGGCCCCGGGTGGACGAGGCGCTACACCGCGTCGGCTTCCCGTACCCCCGGGACCGCCCCACCGCCGCGCTCTCCGGCGGCGAGCAGCAACGCCTCGCCCTGGCCGGCGCGCTGGCGCTGCGTCCCGAGCTGCTGCTGCTCGACGAGCCGACCGCCAACCTCGATCCGGCCGGGGCCGACCTGGTCCGCCAGGCGGTGGCCGGCGCGCTGCACGCCGACACCACGCTGATCCTGGTCGAGCACCGGGTCGCCGAGGCGCTGCCGCTCGTCGACCGGGTGGTCGTCCTGGAGCCAGGCGGCGGGGTCCGCGCGGACGGCACCCCCGAGGCCGTCTTCGCCGCCCACGGCGCCGCCCTGGCCGCCGAGGGGGTCTGGGTGCCCGGTCACCCCATCGCGCCCCGGCCGGCCACCGCCGCGCCGGGGGACCTGTTGCTCACCGCCGACCGGCTCGGCCTGCCGCCCCGGCTGGGCTCCACCGACCTGGGGGTACGCGCCGGCGAGGCACTCGCCGTACGCGGACCCAACGGCGCCGGTAAGTCCACCCTGGCACTGCTGCTCGGCGGGTTGCTCCGGCCGGGCGCCGGACGGGTCACCGCATCCGTCGAGCTGGCCGGCGCGGACCACCGCACTCCCCCACACCGCTGGCGGGCCCCCGCACTGGTCCGCCGGATCGGGTCGGTCTTCCAGGACCCGGAGCACCAGTTCGTCACCAGCACCGTCTTCGACGAGCTGGCGCTCGGCCCACGCCGGACCGGTCAGCCCGAGGCGGCCGTCAACGAGACCGTCAGCGGGCTGCTGGAACGGCTGCGACTGGTCCGGCTCGCCGCCGCCAACCCGTACACCCTCTCCGGTGGTGAGGCGCGGCGGCTGAGTGTGGCGACCGCCCTGGCCACCGCGCCCCGCCTGCTGATCTGCGACGAACCCACCTTCGGTCAGGACCGGCGGACCTGGCGGGAACTGGTCGACCTCTTCGCCGACCTGCGCGACGCCGGGCACGGCCTGGTCGCGGTCACCCACGACGCGGACTTCGTGGCCGCGCTCGCCGACCGAACCATCACCCTGCGACGCTCCTCGGACGACGACCGATGATCAGCATCGAGTCGGTCGCCACACCCGGTGCGCCGTTGGCCCGCCGCAACCCGGTGGCGAAGGTCGCCGCCGCGCTGGTCTTCTCGTTCACCCTGCTCGCCACCCTGGACCCACTGGCCCCGGCGATCGCCATCGCGCTCGAACTCGCCGTGCTGCCGCTGTTCGGCATCGGCTACCGGGTGCTGGCCCGGCGGGCCTGGCCGCTGCTCCTCAGCGCCGCCGGCATCCTGGTCACCCTTGTGCTCTTCGCCGCCGACCGGTCCGGTCGGGTCCTGCTGGACGCCGGACCGGTGCTGGTGAGCACCGGCGTGCTGCTCACGGCGCTCGGGCTGGTGCTGCGCATCTTCGCGGTGGCCCTGCCCGGTGTGATCGTCTTCGCGACCACCGACCCCACCGACCTGGCCGACGCGTTGGTCCAGAACGCGAAGGCGCCGGCCCGGTTCGCCATCGGGGCACTGGCCGCGTTTCGCCTGGTCCCGCTGCTCGGTCAGGAGTGGCAGATGATCAGCATGGCCCGACGCGCGCGCGGGGTCGACGCGGGACGCAACCCGCTCGCGAAGCTACGACTGTTCGCCTCCACCGCGTTCGCGCTGCTGGTCGGGGCGATCCGCCGGGGCACCCGCCTCGCCGTCGCGATGGACGCCCGGGGCTTCGACGCCGGCACTCCCCGGACCGCGGCCCGCCGCCAACGCTTCACCCGCGCCGACGCGCTCCTCATCGTCGGGGCCGCCGTGCTGGCCGGTGCCGCCCTCACGACAAGCGTCCTGGTCGGCACCTTCCGCCCCCTGATCAGCTGAGCCCGTCCCGGGTCACCCGCACGCCCGCCGCCCGCGCGGGCCCGCCGTGCGCGGGCAAGATCTGCACAACATCAGGGATGTAGTGGCCTCGTTGGCGCAGGAGGCCACTACATCCCTGATGTTGCTGTCAGCACCCGGCGCCCCACCCGACGGGGCGGGGGCGGATCGGTCAGCTGCGGCGGAAGGCGTAGCGGCGGGTCTGGCCGGCCTGTTGGCTGCGTCCGCCGCCCGAGCGGTTGCCGCCGCCCTGCGGCGGACCGGCCGTCGGTGCCGCCGGTCGCCCGGCCGCCGGTGGCAGATCGTCCACCGCCGGAGCGTCGACCGCCGCCGGCACGTCGAACGCTGCCGGCACGTCGACCGGCGCCGGCACGTGGACCGGCAGCGTCAACGCGTCCGAGACGGCCGCCGCCGGCAGCGCCGGCCCGACCAGCACCGCCGGCCCGACCAGTGCCGCCGGTAGCGCCGGCTCGACCAGTGCTGCCGGCTCGACCGGCAGTGCCGGCTCGGTCGGTTCGACGGCGAGGTCGAGGCGGGTGGGTGGGAGCGGGCCGTGCTCGGCCGCCGGGTCGATGCCGAGCGGCGTCGCGCCGGGGGTACGGGACTTCTTCGGATTGCGCCTGGCAGGCATCCGGGCCTCCTTCGGTGCCGACCGGCTCGGCCGGTCCCGCGTTCCGGCGGTCGGTCGGATCGGCTGGTGACCGTCGCGGCGCGACGGTCGAACGGGAGAGACTGCTCACCGGGGTCGGGCAGGGCCAGCGCCGCCGAAGTGCGGGTGGGATGCGGGACGCCCGGGAGCGCACGGACCGCGACGCGGGGCGGCGGGCCGGCTCGGAGAAGGGGCGTCAGTAGCGCATGCCCGCACACTATCGCCGGTCGTCCGTCGGCGCAGCCGATTTTCCTGGCACCATCGGCGGCATGCTTATCGCGTTCTCGGTAACCCCGCTCGGAGTCGGTGAGTCTGTCGGTGACCTGGTCGCCGAGGCGGTACGGGTGGTCCGCGACTCGGGTCTGCCCAATCGCACCGACGCCATGTTCACCACGATCGAGGGTGAGTGGGACGAGGTGATGGCGGTCGTCAAGCGGGCGGTCGACGTGGTGGCCGCACAGGCGCCTCGGGTGAGCGTGGTGCTCAAGGCCGACATCCGCCCGGGGGTGACGGACGCGCTCACCGCGAAGGTCGCGCATGTGGAGGATCGCCTGGCCCGGGAAAGCTGAGCATCATTTGCCGATAACCGGCTGTCGAGACGACTCACCCACGTTTTGCCGCACCGCGATACGGTCCTAGCACGTAAGTCCGACGGCGAGAGGTGGCGGCACGAATGGCTGAGCAGGCGACGGCGCAGATCGGTGTGACCGGGTTGGCGGTGATGGGCCGTAACCTGGCCCGCAACCTGGCCCGCAACGGCTTCACGGTGGCGGTGCACAACCGGTCGCCGGAACGCACCCGCAGCCTGGTTGCCGAGCACGGTGACGAGGGCACGTTCGTGCCCGGCGAGACGATGGCCGACTTCGTGGCGTCGCTGGAGCGGCCCCGCGCGGTGATCGTGATGGTCAAGGCGGGTGCGCCCACCGACGCGGTGATCGACGAGTTGGTGCCGCTGCTGGAGGAGGGCGACATCATCGTCGACTGCGGCAACGCCCACTTCGCCGACACCCGCCGCCGGGAGGAGGCGCTGCGCGCACAGGGGCTGCACTTCAGTGGCACCGGCGTCTCCGGTGGCGAGGAGGGCGCGCTGCTCGGGCCGAGCATCATGCCCGGCGGCTCCACGGAGTCGTACGCCAAGCTCGGGCCGATGTTCGAGAAGATCGCTGCCCAGGTGGACGGCGTGTCGTGCTGCACCCATGTCGGGCCGGACGGTGCCGGGCACTTCGTCAAGATGGTGCACAACGGCATCGAGTACGCCGACATGCAGCTCATCGCCGAGGCGTACGACCTGCTTCGGGCCGGTCTGGGCGCGAAGCCGGCGGAGATCGCGGAGATCTTCCGCGACTGGAACGGCGGCGAGTTGGAGTCGTTCCTCATCGAGATCACCGCCGATGTGCTCGCGCACACCGACGCGGCGACGGGCCGCCCGTTCGTCGACATCGTGCAGGACCGGGCCGAGCAGAAGGGCACCGGCCGGTGGACCGTGCAGAGCGCCCTGGACCTGGGCATTCCGATCACCGGGATCGCCGAGGCGACCTTCGCCCGTTCGCTCTCCGGGCACGTCGACCAGCGGGAGGCGGCGCGGCGGGCGTTCCCGGACGCGGGTGAGCAGTGGCAGGTCACCGACCGGGACGCGTTCGTCGAGGATGTCCGCCGGGCGTTGCTCGCTTCCAAGATCGTCGCGTACGCGCAGGGCTTCGACCACATCCGCGCCGGCAGCCAGGAGTTCAACTGGGATATCGACCTGGGCGGCACGGCCACGATCTGGCGGGGCGGCTGCATCATCCGGGCCCGCTTCCTGAACCGGATCCGCGAGGCGTACGACGAGAAGCCGGAGCTGCCGACGCTGCTGGTCGCGCCGTACTTCGCCGAGGCTGTCGCCGCTGGCGTGCCGAGTTGGCGGCGGGTCGTGGCCGACGCGACCCGGGCCGGTGTGCCGACGCCGGCGTTCTCCTCGTCGTTGGCGTATTTCGACGCGCTGCGCGCCGAGCGCCTGCCGGCCGCGTTGATCCAGGGTCTGCGGGACAATTTCGGCGCGCACACCTACCAGCGGGTGGACCGCGAGGGCTCGTTCCACACCACGTGGGCGGGCGACCGCGCCGAGTCCCCGGCGTAGTCGGCGCGGCGCCCCGCGGCGCCGTGATCGCACCAAATCCATGATGTAGTGGCCTTCCGACGTCGGGAGGCCACTACATCCGTGTTCGGGCGAGATCATGGGGCAGGGCGGTGCGCGATCACGGGGGCGCGGCGGAGCACGCCTCCCGCCCGGCGACGGTCAGCTGATGGTGGCGTGCATCTCCCAGACGAGGATCTCGGCCGGTTCGTCGGCGGTGACCCGCCGGCCGCCGGTCCTGGTGAGCCGGGCCGCGTCGCCGGAGCCGAGCGGGCCGCTGCCCTCCAGCGTCACCGTGCCGTCGGGCACGTACAGGTGCACGTAGGGCGCGTCCGGGATGGTGACCTCGTCGCCGGGAGTGAGACGGGCCGCGTGCAGGGTCGCGTACCGGTTACGGATCCGGATCGCGGACGCACCGTCGTAGCGGTCCATTCCGGAGGCGATCGGCACCAGGCCACCGCGCAGGAGTTCGTCCTCGATCTCCAGTTGCTCGTAGCCGGGGTCGACGCCCGCTTCGTCGGGGAGCACCCACATCTGCACGAAGTGGACCGGGTCGGTGTGCGGTGTCTGGTTGTCGAGTCGCCAGGCGTCGTTCTTCTCCGAGTGCAGGATGCCGGTGCCGGCGCTCATCCGCTGGGCCAGGCCCGGGTAGATCACCCCGGAGTGACCGGTGGAGTCCTGGTGCACCAGGGAGCCACGCAACACCCAGGTAATGATCTCCATGTCCTGGTGCGGGTGGGTCTCGAAGCCGGCCCCTGGGCGCACCACGTCGTCGTTGTTGACGAGCAGCAGACCGTGGTGTGTGTTGGCCGGGTCGTAGTGCCGGGAGAACGAGAACGAGTGCTTGGAGTCCAGCCAGGAGATCCGGGTGGCGAAGCGGTCGTCGGCGCGACGCACCTCGACCGACGGCGCGGGAGCGGTCACCAGGCACGCCGCGCGGTGTCGGGGGCCGTGGGCGCCCAGGTCAGGGCCGGCTCGCCGGTGGCCAGTTCGGCGATCTCACCGGTTAACAGTTGCGGTGCGTGACCGAACTCGGCGCAGTGCTGCTCGGCGATCTCGGCACAGATGTCGGCCACCTGCGCACACATCGGCTCACCCAGATCCGCGGCGTTCAACGCCATGATCATCTTGTATCGGAGATCCCGCACAGCCACCCCCACCGCCGTCGACCCGCCACCTTCGGACCCTACCCGGGCCCCATTCCGCGGCACCCCGAAACGACCGACCCGAGGGGGTGGGACGAGACGGCGCCGCCCGCACCGGAGTGCGGGCGGCGCCGGGGACGGGCGGGGTTGGTCAGAAGAAGCGACGCCGCTTGGCCTTCTGGGGACGCATGAGGTCCGCGCCCTTGGTGAGCAACCGGGTCATCCCGGAGGGACCACGCCGGGCCTCCAGGGTGTGGCTGAGCCGGCGGGCACCGGCAGCCGCGAGGGGCACCGCTACCGCCATCACCGCCCACTGGGCAATGCGCTTCTGGATCATGTGGGTTCACCTCCGTCAGTGGCTTCTGACGACTGTGATACCCAGAGTGACGGGAGAGTAAGCGCGTCGGCTCAGATCACCGGGGCGACCGGGTTGGGCAGCGCCCCGCCGAAGCGGCGGTCCCGCTGCGCGTACAACTCGCACGCGTACCAGAGGTGGCGGCGGTCGAAGTCGGGCCAGAGCGTGTCCAGGAAGACCAACTCCGCGTACGCGGACTGCCAGAGCATGAAGTTGGAGATCCGCTCCTCCCCCGAGGGGCGCAGGAACAGGTCCACCTCCGGGATCTCCGGGTGGTAGAGGTACTTCGCCACGGTCTTCTCGTTGACCTTGGCCGGATCCAGTCGCCCGGCCGCCACGTCGCGGGCGATCGCGGCAGCGGCGTCGCCGATCTCGGCCTGCCCGCCGTAGTTGACGCAGAACTGCAGGGTCAACGTCGCGTTGTCCCGGGACATCTCCTCGGCCGTCTGCAACTCGGAGATGACGCTCTTCCACAACCGGCCGGCCCGGCCCGACCAGACCACCCGGACGCCGAGGTCGACCAACTGGTCACGGCGACGACGGATCACGTCCCGGTTGAACCCCATCAGGAACCGGACCTCGTCGGGCGAGCGCCGCCAGTTCTCGGTGGAGAAGGCGTACGCCGACAGGTACGGGATGCCCATCTCGATCGCGCCCTCGATGGTGTCGAAGAGGCTGTGCTCCCCGGCCTCGTGGCCCTTGGTGCGGGCCAGCCCCCGATCCTTGGCCCAGCGACCGTTGCCGTCCATCACCACCGCCACGTGCTTCGGCACCGCCTCGGTCGGCAGCGCCGGCGGTCGGGCGCCGGATGGGTGCGGTGTCGGCGGCGTCGGCTCGCGCCGGCCGGCCTTCTTCGATCGGATCACTCGGTCACTCCCTGCTCGTGCCGTCCGCCCCGGCCTCGACGTCGCCACGTGGCCGGAGCACCACGACCCCGGCGCCGTCCGGCGGCGAGGACGTGCCGGTCGCCGAGGGACCCCGGTCGACCAGCGGCAGCGAGCGTAGCGCGCGCTCCAGGTGCCATTGCAGGTGAGCCGCGACCAGCCCACTGCACTCCCGGCGTACGCCGGAGTCGGTGGCGTCGGCGAGCACCCAGTCACCGGTGGTCAGCGCGGACATCAGATCGATGGTGGCCGGCGCGGGGTGGGCCGCGCCGGGTGGCCGACAATCCGGGCAGACCGCACCCCCGGCCGGCACGGAGAAGGCCCGGTGCCGCCCTGGGGTGCCGCAGACCGCGCAGGCGATCAGCGCCGGTGCCCAGCCGGCGAGGGCCATCCCCCGCAGCAGGTACGCGTCGAGCACCAGGGTGGTGGCGTGCTCGCCCCGGGACAGCGCCTTCAGCGCGCCCACGGTGAGCTGGAAGAGCCGCAGCGACGGCTCCCGCTCGACCGGGGTCAGCCGCTCGGCGGTCTCGGCGATCGCGCTGGCCGCCGTGTAACGGGGATAGTCCCCGAGGAACCGCTTGCCGTACAGGTCGATGCCCTCGACCTGGCTGACGGTGTGCAGCGAGCTGCCGAGGTTGCCCTTCGGGTCACCGGCGAGCTGGAGGTCGACGTGGCCGAACGGCTCCAGCCGGGCACCGAACTTGCTGGTGGTGCGGCGGATCCCCCGGGCCACCGCGCGCAGCCGGCCGTGCCGACGGGTGAGCAGGGTGATGATCCGATCGGACTCGCCGAGCTTCTGCACACGCAGCACCACCGCGTCGTCGCGGTAGAGCTGTCGGCGATACCCGGCCATCGGGCCATTCTCCCTCGGGGTGTGAAATCAGGGTTGGTTCGGGGTGGATGCGCGGACGAACCCCGATGCGCCAGGCTCGTCGCCGCCCGTAGCGTGCTGGTCATGGCAATGCACCCCACCACCAGCGCCGTCCGTCGCGCCACCGCGCCCGTCGCTCTGGGCCTGACAACCGCCCTCATCCTTGTCGCCGGGTGCGACAACCTCGCCATGCGCCGCCTTGACTACGACGACACCGAGGCGGCGAAGATCACCACCATCCGGGTGCTGCCCGGTGCGGGCGACGTGATCGTCCGGGGTAGCGGCACGGAGGGCGAGGCGCGGATCAAACGGGTCGTGCGCTATCAGGGTGGCGAGCCCAGCGCCCGGTACGAGATCAAGGGCAGCGAGTTGGTGCTGGACACCGACTGCGGCGACCGGTGCAGCATCTCCTACGAGGTGGCCCTGCCGGAGGGCGTGGCTCTCCAGGGCGAGTCCGGCTCCGGCGACGTCGAACTGAGCCGGGTCGGCACGGTGGATCTGCGGCTGGGCTCCGGCGACGTACGGATCGTCGGCGCGTCCGGCGCGGTCGGGGTCGAGACGGGCTCCGGTGACATCGACGTCAGCGAGGCCAGCGGGGCGGTCCGACTGCGCGCCGGCTCCGGGGACATCACCGCGCGCCGACTGGGCGGCGCGGTCGACGCGGAGGCCGGGTCCGGCAACGTCAACGTCGAACTGGACAAGCCCGCCGCCGCCCGCGCACATGCCGCCAGCGGCGATGTCACGCTGCTGGTGCCGGCGGGAAGCTACCGGGTCCGGTCCAACACCGGCTCCGGTGACGCCCGGGTCACCGTCGCCGACGATCCGGCCGCGTCCCTGGTGCTCGACGGCTCGGCCGGCAGCGGCAACGTCACCATCAGCCAGCGCTGACGGTACCGGTCGCCACCGGGCCGACCCACCGCCGAGGACGCTCAGAAACCCAACTTGCGCAACTGCTTCGGGTCGCGCTGCCAGTCCTTCGCGACCCGAACGTGCAGGTCGAGATAGACCCGGCCGCCCAGCAACTCCTCGATCTGCCGGCGGGCGTTGGTGCCGACCTCCTTGAGCCGGCTCGCCTTGTGCCCGAGCACGATCGCCTTCTGGCTGGGGCGTTCCACGTACAGGTCGGCGTAGATCTTCATGACCTGACCCTCGGGGATCATCTCCTCCACCACCACGGCGATGGAGTGCGGCAGCTCGTCGCGGACCCCCTCCAGGGCGGCCTCGCGGATCAGCTCCGCGACGAGCACCTGCTCGGGATCGTCGGTCAGCATGTCGTCCGGGTAGAGCTGCGGCGACGGCGGCAGGTATTTGGTCATCACGTCGACCAGGGTGTCCACCTGGTGCCCGGAGACCGCGCTCACCGGCACGATCTCGGCGAACTCCCCCATCTTGCTGACCGCGAGCAACTGCTCGGCCAGGCGGCGCTTGTCGACCAGGTCGGTCTTGGTGACCACCGCCAGCACCGTCGCCTTCAGCTCGGCCAGCTCACCGGTGATGAACCGGTCTCCGCGCCCGACCGGCTCGTCGGCCGGGATGCACAGGCCGATCACGTCGACCTCCGTCCAGGTGGACCGGACCAGGTCGTTGAGGCGCTCGCCGAGCAGCGTACGGGGGCGGTGCAGCCCCGGGGTGTCGACCAGGACCAGTTGCGATTCCGGACGGTGCAGCACGGCCCGGATGACGTGCCTGGTGGTCTGCGGCTTGTTCGAGGTGATCGCGATCTTGGTGCCGACGATGGCGTTGGTGAGCGTCGACTTGCCCGCGTTGGGCCGGCCGACGAAGCAGCCGAACCCGGCCCGGTACGGGCGGGTCTCCGGGTCCCGCACGGGGCTCACTCGGTCACCGTGCCGAGGACCGTGCCGTCCGGGGCGGCCACGTGGATCGGCGCGTCCGTCGCGAGGTCACGCACGGCCGAGTGCCCGGCGCCGTCCAGCGTCGACGCCTCGGTCACCACCACCGCGGCCTCCAGCCGGCTCGCCCCGGCCGCCACGGCCGACGCGACCGCCAACTGCAACGCGGTGAGAGTCAGCGAGGGCAGCGCGACACTTGCCGCCGCGTACGTCCGGCCGTCCTGATCCCGGACCGCGGCGCCCTCCACGGCGGCGACCCGGCCACGGGCGCCCCGGGCCAGGACGACCAGTTTGGCGTCCTCGGCGCTCAGGGGCGCCGGCGCGGTGGGGGCGGGCCGGGCGGCGGGCGCGGCGGGTGTGTCAGGCATCGGCGGATTGCCTCTCGTCGTCTCGGTAGTTGTCCGTGTCGTCCCCGGAGCCGGCGTGCTCGCCGCGCCCCGCGTCCTGCTCATGGCCCGACTCCACCCGGTTGACCAGGACGGTGTCGATCCGGTTGCGCCGGCCGGTGGTGCCCTCGGCGAGCAGCCGGAGCCCGGCGACCTCGACCTCCGCGCCGGGGATCGGCACTCGCCCCAGCGACTGGGCCAGCAGGCCACCGACCGTCTCCACCTCGTCCGTGGGAAGTTCGGTGTCGAACATCTCGCCCAGGGTCTCCACCGGCAGGCGGGCGGTCACCCGCACCGAGGAGTCCGTCAGGCGTTCGACGGGCGGGCGTTCGACATCGTACTCGTCGGTGATCTCACCGACGATCTCCTCCAGGATGTCCTCGATGGTGACCAGACCGCCGGTGCCGCCGTACTCGTCGACCACGATGACCAGGTGGTTGCGGGCCGCCTGCATCTCCGACAGCAGGTCGTCGACCGGCTTGGACTCCGGCACGAAGGTCGCCGGGCGCATCAGCTCGGCCACCGGCAACTGTTCGGCCGCCGGGTCCCCGCCGCGGGAGCGCCGGATCAGGTCCTTGAGGTAGAGCACACCGAGCACGTCGTCGACGCTCTCGCCGATCACCGGGATGCGGGAGAAACCCGAACGCAGGAAGAGCACCAACGCCTGCGCGAGCGTCTTGCCCTCCTCGATCCACACCATCTCGGTACGCGGCACCATCACCTCGCGGGCGATGGTGTCACCGAGCGCGAAGACCGAGTGGATCATCTGACGTTCGCCGTGCTCGACCACGCCGCGCTGCTCGGCCAGGTCGACCAGCTCACGCAACTCGACCTGGCTGGCGAACGGCCCCTCCCGGAAGCCGCGCCCCGGTGTGACCGCGTTGCCGATCAGGATCAGCAACGAGGCGAGCGGATTGAGCGCCCGGCCCAACCAGCGGACCAGCGGCGCCACCGCACGACCCACGGCGTACGCGTGCTGCCGGCCGATGGTGCGCGGAGCAACGCCGACGACCACGAAGCTGACCACGGTCATCGCGCCGGCGGTCACCAACGCGGCCCGCCAGCCGGCGCCGAAGCTGTCCACCGCGACGAGCGCCACCAGGGTGGTGGCGGTCAGCTCGGCGAGCAGCCGCAACAGCAGGAGCAGGTTGAGGTGCCGGACGACGTCACCGGCGACCACCTGGAGGGTGCGGGCGCCACGCACGCCGTCGCGGGCCAGCTCGGCGGCCCGCGCCGGCGAGACCGCGGCGAGCGCCGCCTCGGTCATCGCGATCAGCCCGGCGAGCACCACCAGGCCGGCCGCGAAGACGATCAGCTGGAAGTCGGGAAGGCCGGCGGTGGCGCCGGCCGCCAGTAACGGAGGAGTGGACATCACTGGGTGCGGGTCGACCGCCAGCTCGCCAGCAGGCGGGCCTGGAGGGCGAACATCTCCCGCTCCTCCTCCGGCTCGGCGTGGTCGTAGCCGAGCAGGTGCAGGACCCCGTGCACGGTGAGCAGGTGCAGCTCGTCGGCGGGGGCGTGCCCGGCGGTCGCCGCCTGCTTGGCCGCGACCTCGGGGCAGAGCACGATGTCACCGAGCAGGGCGGGCTCGCCACCGGCCGGCGCGGACTCCCCCGGGCCGTGGTCGACGCTGCCCTCGTCCATGGGGAAGGCGAGCACGTCGGTCGGACCGTCGCCACCCATCCAGCGGTGGTTCAGCTCGGTCATGTAGTCGATGTCGACAAGCAGCACGGACAGCTCGGCGAGGGGGTTGACCCCCATCTCGTCGAGGGCGTGCCGGGCGACGGCGAGCACGGCATCGGTGTCAACCTCGACACCGGACTCGTTGGCGATCTCGATGGACAACTGCTTTCCTCTGCTTTAGCGGCGGCGGCCGGCACGGCCGCCCTGGGCGGGTCGCCCGGGCACGGCGTGGACGCCCTGCGCCTGCTGGTTCTCCCGCTCGGCGTCCCAGCGGGCGTACGCGTCGACGATCTCCCCCACCAGCCGGTGGCGGACCACGTCGGAGCTGGACAACTGGGAGAAGTGCACGTCGTCGACGTTTTCCAGGATCTCCCGGACGACCCGCAGGCCGCTGCTGGTCCCGCCGGGAAGGTCCACCTGGGTGATGTCACCCGTCACGACGATCTTGGAGTTGAAGCCGAGCCGGGTGAGGAACATCTTCATCTGCTCGGGCGTCGTGTTCTGCGCCTCGTCCAGGATGATGAACGCGTCGGAGAGCGTCCGGCCCCGCATGTAGGCCAGCGGTGCCACCTCGATCGTCCCCTGGGCCATCAGCTTCGGGATCGTCTCCGGGTCGAGCATCTCGTGCAGCGCGTCGTAGAGCGGGCGCAGGTACGGGTCGATCTTGTCGTTGAGCGTGCCGGGCAGGAAGCCCAGTCGCTCACCCGCCTCCACCGCCGGCCGGGTCAGGATGATCCGGTTGACCTGCTTGGCCTGCAACGCCTGGACGGCCTTCGCCATCGCCAGGTAGGTCTTGCCGGTGCCGGCCGGGCCGATGCCGAAGACGATGGTGTGGGTGTCGATCGCGTCGACGTACCGCTTCTGACCGAGCGTCTTGGGACGGATGGTGCGCCCGCGACGGGAGAGGATGTTGAGCGTCAGGACCTCGGCGGGCCGCTCGGCACTGCCCTGCTCGAGCATGCCGACGGTACGCCGGACGGCGTCAGTGGTCAGGGTCTCGCCTTTCTCGATGAGTTCGAGCAGCTCACTGAAGACCCGCTCGGCAAGGGCGTTGTCCGCGGGGTCACCGGTGATGGTGATCTCGTTGCCGCGAACGTGCACGTCACTGTTGACCGAGCGTTCGACGAGTCGGAGGATCTCGTCGCCTGCGCCGAGCAGATCGACCATGATCTTCGAGTCGGGCACGGTGATCCTGGTCTGCACCCGGGGCGGGCCGGGAGGTGGGGTGCCGGTCATAAGGTGGGCCGAAGGGCCCTGCGCACCTGCTCTCGATCTCGGCGCCGGCCCTGCTGGCACGGCGTGCGGACGTTACACCCATCGTATCTGTTCAACGTGGGGCGCATCGCGCCCATTTCCGCTGGCCGCGATCAACTCCCGGCCCGGAAGTCGTACCTGTCGAAGGTCTCCTGATGACGGGTGAACCGGTACGTCGCCCAGTGCATCCGGACCACCGCGCCGGCCCCGTCCCGGGTCAGTCGCAGCAGCTCGCCGGCCTCCCGACCGGAGACCGTGCGGAACACGTCCGGCTGGTCCGGCAGCGGGGTGAAGATCGCCGGCGGTCGTCCGGCCGGGTCACCGACCCCGCGCGCCCGCAGGGTGCCGTCGTGCCAGGAGAAGACGTACTCGTAGCCCTCTCCCCACCAGCGGCCGAGCGCACCCCGCAGGGCCGCCGGAGCGGGTGCGCCCGGCCGCCAGGGCTCGATCTCGGCCGGGTCGTGCTCGACCGCCGCCGCGAGCAGCAGGTGCGGCAGGTCGAGCACCTCGGTCGCCGTGCCGGACGAGCCGAGCACGGCGGCGCCCATCGCGCCGGCCGTGCCCTCGCCTCCGCGACGGCCGTACACGGCGGCGAGGAAACCGGGCATCGCCCCGTCGTGCCCCACGTGCACCACCCGCTCCCCCTGCGGGACGAGGATCAGCCCGAGCCCGAAGCCCGCGCCCCAGAGCGTCTCGTCGGTGGTGGTCACCGGCCAGCGCATCTCGTCCAGGGTGGCCGGGGCGAGGACCGCGCCGGCCGGGTCCAGCGCCGCCGGGTCGGCCAGGAACGCCGCCCAGCGGGCCATGTCGGTCGCGGTGCTCCAGAGCTGGGCGGCCGGGCCGACCGCACCGAAGTCGGTGGGCGGTTCCGGGCGCGCCTCGTCGGAGTACGCGTCGACCAGGAAGCCGGTGGCCGCCGTCGGCCGTGGGGTCACGGTGGTGTCGGCCAGCCCCAGGGGCGTCAGGATCCGCTCGGTGAGCGCCCGCGCCCAACTTTCGCCCCGAAGCCGGGCGACGAGCTGGCCGAGGACGGCCAGGCCCAGGTTGGAGTAGTGGAACCGACGGCCGGTCGGCAGCACCCGCTCGGCCCGGTCCAGCTCCGCGACCAACTGGTCGGCGTCCGGCGCGCGCAGCCTGTCCCACACGTCGCCGAACGGCTCGCGTTGCAGGCCGGCGGTGTGCGACAGCAATCGGCGCACGGTCAGCTCGCCGTGTGCCGGGAGGTCCAGGTGCCGGCCCACCGGGTCGTCCAGGTCCAGCAACCCGTCGTCGCGGCACTGCAGGACCAGCGCCGCGGTGAACGTCTTGGTGACCGAGCCGATCCGGAACTGGGTGCCCGGCCCCAACGGGCTGTCGGTGCCGGTGTCGCCGACGGTGCAGTTCCAGAGCGGGCGGTCGGCCCGGTGCAGCGCCGCCGACACCGCCGGCACCCGGGCGTCGGCCTGCACCCTGCGAACCAGCCGACCCAGGCGCTCGTCCACCCGGGCGTCCGGCGCCGGCCCTGCGCTCACGCCAGGTTCCGGGCGAGCATCGGACCGAGCGGCGCGCCACCGAGCAGGTGCACGTGCACGTGGAAGACCTCCTGGCCGCCGTACGCGCCGGTGTTGAACATCAGCCGGAAACCGTCGCCGAGCAGGCCCTCGTCCTCGGCCACCGCGGCGGACGTCGCCAGCACGTCGGCGGCCAGCGCCGGGTCGCCCTGGGCGAGTGTGGCGACGTCGGCGTAGTGCTCCTTCGGAATGACCAGCACGTGCACCGGCGCCTTCGGGTCGATGTCACGGAAGGCGAGCGTGGTGTCGGTCTCCCGGACCACGGTGGCCGGGATCTCCCCGGCGACGATGCGGCAGAACAGGCAGTCGGATCCCATCGGGGCAGTGTAAAGACCAACGGGCCGGGGGCGCTCCGGCGCGGCACGCGCCGCCGGCGGCGTTCGCAGCGAAGAGGCGGCTGAGGCAGGATGGCCGCCATGACGGATCGAGCGGTACTCGTGACCGGGGCCTCGCGCGGGATCGGCCGGGCGGTGGCGACGGCGTTCGCGGCCAGCGGCGACCGGGTGGCGATCCACCACCGCGACTCCGCCGACGCGGCCGAGGAGCTGCGCGCGCACCTGCCGGGCGCCGGACACGTGGTGGTCCGCGCCGACCTCACCGACCCGGACGCGGTCCGGGCCATGGTCGACCGGGCCGCCGAGCTGCTCGGCGGGCTGGACGTGCTCGTCAACAACGCCGGGACGTACGGCGACCGGGACGATCCGCACCCGATCTTCGGCGCCTCCTACGAGCAGTGGCAGCAACGCTGGCAGCTGGTGCTCGCGACCAACCTGACCGGCGCCGGCAACGTCACCTGGTGCGCGGCCCAGCACATGCGGGAGCGCGGCGGTCGGATCGTCAACGTCTCGTCCCGGGGCGCGTTCCGCGGCGAGCCGGACCAGCCGGCGTACGGCGCCAGCAAGGCGGGGCTGAACGCGCTGGGCCAGTCCCTCGCGGTGGCGCTCGCGCCGTACGGCATCACGGTCGCCACGGTCGCGCCGGGCTTCGTGGCGACCGACATGACCACCGAGCACCTGCGCGGCGAGCAGGGCGCCGCCATCCGGGCGCAGAGCCCGTTCGACCGGGTGGCCGAGCCTGCGGAGATCGCCGCCGCGGTGCACTGGCTGGCCTCGCCGCAGGCCGAGTGGGCCTCCGGCACGATCGTCGACCTCAACGGCGCCTCCTACCTGCGCAGCTGAGATCGGCAGATCACCCAGCAGGGAAGGTGGTTCGCGGCACGAGGCGGGTAAGTCTCACCGACATGGCCGACTCCGCGCTGCTGGACCTCACCGCCGACTACCGGGTGGCCGATGGCCACGACGACGACCCCGTCCTGCTCCGCCCCGACGGCACCCCCGTCGAGACCTGGCGCGAGGACTATCCGTACGACGAGCGGATGGACCGCGACGAGTACGACCGCGACAAGCGACTGCTCCAGATCGAGCTGCTCAAGCTCCAGGACTGGATCAAGGAGTCCGGTGAGCGCCTGGTGATCCTCTTCGAGGGTCGGGACGCCGCCGGCAAGGGCGGCACCATCAAACGCTTCATGGAGCACCTCAACCCGCGAGGCGCGTCGGTGGTGGCGCTGGCCAAGCCGGACGAGCGGGAAGCCGCCCAGTGGTACTTCCAGCGGTGGCTGGCACATCTGCCGGCCGCCGGCGAGATCGTGCTGTTCGACCGATCCTGGTACAACCGGGCCGGCGTCGAGCGGGTGATGGGCTTCTGCTCCCGCAAGGAGTACCTGGAGTTCCTGCGGCAGGCCCCGGAGCTGGAGCGGATGCTGGTGCGCTCAGGCATCCGGTTGGTCAAGTTCTGGTTCTCCGTGTCCCAGAACGAGCAGCGCACCCGGTTCGCGATCCGCCAGGTGGACCCGGTGCGCCAGTGGAAGCTGTCCCCGATGGACATCGCGTCACTGGACCGGTGGGACGAGTACACCGAGGCCAAGGAGGCCATGTTCTTCTGGACCGACACGGCCGACGCGCCGTGGACGGTGGTGAAGAGCAACGACAAGAAGCGCGCCCGGCTCGAGGCCATGCGGCACGTGCTGCACCGTTTCGACTACGCCGGCAAGGACTCCGAGGTGGTCGGCACTCCCGATCCGCAGATCATCGGGCCGGCCGGGCTGGACCTGACGCCGGAGGAAGAGGTCGTGCCGGTGTTCCCCCGCCCCTGAGGGCATGGTTCCTCGTCTTTGAACGTTGGTCGTGTAATCCGTCGGTGGCGCGCTATTTCGGGGGCACCATTGCTCACAGCGGGCCCAGAACCTCCTCGGGCGACGCATCCAGCGAGAGTGTCTCGAGCACGCTGAGCAGCTGACGCTCCTCGTACCGAAAATGGCTCTCCATAATGGCTGCGGCGCCCTCGAGGTGACGACCCAACTCGGCAACCGGTGCGGCCCGATCGACCGCGGCCCGCAGTACGCCGAGTAGGTGCGCGATCATCGAGTGGTCCTGGGTGAGGTTGCGGAGCACGGGCTCCAACTCGGGATGAGCCGCCTTGATCGCCGGAAATAGGCGGTGGTCCTCGGCCCTGTGATGTCCGTCGAGGGCAGCGCAGAAGCCGTGGCAGTACAGCAGCAGCTCACGTGTGGCCGCCTCCGCGGAGCGACCTTCGGCAACTGCGGTGCGAGTGAGGTCAAGTGCTTCGCGCAGGCGCACGTGCACTTCGCGAAGCTCGCGGCTCCAGGCGATCAGCCTGGTCGTCTCGCGCTCAGTCACGCGAAGACGAAGGATGGGACGTCAACGTCGTCGGTCTCCCTCGGTCGGGCGCCTCCATGCCTGACACGGTCTGCCACCGGCACGCGACGCTGGTCGAAACTAAACCCATTGAGATCAGCTGATCCTCGGTAGCGAACCTGAGCCATGTTCTGTGCTCTCGTGTCGAGGATAGTAAGTCCGCAGCATGGACGGGAGCGCTGCGTTGCCGCGGGGACCACTGAGCCGGGATTGACACGCCCGGGTGGCAACCGCGTGGGCGGCGGGCATCATGTGGCGTTGTGGGTCAGGTCCGCCGCCGCGTGGGGAGCAACGGGCTGACTGCGGCAATCGTCAGGGCGACTCCGGCCGCTATACCGGAAACCAGTGCGTATCCAGAGGCCAGTGCGTCGGGCGGGGCGCTCGCGCTGTCGTTCGCGGCGGCGCGGGTGGCGGCCGCGGTCGCGTACACCGCAAGTGCGATCGAGCCACCAACCTGGCTGGCGGTGTTGGCCAGGCCGCCGACGATGCCGGCATCACCCGACGAGACGTCGGCGGTCGCTGAGGCCATCAGGGTCGGGAAGACCAGGCCGATGCCGATCGCGACGAGCAGCGTCGGCCCGAGCACTCCGGCGGCGTAGTGACTGTCGGCGTCGGCTTGGGAGAGCCAGGCGAAGCCGGCCACGAAGCATGCGCACCCAGTCAAGATGAGCGCGCGGGCACCGCTCCGGAGAAACCAGCCGGTGGCGAAGCGGGCGACCACTACGAACATGACTGCGGCGGGGGTCTGTCCGAGCCCGGCGTCCAATGCGCTGTACTGCAGCACGTTCTGCATGAACAGCGAGGAGAAGAACCACATCGCGATGGCGATGCCGCCGAACAGCAGAAGCATCGCGTTGCTGACGGCTACGTTGCGGTTCCTGAACAGCCGCAGTGGCATCATCGGGGCCGCGACGCGCTTCTCGACCACCAGGAACACGGCGAGCAGGACCACGCCGGCCAGGATCGGCGGCATCACCCGCGGGGAGCCCCACGCGTGATCGGCGGCCTGCATGACGCCGTAGATCAGCGACGCCAGGCCGGCCGTGCCCGTGATCGCGCCGAGCAGGTCGAGCGATTCGCGCCGGAGCGCCGGTGCCGCGGTCAGCGATGTGGCCACCAGGAGCAGCACGATGCCAATCGGCACGTTGATCAGGAACACCCACCGCCAGGAGAGCCCGGAGGTCAGCACGCCGCCGGCGACCGCGCCGACCATGCCGCCGACGCCGCCCGCCGAGGACCACGCACCGAAGGCCCGAGCGCGCTCCTTCCCTTCGGGAAAGCGCGTGTTGATCACTGCGAGGGTGGCCGGTGCCAGCATGGCGCCGCCCAGGCCCTGAGCGACCCGGGCACCGACAAGCAGCTCTGGCGTGTGGGCCAGGCCGGCGGCCAGGCTGGCCAGCGAGAACAGGCCGAGGCCGGCCACCAACATCCGGCGGTGCCCGAACAGGTCCGCCGCACGGCCGCCCAGCAGCATGAACCCGGCGAACGTCAGAACATAGCCATTGACCACCCAGGCCAGCCCGGTGTCGGTGAACCCCAGGTCACGCTGTACGGAAGGCAGGGCGACGTTGACGATCGACACGTCCAGCACGACCATGAACTGGCAGGCGCAGGCCAGCGCGAGGACCAGCCAGGCAGGCCCGGCGTACAGCTTGGTCCCCGGATTCTCGGTACGGATACTCGTCATCTTTTCCTCCGAAGCAGGGTGACTGCTCACGCCGCTGCGGAGCGGCTCGGGACGAGGACGTCGCCGCTAAGCCGGGCGGCGAAATTGGCCAGACGCTGCCCCTGGTAGCGAGCGGCCCCGAGAGCCGCGGCGTCGGCACCCTCGCCGCCGGTCGCGACGGTGCCGTAGGGGTTGCCGCCGGCCGCGTAGACGGTGGCGTCGGTGAAGCCGGGCGGGATGATGACCGAGCCCCAGTGGTAGAAGACGTTGCCGAGCGCGAGGATGGTGGCTTCGCTGCCACCGTGCCGGTTATAGGCCGAGGTGAAAGCCGTGACCGCCTTGTCGGCCAGCACGCCCTCACGCCACAGGCCGCCGGCCTGGTCGATGAACTGCTTGAGCTGCGCCGCCGGCGTGCCGAAGCGGGTCGGCGTGCCGAACGCGAACGCATCAGCCCAGGCGAGGTCGTCGAGCTCGGCCACGGGCACCGACTTGGTGGCGTCGGCGTGCCGGCGCCACAGCGGATTCTGATCGATCGCCTCATTCGGCGCGAGCTCGGCCGCCCGGCGCAGGCGCACCTCCGCGCCGGTGGTCATGGCCCCGTCGGCAACGGCCTGCGCGAGGGCATGCACGGTACCGGTAGAGCTGTAGTAGATGACTGCGACCTTCACCGTCACGTTGACTCCTTGGTAGCGTTAGTTATGCGCTTAATCATTAGGCGGATAATGTTATGCGCATAACTAACGCCGCTGTCAAGGAGGTTCCGTGGATTACGAGTACGCCGACGCCCTGAACCAGGCGATCCGCCTGCTCAGCCTGCGTCACCGGGCCAGGGCGGCGCACCTGCTCGCCTCGCTCGGCCTGCACGTCGGCCAGGAGGCTCTGTTGCTGGAACTCGACCGGAGTGGCCCTCGCATCCAAGCGCAGCTCAGCGAGGCGCTGGGTTGTGAACCACCCAGCGTCACGCTGATGACCCGGAAGCTGGAGGCCTCCGGCCACATCAAGCGCACACCCGATCCGGCCGACAAGCGCGCCACCGTCGTCGCGCTCACCGCCAGCGGCAAGGCGCTGGTCGGGCAGATCCAGCAGCTTTGGCTCACCCTTGCGGAGGAGACGATCCGCGACCTGCCCGCCGAGATGCTCGAGCAACTGCCCGGCATCCTGCACACGATGTCCACCAACGTCAGCGGCAAGCTGCCCGCTTGACCGTCACGCCGTGCGAGAGTCCGGCGTGCCGCGGTCGGCGCCTGGCGCACGTCATCGCTGCCGTACAGCGGCGCTGGACCACGACTCCGGTATCCGGATCTGGAGCCGAGCGCGCGGAGACGCGGTCGCGCGTCGTTCCCTGTTCGTCATGACCGCCGACCTGGGGGTGGCCGGCACTGACCGTCACAAGCAGGCCGGCGTGACCGCAGGAGCGGGTTACCAGCGACCGAGGCGGGTGGCCAGCACGCTGAGCGCCGCCACGCCGGCCGTCGAGGTACGCAGCACGGCCGGGCCGAGCCGGACGACTCGCCCGCCCGCCTCCCGGAGGGCCGTCAGCTCGGCCGGGGCGATGCCACCCTCGGGGCCGACGACCAGGACGATCTCACCGCTGGGCGGCAGCTCGGCGGTGCTGAGCCGCTCCTCGGCCTCCTCGTGCAGCACGAACCCGGCGGCAGCACCGGCGATCCGGCGGGCGACGGTGGCGGTGGACTCGTCGGGCGCGCCGGCCACCACGGGCAACCACGGTCGGCGGGCCTGCTTGGCGGCCTCCCGAGCGGTGGCCACCCACTTTTCCCGCGCCCGTACGCCCCGGTCGCCGCGCCACTGGGTGACCGAGCGGGACGCCGCCCAGGGCACGATCTCGTCCACCCCGACCTCGGTCATCGCCTGCACCGCCAGCTCACCCCGGTCGCCCTTGGCGATGCCCTGCACCACCACGATCCGGGGGACCGGCGCGTCCGCGTACCCCCGGGAGGTGATGGCGACCTCCAGGCTGCCCCGGCCGACGGCGGTGACCACGGCGGCGGCCGTGCCGCCCCGACCGTCCGCGAGCAGCAGTTCCTCGCCGACCCGCAGCCGCTGCACGGTGGCGGCGTGGTGCCCCTCCGGGCCGTCCAGGGTCAACGCGTCACCGGTGGGCAGCGCCTCGACCAGGAACAGCGGCGCGGACACCTCAGGCGTGCCCGTTGAACGCGTCGCGCATCCGCGAGAAGAAGCCGCCCTGCTTGGATAACTCGGCGACCTCCTCACCACGGGTCTTGGCGAAGTCGCGCAGCATCTTCTCCTGGTCGGGGTCGAGCTTGGTCGGAGTCCGCACGTCGAGGTGCACGTAGAGGTCGCCTCGGCCGGTGCCGCGCAGATGTGGCACGCCCCGGGCGCGCAGTCGCAGCGTGCTGGCCGGTTGGGTGCCGGCCTTGACGTCCACCGTCTCCTCGCTGTCCAGCGTCTTGATGGTCAGGCGGGTGCCGAGCGCCGCAGCGGTCATCGGCACGGTGACCCGGCAGTGCAGGTCGTCGCCCTTGCGGGAGTAGACGTCGTGCGGACGCTCGTGGATCTCCACGTAGAGGTCACCGGCGGTGCCGCCGCCCGGGCCGACCTCGCCCTGCTGGGCCAGCCGGATCCGCATGCCGTCCTCGACACCGGCCGGGATCTTGACGGTCAGCGAACGACGGGTGCGCACCCGGCCGTCGCCGGCGCAGGTGGGGCAGGGGTGCGGGATGGTGGTGCCGTAGCCCTGGCACACCGTGCACGGCCGGGCGGAGACCACCTGGCCGAGGAAGGTGCGCTGCACCGACTGCACCTCACCCCGGCCGGCGCACGCCTCACAGGTCGCCAGGTGGGTGCCGGCGGCCGTGCCGGCGCCGGAGCAGGTGGTGCAGAGCACAGCGGTGTCGACGGTGATCGGGGCCTCGACGCCGAACGCCGTCTCGTGCAGGTCCAGTTCGAGGCGCAGGATCGCGTCGGCACCCGGGCGGGTCCGGGGACGGGGACCGCGCGCCCCACCGGCCGCGCCACCGAAGAACGCGTCCATGATGTCCTGGAAACCGACGAACGGACCGGCACCACCGGGGCCACCCGGGCCGCCGGCGCCACCGCCGCCCGGGGCGAGCGGGTCGCCACCCAGGTCGACGATCTGCCGCTTCCGGTCGTCCGAGAGGACCTCGTACGCGGCGTTGATGTCCTTGAACTTCTCCTGAGCCTCCGGGTCCGGATTGACGTCCGGGTGGAACTGGCGCGCCAACTTGCGGTAGGCGCGCTTGATCTCGTCATCGGAGGCTTCCCGGCTCACACCGAGAATGCCGTAGTAGTCCCTGGCCACTGCGTTCCGTGTCCTCATGTTCGTCTCGCGTTGTGCCGGTCGGCGGCCGCAGCCGGCCGCATCGGCCCTGACCAATCAGTTCTGGGCCAGCAACTCGCCCACGTAGCGTGCCACGGCGCGCACCGTGGCGATATTGCCGGGGTAGTCCATCCGGGTGGGACCCAGCACCCCGAGGCCGCCGACGATCGTGGCGCCCGGGCCGTACCCGGTGCTGACCACCGAGGCGGCCCGCAGGTTGTCGAACTCGTTCTCGTCACCGATCAGCACCCGGGTCGTGCTCGGCTCGGTCTCACCGATGAGCTTGAGGAGCACGACCTCCTCCTCCAGCGCCTCCAGGATCGGCCGTAGCGAACCCTGGAAGTCGAGCAGGCCGCCGCGGGTGAGGTTGGCGGTGCCGGCCAGCGCGATGCGTTCCTCGTGCCGCTCGACAAGCGTCTCCAGGAGCACCGTGGAGAGCGTGGTCATCGCCGGACGCAGCTCGGACGGCGCCTCCTCGACGAGCGCCTGCACCAACGGTGGCGTGTCGGACAGCCGCGCGCCGGCGAGCTTCTCGTTGACCAGCCGGCGCAGATCGGTGACGTTGTCGGCGGGCACCGGCCCGGGCAACTCCACCAGCCGCTGCTCCACGCGCCCGGTGTCGGCGATCATGACGAGCATCAGCCGGGTGGTGGAGATCGGCACCAGCTCCAGGTGCCGAACCGAGGAGCGGGCCAGGCTCGGATACTGCACGACGGCCACCTGCCGGGTCAGCTGGGCGAGCAGCCGGACTGTGCGGTGCACCACGTCGTCGAGGTCGACCGCGCCGACCAGGAAGCGCTCGATCGCCCGACGTTCCGCCGGGCTGAGCGGCTTGACCCGGGACAACCGGTCGACGAAGAGTCGATAGCCGCGGTCGGTGGGCACCCGGCCGGCACTTGTGTGCGGCTGCCGGATGTAGCCCTCCTCCTCCAGCACGGCCATGTCGTTGCGGACCGTGGCCGGGGAGACCCCGAGTTGGTGCCGCTCGACCAGCGCCTTGCTGCCGACGGGCTCCTGGGTGGAGACGTAGTCCTCGACGATCGCGCGGAGCACAGCGAGTTTCCGGTCGTCGAGACCCATCCTCCGCACCTCCTGTCGCACGTCGGCCGCCGGCGCCGTGGCCCCGGTCGGGCCGCCCTGGCACTCGACTGTAACGAGTGCCAGTCTACGTCGGCGTACCCGCCAGCGCGATGATCAACGGCCGCCCACTGGTGCGGCGTTGCCACGGACCCCTACCGTGACACCCATGACTGAACCTCCTCGCCCTCCCGGCGCGGGTGACCCCGGCAACTACCCGCCGGAGCCGACCTCTCCCAGCTCGTACCCGTCGGCTGAGCCACCCACCGCACCACTGTCCGGGGCGCCTGGCCCGGGCGGCTATCCCCCGGCCGGTGGCTATCCGCCGCCCACCGGTGACCAACCGCCGTCGGGCGGCTACCCCCCGGCTGGTGGCTACCCGCCGCCCGGAGGCTATCCGCCGGCCGGCGGTTACCCGCCGCCCGGTGGCGGATATCCGACCGGCGGCGCCTACGGCGGCCCCGGTGGCGGTTTCGCCAGCAACGAGGACAAGACCTGGGCGCTCGTCGCGCACTTCGGCGGTGCCGCCGGGATGATCCTCAGCGGCGGGGTGCTGGGCTGGATCGCGCCGCTGGTGGCGCTGCTGGCCCGGGGAAACCAGTCCCCGACGGTGCGGTCGCACGCCGCGGCGGCGCTGAACTTCCAGCTCATCTGGTCGGTCGTCGGCCTGGTCGGCTGGGTGCTGTCCTGCATCCTGATCGGCTTCATCGGGGTCGGGGCGGCCATCATCCTCGGCGCCGTGTTCGGCATCATCGCCGGCATCAAGGCCAACGAGGGCCAGCTCTACCGCTACCCGCTCTCGGCCAGCTTCATCAAGTGACCCGCTCCGGCCGCTCCCCCGGCCGGTCGGTGCCCCGCTGCCCCGGTCCGGGGCAGCGGGGCTGGCTCAGGGCAGCAGGTCACGCACGACCGCGTCGGCGAGCAGCCGCCCGCGCAGGGTGAGCACCGCCCGACCGGCCTTGTACTCGTCGGCGGCCAGCAGGCCGCCGGCCAGCGCCCGCTCGGCGCCGGCCCGCCCGGTGGCGTCGAGCACCGCCAGCGGCAGGCCGCTGGCGAGCCGCAGCCGGAGCATCACGTCCTCCATGTGCGCCTCGTCGGCCGTCAGCACCTCCCGGGCCAGGCCGGGAGACGTGCCCGCAGCCAGCCGCTGGGCGTACGCCGTGGGGTGTTTGACGTTCCACCAGCGCACCCCGCCGACGTGGCTGTGCGCCCCCGGCCCCAGCCCCCACCAGTCCGCGCCGGTCCAGTAGAGCAGGTTGTGCCGGCACCGGGCGTCGTCGGTGCGCGCCCAGTTGGAGACCTCGTACCAGGAGAGCCCGGCCGCGTCGAGCGCGGCCTCCGCGGCCAGGTAGCGGTCCGCGGCCACGTCGTCACTGGGGTACGCCAGCTCGCCGCGCCGCATCCGGGCCGCGAGCCGGGTGCCGTCCTCGACGATCAGGGCGTACGCGCTGACGTGGTCCACCCCGGCGGCCACGACCTGCTCCAGTGAGGCGGCAAAGTCCTCGGGCCGTTCCCCCGGGGTCCCGTAGATCAGGTCCAGGTTGACGTGCTCGAATCCGGCGTCGCGGGCCTCCAGGGCGGCGGCGGTGGCGCGGCCGGCGCTGTGTCTGCGGTCCAGGATCGCCAGCACCCCCGGGGAGGCGGACTGCATGCCCAGCGAGATCCGGGTGTAGCCGGCGGACCGCAGCAGCTTCAGCGATTCCGGGGTCACCGACTCCGGGTTGGCCTCGGTGGTCACCTCGACGTCGGCGGCCAGCCCCCAGGTGCGGTCGATGCCGTCGAGGATGCGGGCCAGGTCGTCGGCGGGGAGCAGGGTGGGCGTGCCGCCGCCCACGAAGACGGTGTCGACCCGGGGCGGCGGGTTGTCGCCGAGCACCCGGGCGGCGAGCGCCAGCTCGGCCAGGACGGTGTCGGCGTACCCCTCGCGGCTGGCACCGCCACCCAGCTCGGACGCCGTGTAGGTGTTGAAGTCGCAGTAGCCGCAGCGGCTGGCGCAGAACGGCACGTGCACGTAGACGCCGAAGCCGCGCGCGCCGACCGCCGTGGTGGCGGTGGCGGGCAGCGATCCGTCGACGGGGACGGTCTCACCATCTGGAAGGACGCCGGGCATGGCCACTAGTGTGCCCGGCATGACCTCTCCCGACGTCCTCGTGCGGGTCGCCACGGCCCGTGGGGTGACCACCCTCACCCTGGACAGCCCGCACAACCGCAACGCGCTGTCCACCGCCCTGATGACCCAGTTGCTGGCCGGGCTGGGCGACGCGGTCGCCGACGAGACGGTCCGGGTGATCGTGCTGGACCACACCGGCCCGGTCTTCTGCTCGGGCGCGGATCTGAAGGAGACCGCCGCGGCGTACGCCAGCGGCACGGTGCCCGCCGGGATGCTGGGTGACGTGCTCGCGGCGCTCTGGGAGTGCCCGAAGCCGGTGCTGGCCCGGGTGGGCGGGCCGGCGCGGGCCGGTGGGCTGGGCCTGATCGCCGCCGCCGACCTGGCGGTCTGTGCCGACGAGGCGACGTTCGCGTTCACCGAGGTGCGGATCGGGGTGATCCCGGCGGTGATCTCGGCGACCGTACTGCCTCGGCTACAGGCCCGGGCCGCCGCCGAGCTGTATCTGACCGGAGACACCTTTGACGGCCGGCGGGCCGCCGAGATCGGACTGGTCACGGCCAGCGTGCCGGCGGACGGGCTGGACGACGCGGTGCGGCGGTACTGCGACTCGCTGGTGCGTGGCGCACCGGGCGCGGTGGCCGGCGCGAAGGAGCTGCTGCGCCGGCCGAGCACCGCCGAGCTGCGTGGCGAGCTGGCCCGGCTGTCCGCCCTGTCGACCGGGTACTTCCTGTCCGACGAGGGACGCGAAGGGGTCACGGCCTTCCGGGAGAAGAGATTGGCTCGATGGGTGGCCGCTCTGGACGAGGGCTCCGGCGAGCACGCCGGGTAGGCATGGTTGTCCGCGCGCCCTTTGCTCTGCTTCAACCGGCGCACCACTTAGGGCGTCTGAGTGTTGCGTCCGTTGGAGCAGAGCAAAGGGCTCGTCCGGTGGGGTCACCAGGCGGTCGCGCCGCCGTCGACCGGGTAGTTCGCCCCGGTGATGTACGACGCCCGGTCGGAGGCCAGGAACACCACGAGTTCGGCGACCTCCTCGGGTTGGGCGAACCGCTTGAGCAACGTCTTGCCGGTGATCGCGTCTCGCGCCGCCTGGTTGTCACCGAGATCGCGCTCACTCGCCGGGCTGATGATCGGCCCGGGGCTGACCGCCACCGCGCGGATCCCGTGCGGCGCGCCTTCGAGCGCGAGCTGTCGGGTCAGGCCGATGACGCCGGCGTTGGCGGCGGTGTGACCCACCATCGGGGGGACGTGACCGGCGATCAGGCCGGCCATCGAGGCGGCGTTGATGATGACGCCGCCGCCCCGCTGGACCAGGTGCGGCCAGGCGAACTTCGACACGAAGTACGGAATGTCCAGTTCGCCGGTGATGGTGTACCGCCAGTCCTCGACGGAGAAGTCCGGCATCGGGCCGAAGCGGAGCGCGGCCGCGTTGTTGTAGACCACGTCCAGCCCGCCGTAGACCGCGGCGGCCTCCTCGACGAACGTTCGCACCTGTTCCGGGTCGCTGAGGTCGACCGGCGCGATGCCGGTCATCTCACCGCCGGCGGCACGGACGAGTTCGACCGTCTCGTCGTTGCCGGCGACCTGGATGTCGGCCCCGACGACCTTCGCGCCTTCCCGCGCGAAGATCTGCGCGGCGACGCGTCCCAGACCGCCGCCGGTGCCGGTGACGAGCACAACCTTGCCGTCGAGCGTTCCCATGGAACTCCTCCTTGCTCCGTGACCCGGCTCGGTCGCATCGCGTACCACCGGACGGGCCAGCGATTGACATGTCAACCGTAGTGACTCCTTGACCGGTCAACCACTTCCCTGCCCGGTCGAGGCGGTGACGCGCGCGACAGGCCGGCGGCCGAGACGCCGGGTGCCCGCCACCTGGCCAGCGACAACCGGCACCACACGCTTGGATTGTCGTTGAGTCAGGGTGGGCGGGAGAGCCATCCGGGCAGGTGAGACCGCGCCCGCAGCGGGAATGTGCTCGATCGGAACGCGTCGGTGGAGCCGACCCCGAACCGGGACGGAGCCGCCGAGCCGGCCTCGAACCCGCTCGGACGGTCCGTTCGGCGCGACGGGGACGTACGCTTGGCAGACTTGTCGATCTGGGGGTGTGGGTGCGAACTCGGGCAGCCGTTGCGGGTGGAGTGGTCCTCATCCTCGTCGCCGTGATCGCGATCTGGCTCGTCGTACGGCAGGTCGGGGGCGGTCTGCAGCTGCCGCTGTCGGCACGCAAGTGCACCGTGCAGGCCGACGGCCGGGTCGCCCTGGACGCCGACCAGATGGCCAACGCGGCCACCATCGCGGCGATCGGCGCCCAGCGCGGCATGCCCGAGCGGGCCGTCGTGGTCGCGCTGGCCACGGCGTACCAGGAGTCCGGGCTGCGCAACCTCGCCGACGGCGACCGCGACTCGGTCGGCCTCTTCCAGCAGCGACCGAGCCAGGGCTGGGGCACCCCGGCGCAGATCCGCGACCCGCGCTACGCGGCCAACCGGTTCTACGCGGCGCTCAAGAAGGTCCGCGGCTGGGAGAAGATGCGGGTCACCGACGCCGCCCAGCGGGTGCAGCGCTCGGCCTTCCCGGAGGCCTACCAGAAGTGGGCCGACGACTCCGAGGTGCTCAGCCGGGCACTGATGGGCGACGCCACCGGCGCGGTCGCCTGCACGGTGGGGCGTACCCCGGTGATGCACGGGGCGGCGGCGGCCACCCAGCTCACCCGCAACCTCGTACTGGACTGGGGGTTGAAGGGTCTCGACCCGAACGACCCGACCGGCCTGACGGTGACTCCGGGTGATCAGCGCGATGGCTGGCGGTACGCGCACTGGCTGGTCTCGCACGCCCAGGACCACGGGGTGAAGCGGGTCCGCTTCGGCGACCTGGAGTGGACCGCCCGGGGCGGCACCTGGGGTCGGGTGGACGGACAGCAGAACTCCGCCGGCCGGGTGGTGGCCGAGGTGTTCGACGAGGGCTGACCGGCCCCGGATCTCTTAACCGGCAGTCACCGCACAATCGGACAAAGAGCCACAAGAACGTCTCTCGATCACAAAGATCTCACTGTGCGCAGCCCTCCCGCTGCGGGGGGTTCCGGCTGGGTCCCCCACACGCAACACGCCCTCCCCGAGGCCTTGGCCACCGCGTTACGATCGGCGGCCTGTGCCAGAAAAGGTTTCACCTCATGGGGAGGGGTACGACGCGGTGTTCGATTACGGCGACCGGACCGGTTACGAACCGATCAGCGACACTGACCGCAAGGAGTTCCACGAGCAGGGCTTCCTCCTGCTGCGCAACGTCCTGACGGAGGACCACCGGGCGGCGCTGGAGGCGGCTGTCGACCGCGTCTACGCGGAGGAGCAGGCCAAGGGCACCACCAAGAAGGACGGCACCCTGCACCTGCTGGGGTTCCTGGAGCGCGACGAGCTCTTCGGCGAGCTGCTCACCCACCCGGTCGCCTTCCCGTACATGTGGGGGCTGGCCGGCTGGAACATCTACACCCACCACAACCACCTGGACGTCACCCCGCCGGCCGCCGAGCCGGAGAAGCCGTACTGGGGTTGGCACCAGGACGGGTACCGGCAGAACTCCGACCCGGAGACGATGGACCCGAACCTGCCCCGGCCGATGTTCTCGCTGAAGGTCGCGTACGTGCTGTCGGACCTCTCCGAGACCGGCCGCGGCGCCACCAAGGTCATCCCGGGCAGCCACCTGAAGAACTCGCTGCCCCGGCCGGCGGACCTCACCGTCCAGAACCCCGACCCGGAGGGCACGGTGGAGATCACCGCCAACCCGGGCGACGCCTTCATCTTCGACCGCCGGCAGTGGCACTCGCGCTCGACGAACCTGTCGACCATCACCCGCAAGATGCTCTTCGTCGGCTACACCTACCGGTGGATCCGTCCGCTGGACGAGCTGCACCCCGACGTGAACGGCGAGTGGTACCGCAACCGCACCCCCGTGCAGCGCCAGCTGATCGGTGAGGGCACCCACACCGCCAACTACTGGGGCATCAACTGGGACGGGTACGTCGACGACGAGATCCCGCTGCGCAAGGAGCTCAAGGAGCGCGGTCTGCTCGACCGCAACATCCCCTGGCTCCGCTGACCTGCTGCTCGTAGAACGGCCCTCTGCCACCGCTGCACCACGGCAGAGGGCCGTTTCGTGTCCGCGGGGACCCGACCGCTCGGACCGAGCCCGTTCCGACCACCGGAGACCGCACTGTCGGTAGCGTGGCGGGTGCGCAGGTCGGGGCGCCCCCGCCGGAGGGCGCGGGGTGGCACAGGAGGCAGTCGCAGTGACGTCCGCTCCGCTTCCCCGGATCCTCCGCCGCCGGGGCGAGCAGGCGTACCCGACCTTCCTGGAACTCTTCTTCGACCTGGTCTACATCTTCATGTTCTCCCGGCTCGCCGCCAGCCTGGCCGCCGACCTCACCGTCCGGGGTGCGCTACAGACGGCCGTTCTGCTGCTGGCCGCCTGGTGGGTCTGGGTGCTGACCGCGTGGCTCACCGACCTGTTCAACCCCCGGCTGCCGATCATCCAGGCGACCGCCCTGCTGGTCATGCTCGGCACCCTGCTGATGGCCATCGCCACGCCGTACGCCTTCGGCCGGTACGGATGGCTGTTCGTCGCCGCGTACTTCGGCATCCACCTGGTCCGGGACGCCGTCCTGATCCCCGGCACCCGGGTGAACCGCCCGATCCAGGCTCGGAGCATCCGGGTGTTCTTCTGGTTCGGCATCACCGTGGCGCCGTGGGTGGCCGGCGTGTTCGTGGACGAGACGGCTCGACTGGTGCTGTGGTCGCTCGCGGTGGTGGTCGACCTCGGCTCGGCCCGGTTCGGCTGGCCGACGCCGAGGCTGGGGCGTACCGAACTCGCCAGCCAGATCTTCACCGGGATGCACCTCACCGAGCGGCACCGGGCGATCTTCATCGTCGCGCTCGGCGAGTTGATCCTGAGCACCGGCATGGGGCTGGCCGACAGCGGGTTCACGGCCGGCCGGGTGGCCACCTGCGCGGTCGCGTTCGTCAGCGCGGTCCTGCTGTTCCAGCTCTACTTCCAGCGGGTCCAGCGGATCCTGGCCCCACCCAGCGTCGCGACCGTGGAGCGGGTCCGCCCCGGCACCTCCACCTCGTACAGCCACCTGGTGATGGTGGCCGGGGTGGTGTTGGTGTCGACGGGCACCTCGCTGGTCATTGATCGGCCGTTCGGTTCCGCGCCGGTCGGGTTGATGGCCACCATCCTCGGCGGACCGGCCCTGTTCCTGCTCGGAACCGTGCTGTTCGACGCCGTGGTGACCGGCCGGACCCTCTGGTCCCGGGTGCTGGCGATCGGGGTGCTGTGCGCCCTGCTGGCGCCCGCCACACTCCTGCTCCCGCCCCTGGCCGCCCTGGTGCTGGCGAACCTGGTGCTGCTGCTCACCCTGATCGGGGAGGGGCTGGCCGCGCGACACCATCCGGTCCGGGCCGCCGCGCCATGACGCGGCGCGGCCTGGTCACCCCAGCATCGGCGGTGCCGGCGCCCGCGCGTGCCGGCGGGTACTCACCAGGTTCGCCGCGGCGATCAGGAGCAGCACCGTCATGGCGAGCAGCGCGACCGTGACCGGCGGCAACAGGGGTGTGGTCGGTGCCAGGCACGCCAGCAGCACCACACCGGCCAGCCGGGACCGGGAGATCCGTCCGAAGACGGTGAAGTCGAGGACGCCCCGGCCGACCAGATACAACGCGGGGCTGCCGAGGATGACCGCCGCCCAGGAGGGCGGGGTCTCGCCCAGCGGGCGGCTCACCACGAGGTGGCTGGTGACCGCCGCGCCGACGATTCCGGCCACCATGACCAGGTGGGTTGCCGCCGCGGACTGGGTGAGCAGCGCCGGGTTCGTCGATCGGGCGATCGCGTCGGTCAGCAGCTCACCGGCACGGTAGATGTAGATCCGCCACATCAACACGACGGTGGCGAACACGACGAGCAGCGCCCAGCCACGCTCCAGCGTGTACTCGCTCGCGCTGAAGGTCGTGCCGGTGACGAAGATCGAGACACCGAGCGCGACGATGACGAACTGCCGGTACCGCTCCGCCACCCGGGCACCGACCAGCCGCCAGTCACGTGCTCGGGACCGACCGATCCGGGGCACCGGCCAGCCGAACACGGCTGCGGCATACTCGACGACGACAGCGAGCGCCCAGATCGCCAACTGCCCCGAACCGCCGACGAGCGCCCCACCGATCCAGCCGACGCCGGCGATGCTCTCCCAGATCTGGATCCGGATGCTGCGACGCGGCGGTCTCCTGATCGAGATGACCACGACGTAGTAGGCCGCGGAGCTGAGGTGGATCACCACGTACGTGGTCCCGAAGAGCAGCCCACGATCGCCGTACGCGTCGGCCGCGAGCGCGGCCAACAGCAGACTGGCCGACGCCACCCAGATGACCTGTCCCTGCCCGGACGGGCGGGTCAGGTCGATGCTGTCCGCCCCCCAGACGGTCAGCGCCCAGATCATCGTGAACGCGAGCAGCAGCACCACCGTCTCGGCGAGGCCGGTCCAGCTGAGGTTGTCGGCCAGTACGGTCGCCAGGGTGACAAGCGCGAAGATGTAGACGAGGTCGAAGAAGAGTTCCAGGAAGGCCGGACGCTCCAGGCCCGGATCGGGGGGTGACGCCGCCGTGGCATCGCTGTCCGTCGCCGTCGACATCGCGCTCCACCCGGCCCCCCGCAGCACGCCCCCGGTAGGGACAATACGGGCAACCGTCGGCCCCGTCCCCAGGTTCTCGCCGGCGGCCAGCCAGCCCGGAGCGGACTGTCGCGCGTGGTCGGGACCCCGCGTTCAGCCGCGGGAGGCGAGGCGGCGGCGGACCTTCTCCCGGATCGGTTCCGGCAGGTCCTCCGCTTCGAGCAGCCGGGGCAGCAGCTCCGGCTCCAGGCTGGTGGCCCGGAACACCTCGCCGATCGTCACACCGTGCGCGGGCCGCTCCACCACCTCGACCGGGTCACCCGGCCCGACCTCGCCCTCGCGCAGCACCCGCAGGTAGGCGCCGGGCATCGCCCGCGCGGTGAACCGCTTGATCAGATCCGGTACGCCCCAGAACCCCGCGAAGGTCGTGCAGGGCGTCCGCGGCTTGGTGACCTGGAGCAGGGCGGAACCGACCTGCCACTGCTCGCCGATCACCGCGCCGGTCACGTCGATCGCGTAGGTGGACAGGTTCTCCCCGAAACCACCGGGCCGTATGTCGCGGCCCAACTCGGCCGCCCACCAGGCGGCGTCCTCCTCCGCGTAGGCGTAGACCGCCTGGTCAGGACCACCGTGATGGGCTCGCTCGCCGATGAAGTCACCGACCACCCCGTCGGCGCGGATCAGCACCGGGCCGTCCACCGGCCGCTTGTCGATGCCGCTGCGACCGCTCGCGTCGCCGGCCCACTGCGCCTCGGTCACGATGCCGAGGTTCATCGCTGCCACCCTGCCCGTCATGACCGTCAGCCTAGGTGAATTCGCGTTGCTGGCTTGACCTTGACGCTGCGTCAACCCTCCATGCTGGCTGCCATGAGCATCCCTCCAACAACCGCTCAGGTCGAGCCGCCCGTGCTACACGTGCGGGGCCTGGAGAAGTCGTTCAAGCATCTGAAGGTGCTGCGCGGTGTGGACATCGACGTGGCGCGCGGCTCCATCTTCGCCCTGCTCGGCTCCAACGGAGCGGGCAAGACCACTGTGGTGAAGATCCTGTCCACGCTACTCAGGGCCGACGCGGGGACCGCCCGGGTCAACGGCTTCGACGTCGCGGCACAGGCCGCCGAGGTGCGCGAGTCGATCAGTCTCACCGGGCAGTTCGCGGCGGTCGACGAGGTCCTCACCGGGCGGGAGAACCTCGTCCTGGTCGCCCGGCTCAGGCACCGCCCGGAGCCGGGCACAGTCGCGGATGACCTGCTGAGGCGCTTCTCGCTGACCGAGGCGGGCACCCGGAGGGTGGCTACGTACTCCGGGGGTATGCGCCGCCGGCTGGACATCGCGATGAGTCTCATCGGGAACCCACCGGTGATCTTCCTTGACGAGCCGACAACCGGGCTGGACCCGGAGGCGCGCATCGAGGTGTGGCAGGCCGTCAAGGAACTCGCCAAGGGAGGTACGACAGTACTGCTCACCACCCAGTACCTCGACGAGGCGGAGCATCTCGCCGACCGGATCGCGATCCTGCACGAGGGCCGGATCATCGTGAACGGCACCCTCGACGAGCTCAAGCAGCTCCTCCCACCCGCGAAGATCGAGTACGTCGAGAAGCAGCCGAGCCTCGAGGACGTCTTCCTCACCGTCGTCGGCACCCGCACGAGCAAGGAACAACGATGAACAGGCATTTCGTCGGCGACACCGCCGTTCTCCTGGGTCGCTCGCTGCGCCACATCGCCCGCAGCCCGGACACCATCATCACCACCGCGATCATGCCGATCGCCTTCATGCTGCTGTTCGTCTACGTCTTCGGCGGCGCGATCGAGACCGGGTCCGACTCCTACGTCAACTACCTGCTGCCCGGCATCCTGATCATCACGATCGCCTCGGGCATCTCCTACACCGCCTTCCGGCTCTTCCTGGACCTGAAGGGCGGCATCTTCGAACGGTTCCAGTCCATGCCGATCGCCCGCTCCGCCGTGCTGTGGGCACACGTCCTGACCTCGCTGGTCGCCAACCTGATCTCGATCGTCGTCGTCATCGGCGTCGCCCTGATCATGGGCTTCCGTACGGGGGCGGGCGTGTCTGGCTGGCTCGCGGTCGCCGGCATCCTCGTCCTGTTCACCCTGGCACTGACCTGGATCGCCGTGATCCCCGGCCTCAGCGCGAAGACGCTGGACGGCGCGAGCGCGTTCTCCTACCCGCTCATCTTCCTGCCGTTCGTCAGCTCGGCCTTCGTGCCCACCGAGTCCATGCCCGGCCCGGTACGCGCATTCGCCGAGCACCAGCCGGTGACCTCCATCGTCAACGCGATCCGGGACCTGTTCACCCAACAGCCAGTCGGCGCCGATATCTGGATCGCTCTCGCCTGGTGCGCCGGCATCCTCGTTCTCGCCTACCTGTTCGCCAACGTCACCTACCGTCGCAGGATCTCCTGAACGGGGGAGCTGTTCGAACTGGGGGGCAGGATCAGGGCATGCTGACGATCGGCCAACTCGCGGCGTACGCCGGCGTCACGGTGCGGGCGGTGCGGCACTATCACCAGATCGGGCTCCTGCCCGAGCCGGAGCGGGACGCTTCGGGCTACCGGCGGTACGGCGCAACGGCAGTCGTGTCGCTCATCAAGATCCGCACTCTCGCCGACGCCGGCGTGCCACTGTCGCAGATCAGTCGGATGCTCGAAGCCGACGCCTCGGCCTTCGCCGAAGCGATCCGGACCATCGACAACCACCTGCGCGACGAGATCCAACGGCTGGAGAGCAGCCGCAGACACATCGCGCAGCTCACCGCCGGGGACAGCCTGGCGCTCCCACCGGAGGTCGCGGCCTATCTCGACCGGCTCCGGGGCATCGGGGCGTCCCAGCGGATGGTGGAGGCCGAACGGGACGGGTGGATCCTGGTCGCGGCGCGCTGGCCCGACCGCATCGTCGAGTGGATGCCCGGCAAGATCGCCCACCTCGATGATCCGCAGGTCGTCCGACTTTATCGGGTGCTCTCGGAGATCTTCGACGGTGACGAGGAGGACGACCCGCGGCTGGCGGAGGCCGCCGACATCATGGCCTGCCTAGCAGAGCAGGCGTACGCCGCCAGCGAGGTCATTCCCCGAGAGGACGCCGACGACGATCTCCCGCACGACCTGATCGACGCGCTCGCCGTCGAGTCCGACCCGCGTGTGCGGCGGCTGCGGGAGCTGATGCGCGAGCGCGGCTGGTCCGGATGGAACCGGATGGAGCGACTGCCGAAGTCGCCGCCCGACTGACCGCCGGGCGGCGTTTCCGGCCGGTCAGCCCTTGACGGCGCCGGCCACCAGACCGGAGACCATCCGCCGCTGCACCAGCAGGAAGAAGATGATGACCGGCAGGGTGAACAGGGTGGACGCGGCCATCACCGGACCCCAGTTGGTGTCGTCGCGGCCGAAGAAGAACGTCATCGCCACCGGCAGCGTGTAGCTCCCCTGGTCGTTGATGAACGTCAACGCGAAGATCAGCTCGTTCCACGCCGTGATGAAGGAGAAGATGCTGGTGGCCACCAGGCCGGGTGCGACAAGTGGGAAGAGGATCCGCCGGAACATCTGGGCCCGGCTCGCCCCGTCGATGGCCGCCGCCTCCTCCAGTTCCTTGGGCACCGCGGCGACGAAGCCGCGCAGCATCCAGACCGCGAACGGCAGCGAGAAACCGAGGTACGTGAGGATCAGGCTGGGCAGGGTGTTGTAGAGCCCCAGCCGTTGGATCATCAGGAACAGCGGGATGACCAACGCCTCCAGCGGAATCATCTGCACCACCAGCAGCATGATCAGGAAGCTGGTCCGCAGCTTGAAGCGGAACCGCGCCACCGCGGTCGCGGCCAGCAACGCGACCAGGCCACTGAGCACCACCGTGGAGACCGCGACGAGCACGCTGTTGAGGAAGAAGTCGAAGAAGGTCACGCCGGGGATCAGGTTGCCGGTCAGGATCTCCCGGTAGTGCGCCAGCGTCGGGTGGGTCGGCACCGGTTGCGGAGTGGCCGAGAAGATCTCGTTGCTGGGCTTCAGCGAGGTCGAGATCATCCAGTAGACCGGGAACGCCGCGAAGAGCGCGACAAGCAGCCCGGCGGCGTTGAGGGCTACCTTCTTCACGACTCGTCCTCCTGCCTGAGCACCATCCGTACGTAGAAGCCGGTCACCACGAGCAGGATCAGCGTGAGGATCACCGCGACGGCCGCGCCGAGTCCGTACTTCGGCGGCGGGGAGAAGGCTTCGGCGTACGAGTAGATGGCGAGCATGAACGTCGGCCGGTCCTGGGTGCCGCCGGCCAGGACGAACTGCTGGGTGAACACCTTGAAGTCCCAGATGGTGGAGAGCACGATCAGGATCCCGAAGACCGGCCGCAGCAGCGGGAAGGTGATCTTCCAGAAGACCCGCCACGGGCTGGCGCCGTCCACCCGGGCCGCCTCGTGCAGCTCGCTCGGCACGCTCTTCAGACCGGCGAGCACGCTCACCGCGATGAACGGGAACGAGTGCCAGACCACCACCAGGGTGAGGATGGCGAAGAAGAGCAGCGGTGAGTTGAACCAGCCGTAGCCGGTCCAGTCGCTCCGACCGAACAGGCTGTCGGAGAGCCCGTCGGGCAGCGCGTTGAACAGCCACGTGACGAGGCCGCTCGTGTCGTCGAAGATCCACTTCCACACGATGGTGCCGGTCAGCGCCGGCGTGGCCCAGGCCAGCATCACGCAACTGGCCACAAAGGTCGCCATCTTGCGGCCGAGCCGATTGAGCAGCAGCCCGACAAGCGTGCCGAGGACCATCGTGAGCAGCACGTTCGCCGCGGCGAACAGGACCGTGTTGCGCAGCACGGTCAGGAAGAACGGATCGGACAGGATGTCGGCGTAGTTGCCCAGCCCCACCCACGGCCACTCCCGGTCGCCGCGCAGCTGCCGGACGCTGTTCAGGCGGTAGAAGGACATCACCACCACCTGGCCGAGCGGCCAGAGCAGCAGCACCCCGATGATCACCAGTGCGGGCAGGAGCAGCAGGTAGGGCAGGCGGTCCACCCGGCGACGCCGCCGCGCGGGGGTCTCCCGCGCGGCGGCCGTCTCCGGGGGTTTTGTCTGTGAGCTCACTTGCTGTTCAAAATGCCTTCCATCTCACCGGCCGCGTCGGCGGTAGCCTTCTCGACCGTCTTCTGACCCTTCATGACCGAGCTGTTCATCGCCTGCGTCACCGTCTTGGTACGGCTGACCTCCACCCACTTCGGGGTGAGCGGCGTGAGCTTGGTGTTCTGCATGGTGGTGGCGAACGCCGCCATCACCTTGTCGTTGGCGTACGTGTCACTGGCGACCAGATCCTTGTAGACCGGGAAGAAGCCGAGGCTGCTCGCGAAGCTCTGCGAGTTCTTCTTGTTCAGCAGCACGGTCAGGTAGTCCCAGGCCAGGTCCTGCCGCTCGCTGTCCTTCCAGATCGCCACGTCCGAACCACCGGCGAACCCGGGCGCCGCCTTGCCGTCCGGGCCGGGGATCGGGAACGTACCCCAGACCTTCTCGATCTCGGGGTTGTCCTTCTTGATGGCGCCCTGCTGCCAACTGCCGGCGAACGCCATCGCGGCCTTGCCGGTGGCGAACTGCGTGCGCGCGTCGATCTCGTTCCAACCCGCCGCCGCCGGCGGGGCCACCTTGTGCACGGTCACCAGGTCGGTCCAGAACTTGACCGCCCGCTGCGCCTCCGGCGTGGTGTAGCCGGACTTCCAGGTGCCGCCCTGATTGCTGGCGATCTCGCCGCCGGCACCCCAGAGGAAGGAGTAGAACGGCAGCTCGGAGTTGCCCGGCAGGGCGATGCCGTAGGTGCCCTTCTTCTTCGCCTGCACGGCCTTGGCCACGGTGACCAGGTCGTCCCAGGTCTTCGGGGGCTGCACGCCGGCCTCGGCGAACCAGTCGGTGCGGTAGTAGATCGCGCGCACACCCGCGTACCAGGGCACGCCGTACTGCTTGCCGTCGAGTTGGGCGTTGCGCACCAGGTCGGGAAGCAGGTCCTTGCCGTCGGCCCAGCTGCCCATCCGACCGCTGACGTCGGCGAGCGCCTCCTGGGCAGCCCACCCCTGCGTCTCGGTGTTGCCCAGCTCGGTGATGTCCGGTCCCTCACCACCGGCGAGCGCGGCCTGGAACTTCTTGGGCGCTTCGAGCCAGGGAATGTACTGCACCACCACGTCGGTGTCGGGGTGCTTCTGGCGGAACTCGGTCTCGACGGAATCGAGGAAGGCGTTCTGCGCGTCGCCGCCCTCGCCCATCATCCAGACCGTGAGCTTGCTGTCGTCGGCCGCGTCCTCACCGGAACCCCCGCAGCCGGTCAGCACCATCGCGGCCGAGGCCACCATGGCGGTGACCGGGGCCAACCGCTTCCACCTGTTCACGCCACTTCTCCCCTCACGCCGCCTGGAACTAACCTTCTCCGCCGCACCCTAGTACGAAGAATTCCTTTACGACAGTGGGCAGGACTGATCGAAGCGAGGCGACGGTATCGCAGCGGCCCGACGACCGATGCTCTGACATCGGGCTGAAGTCGGGCACACGGCACGAAAAAGCGCCCGGCTCTGGGCCGGGCGCTCCTTCAGTCGCGCTGTCCTACGGTGGCGCAGTGGCGCCAGGTGTTGCGAGGTCGTTATCGGGTGACGCGGCGGCGGCCACCCACACCGGCCACCAGCGCGACCGCGATCGCGGCCACCACGACCTGCACCAGCAACTCGGCCCAGTCGATACCGCTCGTCTCGGTCGCGATGCCGATGGCCCGCGCCAGAACGGTGCCCAGCAGGGCCGCGCCAACACCGATCAGCAGGTGCAGCCAGATCGGCATGTTCTGCCGGCCCGGAACAACCAGGCGGCCGAGCGCGCCGACGATGAGACCAACAACGATCGCAGTGATGATGCCCCACACGGTGAGCTCCACGGCCACCCTCCTTCAAAGAATGTTCGACACACAAGGTGCGCTTCCTGTCGTGACCACTAATTGCCCGACCCAACGAAAATCCAAACCGACTTAGCCCACCAGACGATCACGACTTGGTCGACAGGCACACGTTCCACCGCGCACCCCGCCACCCCACACGAGCCGGGCCGCCAGGCCGCCAAGCCCGCAGCGCCGTCAGGCTCTCCCGCAGCCCGGGCCGCAGCGCCGCCAGGCCGCCGGCCACCAGGCCCGCCGGCCACCAGGCCGCAGCGAGGCCAGGCCGCAGCGAGGCCAGGCCCCTGCCGCCCGGACATAGGGCGGCCGGTCGGACCCCACAGCCACCGGCCGCGCAGCGCCTGGCGTCGCGAGGCCGCGTGATCCACTCGGTTTGCTTGATCTCGCGGCATTACGGCCGCCGGGACACCGCGACATCACGGAAACCGAGTGGATCTCCGCCGCCACCAGGCGCCGTAACACCCCTGACGCGATACAGACGAACGACTCCGCCACGCCGAACCAAGAGATCAACACGAGATCATTGAAACCGCGGCATCACGGCCACCAGGACACCGCGACATCACGGAAACCGAGTGGATCTCCGCGATCCGACCCGCCAGGGACGCCCGGCGAGGTGCCGGCGACGCTTGGCGGACGCCACTCTTGGCCGGCCACAACAGAACCGGCGCGACGACCGACCACCACAACAGCAAGACGCCGACGGACCCAACGACCGACCACCACAACAGCAAGACGCCGACGGAGCCGACGACCGACCACCACAACGGCAGACGCCGATGGGCGCCCAGCCTGCTGGCCGGGCGCCCATCGGAGATGCTGCGTAATACGGGGGTTGGTGCTGGTGTTACCGGGTTACGCGGCGGCGGCCACCCACACCGGCCACCAGCGCGACCGCGATCGCGGCCACCACGACCTGCACCAGCAACTCGGCCCAGTCGATACCGCTCGTCTCGGTCGCGATGCCGATGGCCCGCGCCAGAACGGTGCCCAGCAGGGCCGCGCCAACACCGATCAGCAGGTGCAGCCAGATCGGCATGTTCTGCCGGCCCGGAACAACCAGGCGGCCGAGCGCGCCGACGATGAGACCAACAACGATCGCAGTGATGATGCCCCACACGGTGAGCTCCACGGCCACCCTCCTTCAAAGAATGTTCGACACACAAGGTGTGCTTCCTGTCGTGACCACTAATTGCCCGACCCGTCGAAAGCCCAAACCGACTCACCTCAAAGGAAAGCGTCAGTCGTCTATGTCCGGGAGCTGCGTCGGTTGGCGTGGAGCCGCGTCCACACAGGTGGGAGCCGGTGTCGCCGACCCGGGTGCCCCACGACGACGGCCAGAAAAATTTCTGCCCCGGCGGTCACGGCACCGCACCCGGCGCTCCGAGGGGCGACCACCAGACCCCCGAGGAGGCAACCGGACCGGCACTCCCAACGTGGCCGGAGAGACGAGACAGGCCCCCACACCGCAGCGGAGGACGCCACCGAACACGAACGCGCCCGGGCGCACAGGGCACCCGGGCGCGTACGAAGCGCGACCTACTTCTTTCCGGCGGCCTTGCCGTCGCCGGAGTCGGAGGAGAGAGCGGCGATGAAGGCCTCCTGCGGCACCTCGACGCGGCCGACCATCTTCATCCGCTTCTTGCCTTCCTTCTGCTTCTCCAGCAGTTTGCGCTTACGGCTGATGTCACCGCCGTAGCACTTGGCGAGCACGTCCTTGCGGATCGCCCGGATGGTCTCCCGGGCGATGACCCGGCTGCCGATGGCCGCCTGGATCGGCACCTCGAACTGCTGGCGCGGGATCAGCGTACGAAGCTTGGCGGCGATGCTGACGCCGTAGTTGTACGCCTTGTCCTTGTGCACGATGGCGCTGAACGCGTCCACCGGCTCGCCGTGCAGCAGGATGTCCACCTTCACCAGGTCGGACGCCTGCTCGCCGGAGGGCTCGTAGTCCAGCGAGGCGTAGCCCTTGGTACGGCTCTTCAACTGGTCGAAGAAGTCGTAGATGATCTCCGCGAGGGGCAGCGTGTAGCGCAGCTCCACCCGGTCGGCGGACAGGTAGTCCATGCCCAGCAGGGTGCCGCGGCGGCCCTGGCAGAGCTCCATCACCGCGCCCACGTAGTCGTTGGGCGTCAGCACGGTGGCCCGCACGACCGGCTCGTACACCTCGGCGATCTTGCCACTGGGGTACTCGCTGGGGTTGGTGACCACGATCTCGGCGCCGTCGTCGGTGATCGCCCGGTACACCACGTTGGGCGCGGTGGAGATCAGGTCGAGGTTGTACTCGCGCTCCAGCCGCTCCCGGATGATCTCCAGGTGGAGCAGGCCGAGGAAGCCGCAGCGGAAGCCGAACCCGAGCGCGCCGGAGGTCTCCGGCTCGTAGTCCAGGGCGGCGTCGTTGAGCTTGAGCTTGTCCAGTGCCTCACGCAGGTTGGGGTAGTCGGACCCGTCGATCGGGTAGAGCCCGGAGTAGACCATCGGCTTCGGGTCCTTGTAGCCACCCAGTGCCTCGGCCGCCGGCCGGCTGTTGATGGTGACCGTGTCACCGACCCGGGACTGCCGGACGTCCTTCACACCGGTGATCAGGTAACCGACCTCGCCGACGCCGAGCGCCTCGGCCTTGACCATCTCGGGCGAGATGACGCCGATCTCCAGCAGCTCGTGCACCGCGCCGGTGGACATCATCTTGATCCGGTCCCGGGCGCTGATCCGGCCGTCGATGACCCGGACGTACGTGACGACGCCGCGGTAGACGTCGTACACCGAATCGAAGATCATCGCCCGGGCGGGCGCCTCGGCGTCACCGACCGGTGGGACGAACTGCCGGACGATCTCGTCGAGCAGGTACGGCACGCCCTCGCCGGTCTTGCCGGAGACCCGGATGCAGTCGGCGGGGTCGCCGCCGATCAGGTGAGCCAGCTCCTCGGCGTACTTCTCCGGCTGGGCGGCCGGCAGGTCGATCTTGTTGAGCACCGGGATGATGCGCAGGTCGTTTTCCAGCGCCAGGTAGAGGTTGGCCAGGGTCTGCGCCTCGATGCCCTGCGCCGCGTCGACAAGCAGCACGGCGCCCTCACAGGCGGCCAGCGACCGGGACACCTCGTAGGTGAAGTCGACGTGCCCCGGGGTGTCGATCATGTTGAGCACCGCGTGCTCGCCGGCCCGCTCACCCTCGCGGATGGTCCACGGCATGCGGACGGCCTGGCTCTTGATCGTGATGCCGCGCTCGCGCTCGATGTCCATCCGGTCCAGGTACTGGGCGCGCATCTGCCGGGGGTCGACCACACCGGTGAGCTGCAGCATCCGGTCGGCCAGGGTCGACTTTCCGTGGTCGATGTGGGCGATGATGCCGAAGTTCCGGATGCGACCGGGGTCGGTGGAACCAGGAGCATTCGCGCCGGGATCGAGCTTCGGTGGCACAGCGGTCCGTTCTGGTCGGCTGACGTGAACAGGCCGGCGCGCCGCCGACCCCCTCTATGTTCCCACGCCGCCGGGGTGCGCCCGCTGCGCGGGCGACGGATCGCTTCGCGGCCCTCACTCCAGCGGCGGCTCGACGAAGAGCGCGGCGAGTCGCGGCAACCGACGACGCGCCTCCTCCTCGTCGTCGAAGTCCCAGAAGTCGTTGAGGTCCGGCGTCCGCACCGGGTCGCGGTCCGCCGGCAACTCGGTCGCGGTGGCCTTCCGGTACGCGTCCCAGGGCACCGACAGCATCTGCTCGGCGGAGAACTCCTCGCCACTGAGCGAGGCCGCCCGCACCTGGGGCAATTCGGCAAGGGAGTCCGGTTCGGTGACCGCCCGGGCGAAGACCGCCCGTCCCTGGGTCATCAGCCAGCCCCGGAAGTGCTCGAAGCCGTCGGCCGAGGCACCACCGTTGATCAGGTACGCCGCGCCCCACAGGTCGGCCTTGTGCGAGGCGGCCAGCACCCGCGTCTGGTGCCGGGCGTACCCGACGATGTCCTCCGGATCGCGCGCGGCGAGCAGCGCGACGGCCCGCGCGGCGACCGGCCCGGGTTCTCCCCCACCGCCGGCCCGCGCGTCGTCGATCAGCTGCCAGAAGTCCTCGGTCCTCATGGCTTGGCAGTCTGGCAGTGTCGCCGTGCGTCGCGCACGTACCCCGGGGCAGCATGGTGTGGTGTCCCCAACCTCGCTGCCGCCGGTGCCCTACCACGCGAGTGCGCTGCGCCCGTCGTGGCCGACGCTGCCGGCGGCGCTGCGGGCCGCGGTCGCCGACCGCCTCGGCGCGCCGGTCGTCACCGCCCGGGTCGCGGGCGCGGGCTTCACCCGCGGCTTCGCCGCGGTGCTCGACACCGCCGACGGTGGCCGGGCCTTCGTGAAGGCGGCACCCGCCGCCGAGCAACCGCATCTGGTCGACTGGTACGCCCGAGAGGCCGCGATCCTCGACCGGCTGCCGGCCGACCTGCCGGCGCCCCGCCGCCGGTGGACGCTCTCGGCGGCCGGCTGGTTCGTGCTGTGCACCGACGCCGTCGACGGGCACACCCCGCACCTGCCCTGGGTGCCCGCCGAGTTGGACGCCACCCTCGCCGGGTACGCGCGGGTCGCCGCCGCCCTGGCCGACCCGCCGGTCGAACTGACCGCGCTCGGCCTGCCGCACCTGGCCGACCTGGCCCGCTCGGACATCCTCTGGTGGGAGGAGGTCGCCGCCGGTCGCGAGCCGGCGCCACCGCTGCCCGCTCCGCTGCGGAACCGGCTGCCCCAGCTGGTGGAGTTGGAGTCCCTGCTCCCCCGGTACGCCGCCGGGGCGACCGGCCTGATCCACGGCGACCTGCGGATCGACAACGTGCTGATCGACGTGGACGGCCGAGCCTGGTTCTGCGACTGGACCTGGGTCTGCTCCGGGCCGGCCTGGTTCGACCTGGCCGGGCTGCTGCTCACCGCGTACGCCAGCGGCCTGGACGCGGACCGGCTCTTCGCCACGCACCCGGCGGCGGCCGGCGCGCCCCCGGACGCACTGGACGCGACCCTGGCCGCGTTGGCCGGCTACTACCTCACCGGCGCTGCGGCCGCGCCGCCGACGGCCTCGCCGCACCTGCCCTCCCACCAGCGGTGGAGTGGCGAGCAGTCCCTCGCCTGGCTGGCTCACCGGCAGGGCTGGCGGTGAGCCGCGTTGACGGTCGAGGGCGTAATCTGGTGCCTGACGGGCCAGGTCCGTCCGCGCAAAGGCCGAGCCGTTTTGGCTCGTCCCGGGCGACCTGGTAACCTGGCTCTTCGCGCAGCGGTGACGCATGTTCGTCATCCAGCGCACAAGCTGACCAACCCGAGCTATCAAGACGAGGCTGTCGCGTGGCGAACATCAAGTCCCAGATCAAGCGCAACCGGCAGAACGAGAAGGCCCGGCTGCGCAACAAGTCGGTCAAGTCGTCGCTGAAGACCGCCGTCCGGAAGTTCAACGAGGCTGCCGAGGCCGGTGACGTCGAGAAGGCCACCGCGCTCATGCTGGACGCCTCTCGCAAGCTGGACAAGGCCGTCAGCAAGGGCGTGATCCACTCCAACCAGGCCGCGAACCGCAAGTCCGCGATCGCAAAGCGCGTGGTGTCGCTCTCCGCCTGACGACTTCACCGTCAGACTGATTCGGAAAGCCCCGGGCATCTGCCCGGGGCTTCCGTGTGTCTCATCGCGAACACCGGCCTGAGATCCTTGGCTCCTGGCGGCCGTGCCGCTCCCAGCTCTACTGCGCCTGAGCTGGTGGGCGCTTCGGCGCATCGGTGCGCGGGGTGGACGCGTCCACCGCCACGACGACCCCGGTCACACTGTGCGAGATCCACTCCACCTGGGCTCGCCCGACCGCAGGTTCCATCTGCCGACGGAACCGGTCCCGTTCCTGCTCCGGCACGAGCGCCGCCGACCGGACCACGACCGCGGCCACGATGTCGTTGAGCTTGACCATGGCCGCCACCACGGCGGGCAACACCAGCACCGCCCACCAGCTGACCAGTTCGGCGAGGGCGAGCAGCACCGCCAGTGCGATGGCGCCCTCGAAGAAGAGGAAGCACAGCACTCCGCCGGGGTTGACGAACCGCAGACCGAGGAGTCGGGCGTAGAGCGGCCGGTACCGCTCCTCATCCACTGCGATGCTGGCCCACGCTGGGCGGTTCGCACCCGTCACCTGGTGCTGCCCTGCCGGGCCGCCGCAACCGAGAAGACGGCACGCTCCAGGGCGTACGCCCGGTCGTCGGAGCCCCCCTTGACTGCCGCGTTGCACTCGGCGGCGACCTGCATGGCCCGGACCAGGCCCTCCGGTGTCCAGCCCCGCCCCTGCCGCTGTGCGCGTTCGATCTTCCAGGCGGGCATTCCGAGGCTGCTGGCGAGCTGGTACGCGTTACCCCGCCCGGCCGACGCCACCCGGGCGACCGTGCGTACCCCGTCGGCCAGGGCGTCGGCGATGGGCACCGGGTCGACTCCGACATGCAGGGCCCAGCGCAGCGCCTCCAGTGCCCCCGGCACGTCACCGACCATGGTGGCGTCCGCCACCGTGAAGCCGGTCACCTCGACCCGGCCCCGGTAGTAACGGGCGACCGCGTCGGCGCTGATCCGCCCGTCGGTGTCGGCGATCAGTTGGGAGCAGGCGGCGGCCAGCTCGCGCAGGTCGTTGCCGACCGCGGCGATGAGCGCCTCGGCGGCGTCGTCGGTGCACTTCCCGCCGGCTCGGCGGATCTCGTCCCGGACGAAGGCCACCCGGTCGCGGTGCCCCTTGAGCTTGGTCGCCGGGATCACCGTGGCGCCGGCCGCGCGTAGCCCGTCGGCGAACGCCTTGCCCTTGGCGCCGCCCAGGTGCAGCACCAGGAGTTGGACGTCCGGGTCGGGATTCTTCGCGTACGCCAGGAGCGCGGCGACCAGGTCCTTGCGAGCGTCCTGGCCGGAGCGCAGGACCAGCAGCCGCCGCCCCCCGAACAGCGAAGGGCTGAGCATCTCGGCGATCTCGCCGACGGTGAGCGCGCTCGCCTGGTATTCGCGCACGTCCACCTCGGGGTCGACGCCGCGTACCTTCGCGACAGCTTCGGTGACCGCGCGCGTGGCGAGCAACTCCTCGTCACCGAGGACGAGCAGAATGGGGGCGAGGTCGGCGGCGGTCACGCCGCCCATATTCGCACGGCCGGCGTCGGGATCATGCCTGCTCATTCGCTGCTTGGTCGGCGCAGCCCGCACACAGCGCAAATCCAGACATCCAAGTCAATTCCCCTTTTTGTCAACAAGTCGCCCGATTAATCGGAGACTCGTTCGTGATCCACACGGCATCAACGAAGCCGTGGTGTCGGACCACCGTTGACACCCCGAGGTCAGCGATCCCGAGTCGATCAGCGAGTGGACGGTCAGCGCGGTTCACTGCCCCCTTCCGGCCGGCACTCCTCGCCGGGCTACCGCGAGACCCTCGCCCGTACGGACCGCGGCCACATCACCGTCCGTGTCGGTGCGCAGCACCCGGGTGCCGCCCCTGCCCAGTCGGGCGAGCAGCCCCGGGTTCGGGTGGCCGTAGGTGTTACCGCTGCCCACCGGCACCAGGGCGACGGCAGGTCTTACCGCGTCGAGAAAGCTCGGGTCCTGGTACGCCGACCCGTGATGCGCGACCTTCAACACGTCCGCCCGCAACTGGCCGGGCGTGGTCCGCGTCAGCAACGCGTGCTGCTCCTCGGTCTCGGCGTCCCCGGGCAGCAGGATCCGCACTCCACCAACCGTGGCGCGCAACACCAGCGAGTTGTTGTTCGGGTCGGACCTGGTCCCCGCCAGCGGGTACGGCGGGCCGAGCACCAGCAGGTCGACGCCCCCGATCGGGTGGCGCGCGCCGGCCACGGTGGTGAGCAGCGCGGCCCGCCCGACAGTCGCCGCCTCCCGGACCAGGTCCCGGCCGCTCTCCGGATCCGTCGAGGACGGCACCAACACGGCGCCCACCCGTCGCCCCCGGAACACCCCGGCCACTCCACCCACGTGGTCGGCGTGGAAGTGGCTGACCACCAGCAGTGGCACCTCGCGTACGCCGAGTCGACGCAGACAACCGTCCACCGCGCTCGGCTCCGGCCCGGCGTCGATCACCACCGCCCGACCGGGGGCGACCGGCAACACCACGGCGTCGCCCTGGCCGACCGCGCAGACCACCACGACCCAACCCGGCGGCGGCCAGCCGGCGAACACCAACCGCACCGGAAGCGCGCCGAGCACCGAGGCCACGCCAACCACTGCCACCAGCCGGCGCACGAGGGGCCGTCGCACCGCGACCAGCAGCGCGACGGTCAACACCGTCAGCAGCAGGGCGCCCGGCAACCCACCCGGCCAGGGCAGGGTGCCGCCCGGCAACCGCGCGCCCTGGCGGGCGATGACCACCAGCCACCAGGCCGGCCAACTCGCCAGCCATGCGACGAACTCGGCACCCGGCGGCCAGATCGGCGACACCATCGCCGCGAGCACGCCCAGTACGGTCGCGGGCGCGATGGCCGGCACCGCGAGCAGGTTGGCCGGCACCGCGACCAGGCTGACCGTGCCGGAGATCCCGGCGACGACCGGCCCGCAGGCAAGTTGCGCGGCCGCCGGCACGGCCAGCGCCTCCGCCAGGCCGGGCGGCACGCCCCGCCGACGCAACCCGTCCCGCCAGGGTGTGGCCAGCAGCAGCAGGCCACCGGTGGCAAGCACGGAGAGCGCGAATCCGGGATCCCCGGCCAACTCCGGGTCCACCAGCACCAGGACGGTGACGGCGGCGGCCAACGCGGGCAGTGCGGCGCGGGGACGACCGGCGGCCAGCGCGGCGAGCCCGATCGCCCCCATCGTCGCTGCTCGTACGACGCTCGGTGACGGACGGACCAGGATGACGAAGCCCACCAGCGCGACCCCGCAGAGCCCGACGGCGAGCCACGGACCGGCCCGACCCCAGCGGGCCAGCAACAACACCGCACCCACCACAATGGCGACATTGCTCCCAGAAACGGCATTGAGGTGTGTCATCCCGGTGGCCTGGAAGTCCTCCTCGACGGAGGGTGGCAGTCGGCTGGTGTCCCCCACGACCAACCCCGGCAGCAGCCCGCCCGGGTCGTCGGGCAGCGGCGCACAGGCCCGTTGCAGGCCGGCACGCAGGGTGCCGGCGGCGCGCTGCGGCCAGGAGGACGTGCCGTGCCGCTCGGGCGGGTCGTTGGTGCTGAGCACCGCCGCGGTGAGGTCACCACCGCGGGGGACGCCGAGTCGGCCCTCGGTGGTGACGCGCTGCCCGGGCAGCAGCCCACGCCAGGCCGGGTCGGTGGCCAGCACGAGCAGCCGCACCGACGCGTGGAGTCGGCGGCCGTCCGGGCCGGTGAGCCGGACCAGCTCGCTCGGCACCAGCAGTATCCCCGGCCGACCGGCAGAGCGGATCGGGCGTGGATCGTCCCGGACAACCACCTCAGCGGTGACCGGTGCACGCTGCTCGGCCAGGGCACGGATCGGTGGCGTGTCCCGGATGGCGAGCCGGGCCGCGGTGGCCGCCCCCGCGCAGACCACACCGAGGCCGACCGCGACGGCGATCCAGCCGTAACGGCGCGCGGCGGCCCGGGGACGGCCGAGGCGATCGAGCAGGTGCAGGGCGCCGCAGGTGGTCAGGACGGCCGCGATCCCGGCCACCAGCAGAAGCGATCGGGTGCCGAGATGCAGGCCGGCGAGCGCGGTGAGCCAGGCGGCCACGGCGAGCCCGGCGAGCCGCAGATCCGGTGGCGAGGTCTGGTGCCGGGCACCGCTCAACCCGTCGGCGGGCGGCGACGGGTTGCCGGTGGCAGGGCGGCGGTTCACACCGTCACCAGGTCTTTGAGCTGCTCGTACCGCGCGTCGCCGATCCCGTCGACCTGACGCAGGTCGCCGACCGCCTTGAACCCGCCGTGCTGGTCCCGATGGTCGAGGATGCGCTGGGCGAGCACCGGCCCGACGCCGGGCAACGCGTCGAGCTGCGCCAGTGTGGCGGTGTTGAGGTTCAGTGGCCCGACAGCCGGTGCCGTCCCGCCCGCCGCTGGTCCGCCCGGCGGCGGCGTCACCCCGACCACGATCAGCTCGCCGTCGGTGACCTTGCGGGCGGGGTTGAGCAGCGCCACGTCGACCCCGGGGAGCGGGCCGCCGGCCGCCTGCACCGCGTCGGCGAGCCGGGACCCGGCCGGCAACCGCACCAACCCGGGCTTGCGGACCTTGCCGGCGACCGCCACCACCAGCTCACCGGAGCCGGACGCGCTGAGGTCGCCCGCCGGAGTGGCCGCCACGGCCTCGCTGCCCAGCGGGGCGACCGGCTCGGCGTGTGGCCGGGACCGCCAGGCCCATCCGGCGGCAGCCAGCACCACCACCGCCGCGACGACAGCCAGCGCCCGCACACCGCGTCGCCCCGGGTCGAACGCGCCAGGCCCGGACAGCCGCGGGGGCACCGAGCCGTCCACGGCAAGGGGTGTGCCCGCTTCCGGCTCCGCCAACGGCACCCCGGCCCGCGGCGGCAGCACCCCAGCCAGAGGTACGCCCGCGAGCGGTGCCCCGGCCGGGGGTGACGACACGTCCAGCGACGCGTCCGTCAGCCGGCGCAGGCGCTGGCGTACCTCGGTCTCTTCGTTCTGCGACACAGGGCGACGCTAGGGCGACGGCGAAGGCGACGGGGTGTGGCGGCGCGGCCCTGTGGATAACGGATGCCACTGTGGACAACGCCCTGATCAAGCGCAGATCTGCTAACGGGCTCAGCAGCACCCGGAGCTCGCAGGCTGCGACACGAGGATCCGCCGCACGGCTACGCCGTCTCAGTCGGGCATTGCCGCCGCGCGACTCACCGCCAGGCTCAGGAGCCGTTGCCGGTCGGCGTCCGGGTCGAACGCGTCCCACAGCGAGATGTCCCGGCTGGCCCGGGTGACTGGCCGGTCAAGGGCCGGGACGTCGAGGCCGCTGCGGCGGACCAGCACCAGTGCGGTCGGCAGATATCCCTCGATCATGGACTTGAGGATGGGGTGGTTCGTCGACAGGTACCGCGCGGTCAACACGTCGACGAATGCCGCGAAGGTGTCCGGGTCGATCTGGTACTCGTCCCGATCGACATCCGGATCGACTCCAGACGGGCACTCGGCAACCGGCGCCATCGCCTCGGTCATGCGGAAGAACAGTTGCGCGACGGTGTTGGACGGGTTCCACAGCACCAGATCGCCGACCTGAAAGCATTGACTCACCGCGCCATGATCGCAGGCGGCCGGAGTGACCGGTCGCGTCCGAGCGGTCCGGGAGCATCACCGTGAGCAGTGATGGTCCTATCTAGACTGGTGCCATGCGGCAGGCGTGGAAAGACCTGACCTTCTCCGAGCACTCCGAGTGGTTCGGCTTGGGTCCGCTGGCGCTCGCCGTCCTGGCCGGCATCCGGGCTTTCGTGGCCGACGAGCCCTTCGCCCGCTGGGCCTGGACCGCCATCGCCGCCCTCATGCTGGTCACCTGCGCCGTCTACGTGGTCTGGACCACGAAGAAGCGCTCCTGAGCCCGGCATGGAGTGCAGCCACAGGCACAGACCGTGGGGCGGGTGGTGCCGGCCCGATGCAATGCGCACCAGGGCCGACACCCTTCCTCGACGAGCGGGTGCGCCGCCGCCGACCTCGGTCACTACAGGTACGGCCGGGTGATGACCTCGATGGCGTGGCCGGCCGGGTCGAAGAAGTAGAAGCCCCGCCCACCGTGCTCGGTGTTGGTCTCCCTCTCCCGCTTCAACTGCGGGTCGGCCCAGTACGTGATGCCGCGCCCCTCGACGAACGCCAGGCACCGCACGAACAACTCGTCGTCGACGAGGAAGGCGTAGTGCTGCATCTGGATGTCCACCGGTGGCTCGGCGAACTGGAGCAGCTGCCCCTCGTCCAGTTGCACGTTGGCGAACGGCCCCCACGAGGGCGCCTCCGGCAGCTCGAACAGATCCCGGTAGAACGCGGCCGACGCGCTCTTGTCCTTGCTGGCGATGATTGTGTGGTTGAACGTGACTGTCATCCGTACCGTCTTCTTCCCGGTCGATCCGTTGACCCGACCGGAGGCCCAGAGCCCTCCGCAGCCACAGCGATGACAAAGCCCCGAGGGCACCGACGCCCCGGATCCCGCACGAGAGACGCGGACATCGCGTCGATCTCGGCGTGGTGGCTGAAGTAGCCAGAACCTCCGGGGGGGTAGGCCCATCTGGGGCGCAAACGGAGGCTAACACAGCGGCCCGGACTGGATCATTCATCGTCGCCGACTAGCGTCGAGCGCGGCACCCGTGTCCCACGGGCGGTCAGCGGGCCTCCGGGTCGAGGCCGAGCACGGCTCGTCCCCCGTCCACCGGCAGCGTCACCCCGTTGACGAAGCTCGCCGCGGGCGACAGCAGGTACGCGACCGCCTCGGCCACCTCCTCGGCCCGCCCGATGCGGCCCACCGGGTGCAACCGGGTCAGCTCGGCGTCGATCCACTGGGCCTGGGTGGGCTCCTGAGTGGCCAGGAATTCGGTGTGCCGTTCGGTGGCGATCGAGCCGAGCGCGACCGCGTTGGCGCGGATGCCGTGCTTCCCGTACTCCACGGCCAGTGCCCGGGTCAGCCCCTCCACGGCGGCCTTCGCCGTCGCGTACGGCAGGGCGCCGGACACGGGCCGGCGGGCCTGGTGCGACGAGACGTTGACGATCGCGCCGCCGGCGGCGCGGGCCAGGAACCGGCGGACGGCCACCGCCGCGCCCACCACGGCCGGGCGCAGGTTCAGCCCGATCAGGTCCAGGACCGTGTCGGCCGACGCGGAGTGCAGCGCGGCGTCGCGGAAGACCGCCGCGTTGTTCACCCAGCCGGTCAGCGGCGCCGCGCGTTCGGCCAGCTCGGCGGCGTGCTCGGCCACCCGCTCGTCGCCGGCGTCGCCGAACACCGCGACGAGCCGGTCGGCGGCCGGGTGCCCGGCCAACCAGTCGGCCGCATCGGCGTCGCGCTCCAACACGACGACTGTGGCACCGGTCGCCACCAGACGTTCCACCACGGCCCGACCGACGCCGCGACCACCGCCGGTCACCACACACGACGTGAGCACCGCTCAGCCCCCCGGTCGGCGGTGGACGACCACGCAGGCCAACCCCGGACCGGCGTGCGCGCCAACGACCGCGCCCGCCTCGGAGACGTACGTGTCGTGCAGCCGTGCACCGAGCCGTTCGGTAAGCGCGGTTCGCAGCGCCTCGGCCCGTTGCGGCGCGGCCAGGTGGTGCACCCCGAGATCCACGTCGTCGTCCCCGGCCGCCTCGACGGCCAGGTCCACGAGCCGGGCCACTCCCCGGCTGGCGGTGCGGACCTTCTCGCGCAGCACGATCGCCCCGTCCGGCATGTGCATGATCGGCTTGACGGACAGGGCGGTGCCGAACAGCGCCTCGGCCGCGTTGATCCGGCCACCTCGGCGGAGAAACTCCAGCGTGTCGACGTAGAAGTAGACGTCGGTGCGGGCGACCGCCGCGAGCGCCGCGTCGCGTACCCCGGCGAGGTCGACGCCGCCCTCGGCGGCGGTGGCGGCCGCGATGGCCGGGAAGCCCAGCCCCATGCCGGCGGAACGGCTGTCCACGACCTCGACCCGGCCGTCCAGGTCGGCCGCGGCCAGGCGCGCGGCCTCAACCGTGCCGGAGAGCGCGGCGGAGAGGTGCACCGAGACGATTCCGTCCGCGCCGGCGTCGAGCAGTTGACGGTACGTCCGGGCGAACTGGTCGGGCGCCGGGCGGGAGGTGGTGGCCGTGACCCGCCGGGCGCTCAGCGCCACGGTGGCATCGGCCGGCTGGGTTTCCACCCCCTCCAGCCCCTCCGCGCCGTTGAGCACGACGGTCAGCGGGACCACGGTCAGCCGGTGCGCCTGCAACAGCTCAGGCGGAAGATAGGCGGTGGAGTCGATGACGACCGCGACGGGCATGCTCGGCACGCTAGCCGATCGAGAGCCCGGACGCCGAAGCGCGAGCGCTCAGATCGCGTCGATGGTGACGGGCGCGGTGACCAGGCCGACGTTGTGCGCCCGCAACTGCCAGCCACGGACGTCCTGCGGACGTCCGATCGCCGGCGCGCGGCCGTCGTGCCGTAGCTCGCTCCAGTGGCAGTTGGCCAGGGAACCGATGGTGCGCAGCACGCCGGTGTCCCAGCCGAGCAGATGACCGATGCCCTGCCGGGAGCCGCCACCGTGGGTGGCGATCACCACAGTGCCACCGGGTGCCGCCTCGGCTGCTTCGCGCAACGCGGTGCCGACCCGCTCGCCGAGGTCGTGCAGAGGCTCCAGATCCGCGCCCGGATCGGGGTCGCCGGCCCGCCAGCGGGAGTATTCCTCGGGGAAACGCTCGGCAACCTCGGTGAGGTGCAGCCCCTGCCACTGACCGAAGTGCCGCTCGCGCAGCCGGGCGTCGGTGCGAACCGGAAGCCCCGTCAACGCTGCGAGCGCGGCGGCGGTCTCCACGGCGCGGCTCAGGTCGCTGGCCACGATGGCGTCGGGGCGCAGCGCCGCGAGCAGCGGCGCGGCGGCGCGGGCCTGGTCGCGACCCAGGTCATTGAGGGGTACGTCGGTCTGCCCCTGGACACGGTTGGCGGCGTTCCAGTCGGTGTTGCCGTGCCGCCAGACGATCAGTCGGGTCATTCGGCGGCAGCGGACCCGCTGGCGTCGGCCTCGACCAGGTCGCGGTCGACGAACGGGATGGTGGGGCAGTCCTTCCAGAGGCGGTCGAGCGCGTAGAACTCGCGCTCCTCCGTGTGCTGGACGTGCACCACGATGTCGACGTAGTCGAGCAGCACCCAGCGGCCGCCACGCTCACCCTCGCGCCGGACCGGCTTGGCCTTGTCCGGCAGCTCGAGCAGGCTCTCCTCGATGGCGTCCACGATGGCCAGCACCTGACGCTCGTTGGGGGCAGCGGCGAGCACGAACGCGTCGGTGATGGCGAGCTGGTCGCCGACGTCGATGATCGTGATGTCCTGCGCCTTCTTGTCAGCGGCGGCCTGGGCGGCCGCCATTGCCAGCTCGTGGGCGCGTTCGGAAACTGTCACCGTTCTCCTTCGATCAAGCGTGCGATCCTCCAAGCGTCTCATACCCGGCGACGCCCCGACCGTGCAGTTCTGGTCGGTTAAATGCACAAAACCGCCGGAATCCGGCGTGGTCAGCGCTGATAGAGGCTCCGCTTGGCGATGTACTGCACCACACCGTCGGGCACCAAATACCAGACCGGCTCACCTCGGGCCACCCGGGCGCGGCAGTCGGTCGACGAGATGGACATCGCGGGCACCTGGATCAGGCTGACGGTATCCGCCGGAAGGTGCTTGTCGGTCAGCGGAAAGCCGGGCCGCGTCACCCCGATGAAATGGGCCAGCTCGAAGATCTCGTCCAGATCCTTCCAGGACAGGATCCGTTGCAGGGCGTCCGCGCCGGTGATGAAGAACAGCTGCACCTTGGGGCCGTACTCGGCCTGGAGGTCGCGCAGCGTGTCGACGGTGTAGGTCGGCCCACTGCGGTCGATGTCGACCCGACTGACCTGGAAGCGGGGGTTGGAGGCGGTGGCGATGACCGTCATCAGGTAGCGGTCCTCGGCCGGGCTGACCGGCTCGTCGGCCTTCTGCCACGGCTGCCCGGTCGGAACGAAGACCACCTCGTCCAGGCCGAACCGGTCCGCCACCTCACTGGCCGCGACGAGGTGACCGTGGTGGATCGGGTCGAAGGTGCCACCCATGATCCCGATCCGCCGGATATCTTCCTCCACCCGATGATCGTAGGCCGACCGCCGGGACCGACTACCCCGGCCCGGGTGAGCGCCCTCACCTCAACCCGGGGCGGGCGCCGACCCCGGCTCGGGCGAGCGCCCCACCCCGGCCCTGCCACGGGCGAGCGCCCCAACCCGGCGCGGGCGGGCAGGCGCCCCGGCGCGGGGGAGCGCCCCATCCCGGCCCGGCGGGACACCGCGACATACCGGGAAGGCGCTCCCTGGCAGCGGTGGTCAACTCGCCTTTCAGGAAATCGGTGCGTCACACCGGCCCGGACACCCCGACCTCAAGGAAACCGAGTCGATCACCGCGAGCGCGGGTCGCAGCACGCGGTCAAGGCGCACGGGGGCCAAGGCGCACGGAGCCGCGGCGCGCGCAGGGTCGCGACGGGGTTACTCGTGTGCGTATACTTGCGGACGAGTATTTGGATGCGAGCGAGCCTGGAGGGCATCGTGCCGAAGCGGCGAAAGGTCAGCAATCTGCTGGCGTTGGCCGTGCTGTCCGCCCTGGTCCAGCGGCCGATGCACCCGTACGAGATCGCCACCGCACTGCGCGCCTGGGGCAAGGACCAGGACATGGAGTTCAAGTGGGGATCCTTCTACACGGTGATCCGCAACCTGGACAAACACCACCTGATCGACGCGGTGGAGAGTGTTCGCGAGGGCCGACGCCCGGAACGCACCGTCTACCGGATCACCGACGCGGGACGGGCCGAGCTGGTGGACTGGGCCCGCGAGCTGGTCTCCACCCCGATGCCGGAGCATCCCCGCTTCCGGGCCGGGTTGTCCGTCCTCGCCGCGCTGCATCCCGACGAGGCCACCGACCTGCTCCGTCAGCGGCTCGACCTGCTCGACGACGCGCTCCGGCGGGACCGCGAGACGCTCGACGCGCACCTGCGGGAGATCCCGCGGCTGTTCCTGGTGGAGTCGGAGTACGACCTGGCCCTGCGGGCGGCGGAGGCGACCTGGCTGCGGGCACTGCTCGCTGAGCTGACGTCGGGCAGCTATCCGGGCCTGGACACCTGGCGGGCCTTCCACGAGACCGGCGAGATGCCGGCCGAGCTGACCGGGCTGGCCGAGAGGACCAGCACCCCGACCGCGGAGACCACCGACTGACAAAGCGGCTCCGGCGGGGTGCGCCAACACCCCGCCGGAGCCCTTACCTCGAACCGACACCTGGGAAGGCACCCGGCCCGAAGCGGCAACCAGAGGATAGCCGGGCTCCCTCCCAGGTCGGTTCGCACGCGCACGAACCGACCACACCCAGGGAGAGACCATGACCACGGTACGAACCGCGATCGTCATCGGCGGCGGCATCGCCGGACCGGTGACGGCGCTCGCGCTGCGCCGAGCCGGCATCACCGCCACCGTCTACGAGGCGTACCCCGCCACGGCCAGCGGAGTCGGCGGCATCGGCGGCACCCTCGCCCTCGCGCCCAACGGCGTGGCGGCCCTGCGCCTGGTCGGCGCGGACGAGGCGGTGACGGCGGCCGCCACCCCGATCGAGCGCAGCGCGATGGCCGTGGGCCGTCGCCGCATCGACCTGCCCACGCTGGCCGGGGTGCCGCCGCTGCGGGTGGTGCACCGGGCCGAGCTGCACCGGGCGCTGCACGACCGGGCGGTCGCCGAGGGCGTCCCGTTCGCGTACGGCAAACGGCTCGTCGACGCCCAGCAGAGCGACAGCGGCGTGACGGCCCGGTTCGAGGACGGCAGCACCGCCACCGCCGACATCCTCGTCGGCGCGGACGGCATCCGGTCCACGGTCCGCGGACTCATCGACCCGGCCGCGCCCGGCCCCCGGTTCACCGGGCTGCTCAGCTTCGAGGCGGTCGCCCGGCACGAGGTGGACGTCGCGCCGGGCACGATGACCTTCGCGTTCGGGCAACGGGGCTACTACCTGTACTGGCCGGAGCCCGGCGGCGGCACCCGGTGGGGCGCGAACCTGCCGCAGCAGCGGCCGATGAGCCTCGTCGAGGCCCGGGCGGTACCGGCGCGACAGTGGTGGGAGACGCTGCGTACCAGCTACGGCGACGACGACCCGGGCCGGGAGCTGATGGCGACGAGCGACGCCGACGGGCTCCAGGTGGCCGGCTCGTTGCAGATCATGCCGCCCGTGCCGCACTGGCACCGGGGCCGGATGGTGCTGGTCGGCGACGCGGTGCACGCACCGTCGAACAGCTCCGGTCAGGGTGCCTCGCTGGCCATCGAGAGCGCGGTGCAGCTCGCCCGCTGCCTTCGGGACCTGCCGGATGTGGCGGCGGCGTTCGACGCGTACGTGCGGCTGCGCCGGGCCAGGGTGGAGAAGGTCGCCGCCCGCGCGGCCCGGATCAACCACGCCAAGGCGCCGGGGCCGGTTGCCCGGACGCTGATGCCGCTGCTGATGCCGCTGATGGTGCGCACGGTGATGGACCCGGAGAAGACCACCGCCCACGAGCAGCGCTACGTCATCGACTGGGACACCCCGGTCACGACGGAGCTCGCGCTGCGCTGAGCCGAGGGCGCGGGGTGGCCACCCGCCACCCCGCGCCCGGCCGCACCCGCCCCTACGCCGCCGCGGCCGCCACCGCCGTGCGAGCGACCAGCGCACGGCGCAGGTCGTCGTCGGAGTCGGTGACCACCCGACGCAGGCCGGGAGTCAGGTCGTCGCGGGCCAGCAGCGCCGCGGCCGCCTCCCGGGTCGGCTGCGCCACGGCGTAGCGGGGAAACGCCAGCTTCGCGACCCGGTCGGCCGTCCACGGAGTACGTCGGCGCGCGGCCGCCGGCATGTCGGTGAAGTACCGCTCGACGTACGCGGCCGTCAGCTCGACCTGCTCGGGCTGCCAGAACCCCTCGGCGGTCGCCTCCAGCAGTCGATTGGACAGCTCGGCGTCCCGCACGATGATGTCCCAGGCCGTCTTCTTCGCGACCGGGTCGGGCAGGGCGGCCCGGCAGCGGGCGGCCCGTTCCGCGCCCGTGGAACTGTTGTCGGCGGCTACCTCGACGGCGATTTCCGCCTCGCCGGCGGCACCCAGCACCACCAACCGGTGCAGCACCGCCCAGCGCAGCTCCGCGTCAACCCGCAGCCCGGCTGGCACGTCCCGACCGGCGAGCCAGCCGACGAGCAGGTCCGCGTCGGTGGTCGCGCCGATCCACCCCCGCGCGGCGGCCAACTGCAAGGACTCTCCCGCCGGCGCGCTGTCGAGCAGCCGCTGGCACGCCCCGGCGACCCGGGCCAACGCCGTGGACCGGGCCAGCGGGTCGAGGTAGCGGTCCACCAACGACCGGCTGAGCGTGAGCACGTCCTCCGCGATGATCACTTCGGTCTCGGTGGGCAGCGCGGCGGCCATCAGGTCGACCAGGCCGATGACGGGCCGTTCCCCGTCGGTCGCCGCGTCCAGTGCCTCGCCCCAGAGGAGCGCGCGGGTGAGCGGGTCGGCCAGGCGGGGCAGCAGCAGCGCGACCGCCTCCGCCGACGCCGGGTCGAGGCGCACCTTGGCGTAGGTGAGGTCACCGTCGTTGAGCAGCAACAGCCGGGCCGCCGGCGTGCCGGCCAACGCCCCCAGCACGGTCCGGCCACCGTCGGCCGCGGGGTCGATGTCGAGGTCGTCGCGGTGCACCGTGCCGTCCGCCGCGTAGCGGCCCACGCCGATCCGGTGCGGGCGCAGCACCGGGTGGGACTCCGGCGCGGTCTGCACCACGGCCACGTCGGTGTAGCGGCCGTCGGCGTCGACGGTGACCTCGGCGCGCAGGGTGTTGACCTGCGGTCGCCGCAACCACACGTCGGCCCAACCGGACAGGTCCCGGCCGCTGGAGGTGGAGAGGCTGACCAGCAGGTCGGCGAGCGTGGCGTTGCCGAAGCGGTGCTCGGCGAAGTGCGCGTTCAGGCCGGCGAGGAACGCCTCGTCGCCGAGCCACGCGACCAGTTGCCGCAGCACGCTGGCACCCTTGGCGTACGAGATGCCGTCGAAGTTGAGCAGGCCCTCGTCGGCGTCGGCCACCTCCGGCGGGGCGACCGGGTGGGTGGAGGGCCGCTGGTCGGCCGCGTATCCCCAGGCCTTGCGGCGCATGGCGAAGGTCGTCCAGGCCTGGTCGAAGCGGGTCGCCTCGGCGGTGACCCGGGTGCCCAGGTACTCCGCGAAGGACTCGTTCAACCACAGGTCGTCCCACCAGCGCATGGTGACCAGGTCGCCGAACCACATGTGCGCCATCTCGTGCGCGATCGTGGTGGCCCGCGACTCCCGCTGCGTGTCGGTGACCGCCGAGCGGAACACGTAGTCGTCGCGGAAGGTGACGATGCCCGGGTTTTCCATGGCACCGGCGTTGAACTCCGGCACGAACGCCTGGTCGTACTTGCCGAACGGGTAGCGCTCGGTGAAGAGCTGGTGGAACCGGTCCAGGCACTGCCGGGTGACGGTGAAGATCTCCTCGGCGTCGGCGTCCAGGTGCTCGGCGAGCGACCGGCGACAGTAGATGCCCAGCGGCACGCCGTCGTGCTCGGCCCGCCGCACGTGGTAGGGACCGGCGATCAGCGAGAAGAAGTACGTGGCCAGCGGCGCGCTGGGGGCGAACTCCCACCGACCCGGGGCCGGCGTGGCAGCCACCTCGGCGTTGCCGGAGACCGTCCACTCCGGCGGCGCGGTCACCGACAGCACGACGGGAGCCTTGAGGTCGGGCTGGTCGAACGCGGCGAAGATGCGCTGCACGTTGTCGAGGAAGCTCACCGCGTAGAGGTAGGTCTCGCCGTCGGCCGGGTCGACGAAGCGGTGCATCCCCTCACCCGCGTTGGAGTACGCCATCTCCGCCTCGACGACGAGCGTGTTGTCCGCGTCGAGGTCGGTGAGCGGCAGCCGGTTGTCGGTCAGCAGGTCGGCGTCGAGATCGCGGTCGTTGAGGCGTACCGCGAGCAGTCTGGCGGGCTTGAGCTCGACGAAGGTCGCGGTGCCGGGGGTGGCCCGGAACCGGATCTCGACGTGCGAGCGGAACAACTCCGCGCCGACGGTCAGGTCGAGGTCCACCTGATAGGACTCGACAGTAATCGCCGCGCCACGCGCGGTCGCCTCTACACGGGTCAGGCTCGGCATCCGCTTATCCTGCCCGATGGGGATCGACTCACGGTCACCACACGACCCTCGGCACTGGAGGAAAGAACAATGGCGCAGCACCCCAAGGGCGACTTCGACCTCTCTCGGGCGGTCTGGCAGCGGGCCGAAGGGGACACCTCCGACAGCGCCGTCGAGGTCGCCTTCGTCGACGACCTGATCGGGATGCGCAACTCGGCCGAGCCCGAGGGGCCGGTGCTGGTCTTCACCCAGGCCGAGTGGGACGCGTTCGTGGCCGGCGCGCAGGACGGTGAGTTCGACCTGGACTGATCGCGCCGACCGGTGTGCGGTGGCCGCCGACCCGGGACGGGTGAGCCGGGTTGGCGGTCAGCCACGGACGGGGCCGTCGCCGTCGCCCCAGCCGAGCCCGCCGGGCCCCGCGGCGTGGTGGAAGCCGGGATGACCGGCCACGTCGACGCAGCGTTCGCCGTCCGGGCCGACCGCACCGCAGAACAGCCGCTCGGCCCGCTGCCAGGCGTCGGCCGGCGACAGGGCCGCCGCGCCGAGCGCCACCTCCGGGCGGAGCAGGGTCAACGCCTCCGCGTACGCCACGGCCAGCTCGCGGGCCTCGACCACGGTGGGCGCGGTGAAGCCCAGGTGCACGGTGAAGAATCGGTGCGGCCGATCGGGTCGCCGAGGCGGCCCGATCAGAGGCCGCCCGTCCCGGCCGCCGCCCGGTGCCCGGACCGTTCGCCGCTGCCGCCAGTGCGGCGATGTGTTGTCGCGCATCCGCCCTCCCCGTGGTTGTCCCACCAGCAGCCAACCAAATTCCGCCGCTCCTGGGAGGGGCCAGCCGGCGTGCCGTCGGCGCGGGGATTCAGCGGCGGCGACGGGGGTACCCGCATCCGGCCCGGCGGTGCCCGGCCGCACCCGCGCGTGAGGAGACCCGATGGCGACCATGCCGGCTGACCGCAGCCCGGACAGCACTCTCGCCCTGCTCCGCGCCGGCTACCGGTTCATCGGCGAACGCTGCGAACGGTACGGCAGCGACGTGTTCCAGACCCGGATCCTGCTCACCCCGACCATCTGCCTGCGTGGCCGGCCGGCAGCGATGCTGTTCTACGACACCGAACGCTTCCAGCGCGCGACCGCCATGCCGCTGCGGGTGCAGCGGACCCTCACCGGGCGGCGGGGTGTGCAGGGGCTGGACGGCCCGGAGCACACCGACCGCAAGGCCATGTTCATGTCGATCATGACGCCGACCGCCATCCGGCACCTCGGCCAACTCTTCGACGACGAGTGGCAGGCGCGGATCCCCGCCTGGGAGGCCGCCGGGCCGCTACCGCTCTACGACGAGCTGGGCCGTTTGCTCACCCGCGTGGTCTGCGCCTGGGCGGGGGTGCCGCTGCCCACGTCGCAGGTCGAGCGACGCGCCGTCGACCTGCACGCGATGATCGAAGGGCCGGCGGTGCTCGGACCCCGGCACTGGCGGGGACGACTCGCCCGGCACCGCGCCGAACGCTGGCTCGCCGGCCTCATCGAACGCACCCGGATCGGTCTCTTCCCGGCGCCGCCCGGGAGCGCCCTGGCCGTGATCGCCGAGCACCGGGACCGGCGGGGCCAGCTACTCCCCCGGCGGATCGCGGCGGTGGAGCTGCTCAACGTGCTGCGGCCGGTGGTCGCCGTGGACCAGTACATCGCGTTCGCCGCGCTCGCCCTGCACGACCATCCGAGCTGGCGGGACCGGGTCCGCGGCGACGACGAGGCCACCGGGAACTTCGTCCAGGAGGTACGCCGCTACTACCCGTTCTTCCCGATCGCGGCGGCCCGGGTCAAGCACTCCTTCGACTGGCAGGGCCACCACTTTCCGCGGGGTCGACGGGTGCTGCTCGACCTGTACGGCACCAACCACCACCCGACCCTCTGGCCGCAACCGGAGTTGTTCCGCCCGGAGCGGTTCGCCGACCGACGCGTGGACCCGTTCGAGCTGATCCCGCAGGGCGGCGGTGACCACTGGGCCGGACACCGGTGCGCGGGCGAGTGGATCACCATCGACCTGATGAAGCGGGCGGTCACCAACCTGACCAGCGCCATGCGCTACGACGTACCCGTCCAGGACCTGGCCCTGGACCTGCACCGGATGCCGGCGCTGCCGCCCCTCGGCCTGACCCTCAGCAACGTCCGGCGCACCACCTGACCTGCGCCTCGCCGATCGTTCCGGGGTGACCGGCGAGGCGGCTGCGTGCGGCGGGTCAGGGGTGCAGGACGCTGCGAAGGCAGCCGTCCTGCTTCTTCTCGAACAGCTCGTAGCCGTGTGCGCCCTGCTCCAGCGAGATCGGGTGGGTGGCCAGGTAGCCGGGGTCGATCTCGCCGGCGGCGAGCCGGTCGAGCAGCATCGGGATGTAGCGCTGCGCGTGCATCTGCCCCATCCGCAGCACCAGGGCCTTGTTCATGGCCGCGCCGAGCGGGAACTTGTCGACCAGGCCGGCGTACACGCCGACGATGCTCACCGTGCCGCCCTTCCGGCACGCCATGATCGCCTGGCGGACCGAGGTCGGGCGGTCGGTCTGCGACCGCGTCGCCTGCTTCGCCCGGTCGTACGCGTAGGTCGGCCCGACGTCGTGCGACTCCATGCCGACGGCCTCGATGCACGCGTCCGGCCCGCGCCCGGCGGTCAGCTCCCGCAGCGCCTCCAACACGTCGGTCTCGGCGTAGTTGATCGTCTCGACCCCGACCCGCTCGGCGGCGGTGGCGAGCCGGTCCGGGAATCGGTCGATCATGATGACCCGCTCGGCGCCGAGGAGTTGCGCCGACCGGGCCGCCATCTGACCGACACCGCCGGCACCCCACACGGCCACCACCTCGCCACCGGTGAGCCCACAGAAGTCCGCCGCCATCCATCCGGTGGGCATGGCGTCGGAGGCGAACACCACCGAGTCGTCCGGCACCCCGTCGGGCACCCCGAACGCGCCGATGTCGCCGAACGGCACCCGGATGTACTCGGCGTGCGACCCGGAGTAGCCGCCGGCCGCGTGCGAGTAGCCCAGAATGCCGGCCGGTGAGTGCCCCCACAGCTTCTCGGTGAACACCGGCTGGGGGTTGGAGTTGTCGCAGAGCGAGTACTGCTCGGTGCGGCAGTACCAGCAGCCACCGCAGGCGACCACCGACCCGACCACCACCCGGTCACCGACCTGGTGCCGTCGTACGCCGGGACCGGTCTCCACGACCTCGCCCATGAACTCGTGGCCGAGGATGTCGCCCTCCCGCATCGCCGGCAGGTACCCGTTGATCAGATGCAGGTCGGAGCCACAGACACTGCTGGCCCGGACCCGGACGATGATGTCCCCCTCGGCACGGATCTGCGGCTCCGGCACGTCCCGGACCGCCAGCTTGCCGACGCCTTCCCAACACAGTGCCCTCACGCCCGGCCTCCCGTCATCAACTTCTCCCGCACCTTGTCGGTCGCCCTCTCCTGCCTCGGGCTACGGCCGGACGGGTCGTCCCGTGTGTCCATCAGCTGGCCACACTCGATCAGCGCCTTCACCCGCCGCAGGGTGTCGCGCAGCGCCAGATCGGGGTCGTCGCCGCCGATCAGGCCGAACACGCGGCGCACCGGGCCCGAGCGGTACCGCAGCTCGGCCCGGATCTCGGTGCCCCGCCCCTGGGGGGCGTCGGCCAGCTCGATCCGCCCCTCCTGCGGTGCCGGCCCGTCGTCGACCCGCCACCGCAGCGCGCCCGGTCCGTCGACGGTGATCTCCGCGCGCCACTCCGTGTCGCCGCCGGCCCGGTCGCGGGCCACGCACCGCCAGCGCCGGTCGTCGAGCTGCGCCAGCGTGGCCCACCCGGCCAGTGCGCGGTCCAGCCGCTCCCGGTCGGTCCAGAACCCGATCACGCCGTCCCGGGACCGGTCCACCGTCACCCCGCGACGTACCACGTACCAGCCGTCCTGCCGCTCCGGCTGATGCCGGTGCCGACGGCGAGCCACCGCCCGTCCCACACCGACCGCGGTGACCGCGGTGACGCCGAGCACCGCCCATCTCGTTCCGCTGTGTGTCATCTCGTCTCCTCCACCCGGACATCCGGGCATGGACAGCTCTTTCCGGCAGCGCTACCCGGCGACCGGCGGTCGAAACAACATGTCCGTTTGATCGGCGGGAATGCGGGCAGGTGCTGCTCGACCACCGACACACAGCTGTCCTGGTGAGGAGGGACGTCGATGTCCTTGTTCAGCCCACCTGGTGACGCCCGGCCCGCCGCCCGCGGGTGCGGCGTCGCAGACGACCGTGCCGGCACGACGCCGGCCCACCTGCCGATGACGTACGTGCTGCCGCTGCGCTGGCACGCCGACACCGGCCTGACCGAGCTGACGGGTTACCTGCGCTGGCTGGCCGACCGGGTCGAGGTGATCGTGGTCGACGGATCCGCACCGGACGTGTTCGCGCGGCACGCCGACGCCTGGCGGGGACTGGTCCGGCACCTCCCGCCCGACGCCACCGCGCGCGGGCTCAACGGCAAGGTGCTCGGCGTACGCACGGGGGTGCGCGCGGCGGCCCACGAGCACGTGGTGATCGCCGACGACGACGTCCGGTACGACGAGGCCGGGCTGAGCGCCGTGCACCGGCTGCTGGCCCGGGTCGACCTGGTCCGACCGCAGAACTACTTCGACCCGCTGCCCTGGCACGCCTGGTGGGACACCGGCCGGACGTTGCTCAACCGAGCGCTCGGGGATGACTACCCGGGCACCCTCGCGGTGCGGCGCAGCACCTTCCTCGCCATGGGCGGGTACGACCCGGACGTGCTCTTCGAGAATCTGGAGCTGATCCGTACCGTCCGTGGGTACGGCGGTGTCGAGGCCAGGCCGGCCTGGCTGTACGTCCGCCGACTGCCGCCGGACGCCGCGCACTTCCGCGGTCAACGGGTCCGTCAGGCGTACGACGATCTGGCCCAGCCGGCTCGCCTACTGACCGCGCTCGCGGTCCTGCCGGGGCTGGCGGCGGCGGTCGCGGCGCGCCGGCCCAGGTTGCTGCTCGGCGCGGCGGCCGGGGTGGTCGCGCTGGCCGAGGCGGGCCGCCGGCGCGCCGGCGGGGACCGGGTGTTTCCGCCGACCACGGCCCTGGCGGCCCCACTCTGGCTGGTGGAGCGCGGGGTGTGCGGTTGGCTGGCGGTAGCCCAGCGGGTCCTGCGCGGCGGCGTCCGCTACGGCGACGCCCAGATCCGCCGAGCCGCCAATCCCGCCCCGCACCGCGCACTGTCCCGCGCGATCGCGCGCTTCCGGTCGGGGCAGGACAGCCGGTAGTCGACAACGGCCCAGGCCGATCGGCGCGGCATGGGATGGAGCGCGACAGCTCGCGGGCACCGGGACGGTGGCCGCGAGCTGTCGGCGTGGTGGTGGTGAGGTCAGGGGCTGACCTGGTGCCGGGCCTGCTGGGCCTGGTCCTTGACGTCGTGCGCGGCCGACCTGCCGTCGTCCTTGACCGCGTGCACGGCGTCCTGGGCGGTGGACCGCACCGACTGGGCGGCCTGCTGGGCGGGCTCGCGCAGCTCCTCCTTGAGCTCGCTGGCCACCTCCCCCAGCTTGTCCTTCACCGCATCGGTGTGCTCCCCGACCCGCTCCTTCAGCTGGGTCGCGGCCTGCTGCTCGCGGCGGGAGGCCGGGATCAGCGAGGAGGCCAGCCAGCCGACGCCGAACGCGATCAGACCGGCGGCGAGAGGGTTGCCCTGGGACTTCTGCCGGATCACCCGCGGGGCGCTGTGCGCGGCGTCGCTGACAGTCGTCGCCGCCGAGTGCGCGGCGTCGCTGACGCTGGACGCCGCCGACGAGGCGCGGTCGCCCACCGAGTGAGCCGCCTGGCCGGTGCCGTGGCCGAGGTCAGACGCGGTTCCCATGACCTTGTCCCTCACATTCTGCAGAGCGGAACGGGCCCGCTGCTTGCGGTCGTCGACGATGCGGCTGGGGCTGACCTTGTACGCCAGCGCGTCCACATCGGAGCTGAGGCTGTTACGGGTGGCTTCGATCTCCCGGCGGATCTGATCGGGATCGGTGCTCATCGGGTGACTCCCTCCGGGTGCGGCTTGAGCGCGTCGGGGATCCGCTGCACGCTGTCGTTTGTCTGCTTGAGCCCGCGGACGTGCTGGGCGTTCTTCTTCGCCATGGAGTAGAGGACGGCGCCGATCGCGGCCCAGACGACGGCCACGATCAGTGCGGCCAGGCCGGAGTCCATGACGTTGTCCAGGAACTGCCACACGGCGATGGACACGAAGAGCGCCACCATGTAGCCGCCGAAGCCGGCCCCGCCGAAGAGCCCGGCGGCCTTGCCGGCCTTCTTGCCCTCCTGGCGGATCTCGGCCTTGGCCAGCTCGACCTCCTGACGCATCAGCGTCGACAGGTCACTCGTCACCTGGCGCATCAGCTCACCGATGGAGCTGCCCTTCACCTCCGCAGCGGTGTGCGGGGCACCCGCGTCGGGTTGGTATCCGGAGCCCAGGCCGGACCCCTGCGTCGGCGTGGTCATGCCGTCGCCTCCCTTCGGATGACTCGGCGGCTCACGGACGGGGGGTGCCGCTGGACGGAACGCCCGGCAGCGGGTCGGTCTGCTGTACCGGCGGCAGTGGCTGCCCGGTGCCGGAGTACTCCGAGGCACCGTCCCGGCTCGGGTCGGCATAGCCGCCGGGCGTCGGGTCGGCATAGCCGCCGGAGATCGGCTCGGTGCGCGTGCCGGGGGTCGGGTCGAGGTAGCCACCCGGCGGGACGGCGTCCGGCACCGCGCGGGGCGCCGGCGGCGGCGTCGGGATGACGGCGGTCTGCTCCGGGTCGTACGCCCCCGCACCCCGGTAGGTCGAGGATCCGTTGCCGGAGTCGTGGCCGGCGGCGGAGACGCTCCGGGTCAGCCGGCCGGCCAACACACCGAGAACGGCCGCGCCGACCAGGAAGGTGCCGGGATTGCGCCGGGCGTAGTCGCGTACCTCGGTGATCAGGTCGCCGGGCTCGCGCTGCTCGAGCCAGCCGGCGACGCCGTGCACCCGGTCGGCGGCCTGACGGGCCAGCTCGGTCACCGGGCCGGCCTGACCACCCTGCTCGGCCATCGAACGCATCTCGTCGGCAAGCGAGCGCAGTCCACCGGCGGCCCGACGCTGCTGCTCACCGGCCTGGCTGGCGAGTTGGGTGCGAGTCTCGCCGTACAGGTTGCGAGCCTGCCGGGCCGCCTCGCGGCCGACCTCGGTGCCCTGCTCCTTCGCGGTCTGCGCGACCGCGCCGCCAGCCTGCGCGGCTTCGGAGCCGACCTGGCGCACCTGGTCGCGAACGCCACCGCCGTTCGTCGACTCCTGCCCGTACGTGGAAGACGTGGGTGAAAGATCGTAAGACATGATTTCCCTTCCGCTCAGAAAGTCGTCGCGGTTGTGCTGGGGGATGCGGCGCGTTGCCGCCGCCGCTGACCATTCACCTACCCTGCGTTTCGGCTTCCATACCTCTTCGTGCATTTCTCTGCGCGGCCCACCGGTTGGTCTTCAAAATGGAGGATCGTCGGGCTGCGTCATGTCGCCGCTGCGGACAGTGCGGTTCGCGAGGGCCGGCAGAGCCACGGAGGGGGCAGCGATGGCACGAGACGTGCGAGGTGGCCGACGGGCGGGTCCTCGACCCCGGGTCCAGGTGGCCGCGCTGGTCGTGGCCGGGGTCTTCCTGCTGATCGGCGTGCTCGGCTTCGTTCCCGGCGTCACCACCGACTACGGCGAGCTGAGATTCGCCGGGCACCACTCGGACGCGCGACTGCTCGGGCTGTTCCAGGTGTCGATCCTGCACAACGCGGTGCACCTGCTCTACGGGCTGGTGGGCCTGGTGCTGGCGCGCAGCGTCGCCGGCGCCCGGGTGTTCCTGGCCGCCGGCGGGGCGAGTTATCTCGCGCTCTGGCTGTACGGCCTGGCCATCGAGGCCGTCGACCCGGAGAGCGGGGCGAACATCCTGCCGGTGAACGACGCCGACAACTGGCTGCACCTCGCACTCGGCTTCGGGATGCTCGCGCTCGGGCTGCTGCTGTCGAACCAGGCGGGCACCGGCGGACGCCTGGACAACCCGGCCGACCGCCACTGAACTGGACTTTTGTGGTTTCGCGGTCACGCCCGCCGGGGTAAGTCGACAGGCGGATGGAGGTGCGATCATGCCTCGTTGGCTACGTGACAACGCCCTGGCCATCGCCATGCTGGGCGCGTTCCTGATCTTCCTGGTGTTGCAGAGCGTCTTCGGCTGGCAGACCCACAACGAGGAGCTGACCGAGTTCGGGGCCGCGCCGCTGAGCTGGCCGGCGTACCTGGGCAGCGGGCACTTCGCCGAGTCGGTCTTCGAGAACTGGGAGTCGGAGTTCCTCCAGATGGGCGGCTACGTGCTGCTCACCGCGTACCTGGTGCAGCGGGGCTCGGCCGAGTCGAAGCCGGTGGACCAGACCGACCGGCCGGAGGACGACGAGCGGCGGGCCACGCCGCAGTCACCCTGGCCGGTGCGCGTCGGCGGCCTGCCGCTGGTGATCTACCGCAACAGCCTCTCCCTCGCGCTGCTGCTGATCTTCGCCGGTTCGTTCGTCGGCCACCTGTTCGGGGGCACCGCCGCCTACAACCAGGAGCAGGCGCTCCAGAGCGGCGCGCCGCCGATCGGCGTGTGGGAGTTCCTCGGCACCAGCGACTTCTGGTTCCAGTCCATGCAGAACTGGCAGAGCGAGTTCCTCGCCGTCGGAGCGCTGATCCTGCTGAGCATCGTCCTGCGCCAGCACGCCTCACCCGAGTCGAAGCCGGTGACCGTCGCGCACGCCAGCACGGGCGCGTAGGCGTCAGGCCGCGACCGGCAGCCGCTTCGCGAAACAGATGCTGTACGGGTTGCCCACGTACTCGCCGTAGACCGGGATCTGGTCATAGCCGGACGAGGTGTACAGCGCGATCGCGGCCGGCAGGTAGGTGCCCGTCTCCAGGCAGACCACCGACTGCCCCTGCCGGAACGCACACTCCTCCAGTGCGGCGAGCAGTTGACGGGCGATGCCCCGACCCCGGTAGGCGGGCCGGACGTACATTCGCTTGATCTCACCGGTGCCGGCGTCGATCGACTGGAGCCCGCCACAGGCGACCGCGCGACCCTGCACCACCGCCGCCAGGTAGCGGACGTCGTCGTGGGGGACGAAGACCTGCCCATCCAACCCGCCATCAGCCGTAAGCAGCTCACGCTGCTGGGCGATGAGCAGGGCGGCGATCTCCGGATCGATGACGGGCCGAGACTCGATCAGCATCACCCCACGCTAGGACGGGTGGATTTCGCGAAGGTTTCCGGAAATCAACCCGATCACAGAGCGCAACGGACTACTCGGCGTCGTCCTCGTACTCGTCGTCGTCGAGATCGTCGGACGAGTCCGCGCCCACCTCGTCCGATCGCACCCGGCGGGCCTTGCGGGCGGCGAGCCGGTCCGCCGCGGAGAGCCGGTTCGACTTCTCCTCCAGCCGGACGTCGGTGCCCCGGTTGCCGGGTACGAAGTCCACGCCGGCGTAGAGCGTCGGCTTCCAGTCGAACTCGCGCTCGCCGATCCGCACCAGATCACCGGGCGCCGCGCCGGCCTTGGCCAGCTTGTCCTCCACTCCGAGCCGGGCGAGCCGGTCAGCGAGGTAACCGACCGCCTCGTCGTTGTCGAAGTTGGTCTGCTTGACCCAGCGCTCCGGCCGGACACCGCGAACGGTGAACGAGCCGTCCGCCTCGGCGGTGATGGTGAAGCCGTCGTCGTCCACCGCGATCGGCCGGATCACGATCCGGGTCGGCTCGGCGGGCGGCGCGGCCTTACGCTGCGCCTCGACCAGATCGGCCATCGCGTAGGTGAGCTCCTTGAGCCCCTCCCGGGTGGCCGCGGAGACCTCGAACACCCGGTAGCCGCGCTCCTCCAGGTCGGGGCGCACGATCTCGGCGAGGTCCCGGCCGTCCGGCACGTCGACCTTGTTGACGGCGACCATCCGTGGGCGGTCGCTCAGCCCGCCGTACTGGCTCAGCTCGGCCTCGATGGCGTCGATGTCGGCGACCGGGTCACGGCCGGGCTCCAGGGTCGCCGAGTCGATGACGTGCACCAGCACGGCGCAGCGCTCGATGTGCCGCAGGAACTCCAGGCCCAGCCCCTTGCCGCTGGCCGCGCCGGGGATCAGACCGGGCACGTCGGCGACGGTGAAGGTGTGGTTGTCCATCCGGACCACGCCGAGGTTGGGCACGAGGGTGGTGAACGGGTAGTCGGCGATCTTCGGCTTCGCGGCGGAGATCACCGAGATCAGCGACGACTTGCCGGCCGACGGGAAGCCCACCAGGCCCACGTCGGCGACGCTCTTCAGCTCCAGCACGACGTCCAACTGGTCACCGGGCTCGCCCAGTTCGGCGAAGCCGGGCGCCTTGCGCTTGGCGTTGGCCAGCGACGCGTTGCCCCGCCCGCCGCGGCCGCCCCGAGCCACCTCGAAGGTGGTGCCGGCGCCGACCATGTCGGCCAGCACGGTGCCGTCGGTGGTCTGCACCACCGTGCCGTTGGGCACCTTCAGCATCAGGGTGCGGCCGTTGGCGCCGTCCCGGTTCGACCCGGCGCCGCCCTTGCCGTTGTCGGCCTTGACGTGCGGGTGGAAGTGGAAGTCGAGCAGGGTGGTGACCTGCGGGTCGACGACCAGGGACACGCTGCCGCCGTGCCCGCCGTTACCGCCGTCCGGCCCACCGAAGGGCTTGAACTTCTCGCGGTGGATCGAGACACAGCCGTGCCCGCCATCGCCGGCCTGCAGGTGCAGAACGACCCGGTCAACGAACGTCGCCACGGCGTCAATCCTTCCAGCGAGGTCCGACCCCGCACTTCGAAAAAAGCTAAGCGGGCCGGGACCCGGAGGTCCGCGGCCCGCTTAGCCGGAGAACTACTGCTGCGGAACGATGCTGACGGTCTTACGACCGCGCTTGGTGCCGAACAGGACCGCACCGGCCGACAGCGCGAACAGCGTGTCGTCGCCGCCACGGCCGACCAGGTCACCGGGGTGGAACTTGGTGCCACGCTGCCGGATGATGATCTCACCGGCGCTGACAACCTGACCACCGAAGCGCTTCACGCCGAGTCGCTGGGCCGCGGAGTCACGACCGTTACGCGAGCTGGACGCACCCTTTTTGTGAGCCATTGGAGGACGACCTACTTCCCGCTGGAGATGCCGGTCACCTTGACCTGGGTCAACGGCTGGCGGTGACCCTGGCGCTTGTGGTAGCCGGTCTTGTTCTTGAACTTGTGGATCCGGATCTTCGGGCCCTTGGTGTGCGCGGCGATTTCGCCGGACACCGCGACCTCGGCAAGCTTCGCCGCGTCGGTCACCAGGTCGTCACCGTCGACGAGGAGCACCGCGGTGAGCTTCACCGCGTCACCGGGGGCACCGGTGAGCTTCTCGACCTCGATCACGTCGCCCTCGGCGACCTTGTACTGCTTGCCGCCGGTCTTGACGATCGCGTACATCGGAGGCGGACTCCCTGTCGTTGAGGCTGCTGGCGGTCGTCCCCGCGGCGGCTCGCCGGGTAGCAGTGCACGGCGGCGCGGGCACACGGGAACTCGGCACACCAAAGGTGGGCCGCAGGCAAGAGTACGCCATTGCCGGCCCGGACCCCAAACCGGCCTGCCCTGGTCAGCGCGCGCAGAGCTCGTCGAGGCGCTGCTGGAGCCTGTCGAGTTCGGTCTCGTCGATGGACTCGACGTCGGCGCCGAGCGCGGCGACCTCGGTGCCGAGATCGGTGAGCAGGGTCTTGAGCTGCGGATCGGTGGCCCGCTCCGCCTGTTTACGCAGCTCGCTCCGCCAGCCGGCCAACGCCCCCTCGGCCCGTACGCGGGCAGCCTCGGCCGTGCCGCTGTCCCCGGCGCCCACCGCCGCGACCATCTGGCCCAGCTCAGCCACATACGTCCGGACGGCGGTGGTGCTGGCCTGCTGGGCGGCGACACAGACCTGCGTGGCGCCGCCCGCCGCGGCACCACTGGCCGGAACGCCGCTCGGCCCGGAGGCCGTGCCACCGGTGGTCACGCCGGCCGGACCGGACCCCACGCCCCCCGGCCGGTCGGCGGCACAGCCGGACACGTCGAAGAGCACAGTGCCAAGCGCGATGAGGGCGAGCAGACGACGCATCTTCTTCTCCTGACCAGGGACTGTCGATCCTGGGCCGGAGTGGCACAACGGCGAGGTCCCTCCCCCGTCACTTTGCCGGAGAAGGGACCTCGCCAAACACTTGGCCGGTCAGGCGGTCAGGGGCGCGTCCGCCGGCGTGCGCCACCCCGGCGTGAACGGCGGCGACCGGCACCACCCTCGGTGCTGTCCTCGTCGCCCTCACCGTCGGCGAGCGCGTCCGGGTCGTCCGCCGCGGCCAACCGGGCCGACTCCCCCTGCTGAGCGTCGGAGATCGCCGGCGCGGCGGCCGTCTCCGACTCGTAGCGGGACAGGTCGTAGCCCATGGTGTCCTGGTAGTCCGCGTCCGGCTCGGCGCTGGTCTCGGTGTCGACGACCTCGACCACGGCCCGCTCGGCCGGTGCGTTCTTGCGCGCCCGGCGACGGGACGAGGTGCTGCCCTGCTCGGCGGCGGCCGGAGCGACGGCCACCGAGGAGGCGACCGCCTTGACCTTCTCCCCCGCACCGGCAACGCGCGCCTTCTCCGGCACCGGCTCGGTGTGCATGATGACGCCCCGACCCTTGCAGCACTCACAGGTCTCGCTGAACGCCTCCAGCAGGCCCGCGCCGATCCGCTTACGGGTCATCTGCACCAGGCCGAGTGAGGTGATCTCGGTGACCTGGTGCTTGGTGCGGTCCCGACCCAGGCACTCGGTGAGTCGGCGCAGCACCAGCTCACGGTTCGACTCCAGCACCATGTCGATGAAGTCGATCACCACGATGCCGCCGATGTCCCGCAGCCGGAGCTGGCGGACGATCTCCTCCGCCGCCTCCAGGTTGTTGCGGGTGACGGTCTCCTCCAGGTTGCCCCCGGAACCGGTGTACTTACCGGTGTTGACGTCCACCACCGTCATCGCCTCGGTGCGGTCGATCACCAGCGAACCGCCGGAGGGCAGGAAGACCTTGCGGTCCAGGCCCTTGATGATCTGCTCGTCGATCCGGTACTCGGCGAAGACGTCGCTCGTGCCGACGTGCCGCCGCACCCGGTCCACCAGGTCCGGAGAGACGTGCGACAGGTACGACTCGACGATGTCGTACGACTGCTCGCCCTCGATGACCAGCTCGCGGAAGTCCTCGTTGAACAGGTCCCGCACGACCCGGATGACCAGGTCCGGCTCCCCGTAGAGCAGCGCCGGAGCGCCACCCTCGGCGGCCTTGGCCTGGATGTCCTCCCACTGCGCCTGGAGCCGCTTGACGTCGCGGGCCAACTCGTCCTCGCTGGCGCCCTCGGCGGCAGTGCGGACGATCACGCCCGCGCCGTCCGGGACCAGCTTCTTGAGCACGTCGCGCAGCCGCTTGCGCTCGTTGTCCGGCAGCTTGCGGCTGATCCCGGACGCGTTGCCGTTGGGCACGTAGACCAGGTGCCGGCCGGAGAGCGCGATGTGGCTGGTCAGCCGAGCGCCCTTGTGCCCGATCGGGTCCTTGGTGACCTGGACCAGCACCGAGTCGCCGGAGCGCAGCGCCTGCTCGATCGAGCGGGCCCGCCCTTCCAGACCGGAGGTGTCCCAGTTGACCTCGCCGGCGTACAGCACCGCGTTGCGACCCCGGCCGACGTCGACGAACGCCGCCTCCATGCTCGGCAGCACGTTCTGCACCTTGCCCAGGTACACGTTGCCGGCCATCGTGCCGGAGGAGTTGCGGGTGACGTAGTGCTCCACGAGCACCCCGTCCTCCAGAACGGCGATCTGCGTACGGTCACCGCGCTGGCGGACCGCCATCACCCGGTCGACCGCCTCCCGGCGTGCCAGGAACTCCGACTCGCTGAGAATCGGCGGCCGCGTACGCCGCTGCTCCCGGCCGTCCCGGCGGCGCTGGCGTTTGGCCTCCAGCCGGGTCGAACCGGACACGCCCTGCACCTCGTCGACGGTCCGGCGCGGCTCGCGGATCTTCACCACGGTCGGTACGCCGTCGTCGGCGGCACCCTCCGTGTCGCCCGCGCCCCGGCGGCGACGACGCCGGCGACGGCGGGTCAGTCCGTCCCCGCCCTCGCTGTCCTCGTCCTCGTCGCCCTCGGCCTCGACCTCGGCGGTCTCTTCCTCGTCGGCCTGCGCCGCCTCCTCGGACTCGTCGTCCTCGGCGTCGTCGGCCCCGCCCTTGCCCCGGCCCCGGCCCCGGCGACCACGCCGGCGGCGACGGCGCGCGGCGGCGCTGTCCTCGTCGTCCTCATCCGCCTCGGCGGCCTCGTCGGCCTCCTCGGTCGGCTCCTCCTCGGCCTCGATCGCCTCGATCGGCTCCACCGGCTCGACCTCGCGGCGACCACGCCGACGGCGGCGGGACGGCTCCGCGGCCTCCTCCACCGCCGGCTCCTCGGCGACGGGAGCGGGCTCGACCGGCCGGGTCACCGGCACGGCGTCCGGCTGGGGAGCCATGAACAGCACGGTGGGCGCGGAGAGCGCGGCCCGCCGACGACGGGTACGCGGCTGCTCCGGCTCGACCTCGGCCGGCTCGATCGGCTCAGCTGTCACACCGGAGACGGCGACACCAGGTGACACCTCGCCGGCGCTGGTCCAGGGCGACTCGGCGGGGGTCGCCGTGGGGATGTCGTTCAGCTCGGCCTCGGCCTCGCGAAGGTCGGAGGCCACCGGTTCCTCGGCGGCGACCGGCTCCTCGACGACCGACTCCTCGACCGTGGGCGGCTCCTCGACGGCCGCCGGGGTGGCCTTCTTGCGCCGGGTACGGGTCACCTTGACCGGCGGAACCACGTCGGCCGGGGCCACCTCCGCGGAGGACGCGACGAGCGGCTCCTCGGCGGTCGTCTCGACCGGGGTGGCCTTACGACGGCGCCGGGGGGTCTTGGGCGCGACGTCCTGGTCGCCGGAGATCGGGGCGAAGACCTCCGCCTGCGGCGACTCGGTACTGGCGGCCTCGCTGGTGGACGCCTCGGCCGGAGCGTCGGTCTGCTCCGGCTGGCTCAGCGGGGCGGCGCGACGTCGGGTCGCCCGGGCGCGTCGTACCGGCGCGGCGGGCTCGGCGCTCTGCGCGCCGTCCGGCTCCACCGAAGCCGAACCGACGGCCGTGGTGGGGGTCGCGACGGCAGCGCCGTCGGCCGTGGTGCTCTGGTCGGCGGTCTCCCCGGCCGGCTGTGAACCGGTCCGTTCGCCGCCCTCGGGCTCGTTCTCGAGCATGGACGTTCTCCAGTTCTGGCTACCCCGGGCGCGGGTGAGCGCTGCCACGCAGGGTCGCCGCAAAAGTGTTTCCGCCGGGCGCGCGTGGTGCGCGACCGCCGAAGTCTGCCTGCCAGAACACCAACCGTCGGTCAGTGCCCAACGATGGTTGCCCCGTCGCGATCCGCATCCAACGGATCCACGATCGCACCCTGCGCGGTCAACGTGCCCTGAGCCAGCCGGGTCACCCTCGGCGAAACCGGCGGCTCCAGGTCGGCCACCACGCGGAGGCCGGAAAGGACGTCATCGGGCCGTACGGACGGGGTGACCTGCCGTACGACCAGTTCGAGTATCGCACACGGTACGGCCGGCGCCCCGGAAGGCGTCGGCGTTGGTGCGAGGACATCGATCGATATCACTGCGGCGCGGGCGTCGAAGGTGCGTCGACCCTGCTTGGTCATCCGCTCCACCAGCACCTCGTCCGCAGCGAGGAAGGCGTCCACCGCGGCGCGGAGCACCTCGGTCTCGACCTCGGGCAACTCGATGTGCCAGTGCGACGCCTCGATCCGGTCCGGGAGGTTGCCCCCCTCGGCGATCACGGCGTCCAGGACGTCCAGCCCCGGCGAGAGCGCGGCGTCCAACGCGGCGCGCAGCGCCTCCGGGTCGACCTCGGCCTGAAGGGCGATCTCCAGGTACTCCGCCTCGCTCGCCACCCCGGTGGGCGCGGCGCTGGCATAGGAGATCTTCGGGTGCGGGTGGAAACCCTGGGAGAAGGCGACCGGCACGGCGGCCCGGCGCAGCGCACGCTCGAACGCCCGGGCGAAGTCCCGGTGCGAGGTGAACCGCAGCGGCCCGCGCTTGGCGTACCGGATGCGGACGCGCTGGACGACCGGTGCCTGGCCGCCCTCGGGTTGAGGCTTCTTGGCGATCGTGGGCTCCTCGGGTGTACCTGCGTGTCCGACCATCCTGGCCCAGCGCCAACGACGGTACGCAGCCGGGGCGGTCGGAGCGCCCGGACAGGCGGGTACGAACCGCCCGGCTGGGTCGTGACCACCCGTCCGCGAAGCCTGATGGCCGGCCGGCGGCCCCGGAAGGTCACCAGCCGGCCATCACGATCAGAACCGGTTACCGCTCTTGCGGCCCAGTGGGCGGAGCTCCGCCCGGCGGGCCGTACCCGGGAGGCAGAAGGTGGCCGGGCGCCGAGGGATGACCGGAAACTGGGGGGTCGGCGGGAGGCGAGCCGCTACCGGGAGGCGAGGGGTAACCGGGAGGCTGCGCGTAACCGGGAGGCTGCGCGTAACCGGGAGGCTGCGCCTGACCCGGAGGCTGGGCGTACCCGGAGGTCGGGCCGTGACCGGGAGGCGGAGGGTAGCCGGGCGACGCGGCATACCCGGGAGGCGGGCCGTAACCGGGATGCTGGGCGTAACCGGGATGCTGGGCGTAACCGGGAGGCTGGGCATACCCGGCAGGCGGGCCGTACCCGGGAGGCGGAGGGTAGCCGGGCGACGCGGCATACCCGGGAGGCGGCGGGTAGCCAGGAGGCGGGCCGTAGCCCGGCGGCGGGGGCGGGTAGCCGCCGGAGATCATCTGGTCCAGCACCTCGTCCGGGATGTCGGCGGCGGCCCGGACCGCCTCCCGCCGGTAGCGCCGGCGGTTCCAGATGAGGAACACCACAAGCGCCAGCAGCAGCACCAGCGCGACGGCGATACCAATGACCACGACCATGACCTGCTGGTCGGTGGGACCACCGCGATCGCCGTGCTGGGAGAGGTCGAACTCCTTCGCGGCCTCGGTGATGATCGGGCCCGGGCTGGGGGTCGCCTCCGGGCCGAGCAGCGGGTTGGTGGTGACCGGCGGTACGTTCGCGGTCAGCGCCTTCAGCGGGTCGATCAGCCCGAAGCCGAACTGCGGATCTCGCCCGGCCCGGCCGGAGTCCCGTGCGGTCCGGATGATCCGGTTGATCACGTTCGGGGCGTTGAGATTCGGATATTTCGCCCGGATCAGCGCGGCCAGGCCGGAGACGATCGCCGTGGCGTCGGAGGTCCCGTCGCCCCAGCCGTAGCCCCCCTCGTTGCTGGCGTTGTAGATGCCGTCGCCCGGAGCGGCGACCACCGCCTCCGGCCCCTGGACCGAGCCGGACCAGAATCTGCCGCCCTTGGTCGTCCCGGTAACCGCGATCACACCGGGGGTGTTGGCCGGTTGCGCGACGCTGACATCGCCCTTGGCCGTGTTGCCAGCGGAGGCAACCACGACGACGTCGTGGTCCAGCGCGTACCTGATCGCGCTCTCTTCCTCCGGGCTGACGACGCCCGGCCCACCGACGGACAAGTTGATCACCTTGGCGCCACCGTCGACGGCCATCCGGATACCGAGAGCGATCACCCCGTCGCTGAAGGTCCCGCTGCCCTTGCCCATCTTGATCGGCAGGATCTTCGCGCCGGGGGCGATGCCGTCCACCCCGTCGCGACCGCCGCTCTTCGCCGCGATGATGCCGGCCATGTGCGTGCCGTGGCCGTTCTCGTCGGCCCGACCGTCTCCGGAGGCGCCGTAGCTGCGACCACCGGCAAGGACCTGACCCCGCAGGTCCGGGTGGCTGGCCTCGACACCGCTGTCGAGCACGGCCACGATCACGCCCCGCCCGGTCGAGATCTTGTGCGCCTGGTCGATCCGGAGCTCGTCCAGATACCACTGCTCGGCCCGCCGAGGCGCGGCGGCCGCCGGCTGGGCCGCACCTACCACCAGGAACCCCGCCAGCAGGCAGGCAGCGGCCGGCCGGATCGCTCCGACGTTCATCCTCATCCGTCTGTCCTCACCGCAGGATGCCCGGGAAGTGCCAGCGTTCATGGAGAAACCGGACATCGCGCTATCCCCCGTCAGCGCCAGTCACCCGCCGAGCACGAGGCCCGGCGGGTGTGGTGTCGACTGTGGAGGCTAGCGGTCACCGCCGCCGGGTGCTGCCCCGGCGGCGGGCGGTCAGGCCGGGTGGTCGGCGGCCGGGACCTTCATTCCGTTGCCGCCCAGCGGCGTGAGTGGCAGCAGCTTCTTGCCGGTCGGGCCGATCTGGATCTCGGTGTCCATCGATGGGCAGACGCCGCAGTCGAAGCAGGGCGTCCACCGGCAGTCGTCCTGTTCGAACTCGCTCACCGAGTCCTGCCAGTCCTGCCAGAGCCAGTCCTTGTCCAGGCCCGAGTCAAGGTGGTCCCAGGGCAGGACCTCCAGCTCCTCGCGCTGCCGGGTGGTGTACCAGTCGAGGTCGACCCCGAACGCGGGCAGCGTCTCGGCCGCCGCGTCCACCCAGCGCTGGTAGGAGAAGTGCTCGCTCCACCCGTCGAACCGGCCGCCGTTCTCCCAGACCTTGCGGATCACCGAGCCGACCCGGCGGTCACCCCGGGAGAGCAGTCCCTCGATCAGCGACGGCTCACCGTCGTGGTACCGGTAGCCGATGGCGCGGCCCAGCGAGCGGTCCGAGTTGATGGCCTGCTTGAGGATCTTGAGCCGGTGGTCGATGACCTCCGGACGCTCCATCGAGGCCCACTGGAACGGGGTGTGCGGCTTCGGCACGAACCCACCGATGGAGACCGTGCAGCGGATGTCCTTGGAACCGGTGGCGGCCCGACCGGCCCGGATCACCTCGTGGGCCATCTCCGCGATCTCGAGGACGTCCTCGTCGGTCTCGGTGGGCAGGCCGCACATGAAGTAGAGCTTCACCTGCCGCCAGCCGTTGGTGTACGCGGTGACGACGGTACGGATCAGGTCTTCCTTCGTCACCATCTTGTTGATGACCTTGCGAATCCGCTCCGACCCGCCCTCCGGGGCGAAGGTCAGGCCGGTCCGCCGCCCGTTGCGGGACAACTCCTGCGCGAGGTCGATGTTGAAGGCGTCCACCCGGGTCGACGGCAGCGACAGCGAGACGTTCGTGCCCGCGTACTGCTCGGCGAGGCCCGAGCACATGTCACCGATCTCGGAGTGGTCGGCCGAGGAGAGCGACAGCAGGCCCACCTCGTTGAAGCCGGAGAACTCCAGGCCCTCGCGGACCATCTGCCCGACCGTGGTGATGGACCGCTCCCGCACCGGACGGGTGATCATGCCGGCCTGACAGAACCGGCAGCCCCGGGTGCAACCCCGGAAGATCTCCACCGCGTACCGCTCGTGCACCGTCTCGGCCAGCGGCACGAGGGGCTTCTTCGGGTACGGCCAGGCGTCCAGGTCCATCGTCGTGCGCTTGTGCACCCGGAACGGCACGTCCGCCCGGTTGGGCACGACACGCTGGATCCGCCCGTCCGGGAGGTAGTCGACGTCGTAGAAGCGCGGCACGTAGACGCTCTCGGTGCGCGCCAGCCGCAGCAGCAGCTCGTCGCGGCCCCCCGGGGAACCCTCGGCCTTCCACTCCCGCACGATCGCGGTGATCTCCAGCACCGCCTCCTCGCCGTCGCCGAGCACCGCGGCGTCGATGAAGTCGGCGATGGGCTCCGGGTTGAACGCCGCGTGGCCACCGGCCACGATCACCGGGTCGGCGTCGGTGCGGTCGGCGGCCAGCATCGGGATGCCGGCCAGGTCGATCGCGGTGAGCATGTTCGTGTAGCCCAGCTCGGTGGAGAAGGAGATGCCGAACACGTCGAAGTTACGCACCGACCGGTGCGCGTCGACGGTGAACTGCGGCACGCCGTGCGTGCGCATCAGCGTCTCCAGGTCCGGCCAGACCGCGTACGTCCGCTCGGCGAGGGTGTCGGGCAGCTCGTTGAGCACCTCGTAGAGGATCTGCACGCCCTGGTTGGGCAGGCCCACCTCGTACGCGTCGGGATACATCAACGCCCAGCGCACGGTCGCCGCGGCCCAGTCCTTGGTCACCGCACCCAACTCGCCCCCGACGTACTGGATGGGCTTGGAAACCTGGGGCAACAGCGGCTCGAGCTGGGACCAGACGGACGGCTCCAGGTCACGGCTCGGCGTCGGAGCCGCCGAGCTGGAGTCGTCGCGAGAGTTGGTCGCGGCCGCGCGCGGCGTCGTGGACGGGGCACTCATGATGCCCAAGGGTACGCGCCCACCCGGCGGTGGCGACGCGGTACTAACCTCGGACCGGCGCGAGAGGAGATTGCCGCCATGCCCGAGCCCCAGCCGGGAGCACGGCCGGCCGACGGGAGCACCCCGGGCGCGGAGCCGGACCGGGTTCCGGCGGCCGCCGATCAGCCGGCCTCCCCACCCGTACCGTCGGACCAGCCGAAACCGTCGGACCAACCGGACCCTCCGACGCAGCCGGAAGCGTCAGACCAGCCGGCACCGTCGGACCAACCGGACCCTCCGACGCAGCCGGAAGCGTCAGACCAACCGGAACCGTCGGACCAACCGGAACCGTCAGACCAACCGGCCCCTCCGACGCAGCCGGAAGCGTCGGACCAGCCGGCACCTCCGACGCAGCCCCAGTCTCCGGATCAGCCGGCAGCCTCGGGCCGGCCCGAGCCCGCCACCACCCCGGAGCCCCCCGCGCCCAGGTGGAGCGGCTCGGCGCCGGTGCCACCCCCGCTGCCACGCCGACCGGTCTGGGGCGAGTCGGCCGAGCCGACCCCGCTGCCACCCCTGCCCGTGGGACCGCCGGAGCACCAGACGCCTGTCGACCCGTGGGCCGGCGTGGACACCGGCGGCTGGGACCTGCCCTCCGCCGAACTGCCGTCGCTTACCCCGCTCCCCCCGACGATGCCGCATCCGACCCCGCCGGCGACGAAGCAGTGGCCCAGCCAGCCTGCTCGCTCGGTCGGGTCGCACCCGGTGTCTCCGGCCGCGGCCCCGAGGCCACCGCAGGCGACCGGACCCAGGATGCCGACCCGGCCGACGCCGCCGCCCACGCCACCGCCCAGCGCGCCGAAGCAGCGCCGGGGCAAGCGGTCCGCCGCGCCGCCCGTGGCGCCGCCGGCGGGGCCGCCGCCGGGCTGGCAGGCCCCCAAGGGGTACGTGCCGGTGCCGGTTCGCCGTCGTCGCCGCTGGCCCTGGTTGCTGCTGCTCACCCTGGCCTGCTGTTGCGGCTGCCCCGCCTACTACGGATTCCCGATCTCAGCCCAGTACCCGGTGCAGGCCGCGCTGCCCGCCCAGGTCGACGATCTGAAGCTGCGGCAGGACGGCCGCAGCGCGGAGGCCGCCCGACAGTTGGAGAAGGAGGTACGCGGGGAGCACCTGCTGGCCGAGGGCACCTTCGCCGGTGTCTACTCCACCTCGGGCGGCAAGCAGGTGACGGTCTTCGGCGGAACGGGTTTCCGGTGGAGCCCGGAGTCGGACGCGGAGGCCGAGATCAGCCGGCTCACCGAGCGGTACGCGCTGGACGCACCCGAGGTTGTGGACACCGGTGTGCGGGGCCGGCACGAGCGATGCGCGGTCGGCCGGTCCAACGGCGGTGACGTGGTGGTCTGCACCTCTGTCGATCACGGCAGCATCGCCACCGGAGTGTTCACCCGGCTGTCGGTCGCCGACAGCGCCGCCCTGTTGAACACCCTGCGGGCCCAGATCATCCAACCCAAGGCCTGAACGCGACCCACCCAGCGTTGAGCAGGAGGTCTCCCGCCCCACGAAGGCGGTGGACTTCCTGGTCAACCGGGTGGGGGTCAGGCCTCGCGGGTCGCGTCCGGGTGGGCGCGCGGCGGGGCGTAGCGGGGGACGTACTCCTGGCCGGTGAGCTTCTGGATCTCGCTCATCATCTCGTCGGTCATCTGCCGCAACGAGGTGCGGTCGGTCGGCCGCCCGGTCAGGTCGATCGGCTTGCCGAACCGAATGATGATCTCGGCGGCGCCGGGCCGGGGCACCCGGGCGCCGATCGGCTGCGCCTTGTCCGTGCCGATCATGCCGACCGGGATGATCGGCACGCCGGTCGAGGTCGCCAGCCGAACCGTGCCGGTCCGCCCCCGGTAGAGCCGGCCGTCCGGCGAGCGGGTGCCCTCCGGGTAGACCACCACCAGGTCACCGTTCTTGAGCACCGGGATCGCCGCGTCGAACGCGGACAGCGCGGCTCGACCGCCGCCCCGCTCCACCGGGATGGCACCCAGGCCGGTGAGGACGAACTTGGAGATCGCGCCCTTCACACCGGTGCCCTTGAAATACTCCGACTTCGCCCAGAACGCCAGGTGCCGGGGCACAACCGTGCCGAGGAACAGCTCGTCGGCCACGGACAGGTGGTTGCCGGCGAAGATCGCCCCGCCGCTCCTCGGCACGTTTTCCAGCCCCTCGACGGTCGGGCGGAACGCCAACCGCAGCGTGGGCCCCACGGCGAGCTTGCCGATGGTGTAGAGCAGGGGCACTGGTCCTCCGGCAGATCAGGTGCGAACAGGCGGTGTCACGGTAGCGGACGCCCGCACACCCCTCGGACGGAGGTGGCGCGGCGCCCGCTACCTGACGATCGTCGCTAGACCCGGCGGACGGAGACCGTCACCCGGTCGCCCTCGCCGACCTCACCGGCGAAGCCGTCGATGCCCTCGGCGAAGTCCACCGAGTCGGCCAGCACCTCCCCGGACACGAAGTCCAGGTATCCGGTCACCGCCGCGCGCACCTGCTCGGAGGCCGACACCGACACCACGATCCGGTCCGACACATCGAGGTCGGCGTCCCGGCGAGCCTGCTGCACCACCCGCACCACGTCGCGGGCCAGCCCCTCGGCCGCCAACTCCGGGGTGACCTCGGTGTCCAGCACCACCACACCCTCACCGCCGGGCAGCGGCGCGGAGTTCTCCGCATCGGCGGCGACCAGTCGCAGCTCGTACTCGCCCTCGGCGAGGGTGACGCCGGCGGCCACCGGGGCGCCGTCGACCAGCTCCCAGTCGCCCGCCTTGACCGCCTTGATCACCTGCTGCACCTGCTTGCCGACCCGCGGACCGAGCGCCCGGGGCACCACCGTCAACACCTGCTCGCAGTACGCGGACAGCTCGGCGCTGAACTCGACGGCCTTCACGTTGACCTCGTCGGTGACCAGGTCGGCGAACGGACGCAACTGCTCCGCCGCCGGGGAGGCCACGGTCAGCTTGGACAGCGGCAGCCGTACCCGCAGACCCTTGGCCTTGCGCAGCGACAGCGCCGCCGAGGCGACCGCCCGGGTGGCGTCCATCGCGGCGACCAGGTCGTGATCGGCCGGGAAGTCCGTCGCCTCCGGCCAGTCGGTCAGGTGCACCGACCGCTCCCCGGTCAGGCCTCGCCAGATCTCCTCCGCGGTCAACGGCGCGAGCGGCGCCACCACCCGGCAGAGCGTCTCCAGCACCGTCCAGAGCGTGTCGAACGCGTTGACGTCACCGGACCAGAACCGATCCCGGGAGCGGCGCACGTACCAGTTGGTCAGGGCGTCCAGGTAGGACCGGACGGTGGCGCAGGCGCCGGAGATGTCGTACGCGTCCATCTGCGCGCCGACCGTGGCCACCAGCTCGTTGGTCTTCGCCAGGATGTACCTGTCGAGCAGGTGCGTCGAGTCGGTGCGACGACTCGCCTGGTGCCCGTCGGCGTTGGCGTAGAGCGTGAAGAAGTACCAGACGTTCCACAGCGGCAGCAGCACCTGCCGGACGGCGTCGCGGATGCCCGCCTCGGTGACCGCCATGTCCCCACCGCGCAGCACCGGCGAGGACATCAGCATCCACCGCATCGCGTCCGAGCCGTACGCGTCGAAGACGTGGTAGACGTCCGGATAGTTGCGCAGGCTCTTGGACATCTTGCGCCCGTCCGAGCCGAGCAGGATGCCGTGGCTCAGGCAGTTGCGGAACGCCGGCCGGTCGAACAGCGCGGTGGCCAGCACGTGCATGGTGTAGAACCAGCCGCGGGTCTGCCCGATGTACTCGACGATGAAGTCGCCCGGGTAGTGGTGCTCGAACCAGTCCGCGTTCTCGAACGGGTAGTGCACCTGGGCGAACGGCATCGACCCGGACTCGAACCAGCAGTCCAGCACCTCCGGCACCCGGCGCATCATCGACTGTCCGGTCGGGTCGTCCGGGTTGGGGCGGACCAGGTCGTCCACCGCCGGCCGGTGCAGGTCGGTCAGGCGTACGCCGAAGTCCCGCTCGATGTCGGCCAGCGAGCCGTAGACGTCCAGGCGCGGGTAGTTCGGGTCGTCGGACTTCCACGCCGGGATCGGCGAACCCCAGAACCGGTTCCGGCTGATCGACCAGTCCCGGGCGTTGGCCAGCCACTTGCCGAACGAGCCGTCCTTGATGTGCCCGGGCGTCCAGTTGATCTCCTGGTTCAGCTCGACCATCCGGTCCCGGAACTGCGTCACCGCCACGAACCAGGAGGACACCGCCTTGTAGACAAGCGGGGTGTCGCAGCGCCAGCAGTGCGGGTACGAGTGGGTGTAGGTGTCCTGCCGGAGCACCACCCCCCGCTCCTTCAGCTCCCGGATCACCGGCTTGTTGACGTCGAAGACCTGCTCACCCTGGTACGGCGGGACCAGCGCGGTGAACCGGGTGTGGTCGTCGACGGTGACGATGGTGGGGATGCCGGCGGCGTTGCAGACGTTCTGGTCGTCCTCACCGAAGGCGGGGGCGAGGTGCACGATCCCGGTGCCGTCCTCGGTGGTGACGAACTCCGCGCCGAGCACCTGGTACGCGTTGTCGCCGGCCTGCTCGACGAGGAAGTCGAACAGCGGCGTGTAGCGGCGTCCGACCAGGTCCCGGCCGTACACCGTGCCGACCTGCTCGAAGCCGTCCAGTTCCTTGGCGTACGCGGCCAGCCGCGCCGCGCCGACGACGTACCGCTCCCCGTCGCGTTCCAGCACCGCGTACTCGATGTCCGGGCCGACGGCGAGCGCCAGGTTCGACGGCAGGGTCCACGGCGTGGTGGTCCAGACGCCCAGCCGGACCGGCCCGCGCACCAGCTCCGGCGCGGACTCGTCAGCGGTCAGCCCGAACCACACCGTCAGCGTCGGGTCGTGCCGGTCCCGGTAGACGTCGTCCATCCGGGTCTCGGTGTTCGACAGCGGCGTCTCGCAGCGCCAGCAGTACGCCAGCACCCGGAAGCCCTCGTAGATCAGACCCTTGTCGTGCAGGGTCTTGAAGGCCCACATGACGCTTTCCATGTAGTCCAGGTCGAGGGTCTTGTAGTCGTTCGTGAAGTCGACCCAGCGGGCCTGCCGGTTGATGTACCGCTCCCAGTCCTGGGTGAACTCCAGCACCGAGGTGCGGCAGGCCTCGTTGAACCGGGCCACGCCCAGGTCGATGATCTCCGCCTTGCTGGTGATGCCGAGCTGCTTCTCGGCCACCACCTCGGCGGGCAGGCCGTGGCAGTCCCAGCCGAAGCGCCGCTCCACGTGCCGTCCGCGCATGGTCTGGTAGCGCGGCACCACGTCCTTGACGTACCCGGTGAACAGGTGGCCGTAGTGCGGCAGACCGTTGGCGAACGGCGGGCCGTCGTAGAAGACGTACTCGTTCTTGCCGTCGTCGCCGGCCGGGCGGGCCTCGACGCTGGCCTCGAAGGTCTGGTCGGCCGTCCAGTGCTCCAGCACCCGGCGCTCGACCGCGGGCAGGTCCGGGCTCGCCGGGACTCCGGCGGCGGTCGGGTCGTGCAACGGATAGGCCATCGGGGGTCGCTCTCCTCATGCAGCTCACTCAACGTGGGTCTGCGAGGACGAACCGTCCCAGGGGTACGCCTCGACGGCGCTCCCGGGTGATCCGCGGTACCACCCCGCTTGGCGGTCACGATCGACCGCCCGCTCATTGACCGGCTGTGACGGGCCGCACCCGTCCGGTTCTACTGGGCCGGTGACCCGGCCGTTCTTCCGGAGGCTCACCGGTGATAGCCGGATCATCGCCAGTCCCAACGATACAAGACCCACCCACCACCACACCGCCGACCAATCCACCCCACCCCCGACCCACCCGCCCCCAGCCCGACCCCAGCCCGTTGATCATGAGGTTATTGCTGGCTGCCCCGGCGTGTCGTGACGATAACCCCATGATCAACGGGCTGGGGAGTGAGGTGGGGTTGGTGGGTGGCATGACTGGGGTCACAGGTTTGGCTGTCACGGTGCGACCTCTCCCATCCGTCGTGTCGGTGTCCAACCGATCAGGGGAGGTAGTCATGCAGCGGATGAATCCCGGCGCGGTGGCGCCGAAGGCGTACCAGGCGGTCATGGGGCTGGAGAAGTACGTCCAGTCGAACGTCGACCAGACGGTGCTTGAGCTGGTGAAACTGCGCGCGTCGATGATCAACGGATGCGCGTACTGCGTCGACATGCACAGCCAGGACGCGCTCGCCAAGGGTGAGTCGAGCCGGCGGCTGTTCGCGGTGGCCACCTGGCGGGAGTCGCCGTTCTTCGACGAGCGGGAGCGGGCCGCGCTGGACCTCACCGACGCGGTCACCCGGCTCGGTGAGCACGGCGTGCCGGACGAGGTGTGGGACGCCGCCGCGAAGGTCTGGTCGGAGAAGGAACTGGCCGACCTCGTCGTCGCGATTGCCACAATCAACGTGTGGAATCGGATCGGAGTGACCATGCGGTTGGAGCCTCCGGCCCACGCATGACCACTGAGGCAACAGACGCGGCCGGTGCGCTCCAGGCGCACCGGCCGATGCTGCTCGGGCTCGCGTACCGGCTGCTCGGCAGCCGACACGACGCGGAGGACGTGCTCCAGGAGGCGTACCTGCGCTGGCACGGCGTGGACCGGTCGGCGGTCGAGGAGCCCCGCCGGTACCTGTCCCGGGTGGTCACCCGGCTGGCCCTGGACCGGTTGCGGGCCCGGCAGGCGGCCCGCGAGACGTACGTCGGCACCTGGCTGCCCGAGCCCGTGCCGACCGCGCCCTCGCCGTTCGGACCGTTGGACCGCGCGGAGTTGCGCGACTCGCTCTCCACCGCGTTGTTGCACGTCCTGGAGCGGCTCACCCCGCCGGAGCGTGCGGTGTACGTCCTGCACACCGCCTTCGACCTGCCGTACGCCGAGATCGCCGAGATCCTGGAGCGGACCCCGGAGGACTGCCGCCAACTCCACCACCGGGCGACCAGCCGGGTCCATCAGGAGCAGCGGCGCTTCACCGCGAGCCGGGCCGAACGGGAACGGTTGCTGGACGCGTTCCTCGCCGCCGCCCGCGACGGTGACCTGGCGACGCTCACCGGCCTGGTCGCGGCGGACGCCACGGCCTGGAACGACGGCGGTGGTCGGGTCCGGGCAGCCCGCAACCCGGTCACCGGCGCGGACCGGATCGCCCGGTTCTACGCCGGGATCTACGGCCCGGGCCGTCCCATGACCGTGCATCCGATCGAACTGAACGGGGAACCCGCCGTGTTGATCATGCGCGCGGACGGCAGTCGATACACGCTCACCATCGCCGCGGCCGACGGGCGGATCACCGGGATCTACGTGGTCGGCAACCCGACGAAAGTGCCGCCGGTCGACTGAACCCTCCGGTGCCGTCGGCCGGTCCGGACCGCAGAGCCGGCCCGGACCGCAGAGCCGGCCCGGACCGCGCAGCGTCAGCCCAACTCGGGAGCGTCAGCCCAGCTCGGGGAACCAGAGCGCGATCTCGCGCTTGGCGCTGTCCGTCGAGTCGGAGGCGTGCACCAGGTTTTCCCGGTTGGACAGCGACAGGTCGCCCCGGATGGTGCCGGCGGCGGCCTTGCGTCCGTCGGTGGCGCCGACCAGCCCGCGGACCACGTCGATGACCTGGTCGCCGGAGAGCACGAGCGCGACAAGTGGACCGCTGGTCATGAAGTCCTTCAGCGGCGGGTAGAACGCCTTGTCCACGTGCTCGGCGTAGTGCTCGTCGGCGAGCGTCGCGTCCATCGTCCGGTGCACCATCGCGTCGATTCGCAGCCCCTTGCGCTCGAAGCGGGAGAGGACCTCGCCGACCAGGCCGCGGCGGACCGCGTCGGGCTTGATCAGAACGAGGCTGCGCTCATCCGGGCTGTTGCTGGACACGCTGGGTTCCTCCTGTGCACGCTGGACGCCTGGGATCGGTACGGTCAGCGTAGCGACCCGGTCCCGGCGCCGGCGCGGCGGCCGGCCTTTCGCCCGGTGGCCGATCCGGCCTAGCCTGGCCCTGACCCCGGGAGGTCCACTGTGGCGAATGGCGGGAACCGACCCATCGCGCCGGTACGCAAGCTGGTCGGCGTGGTGCTGGGCACCGTGGCCACCTTCGTCGTCGTCTTCGGGCTGGGCATGCCCAGTTGGGCCATCGTGGCTCTCGGGGTCGCCCTGCTGGTGCTGGCGATCGCGCTGGCGACCGTACGCGGTGGTGGGCGCACCTGGGTGGTCGGTGTCGGGCACGTGCACAGCGCTTCCGAACCACCCACCCAGTACGCGTTCGGCCGCTGCGAACTGCAACTGGTGCTCGACGCGCCCGGTCTGCCGCCCCGGTCCAAGAAGATCATCGAGCCGAGGGTGCCGGTCTCCAAGTGGCCGTCGCTGGGCCAGACCCTGCCGATCCGGGTCGCGTTGGACGACCAGCGGCACGTGAAGGTCCTCTGGGACGAGGTGCCGACCCACGCCGAGACCGCCGCCGCCGTCGCCGACCTCCCGCCGGAGTTCGCCGACGCCGACGCGATGGACGAGGGGCTGATCCAGCAGGATGCCCCGCCGTGGGCCGATCGTGGGCCGGACGACGATTTCCGGGAAGATTTCCGCGACCCGCTCGGCGACCCCTACCGTGACCCGCTCGGCCCCGACCCGGTGCGCGCCGATCACCTGCGTACCGACCCCCTGCGCGACGACCCGCTGCGCGACGACCCGGGCGTCGTGCCCGAGGAGCGCGAGCCCGTGGTGATGCACCAGAGCCCGGGCGGCCCGGTGGTGTTGGAAGGCGTCCTCGTCGAGCAGCAGGCCAAGGGTGGACTGCCCCGGCGGGCCACCCCGGCACCACGCCCGCCCGCCGAGGAGCGCTTCGACGAGCGGTACGACCTGCCGGAGGACGACCGGGCAACCCCGCCCGCCGGAGACGCCTTCGACCCGCCGGCCCAGCGCGTCGACCCGCCGCCCGCCCAGCGGTCCGGGCCGGGCGCGACCGACCCACTGGACCCCCTCGACCTCCCGCTCGACGACCCCTCCCCCGCCGGGGCGGGACGCGAGACGGTCACCGACGAGGAGTTGGACCAGGCGATCTTCGGGTTCGAATCGGGCGCGACCGCCGATCCGGGCGCGCCGATCAGCGGGGTCGGTCTCACCCTGCTGGTGACCGACCTGTCCCGGTCGCTCGACTTCTACCGCGACGTGCTCGGCTTCACCGAGGTCGACCGGGGCCCCGGCAACGCCGTACTCGCCTCCGGCACGACCCGGCTCGTCCTGCGCGAGGTGACCGGCGCGGCGCCCATCAGCCGCCGCCTGGTGCACGTCAACCTTGAGGTCAACGACATCGAAGCGGCGTACGAACGGTTACGCGGGTCGGGCGTCCGATTCACGTACGCGCCCCGGGTGGTCAACCGGGGCTCGAAGCTGGAGGTGTGGGCGGCGGCGTTCCGCGACCCGGACGGCCACGGCATCGCGCTCACCCAGTGGCGCGAACGCGCCGAGGCCTGACCCGGCCCGCCGACCGGTCCGGCGTCAGCCGAGGATGACCCGGCGGACGTGCAGCGCGTACGCCCAGACCAGGGCGAAGATGATGCCCAGGGCGAGCAGCGACCAGTGCAGCAGACCGCCCAGCATCAGCAGGCCCTGGAGCACCGTGCCGGCGTGCCATGCCCAGGGGCGGCGCATCATGCCGGCGACCACGATGGCGGCCACCGCAAGTGCCACCACGGCACCGATGGCGGCGCCACTGAGATCACCGCCGACCACACGGATCGGCTGGATGGCGAGCAGCAGCACCAGCGCCTCCAGGCTGAGCGTGCCGGCCCCGAGGCCGCGTACCGCCCGCTCCGGGTTGCGCAACCCGGAGCGTCGCGGCTGCCCGGCGACGCGCTCCTCCGGCACGGACTGATCGGCCGGCGAGCCGGCCGCGCCCTGGTCAGCCGGGTCATCGGTGGCGGAGGGGTCCCGCTGCGGCTCGGTCATCGCTTCAGCAGCCGACGAGCATCGGCGACCGTCACCACCGAGCCGGTGACCAGCACCCCGACCCCGCTGAGTTCGCCGGGGACGTCCTCCTCGGCCAGCGCCACCGCCAGCTCGATGGCGTCCGGCATCTCCTCGGCCAAGTCCACCCGCTCCTCGCCGAAGATCTCGGCGGCCAGCGCGGCGAGTGCCTCGGTCGGCATCGCCCGGGGGGAGCTGTTACGGGTGACCACCACCTGGTCGACCACCGGCTCCAGCAACTCCAGCATGGCCTCCGCGTCCTTGTCGGCGAGTACGCCGACGACCGCCACCAGCTTGCTGAACGCGAACTCCTCCTGGAGCGCGGTGACGGTGGCCTTCATGCCGTGCGGGTTGTGCGCGCCGTCGAGCAGGATCGTCGGCGCGTTACGGACCCGCTCCAACCGACCCGGCGAACTGGTCGAGGCGAAGCCCTCCCGGACCGTCTCGACGTCCAGCTGACGTCGAGCCCCGGCGCCCAGGAACGCTTCCACCGCCGCGAGAGCCACCGCGGCGTTCTGCGCCTGGTGGGCGCCGTGCAGCGGGATGAACACGTCGTCGTAGACGCCGCCCAGGCCCTGCAGGCTGAGGACCTGACCGCCGACCGCGACCGCCCGACCCAGTACGCCGAACTCGGCGCCCTCCCGGGCGATGGTGGCCCCGACCTCGGCGCTGCGATCGAGGAGGGGACCGGTGGCCTCCTCCTCCTGTGCCGCGGCGATCACCGTGGCGCCCGGGTGGATGATGCCGGCCTTGGCCAGCGCGATGTCCTGAAGGGTGTCACCCAACCACTCGGTGTGGTCCAGCCCGATCGGGGTGATCACACAGACCCCGGCCTGGATGACGTTCGTCGCGTCCTCCGCGCCGCCGAGGCCCACCTCGACCACCGCGATGTCGACAGGCGCGTCGGCGAACGTGGCGAACGCCAACGCGGTCGTCATGTCGAAGTACGTCAGCGGCTCGTCCGACCGCGCGTCCACCAGCTCGGCCAGCGGTTTGATCTCCCGGTACACGGCCGCGAACCGTTCCTCGCTCACCGGCTCCCCGTCCAGGCTGATCCGCTCCCGGACGGTCTCCAGGTGCGGGCTGGTGTACCGCCCGGTGTGCAGCCCGTGCGCCCGCAACAGCGAGTCGATCATCCGTGCGGTGGAGGTCTTGCCGTTGGTGCCGGTCAGGTGGATCGCCGGGTACGCCCGCTGGGGGCTGCCCAGCAGGTCCAGCAGCGACTCGATCCGGCCCAGCTCGAAGACCATGCGGGTGAAACCACGGGCGTTGAGCTCGGCCTCGACGGCGGCGAATTCGGTACGGTCGGTCACGAGGAAAGCGTCTCCAGAGCAGCGTCGATCCGGACCAGGTCGGCCTCGGCGGTGGCGAGCCGGTCGCGGATCTTGGCGACCACCGGCTCGGGGGCCTTACCGATGAAGGCCGGGTTGTCGAGCTTCGCCCGAGCCTGCGCGACCTCCTTCTCCGCGGCCGCGCGGTCCTTCGTCAGCCGGGCCCGCTCGGCGGCCACGTCGATCGACCCCCGGGTGTCCAACGCGACACCGACCGCGCCGGGCATGGCCAGCGTGGCGCTGGCCTGGAAATCGTCTCCGGCCGGGTCCAGTCGGACCAGGGAGCGGATCAGCGGCTCGTGGGCGTCGATGCCCGCCCCGGCCAGCCCGTCCAACCGGGCGGCCACCCGCTGGGTCGGGCGCAGCCCCTGATCGGAGCGGAACCGCCTGATCTCGGTGACCACGCGCTGCACACCTGCCAGCTCGGCCTCGGCGGCGTCGTCGACGAGCGACCGGTCGGCCACCGGCCAGGCGGCGGTCTGCACCGTCTCGCCACCGGTCAGCGCGAGCCACAGCTCCTCGGTCACGAACGGGATGACCGGGTGCAGCAGCCGCAGCAGCTGGTCCAGCACGTGCCCGAGGACCCGACGGCTGGTCTCGGCCCGCTCACCGCCCTCGGCGAGCACCGGCTTGCTCAGCTCCACGTACCAGTCGCAGACGTCGTCCCAGGCGAAGTGGTAGAGCAGGTCACACACCTTGGCGAACTCGTACGCCTCGAACTGCTCGTCGACCTCGGCGGTGACGTGCGCCAGCCGGGACAGGATCCACCTGTCGACGGTGGAGAGCCGCTCGGCGGGCGGCAGGTCACCCGTGGTGTGCGCACCGTTCATCAGGGCGAAGCGGGTGGCGTTCCACAACTTGTTGCAGAAGTTGCGCGAGCCCTGGCACCACTCCTCGCTGACCGGCACGTCCTGCCCGGGGTTGGCGCCCCGGGCCAGGGTGAACCGGGTGGCGTCGGCACCGAACCGGTCGATCCAGTCCAGCGGGTCGACGACGTTGCCGAACGACTTCGACATCTTCTTGCCGTGCTCGTCGCGGACCATGCCGTGCAGGGCCACCACGTCGAACGGCTGCTTGCCGTCCATCGCGTACAGGCCGAACATCATCATCCGGGCGACCCAGAAGAACAGGATGTCGTAGCCGGTGACCAGGACGCTTGTCGGATAGAACTTGGCCAGGTCAGGGGTCTGCTCCGGCCAGCCGAGCGTGGAGAACGGCCAGAGCGCGCTGGAGAACCAGGTGTCCAGCACGTCCTCGTCCTGCCGCCAGCCGTCGCCGGTCGGCGGCTGCTCGTCCGGGCCGACGCAGACGATCTCGCCCTGCGGGCCGTACCAGACCGGGATCCGGTGCCCCCACCACAGCTGGCGGGAGATGCACCAGTCATGCATGTTGTCGACCCAGGCGAAGTAGCGCTTGGACAGCTCGGCGGGCTCGATGCGGACGCGACCGTCGCGCACGGCGTCGCCGGCGGCCTGGGCCAGCGGTCCGGTGTTGACGAACCACTGCAACGACAGCCGCGGCTCGACTGTCGTCTTGCACCGCGAGCAGTGCCCGACCGCGTGCACGTACGGCCGCTTCTCCGCGACGATCCGACCCTGCTCGCGCAACGCCGCCACGATCGCGGGCCGCGCCTCGAACCGGTCCAGCCCCTCGAACGGGCCGGGCACGGTGATCACGCCACGCTCGTCCATGACCGTGATCGCGGGCAGGTCGTGCCGCTGGCCGATCTCGAAGTCGTTCGGGTCGTGCGCCGGGGTCACCTTGACCATGCCGGTGCCGAACGACGGGTCGACGTGCGCGTCGGCGACGATCGGGATGCGCCGGCCGGTCAGCGGCAGCTCGACCTCGGTGCCGATCAGGTGCTGGTAACGCTCGTCGTCCGGGTGGACCGCCACCGCCGTGTCGCCCAGCATCGTCTCAGCCCGGGTGGTGGCCACCACGACCTCGTCGCTGTAGCGGATCGAGATCAGCTCACCGTCGTCGTCGGTGTGCTCGACCTCGATGTCGGAGAGCGCGGTCAGACACCGCGGGCACCAGTTGATGATCCGGTTGGCCCGGTAGATGAGACCCTCGTCGAAGAGCTTCTTGAAGATCGTCTGGACGGCCCGGGTCAGCCCCTCGTCCATGGTGAAGCGCTCACGGTCCCAGTCGACGGAGTCGCCGAGGCGCCGCATCTGCCCCAGGATCGCCCCGCCGGACTCGGCCTTCCACTGCCAGACCCGCTCGACGAACTTCTCCCGGCCGAGGTCGTGCCGGGACAGGCCCTCGGCGGCGAGCTGACGCTCCACCAGGTTCTGGGTGGCGATGCCGGCGTGGTCCATGCCCGGCAGCCACAGCGCCTCGAAGCCCTGCATCCGCTTGCGCCGCGTCAACGCGTCCATCAGCGTGTGCTCGAACGCGTGGCCCATGTGCAGTGAGCCGGTCACGTTCGGCGGTGGGATGACGATGGCGAACGGGGGCTTGTCACTGTCGGCGGAGGCCCGGAAGTGCCCGGCGGCTACCCACTGCTCATACCGTCGCTGCTCTACCTCGCCGGGCTGGTACTGGCCGGCAAGGGTCGGGGCGTCGGGGCGTCGGGCATCCAGTCTCTCGGTCACCTGACAAGTCTACGGAGGGCTTCCGCGGACCTGACGTGCGCCACCTGTGGTTCGCGTACGGTGTCGGCTATGTCCGACGCACATCTCACCGAGCGGTCGCTCGACGGCGGTCGCGAGCCGGTCGAGCTGACCGAAGAGCCGATCCAGCTGAGCACCCGCGACTCCGGGGGCGACCCCGACGAACGCCCCAGCGGCTGGTCGAGACGGCGCAAGATCGCTTGGACGGTCGCGCTGGTGGTCGGCCTGGCGGGCGCCGGGGTGCTGGGTGCCGCCGGGTGGCGGGTGGCGCAGCAGAAGGACACCGAGCTCACCTCGCCTCCGCAGATTGCCGGCCTGAGCCGGGACGACAGCGAACGAGCGAAGAGCACGGCCGACTACCTGCGCAGCGGCCTGGCGGCGGACATCGAGTTGGACCGCAGCTTCGGCACGGTCTACCGCGACCCGGCCGACGAGAAGCGCTCCGTGCTCATCTTCGGCGGCACCACCCTGCTCTGGCAGCCCGAGCGGGACCTGGAGAGCCTGTTCCGCCTCATGTCCGACGAGACAGGTGCGGTGACCGGCCTCCGCGAGATGCCCGCCGGCGACCTGGGCGGCGTGCTGAAGTGCGGTAGCACCAGCGGCGAGGGTGGCGACTTCGCGGTGTGCGGGTGGGCCGACCACGGCAGCGTGGTCATGGCGATGTTCCCGGGCCGGTCGGTCAGCGACGCCGGTGGCCTGCTGCGCAACCTCCGCGCCGGCATGCAGTCCCGCAACTGACCCCACCCGACCGGCGCCCCCGCCCAGACCACCGCCCGGCCGCAGGCCGCAGGGTCGCGCAACATCCTGGTTGTAGTGGGGTCAGCACGTCGGGGACAGCACCAGATTCTGGTTCGAGCGTGACCTTGCC
>NZ_JBFBJW010000019.1:0-139278 GCF_040686315.1 Micromonospora sp. NPDC085948 | reverse complement strand
CTTGGCGGGGGCCCGCACCCCCCCCCCACCCAACCCCCTCCCCCCGCCCCCCCCGGGGGGGGGGGGGCCCCCCCCCCCCCCCGCGACCGTCGGTCAGTTGCGCACCCGACAGCGCAGGTGGAGCACCCGGTTGCCCTGGATCACCACGTCCGGGTCCTCCAACAGGTGCTGCGCGTCGACCGACCCGAAGTAGCGCTTGCCGGACCCGAACACGACGGGTACGACGTCCATGCGCACCTCGTCGACCAGGCCCGCGGCCAGCACCTGGCCACCGACGTCGCCAGCGGCGACCTCGACGATGCGGTCACCCGCGAGCTCCTGCGCCCTGGCCACGGCTGCCTCGACGCCGTCGACGAAGTGAAACGGCGCCTGGGGGTCCCAGCCCTCGGGCGCCGGCCGGTGCGTCACGACGACCACGTGGTCGACCCCGCTCGGAGGCTTCCCGTCCCAGCCGTCGGTCAGGTCGAAGACGTGGCGGCCGGCGATCGTCACCCCGATCTGGTCCCAGTACGGCCGGGTGTAGTCGTACGACATCTGCGACACCTTCAACGCGCCGCTCTCGTCCAACGGCACGTCACCGCTGAGCAACCAGTCGAACAGCGGTCCGGGCTGGTCGTTGGCGTCGGCGATGAAGCCGTCCACCGACACCGAGCTGTACATGACCACCTTGCCCACGGACTCTCCTCTGTTTCGGGGTGCCCTCAAGTTAGCGTGTCGTGAGCTGCGGCTCTTGTAAGAAATCAATCGGCCGGCAGCGGCCAGCCGTCCAGCGTGTGGCCGGGATGTTCGCGCAGGAAGCGCCGCCGGACTTCGGCGTACCGGGTCGGTGTGAGCCCGGTGAACGCCCGGAATTCGTGGCCGAAGTGGGCCTGGTCGAAGTAGCCGGCGCCGCCGGCGACGTCGGCCCAGTCGATCGGTGCGGCGAAGTCGATCGCGAGCATGGTGGCGGCGAAGCGCTGGGTGCGGGCCAGCCGCTTCGGCGTGACGCCGACGAGTTCCTTGAACCGCTGTGCCAGATGGGTGCTGCTGACACCGGCTGCCACGCTCAGGTCGCCGATCGCCACCGCCCCGCCGGTCGCCGCGATGACGCTGCTCGTGTGGCGGACCAGCCCCAGGCCGATCGTCTCGCGCAGCCGTCGCATCAGCTCCTCCTCGAGCAGCGTCAGCATCTCGCGCGGTCCGTCCGCCGCGTCCAGTCGATCCCGCAACTCAGCAACGGCGGGTCGGCCCCACACCTGCTCCACCGTCACCGGCCGGTCACACAGTTCGGCCGCGGGCATCGGCAGGAACGGCGCCAGCCCCCACGGCTTGACGTGCACGCCCACCGACCGGGTGTGGAGCGGGTAGCCGAACTCCAGCGCGCGGGTGGGTACGGTGACCACGCAGCCGTCGGCGTACGCGGCCGTCTCGATGTCGGTGCCGGCGCGGATGTGGAACGGTGCCCCGAGGTTGACGATGAGCAGCGCCCCCGGCATCGGCGGCAGCATCAGCCGGGCGTACGGCGGCGCGCCCTCCAGGTAGTAGAGGTCGTCGACCAGCGCGTCCAGCGGGGGTCGCGGCACTCTGGACACGTACCTCATGCCGACAGTATCGCCACGTCCCCGCCCGCCGGCGAACAGGCCTGGGACAGCCGCTCGATGAGCTGTCCCAGGCCTGCCGTGGAGATGGATTACCCCTGGTGTCGGGTCAGTAGCGGCGCAGGATGCGCTTGTCGGCATCCAGGCCGCGGTCCAGCTTGATCACGATGAACTCGTTGTTGTCCGCTTGGCCGGCGGTGCGGCCCGAGGAGGACGGGAAGTTGTTGTCGTTGAGGACGGCGATCGTGCGGTCGTCCAGGATCACCACGTCCTCGATGGTCTGGAACGGGAACGTGAAGGTGCTACCGAAACCGCCGACGTGCCGCGGGTTGGCGATGTTCATCAGGTCGGCGACGAGGGTCTTGTCGAGGCGCCCGTCCCGGTTCCGGTCGCGCTTGTCGGCCAGGTAGATCTTCTTCACCTTCGCCGTCTCACCCTGGCCGTTGTCCCGTTCGATGATCAGGAAGCGATCGCGGTCGACCATGATCGCGTCACCGATCGCGTGGTCGGCAGCGTCGAGCGCGTACGTCCAGCGCCGACCGGTGTAGGTGTTGGTCCTGACGTCGAACTCGTTGAGCCGAAGTGTGCCCGTCGGGTCGCCCGCGACCGTGCCCTCGAGCAGCGGATAGAGCGTGGCCCCGTCCGGTGACTGGGCCATGCCCTCGAAGCCCTTGCTGCTGGAGAGATTGGCCGGGGTCGTACCGCGGGTCGGGTTCTCCGGGGCGAACACGCCCGGCAGTGGCACCGGCGCCTGCATCAGGCGGCCCGCGCGGTCGAAGTGCAGCAGGTACGGACCGAATTCGTCACCGATCCAGTACGTGCCGTCGGCCGTCCGACTGATCGACTCGACGTCGAAATCGGCACCGGTGAGCACGCGGTCGGCGCGGGTGAGGGCGAACGGAACCTTGCCGTACGGATCGGTCAGGTTGATGCCGCCGACAACGTCGACGGCGCCGCTGGCGAAGCCGGGCGCGACCCGCTGGACACGCAGCAGGAAGTCGGCACTGTTGGCCTTGTTGCCGAAACCGTTGTCGGACAACACGTCGAAGGTGCCGTCGGCGTTGCGAAGGACGCCGCTGAACCCCTGGACCGGTTGGTCGGCGAACGGCGGGGTGATGCCGTTGATCGGGGCAGTGCCGAGTGACGAGCCGGATGGTTCGCTACCGGGAACGAACGTCGCCGCCGGCAGCATGGCGAACTTGATCAGCTCGGCTCGGTTGCGCGTACTCTGCTCGGCTGCGGACGCGGCGCCCGGCAACGTCAGGATCAGCGCGGCCACCGCGGCACCCAGGCCCACCCGCTTGCTTACCGCCATCAATCCTCATTTCGTCGGGAGCGAAGGACCACCTACGTCTCGGCGGTGATCCGATGGCAAGGTAGAGAGACGCGGTGAACTCGGACTGGCCAACGGGCATCCGCGCCCGAACCGCGCGGTGACCCTTCGAGGCGACACCGGCGTGCCGGACGATCGCGCGACCGGTGCCGTCCGGACGCGGTCGCCGGAAACTTTCTGAAGATCTTTGTGGTTGACGGCAACCTGCGGGCGGCGGATCGCATGTACCCGGGTGTAAGCGACGATCGCCACGATCCATAGGGGTCCGGAAATGTCTGTACGTCCTCTTCTGCTCCTGCCCTTCGCCGCCGTCCTGTTCGCACTCCCCGCCTGCGGCACCAAGCCGGCACCTGGCCCCAGCCCGACCGCGTCTGCTCCGACGTCCGCCGCCCCCGCCACCGGTGCCCCCAGTGCGTCGTCCGCGGTGGCCGCCCCGGCGGGTGGGAGTGCCGAGTGCCCCACGGTGGAGGCCCTGCAAAAGCTGGTCGAGCTGCCGAAGGGCTCGTCTCTCACCACTGTGCAGTGCGTCAAGGACTGGGCGGCGGCCGATCCGCAGGGCCCGAGCACGGGCGACGGCGTCTACCTGTTCCACTTCGTGGCCGGCACGGGCTGGAAGTACTCCGACCAGGGCAGCGGATGGGACTGCAAGGAACTCGGCCTCAGCGAGCCGGCGCCGTTCTGCGTCTCGGATCCGGTGAAGACGGCGCCGAAGCCGGCGCCGAAGCCGGCGTCGAAGCCGGCGACCAGTGCGGCCGCGAGTGTCCCGTGCCCTTCGGCGCAGACCCTGGAGAAGCTGGTCGAGCTTCCGAAGGGTTGGACGTTCGGCAGTGTCGAGTGTGTCGAGGTCTGGGCGGGAGCCGATCCGCAGGGCCCGACCGCCGGTGACGGCTGGTACCTGTTCCACTTCGTGGCCGGTACGGGCTGGAAGTACCGCGGCGACGGCAGCGGTTACGACTGCGTGGACCTCGGCCTCAAGGAGGCGCCGTTCTGCATCTCCTGATCGGGTAGACCGCGGTCGCTTGCTGTGGGGGCACACCCGATACGGTGTGTCCCACAGTCAACTGGCCGCATCGACGCCGCCGCTGCCTGAAGGACTTTGGGTACGTGGGGGGAACGAGCGGGGCATGGCGGACTCCATTGACGATCTTTTCTGTGAGTTCGTTCGGACCCGCTCTCCCGCGTTGCTGCGGACGGCGTTCCTGCTGACCGGTGACCGGCACCTCGCCGAGGACCTGGTGCAGGATGCGCTGGCCCGTACCCATCGGGGTCGGCGTCGGTTGGATGACCCGGGGCATTTCGAGGCGTACACCCGTACCGCGATGTACCACCAGCATGTGAGCTGGTGGCGGCGTCGCAAGGTGGCTGAGTCGTTGCCGGGGGAGTTGGCCGACGTGGCTGAGCCTGGCAGTGATCATGCTCGTCGTACTGATCTGAAGTTGGCCTTGCACCAGGCTCTCGGCCGCCTCACCCAGCGGCAACGTGCCGTGCTGGTGGTGCGGTTCTTCGAGGACCGCAGCGAGGCTGAGGCCGCGGAACTGTTGCAGTGCTCGGTTGGCACGATCAAGAGTCAGACCAGCAAGGCGTTGGCGCGTATGCGGGAGATAGCGCCTGAGCTGCTGTCGGCTGTGCTGGAGGAGGCCTGATGACCGACAACCTCGGGCCGCTGCGTCAGGCCATGGCCGATCTGAGCGAGCACGGCGGCACCGCTGACATGTACGAGCGTGCCCTGCGCACGTCGCGGCAGGCGCAGCGGCGAATGGCGGTCACCACCGGCGCCGCGGCCGTGGCTGTGGTGTTCGCCATCGGTGCCACGGTCGCCGTCGCCGCCAACCGCCGGTCCGACACCCCATCGCCACCCGCCTCCGCCCCCACCAGTGCCGGGTCCCAGGGTCTCGGGTGTCCGTCGACGCAGACCCTCGGGAACCTGGTCGAGCTGCCCGAAGGCTGGTCTTTCGCTCCCCGGGACGTGGAGTGCGTCGAGACGTGGGCGGCTGCCGACGTGCAACGCTCGGACGCCAGCAGCGTCATCTACCTGTTCCATCACACGGCCGGCACGGGCTGGCGATACCACGACCAGGGCAACGGTTGGGACTGCACGGACCTCGATCTCACCGAGCCGGCGACGTTCTGCACCCCCTGATCGGAGAATCAGACACATGGCCACCACGAGAGGATCGTCGATGACGGCCTTGCACCATTACCGGGCGGGTTCGGCGCTGGCCGGGCTCCTGCTGATAGTCACCACCAGTTCGGCGGCTTCGGCGGCCTCCCCGACGGTGAACACCCCGGCCACGACCACGCTGACCACCCAGGGCCGCACCGCGGAAAGCTACACGGGCCTGATGAACGGTGAATCATTCCAGCAGGACGGCATCGTCTCGCACCGCCGATGGCAGTACGCGGCGTTCTGGGACCAGCAGGGCTACGTCAACGTCTCCCGGCGCCCGACGAACGGCACCTGGCAGACCATCCGCCTGACGGACTATCGCACCACGACCACCGATTCGCACAACGTGATCAGCATCGGGCTCTCGCACGTGGACGGAAGCGTCCATCTCTCGTTCGACATGCATTCCCAGCGCTTCCGCTACCGCAAGTCGGTGGCCGGGATCGCCACCTCGCCGGACACCGCCACCTGGTCACCGGCCATCTTCGGCGCGGTGCAGAACAACCTCGCCGGACGCGACATGGCCGTCATGACCTATCCGCAGTTCACCACCATGCCTGACGGCAACCTGCAACTGACGATCCGTACGGGGGAGAGCGGGAACGGCAACCAGGTCCTGTTCGAATATCGGGCTGGTGCATGGGCTTTCGTCGGCAAGATCATGAATGGCACCACGCTCGGCAACAACGCCTACCTGTTCGGCTTCCAGTACGACGGACAGGGCGTGCTGCACATGACCTGGACCGTCCGGGAGACCTTCGACGCGAGCACCAACCACGATCTCTACTACGCGTACAGCACGGACCGGGGTCGAACGTGGCGCAGTGGATCAGGTGCGCTGATCGGCACCGCCGACTCCAGCCCGATCTCGACGACCACCACCGTGGCACGGTTCTGGGCCATCGGGCAGAACCGCGGCCTGATGAACCAGGAATCGCAGACCGTGGACTCGGCGGGAAACGTCCATGTGCTGGCCTCTCACCTGCCGCCGTCGGCGCCCAGTGACGCCGTCTTCAGCAACGCCCGTACCAGCGCCGTACTCGTTCACTACTGGCGTGAGGCTGCGACCGGCCAGTGGCGCCAGCGGATCCTCGGCTACCAGGCGGGCGTCAGCCGCGGCGACATCGGCGTCGATTCCCGTGACAACCTGTTTGTGGTGAGCGCCGCCTCGAACACCGGAGTGCTGCAGATCGCGACCGCATCCCGAGCCTCGGGTTGGTCGGACTGGGCGGTGCGCTACCGGTCCACGGCGACCTTCACCTCCGATCCGCTGCTCGACCACCGCCTGCTCAAGTCCAACAACATCGCCAGCGTCTTCGCGCCGCATCAGGGCGGCAGCCGGATCGACGTCCTGAACTTCAGCAGCGCCGGGAACTGACTGCCCCCTCCCGGGTGGCCACGAGCGGGAGTAGAACCGGGTTCCCGCTCGTGGCGCAGTCAGCAGGTGATCCGGCGGGTGCCCCGTGAGCAAGCACGGGCGGATGCGCCCGGCTCGGCGGGGTCGGCGTTCCGGGTCGAGCTGTGGTGCGTGACCGTCGAATCATCCCGCGGCTGCACCGCTCGGCTAACGGGACGCGACGGAGTCGCTGCTGAGTAACTGCGCGACGACGTCCGGGCGATCCAGCGGCACGATGTGGCCGCAGCGGGGAATCAGCTCGCCGGACAGGTCGTCGGCGATGGGGGCGAGCTGCCGGTAGAGCAGGTCGCCGACGACGTTGCCGCCGACGGCCAGGGTGGGCGTGGTCAGCCGGCCGGTCGCGGCGATAGCTGCCGCGTTCTGCTCGGCGGCGCGGTAGTAGCCGAAGCCGCAACGCAGCGCCTCACGACCGGTGTACGCGCTGACGAACGCGTCTCGGATCTCCGGGGGCACCCCCCGACGTTCGAAGGTGCCGGCCAGGAGGAACCAGTCGAGGTACGCGGCCTCGTGGCCTTCGAGCACCGTCTCGGCCAGCCCAGGGGCCGAGTGGAAGCCGAACCACCACGGTGGTGTCGGGAAGCCACCAGGCAGGCCGGGCAGTGCCGCCTCCATCAGCACCAGGCGACGCACCCGGGCCGGGTGCAGGGCGCCGAGCAGGAAGGCGGCGGGTACGCCCGCGTCCAGGGCCACGACCTCGGCCTGCTCGACCCCGAGCGCGTCGAGCAGGCCGAGCATGTCGGCGGCGCCGGTCGCCGCGTCGAACCCGTCCTCCGCGCGAGCACTGTCGCCGAGCCCTCGCAGGTCTGGTGCGATGACGCGGCGCCTCCCATTCAGCAGCGGCAGCACCTCGCGCCAGACCTGCCAGGTGTGCGGCCAGCCGTGCATCAGCAGCACCGGTGGACCCGCGCCATCCAGGGCGACGTTCAGCTCGGTGCCGTTGGTTCGGATCTTGCGCAACTCCACGTCTGACCTCCTGGCAGTTACCATTGGTTACCTGCTTACCATGGGAGATGCCTGATGACTTGGCAAGACAGCACTTTCGCGTCACCTGGTGAGCCCGGGGTAACCGGGGACCTTTTCAGCCCAGCCTGCCCGACCCGACAGCTGCTCGACCGGATCGGCGACAAATGGACGTCGATGTTGATCAAGGTGCTGGCGGAGAGTCATCCGGCGGAGCTCGGGTTCGCGGAGCTACGCCGCCGTGCCCCTGGAGTGTCGAACAAGATGTTGTCGCAGACGCTGCAGAGCCTGTGCCGTGACGGTCTGGTCACCCGCCGGGTCGAGGCGACCGTGCCGCCGCGTGTCCATTACGCGCTCACCGACCTGGGTCTGTCCCTGGACACCCCGCTGGCAGCGGTCCGGGCATGGGCCGAGCAGCATGTGTCAACCATCGAAGCAAGTCGTCGCAGAGCTGACCAGTAGTGGCGCCCTGAGGCGCCCGCGGGTTCGTACCGGGACGGCCTTGGCCCGCCGTCAGCGCAGCGGGTACGCCGTAAGCCGGTCGGCGAGTTGCTGTGGGTGGCTGAGTGCCACCACGTGGCCGCCGTCGATCTCGTCGGGGACGATGCCGAGCCGGTCGGCGGCCACCTGGCGCTGGAAGTCGGCCGGGAAGAACTGGTCCTCGCGTGCGATGAGCACGGTCGTGGGCACGTCTGGCCAGGCGCGCAGGGGCCATGGCTCGTTGCCCTCCGCGCTGACCTGGTCCCTGGTGTGTGCCGCTGCCTCGGCGACGATGTCGGCGGGCACGCCGTTATAGAACTGCTGCTCCTCGCTGAGCCCTTCCGCGCCGCGGTAGGCGGTGTTGGCCCACCAGTCACCGGGTCGCTCCCCGGGCTTGGGGATCATCGGCGTGAGCAGGACGAGCAGCCGGACCGGTAGCTTGTCGGCGATGAGCGGTGCGGTGAACGCGCCGTACGAGTGCCCGACGACCACGAGGTCGCTCCGGTCACCGATCGCGTCGACGACCGTCTGTGAGAACTCGGCGAACCCCGCGGATTTGTCCTCGATCGGCAGTTCCGGTGTCACCACGTCGTGGCCGCGGCTGGTCAGCTCAGGACCGAGGAGGTGCCAGTCCCAGGCGCTGCCGCCGCCCCCGTGGATCAGTACGAAAGTCGCCATGCCCCGAAGCCTCACACCCGGGTACGACAGCCGCCGCCCGATGTGAGCGCGCGGTCGTGCAGCAGGGTTGGCGACGTTCAGGTATCGGACCACACTGGCACGAGCCCACCCTCCGCGCGGTAGAAGAGATACGGCCGGAGGTCTGGTGACCCGGTCAGTGTGCGAGACAGCATGGACGGGTCGCCGACGGCGGCGAGGAATGGTTGGGAGGCGAGCAGGTCGCGAAGGCCGGAGAACGGCCATGGGGCGCCGAGCAGTCGTCGGAGCTGGACCAGAGTCGTCACGGCTTCCGGTGGCACCCGATCGACGTAGATGTCGGCGCTGGTGGGCAGGTCCCAACTCGCCGTCGACTCGCTTCTTCGACAGCCAGGCAGATGTTCGGTGCCAGGGCCAGCAGAGTTCACCCCGGCCAGGCCACGCCACCAGTCCTCATCGATCCTCAGCTCACCGGTCTCCAGCACCGCGTGCTCGAACCACTCGGAGTCGACAGGTGCAGCCACACCGGAGAGAGCGACAGCAGCGATCTCGTCGGGCAGACGGACGTCGTGCTCTTCGACGTAGTGGGCCAGGCCCTCAGGCCACACGAAATGCTCTCCGTCGGTCTGCTCGGTGCTGCCGTTCGCGGCACCACAGAGTCGGCAGACGGACACGCCCGCGGTGGCGGTGAAGACCGTGCCGGATCGGAGGTACGCCGCCACAGCCCGTCGCAGAGTGACGTTGGCGTCGGCGGTCACAAAGTCGCAGACATCGGGCAGCGTTTCCGAAACCGCCGGACCGTCCCAGTATCCGATCAGCCGGAGAACCTTGGTCATCGTCACGCACACCCCACGACGGAAGTAGGGACGGTCACGGTAGCAAGTGGTGTTGACGGACGCAGGGACATGCCGGCATGCCCGCAACTGCGGCCTCGGTCAGCCTGTGAAGTGCGGGGCTCACCCCCGCTGCCTCGCCGGAGCGCCTCCGGGGACCGGCGGACTGGCGTCCGGTGGGGTGTCGATCTCGCTCCAGCCGAGCGCGACCGACCGCCGGCAGCGGCCGGGGTCATCTCCGTGGGCAACGTAGATGGCGGTCAGCATGGGAACGCCGAGCGCGAAGGCTTCGACAGGCAGCGGGCCGGACGTGATCAGCGAGGTCAGGCCATGTCCGATGGCCCAGCTCTGTGTCGCCAGGTCCGTCGGATCGACATCCGGACGGAGCCGGCCGGCGGACTTGGCGCGTTCGATGGCGTGGACCAGGTGCAGCAGCGTCCCGTCGGCCTGCGCCGGGTCGTCGAGTGCGAAACCGTCGTCGAACATGACCCGGTAGAGATCGGGATCGGCTGCGGCGTTGGACACGTAGGCGGCTCCCATCGCCGTGAGGTCGCGGATCGGATCGTCGGTCACGGTGACGATCTCGAGACGATCGGCCAAGCGGCGGAACCCCTCCTGGCGCAGTGCTCCCCACAGCCCGTCCATGCCGCCGAAGTACGTGTAGACCGTCATCGTCGACACGCCCGTACCGGCGACCAGGGAGCGGAGGGTGACCGGTTTGCGGACGCGGAGCAGGTGGGCGGCCCGGGCGATCAGCATCGTGCGGATCTCGGGGTCTCTCGGCCTAGGCATGGTGGGCAGGATACATAGCGCTGCTATCGTACGCGGGACGTGCCTGACGACGAGGAGTGGTTATGGCTATCAAGCTGTTCAACCCCGACGGGCTGCCGAAGCCCGACGTGTACCGGCAGTTGTCCATCGCGGAGGGGTCCAAGCTCGTTTTTCTGGCCGGTCAGGTGGCCCGCGACGCCGACGGCAACCCGGTCGGCACCGGTGACTTCGCCGCACAGGTGGAGCAGGCCTACCTCAACGTCGGCCGGGCGATGACCGAGATCGGCGGCTCGTTCGACGATGTCGCGAAGTTGACGATCTATGTCGTCGACTGGAGTCCGGAGAAGTACCCGTTGCTGGGCGAGGGGGTCGGGCGTGCGGCCGCGAAGCTGGGCGTCGACCCGACCAAGCCGATCACCCTGATCGGCGTCGTCGCGCTGGGGGAGCCGGACCTCATGGTCGAGGTCGAGGCCATCGCGGTCCTGGACTGACCTTCGCCTGTGGAGGCCCGGCCGGGCCTGGGGGAGCGTTGCGGCCAGCGGTACACAATGGGGCAATGAAGCGAGAGGTACGCCTGATGCGGATCACCGGGACGCGCGCCAACGGCGCGGTGGCGACGGGCGCGGCGGCGACGGGCGCCCGGGCTGCGGGTGCGGCGTCGGTCGGCGCCCTCGCCGTGGGGGCGCTGGCCGTCGGGGCTGTGGCCGTGGGGGCGCTCTTTATCGGGCGGCTGGCGATCCGCCGGGCAGTCGTGCGGGAGTTGCGCGTCGGCCGGTTGGAGATCGACGAGCTGGTGGTGCACAGCCGACCCGATGCCGAGGCGTAACCGCCCATCCACCCCGTACCCGCTGGTCGAGGCCGAGTGGCTCGTCGGCCCCCGCGTCGCGCGGTCGGAGCGGCCCGGCTCCTCGTCAGGTGACGAAGATGCAGAAGGGGTGCCCGGCCGGGTCGGCGTAGACCCGGAACGGTTCGTCGGGACCGTCCTTCTGATCGGACAGCAGCCGACCGCCGAGGGCCAACACCCGGTCGTGCTGCGCCTCCAACTCCTCGATCGAGGCCACGCTGAGATCCAGATGGAGCTGTTGCGGCACCTGACCGTCCGGCCACGTCGGCGGCGGCAACTGGTCCACCTGCTGAAAGGCCAGTTGCGGGGCGCCGTCGGTGGTCCTCAGCACGAGCCAGTCGCGACCGCGCTCGTCCGCCTGCCCCGGCTCCGGCGGCTCGTGACCAGGCTTGTACACCAGGCCCAACAACGACCGATAGAACTCCGCGAGCGACCTGGCATCGGTGGAGTCGAGCACCACCTGACACAGCTTCGGGGCCTTCTTGCCGTCAGTCACATCGATCACCTCCGAACGCCCATTGTGCACGTTCTGATCGTCGCGCCCGGCCGGTCCGGCCCGCCCCTCACTGGTTCCGCTCGCCGCCGGGAGTGATCGGGCTTACGTCGTGCCGCCGCTACGGCCGTCAGCGGCGATGAGCGTTCTCGACCAGAGCCGAGGCGACGTCGCGCAGCTTGCGGTTGGTGTCCTGGGACAGCTTGCTGAGGACGGCGAAGGCCTCCTCGGGAGTGCAGCGGCGCTCACCCATGAGGATCCCCTTGGCCTGTTCGATCACCGCCCGACTCTCCATCGCCTTCTGCATGTGCCCGGCCAGGGTGGCCTGGGTCTCGTACAGGTGGGCGTTGGCCAGGGCAACGGCGGCGAACCCGGCGAACGTCTGAGCGATCGTGATCGCGTCGTCGTCGAAGGCTTCGGGTGCGGTGGCGTAGATGTTCAGGGCGCCGGTGACGTGCTCGTGCACGGGTAGGCCGACCGACAGGGAGCTGTGCGCACCGGCCTCGGCGGCGGCGTGGGCCCAGCCGGGCCACCGTTGCTCGCTGCCGGTGTCCGGCACGATCAGGCTGGAGGTGCTTTCCGCGGCTTGCAGGCACGGCCCGTAGCCACGTTCGTACTGCTTCTCGTCGAGGACGAGGGCGAGGTCGCCGGTGAACGCGGCGGTGTGCGGTTTGTTGCCGTGCAGCAGGGTGACGCTGACCTCGCTGGCCCCGGGGATCGTGCGCTTGGCCAGTTGCGCGATCTTGTCCAGCAGGACGTCGAGGTCGATGTCGGCGAGTCGGATACGGCCGAGCTCGGCGAACGCCTCGTGCGGGTCCATGGGTGCGACGTGCGTCATCAAGGCGTCCTTAACGAGGGCGCGTACCACCACCAGGCATCTGGTGGGATGCGCGGATCGCTGCAGGACTCCTGATCCGGAGTCCGGGATCCGCGCCGCTTTTTGACGCTGGTCTCGACGACGCCCATCCAAGGCACCGTGCCACAGGGCCACAGCATATCCGTGCCCGAACGCCGGCTGTCACCCACCGCCTGCGCCCCTGCCCACCGCCACGGCCCGTGCTCGGCTCGTACGGTCCAGGAACCGGTTCGCCACGGCGCGCGTATGGTGAGGGGTCTGTAGTCGACGCCAGCAACCGTCGACCGAACCATCGTCAAGAAGCGGCGTAGGTCTAGGACTCCCCTCTGGAGGGCTACAGCAACCTACGCAGACCGGCGCCCACCGAGGGCCGATCGGTGCGCCTTTCTCAGGACACGCCTATGGCGTACAGCCATCCCATCGAGCCCAGCAACGCCTTCGCGGAGCTTGGGCGGATCTTGCCCGGCAAGACCAGCCTTCGCGACGTGTTCCAGCGCGTCGTCGACCTCACCGGACTCAGCATCCCGGAGGTCACCGAGGCGTCGGTCAGCCTGGTGCAGGGCAAGGAGGCCCACACCCCGGCCTGCACCGGTGGCCTCGCCCTGGCCCTCGACGAGTCGCAGTACGAGCTGGGCCACGGCCCCTGCCTGCAAGCCGCCGCCGCCACCACCATCGAGTCGATCAGCAACATGGCAACCGAGAGCCGCTGGCCGGACTGGACAGCCCGCGCGCTGCGCGCGGGAGCCCACAGCTCCCTGTCCATCGGCCTGCCGATCCACGCCACCATCGGCGGAGCACTCAACCTCTACGCCACCGAACCCCACGCCTTCGACGATCACACCATCGCCGTGGCGCAGACCTTCGCCAGCTACGCCAGTCTCGCCATCGCCAACGACCACCTCGACAACGCCAGGACGACCCTCTCCCGACACATCGACGCCGCCATGGACAGTGGAGCTGTCATCGAACAGGCGAAGGGCATCATCATGGGCGATCGGCGCTGCACGGCCGACGAGGCCTTCGCCGTCCTGACGACGACGGCGCGGAACACCACGCGTACGGTCCGCGACGTCGCTCGTACCCTGGTGGACCGCACGGCTGTCAGCCGCGCCCAGGTCACCGGCGGGCCGTGAGCACCCCGGCGGTCGCCACCAGTGTCCCCGCCAGGAGGTACATCCAGCGGTCGTGGGCCGCGTTCCAGCCGTCGCCGGTGCCGACGAGGAGAGCCACCGAGGCCGGCAGCAGCGCCACCACCGCCATCCCCAGCAGCAGCATCGGGGCGGCGAGTGGGCTGGCGATCCCGCGCGGCGACCGTCGCCAGCCGACTGCCGACGCGAGGAACGCGACCGCCGCGACGGTCGCAGCCTCACGGGTCAGGTCCGGGTACGGCAACGAAGCGGTCTCCGGCCCGGACCGCGTCACCAGCAACGCCGCCGCCCAGCACGCACCACCGATGACCGCGGCGGGGACCGCTCGTAGCAGTGCGCCGAGCCAGGCCGGAACCGGCAGGGTCTCCGTGGTCGGCTTCGCGGCGTCGTCGAGCGCGAACGTGACGCCGAGACCGATGCAGGCCAGCACCAACCGCAGCAACGTGATGTGCTCGTCGGGAGGCAGGACCGAGCCGGTCACGGCCGGTGGGGTCACGATCGCCGCACCGACGACCCCGGCCGCCAGCAGCGGCGAGATCCGCGTCGCCCGCAGCGTCGGCCAGACCAGCGCCGCCACCGTCCGCAGTCGTCCACCCCGCCTCGGCACGAGCCGGCCGGCCGCCTGCCTCGACGAGCCGATGGCGGGTACGCCGCTCACGGGACGCACGGCAGCGCTTCGTCGTCCGGCGCGAGCGGCTGGACCGGCACCCCGAAGATGGCACCGAAGCGCTCCAGCGGAGTCTCGGGCGCGGTCAGCTCGGCCCAGTGTCGCTCGACCAGCGACGGCACCTCGTCGGACTGCCGCTCCAGCAGCTCCATCGCCGGTGCCGCCGCCCGGTCGGGCGCCAAGATGCCGTACAGGCCCGATGTGTCGCTGAAGACGAGCGCGCCGGTGCTCGTCTCGTCCAGCGAACGCATCCCGGCCAGGGTGGTCGGCGACGCCCGCCCGACCAGCCACACCAGGAGCGCGGCCTGCGCCCCGCAGAGGAAGTTCCCCCCGTCGTACGCCTTCGCGGCCATCAGCCGGTAGGCAACCTCGGCGGCCAGGGCGGCGGCTGCCCGATCGTCGCCCCACGCGGTGTCGACCCGGACCGCCTCCGGGGTGCCCGCCGCCGCGTCATCGACCTTCCAGCCGGCCACCACCTGCATGGCCTCGGCGACGGACCCGGCGCCCCCGGCCGAGATCTCCTCGACGAGGGCCCGCTGCCGCACCGCGAGCGGTGGTCCGGACGAGGCGGCGCTGTCCGGCACCACCGCGCGTACGGAGGTCACCACCGACTCCCACCCGGGGACGAACCCATCGAACCCGTCGAAGTAGCAGTAGGTGACGTCGCCGCGCCTGACGCACGACTGGATGCTCGCCGGCCGGTCTTCGACAGTCGCGCGGGCCGCCGCCATGCCCGGGTCGGGTAGCGACTGGGTCACCCCTCCGCCGACGGTGAGGATCAGCCCGACGGCAAGCCCGGCCGCGACGACCGACCGCCGCGCGGTGGCCCGGGCCAGTACGGCCGCGACGAGCAGCACGGTGATCCCGACCAGGTAGGCGAGGTGCCGGGCCGAGGGCCGCTCGGAGACGCCGGCGGGGACCGGGACGGCGAACTCGCTGATGTAGACCGGAAGCAGGAACCGCCAGCCGGTCCCGACGAGGGTCATGGTGATCGCCGTGAACTCCAGCACCAGAACGAGCAGGACGAGCAGTGGGGCGATCAGCAGGGAGCGGATCAGGACGCCGGAGAGCACCCCGACCGCACCGAGGAGCAGTGTCAGCGCCGCCGGGGTCACCAGGGCGGCGACGTCGACGCTTCCGGCCGCACCCGGGAGCACTGCGGAAACCGCGACCCGGACGCCCACGAGCAGCAGGCTGAGGCCGGCCAGCGGTAGCAGTGCCAGCAGGAACCCGCCGACCCGCCAGGCTGGCGGCAGCACCAGCACGTCGTAGGACGCGTCGACGTGGTGCCGGTACGCCCGCAGGGTGACGAGGTTCGCCACGATCAGCGCCGACCCGCCGAGGATCGGCAGCGCGAGCAGCTGGATGGTGATCAGCTCGTCGGGGAGCACCGGATATCGGTTGGCCGAGCCGGACAACGAGCCCCACAGCCACGGGCCGAGGAAGAGCAGCGCGGCCGCGACGGTGAGCGGGTGTCGTAGCATCCGGACCGACTCGAACCGGGTGAGTGCGAGCAGCGCTCGCCGACGCCCGGGTGTGGACGACGGCGTCGGACGGGCCGGCGTGGCGACCGTCAGGGTCGCGGTCATCGCGCACCGCCCGCGACCGCGGACGCCTCGGCGCCGGCGCCGACAAGCGTCAGGTAGCCGTCCTCGATCGACGGCTCCACCAGCCTCGCCCCGGCTGGCGGGTCGCCGACGTGACGGTACAGCCCCGTGCCCGTCCGCCACGACGCCAACGACCCGGCCCGGCGCGCCGCGCTCGTCCACACCCGGCCGGCGGCCAGCCCGGCCAGCTCGGCCGGGGTGCCCTCGAACCGGACCCGGCCCCGGTCCAGCACGATGACCTCCTGGCACAGCGACATGACGTCCTCGGTCTGGTGGGTGGACAGCAGCACCGTCTTGTGCTCGCCGAGGTCGGCGATCAGCTCCCGGAACCGCAGCCGCTGCTCCGGGTCGAGGCCGACCGTCGGTTCGTCGAGGATGACGAGGTCCGGGTCGCCGACCAGGGCGGCCGCCAGCGCGAGCCGTTGCTTCATGCCGCCGGACAGGGTCCGGATCCGGGACCGTCGGCGGTCGTCGAGGCCGACGGCGGAGAGCACCCGGGCGACCTCGGTGTGCCGCGCCGTCCGGTGGGTGAGCTCCTTGAGGATCGCGACGTAGTCGACGAACTCGAACGCGGTGAACGACGGGTGGAAGCCGGGGTCCTGCGGCAGGTAGCCCAGCCGGCGCCGGACCGCGAGCCGCCCGGGTGGCGTGCTCGGGTCGTGGCCGAAGACCCGCAGCGTGCCGCCACCCGCCGGCAGGGCGGTCGCGACGATCCGCAGCAGCGTCGTCTTGCCCGCACCGTTCGGGCCGAGCAACCCGGTCACCCCGGTACGCAGCGTGAACGACACGTCCTCGAGCGCGGTGGTGCGCCCGTACCGCAGCGCCAGACCGTCTGCCTGAACGGCAGTCATGACATTCTCCTCGACAGGTGGGGGACGTGGTGGCGGTCGTAGGTGCCGCGCTGACGGGCCAGTGCCACGGCGGCGATCCCGCCGACGATCACGACGCCGACCTGCCCGGCCAGGGTGAAGACGAGCCGGTCGCCGAAGGTGGCGGCGACCACCGTCGCCCAGCCGACGCCGACGACGACCGCGGCCGGCCCCGCGCCGAGCCGAGCCGAGAGCAGCACCGACAGCACGGTCAGGGCGAGTGACGGCAGGAACCAACCGGTCGCGCGCAGCCCGTACTCGTAGATGAAGAGGCTGGCCACGGCGGACAGCGCGGTGGTCGCGGACAGGACCGCGAGGCACCGCAAGAGCAGTAACCGGAACGAGCGGATCGGAGCGACCACCGCGATCTCGTAGGTGGGGTCGATGCCGGGCGCGAAGGACATCGCGACCGCGACCAGCGGCAACAGCGGGGCGACCGCGAGGAACACGACCGGGTCGGTGAACAGGGCGATCGTTGCCGTCAACGTGGCCGTGACCGCGATCGCCACGAGCCACGACAGCCGCAGCGCGGGCGTCGCCGCGAGCAGCCGCGCGGTGTGGTCGGGAACGCCGACCGCGATCATCAACCGTTCGACAGGCCCCGGCCGCGGCGCGTCCAGGGAGGCGTCGAGGCGGGCCCAGCCCTCGTCGATCGCCCACCGCAGGTCGGCGGTCGCGGCGGCGGCGAGGCGTTCGCGGCACTCACCGCACGCCGCCAGGTGCGCCTCCGTGGACCACAGACCAGGGGCGGCGAGGGTACGGGTGGCGTAGGCGCGCAGGTCCTCGTCGAGCAGGTGCCAGGTCATGTCAACTCCTCTCGCAGTTGCCGGCGGGCCCGCATCGCCCGCGTCTTGACGGTGCCGGCGGGGATGCCGAGCAGGACGGCGGCCTCGGCGGTGGAGAGGCCGTCCAGGACGGTGGCGCGGATGACCGCGCGCAACTCCGGGGAGAGGCGGGCGAGGGCGCCGCCGAGGTCGCCGTGTTCGAGGCCGATGAGCACCTGCTCCTCGGCGGACGACTCGTCCCGGCCGCCCAGGCGGGCCAGCAGCCGGCCGAGCCGGTCGCGGGACGTGCGGCGACGCAGTGCGTCGATGAGCCGGCGCGACCCGATCCGCCACAGCCAGGCGGCGGGGTCGGTGTCGCGGGGCCGGAAGGAGGCGGCGGCGCCGGTCCACACGGCGAGGAACGTCTCCTGCACGACGTCGTCGACGAGGGCGTCGTCGGCACAGCGGTAGCACAGGCGCAGGCGCAGCCATGGCGCGTGCCGGCGGTAGAACGCCTCGAACGCGTTCCGGTCGCCGCCTGCGGTCAGGGCCAGGAGGTCGGCGTCGTCCTGGGCGGTCATGCCTACCTATCGCAACGGCACCGAGTTTCGGTTCGCCATCCTGGCACGGCCTCCTGAATCGCCGGGCCCGCGCCTGCCGAAAGGCCGGCTGGCGGGGGCCCGGCGACGTGACCCGTCAGCGGCCCTGGAGGCGCTTCACGTTGTCGCCGAAGGTCCAGCCCTTCGACCCGTCCCAGTTCGCCGACCAGGTCATCAGGCCCTTCAGCCCGGGCACGGAGTTCCAGGCCTGCGTGACCAGCGACGTCGACAGGTGGCCGCCGCCCGCCCCGATCTGCGCGGGCAGGCCCGGGACCTGCTTGTCGTACGGCACGCGGATGGTGGTGCCCTGGATGGTGAGGCCGTTGTTGAGGCACTGTGTCTGCACCGTGAAGCCCTGCACGGTGCCCGCCGGGTACGAGTCGCCGTTGCAGCCGTACATGCTGCCGTTGTAGTACTGCATGTTCAGCCACCAGAGCCGGCCGTTGTCCACGTACTTCTTGATGATCGGCAGGTACGAGCCCCAGATCGAGCCGTAGACCACGCTGCCGCCGGTGACGTAGGCGGTCTCCGGTGCCATGGTGAGGCCGAAGTTCGACGGCATCCGGGCCAGCACGCCGTCGATGATCCGGATCAGGTTCGCCTGCGACGTGGACAGGGTGTTGATGTTGCCGCTGCCGGTCAGGCCGGTCTCGATGTCGATGTCGATCCCGTCGAAGTGGTACGCCGTCAGGATCGGCACGATCGTCGCGACGAACCGATCGGCGACCGCGGTGGAACTCAGGTCGATGCCCGCGGCGGCTCCGCCGATCGACATCAGGATGGTGGCGCCGGCGGCCTTGGCCTGGCACATCTCGGCCGGGGTGGCGACCTTGACGCCGGCGTCCATGCCGTTCTCCCAGAGGACCGTGCCGTCCGCGCGGATCACCGGGAACGCCGCGTTGATCACGTTGTAGCCGTGCTGGCTGAGCCGGCTGTCGGTGATCGGGATCCAGCCGAGACCGGGGTGTACGCCGTTGGAGGCGCCGTCCCAGTTCTCCCAGTAGCCCTGCAACACCTTGCCGGTGGGCCGCGACTTCACCGCGCAGGTCCCGCCGGTGGGGGGTGGCGTGGTCGGGGGCGGTGTGGTCGGGGGTGGAGTGGTGGGTGGCGCAGTGGTGGGTGGCGCCGTGGTCGGTGGGGCGGTGGTGGGCGGCGGAGTGCTTCCCGAGCACGCGCCCAGGTCACGCCACAGCGACGGGGTCGCGGCCGGGTTCCAGCCGGCGCCGGGGTGCGCGGTGTGGGTGACAAGTGCCTGGTAGAGCCGGCCGCCGTAGGTGACCTGGGCGCCCGTCTGGTACGTGGTGCCCTCGGCCCAGGCCGGGGCGGTGCAGGCGACCATCGGCACGGCATCCGCCGAGGACACGGCCGCCATGCTGCTGGGGACGAAGGCGACGGCCGCCGTGACGGTCATCGCCGCCCCGGCCACCACTGCGAAAAACCGACGGCTCCTCATGGCTCACTCCCCAGGCTTCGACGACCCGCGACCTCCACATATTGACGTTCGTGAAGTTTAATATCAAGGGTTGTTTACAGATCCGAGGAAGTGGGCGGGATCGGCGGGGGCATCTGCTGTCGTACCCCTGTGGTGGAGTGCACGCCATGGGTCTGCTGTACGACTACTTCCGGGCCGAGGACGACGCTGCGGCTGTCAGGTTGGTGGAGGATTTCGAGGGCGGGCCGCTCGCCGTCGGTCACGGCGGCGCGGCCGTGGATGCGGTCGACCTGAAGGGCATCGAGCCGACGGTGATCCTCGGCCAGCTCGTGGGTTTCGTGCGCCAGGTCGACTGGAACGCGAGCCTGATCGGTACCGATCTGGTGTGGAGTGAGGACGAGCAGGAGGGGCCGTGGCTGATGTCGCTCGATCGGGCCACGCGGGACACCCTCGCCTCCATCGCCACGCCGCAGATGCCGGAGTTGTCCGCGCGGTGGGGGCGGACCGAGGAGTTGGCGCGGAGCGGTCCGCTACCCGACGACGAGATGCTCCCGGTCATCGACAAGGTCACCGCCCTCGCGCAGCGCGCCCGGGACGCGGGTGAGGGCCTGTACTGCTGGTGCTCCCTCTAGAAGGGACGCGATTGCCGTTGCGGTGCCCGGTAGGATTTCGACCATGTGTTGCTTCGCCGCTTGGCGTACCCGCCGCTGAGGGTCGGCTTGCCGCCGTTCCGGCCGCCAGCCGGCCATCTGATGCCCGTTTTGTTGGCTTTCAGATCCTCGGCTCGAGAGGCACACTCACATGCGTATCCGCTCGTTGTTCCGCGTGACCTGGCCCGGCTCACCGAACTGACAATCGAGACGTTCGGGCCGTTCTACGAGGACTCCTTCCGCCCCCTCGTGGGCGAGGCAGTCTTCGCCAACCAGCACGGCACGTGGCGCGACGACTACGTCAAGCAGGTTGCCGGGCTCCACGACCCCGCCGAGCACCGGTACGTCGCGGTCGCTGAGATCGACGGTGCCGTCGCCGGCTACGTGGCCTGGGCAGTAGAACCCGAGCGCCGAAATGCCAGCGTCACGATCCTCGCCGTGTCCGCGCAGCACCGCCGGCTCGGCGCGGGCACCGTGCTGTGCGAGCACGCGTTCGCCGCGATGCGGGAACTCGGTGCCGAGGTCGTCATGATCGGCACGGGCGGGGACGGATTCCATGCCCCCGCCCGAGCCCTGTACGAAGCACTTGGTTGTACTCCGCTGCCGATCGCCGTCTACTACCGGGCGCTCTGATCTGATCCGGGCGGGCCCGGCGTGACGCCGAGCCCGCCCGTTGCCGTCCGGCCGCGATCCTTACGCGAGGGGCGCGAGCCGGAACTGCTGGTTGGTTTGTCCGTGGCAGTCGTACAGCTGAATCTGGGCTCCGTTGGCCGTGCTCCAGACGTCCAGGCATCGTCCGGACTGGACGCTGCTGATGGTGCCGTTGGAGTTGACGTTCCACTGTTGATTGGTCTGGCTGTGGCAGCCGTAGATCTGCACCGCCGCGCCGTTGCCGGAGCCCGCCGCGTCCAGGCACATGGTGCCGTACACCTGGAGTTGTTTGCCTGCGGTGTAGGTCCATGCCTGGTTGGTCTGCTTGTTGCAGCCCCAGAGTTGCACGCGGGTGCCGTTGGTGCGTGCGGCGTTGGGTACGTCGACGCACCGACCGGACTGCGTCCCGACGATCTCGCTGGCCGAGGTGGGCGGGACGGAGGGCGACGCGGTGGGGGTCGGCGTGTTGGTGGGGCTCGGCGTGTTGGTGGGGGTCGCCGTCGGGCTGGTGGGCGTCGAGGGCAGCAACGGGCAGGTGCTGCGGTAGGTGACCACGCCGCTGGAGTCCAGCAACGGGCACAGGAACTGGCTGTACCGGGCGTCGTTGTCGACGAACATCTTGACGAACGGCAGCATGGTGCGGACCATCACCGGGTTCGACCGTCCGACCATGAACCCGTGATCCGCGCCGGCGACCTCCACGTAGACGCTCTCCGTGGTGGCCGGGAGGCTGTTGTACAGACCGGTGGCGTAGGACGGGGTGACCACCGTGTCCGCCTGCCCAGCGAAGATCATCGTGGGCACCCGGTCGTTGGCCAGGTTCGACGACGGCGAGTACGGCGCGATGCCGACCACTGCCTTCAACGACGGGCGCCGGATGGCCGCGCTCAGTGCGCCACCGCCACCCATCGAGTGACCGGCGACCGCCAACCGGGTGGGATCGACCCGGTCGCGTACCGGGCTCTGCTGGGTCAGGTAGTCCAGTGCGGCGAGCAACTGGGTGCCTCGAGCCGTGTCGAAGTCGTTACGGCTGTTGGTCTCGATGCCGATCACGACGAAGCCGTGGGAGGCCAGCCACGGACCCATCCAGGCCAGTTCGGCGGAGAACAACGCGGTGTAGCCGGGCGAGATCGCGATGGCCCCGAAGGTGCCCTGGCTGGTGTCGGTCGGGTAGTAGATCCGGCCGCCGTTGAAGCCGTACCCGGTCGGGACGCTCACCGACGTGTTGGCGAAGGGGCCGTTCACGGCGGTGACGCTGGTCCGGGTGGGGTCCGGGCCTCGCTGGTACGGGTTGTCGGCGGCCGATGCCGATCCGGTCGTCATCGTCAGGGTGAACATCGCGACTGCGGCGGCGATCCCCGCGGCGGCAAGTTTCAGCAGCCGTCCGCGAAGACGGGAGGACACCCGGTTGTCTTCCTCGGGTGGGGGGTGGTTCGCATGTCCGCGCATGGTTGGTACCTCCTGGTGGTGGGTGGGTGCCCCGGCGTTGTCCGTCCGTCAGTGCTGCCGCGTCAGCAGACCCGGGCCGGGCGCCCTCGGAGCAGAATTACCGCCGTCGTTCCGGAAGATGTGAGCGTCAGTGGTCGGGTGCGCCCGGTGGGACGGGTCCGGGGACATCATGCTGATCCTCCGGTGGTGAGAGCGAAAACCACGGGTCGTTAGCGTTAACGTTCACACTCGTCGATGGCTCTCAGGCTGGCACGAAGTTCCAGGATTCTCAACCGGTAGTTTCGGGCCTGTTACGGATCGGGAGGTCGGGGAGCGTGTCGCGCTCGACCGGGGGACACCAGCGAGGCGGTCGCGGCGCCTCGGTCTGCTCCCCGCGTCGGAGTGGGTTGCGCGCCACGCATTCTGGGAAGGGGACAGTCCCGAACGCCTACCTCCTCAGTGGACGGAAACTGCCATGCTGGACAACCTTGCCGTGGTCGGAGGTCCGAAGACGCCGGTCTCCCAACCGGTGCTGATCGGCTTCTTCGTCCTCGTCGTGGTGGCCATCGTCGTCATCCTGTTCCTGCGCTCCCGGAGCAAGTAGCACGCGCGACCGGTCGGCCCGGCACGCCGACAGGGGACTAGCGCTGCTCGCCGCCCGGCATGCGGGTGTGGGCGCGTGTCTCCCACGCCCACTGCGCGATGCCGACGCGATTCCGCACGCCCAGCTTGCGGTGGACGCTGGCCAGGTGGGTCTTGACGGTTCCCGTGGTGATGAACAGTCTGGCGCCGATCTCGGGGTTGGTCAGACCGTCGGCCACCAGGGAGACGACCTCCATCTCGCGGTCGGACAGCGCGGGTTCCGGCTTGCGGGCGGGCGCGATCGTGGTCCGGGAGAGTTCGCGGAGCAGCCGAACCGTCACGGTGGGGCTGATCAACGCGTCGCCGGCCACCGCGGCGCGAACCGCCTCGGTGAGAAGCGCCGGCCCGGAGTGTTTGACGAGGAATCCGCTGGCGCCGTGGCGGAGCGCGGTGTGCACGTAGGCATCGAGATCGTAGGCCGTCACCACCACGACGCGCGCCGCGACGGGAGCGTCTGCCGCGCACAGCCTGCGTGTCAGTTCGAGTCCGTCCATCCCGGGCATGCGGATGTCGGCGATGACGACGTCGGGACGCAGTCGCCGAGTCAGGGTCAGCGCCGTCGCACCGTCGGCGGCCTCGCCGACGACCTCGATGTCCGTGGCGGCCCCCAGGATGGTGCGGAACCCGAAGCGGACGGAGTGCTGATCATCAGCGAGGAGTACGCGGATGGTCATGCTGTCGTCCGCAGCACGTCGGCGGGCAGGTCGACACGTAGTTGCCATCCAGCGGGCGACTGCGGCCCGTAGTCGAGCGTGCCGCCGAGCATGTCGACTCGTTCGGCCAGGGCGTTCAGCCCGGTGCCGCTGCGCCGTCGTACCGGATCGCGCCGACTGTGCATCGGTGCGGAGCTCTGCTGGTCGGTGGGTGACGTGTTCGTCACGGCCACGGTGACGCCTTCGAGCCTGCGGTGCAGCCGTACGTCGACGGCGGCCCCGGGGTGGGCATGGCGGCGCACGTTCGTGAGCGCTTCGACAACCACGCGGTAGGCGGTCGTGCTCGCCTCGGGCAGCAACGAGGATTCGAGTCCCGGATCGACAGCGACGGTGACGGGTCCGTCCCAGGCGGCCGCGTACCGCCGGATCAGGTTCGGCAACTCGCTGGCATCCGGCAAGGGCGTGCGGACCGCGCCAGCGACATCCTCAAGTTCCCGGAGCAGCCGGATGGTGCGATCCATCGCGTTCAACGCGCGGGTGCCGTCCGCCTCGATGGCCTGGAGTACCTCGGCGACGTCGACACCCTCGTCGAGCAGGATCCGTCCGGCCTGCGCCTGGATCACCATCGCGCTGACGTCATGGGCGACGAAGTCGTGGAGGTCGGTGGCGAGTTGGACGCGTTGCGCCCGGCGAGCCAGCCGGACGGCGCGTACCCGGGCCTCGTCGAGGCGGCGCAGGTACCGACCGGCGGCGATGCCGGCGAACCCGGCCAGCGACCAGAAGACGCAGACGGCGACGCGGTCGCGCCAGCCCAGTTCGGCGGCCCCGGTGATCGGAACGGCCAGCACGCTCTCCGCGAGGATCGCCACGGCGACCGTCAGTGTCGAGATGCGGGACGTGGCCATCCGGCAGACCAGGGCGAGGTAGGCGACCAGGACTGCCGTGGTCAGCAGGGGCCACGGCCCCGCCGGCATGGGAGCGCCGGCGTGGTGCCACAGCGCCACCGCGCCGAGTGACAGCACGGACACCACGACGCTGCTCACGCCGGTCAGGTGCCGGGCGCGCGGCCAGATCGCCGCGTGCCCGGCGAGCGTCGCAAGGGCCAGCACGGCTACGAGGGCGAGCGGTGGGTGGCCGCCCGAACCCCAGACCCCGGCCGGTACGACGACAGCGAGGCAGGCGCCGATCGCCGCAGTTGCTCGTGCCGTACGGCTGCGGGACACGCGCCCGTACCGGGCTCCCAGGGCGTTCAGCGAGATCACGAGGTCACCGTAACCGCGTCGCGCTGCCGACCGGTATCTACCGATCGGCAGATGGCGAGGGGTTCCTGAGCGCGGCGATGCTGGCGTCACGATGCCGGTCACGGGCGTGGCTGGCTCACCCACGGGGAGAACAGAGATGCACGCAGCACTGACGGATGACGCCCCGGCGTCAGCACACCATCGATATGTCGCCGGCTGGCCGGAGACCGGCGTCCTGGTCGGGTCCCTCCTGCTGGTCGCTGTCGGGGTCCGGTGGTGGCTGCGACCGAGCAGCTACCCGTTCGGCCCGCAGGACCGGTTCGCGGATCTCTCCCTCATGACCTACGTGCCGTCGGACACGGCTGTCGTGCTCGCCCTGACGGCCGGCGTCGTCGGGCTGGCGCTGGTCGGTCTGCTCCGCAGCGGCCGGGTCGGCGCGGCGGTCCGGGTCGGCGGCATCGTGGTCGCCGCCGTCGCGGCGACGCTGCTCGGCTTCCTGGTTCCCGACATCCAGGTGCTCACCATCACCGCGTACCTGATGACGCTGGCGGTGCCTGCCGCGATCACCGCCGCACTGGCCACGCGCCTGTTCAGGTCCGCGAGGCCACGCAGCGGTCGCGCCGCGGGCGCCGGTGGCATCACCGTCGGAGCGGCAGCCTTCGTCGCGCTGCTGCTGTGGTTGGGCTACATCGCCCGCGACGCCGAACCGATCGGCTACCGACCGTTCGTCGTGTTCGGATCCCTGGCCGTCGGCGCCTGTTGGGCTGCGGTGTTGGTCCGTCTCCTGCGGCACCACCGCGGCCACTGCCAGTCCTGTGGACGCCCGGGAGCGGCGTGGACGACACCAGCGGCGGCGTCGTCCTGGGGTCGCGTCCTGACCTGGGCCGCCGCCCTGTGCCCCCTGCCGTACGTGGTGACCAGACTGAGCTGGCTGACGCCCTGGCCCATCGGGGAAAGCGCCGAGACCCTCGCCGCACACCCCGGTCTCCGCATCTTCGGACTGGCCCTCGCGGTCGCCGGCGAGGCAGGCACCTGGCTGACTCTCGGCTTGATCCGGCCCCGCGGCGAGGTCTTCCCACGCTCGTTGCCGTTTGTCGGCGGTCGCCCAGTACCCGTCCACGCGGCGGTCATACCCGGCCTGATCGTGGCCCTCATGATGTGCATCGCCGGCCATTCGCTGGTACAGCAGTCCTTCGGGGCCGGAACCGACCTCTCGGATCATCTCCTGGTCCTGTTGATGCCCTTCCCGCTCTGGGGGCTCCTGCTCGCCGCCGCCACCCTCGCCTACTGGTACCGGCGACGCCCCGAGTGCCGCGTGTGCACACCTGTCCCGACCGGCGTCCCAGGGGTCCATGGGAGAGTGCATCCGTGACCACGTGGGCTTCCGGCGACTATCCGGCCATGGCGCGGCGGCTGATGCCGGTCGCCGAAACGGTGGTGGCGGCCGCCGCGATACGGCCGGGTGAACGGGTGGTCGACGTGGCCACCGGTACGGGCAACGCGGCGATACTGGCCGCCCGGTGCGGAGCCCGTACCGTCGGGGTGGACCTGGAGCCGGCGCTTGTGGAGCTGGCCTGGCGTCGGTCCGCGGACGACGGCCTGACGGTCGACTGGCAGGTCGCGGACGCCTGTCGCCTGCCGCTTCCCTATGATGCGGCCGACGTGGTCCTGTCGGTGTTCGGCGTGATGTACGCGAACGACCACGAAGCGGCGGCCCGGGAACTGAGCCGGGTGTGTGCCCCCGCGGGCCGGGTCCTGCTGGCCGCCTGGACACCGGGCAGTCTGCTGCCGGCCATGGGCCAGGTGCTCGGCGGATATCTACCGCCGCCTCCGGCCGGAGGCGCCCCACCGAGCCGATGGGGTGACCGCACGCTCGTCGGCCAGCTCCTGGCAGACGCCGACCTGCGGATCACGTCGACGGTCGTGCACCGGTTGGGCCTGAGCTTCGCCAACGCCGACGCGGCGACCAGCCTGCTCATCGACACCGCCGGTCACGTCGTCACCGAACGGGATCGGCTGGTGGCCCAGGGCCGGTGGGAGGCGTTGCGCGCGGACCTGCGCTCGTTCGTCGGCGACCGTGGGGTGGCCGACGGCGGTCGCTTCCGGTTGGAGGTCGAGTACCTGCTCACGACGGCGGTACCGGCAGCAGCGGTGACGCCGTGACGCGGGCCGGTCTGGACAAGCAGCCGTCAACGGTCGCCGCGATGTTCGACGGCGTCGCCGAACGGTACGACCCCTGACCGAGTCCATTCGCGTCTGGCCGGATCAGCGGGACCTGGCGGAGCGGATCGCCGCGTCGGGCTGGCAGCGGGTGGGTTGGCGCAACCTCAGTGGCGGTGTCGCCGCGCTGCACCGCGCCACCCGCCGTTGAGGACGTGTTCGCCCCATCGCGGAGACAGCGGGTACGACTCAGTCGACCCGCCGGGCCAGCACCTGCCCCGGCCAGGAGCCAGCTCGGAAGGTGTCGGTGGGGGTGAACCCGTTGCGCTCGTAGAACGCCACCAACTCGCCACCACCGCCCGCCCAGCAGTCCACCCGGAGCAACCGCACGCCGGCGCGTCGGGTCTCCTCCACCGCGTGCGCCAACAGGGCCGCTCCGAGGTGTCGACCGGCGAACCGTCGGTCGGTCACCAGGAGGCGGACGTACCGCTCGGGTTCTGCCGCGGGCGCGATCGGTGCGCGCGGGCTGGGCCCGGAGTCCAGCACCAGGGTCGCGGCTGGTGTCCCGTCCAGCTCAGCGATGTACGGGAAGTTCTCGGTCAGGTACCGGTCGACCAGGTCGGCCCCGCCGGGCTTCGCGGAGAACGGGGTGGTGCCCCACTGCTCGGTATTGCCCCGATCGTTCATCCACGTCACCGCGGCGTCGAGCATCTTCAGTACGGCGGGTGCGTCGGCCGGGCTACCGCGTCTGATCCGTACGCCGTCGGTGCTGTCCTGCATGGCGAAATGGTAGGCGGGCCGGTAGCCGACGGCGACGCGCCGCCCGGGAAAGTGCCCGGGCGGCGCGTCGCCGGCAGTAGCCGGATGTGGCACTAGGCGCGCGTGCTCCACTGCTGGTTGGCGCTGCCTTGGCAGGCCCAGAGGTGCAGTTGCGTTCCGTTGCCCGTGCCGGAGTTGACGGCGTCGAGGCAGAGCCCCGACTGGGCAGAGGTGATGGTGCCGTTGGCGTTCAGGTTCCACTGCTGGTTGGCCTGGCCGTTGCAGTCCCAGATGATGACAGCGGTGCCGTTGCTGCTGCCCGCGCCGCTGGCGTCCAGGCACTTGTTGCCGTAGACGGTCAGGGCGCGGTTGGAGGTGTGGGTCCAGCGCTGGTTGGTGCGACCGTGACAGTCCCACAGCGCCGGGCGGGCCCCGTTGGTGGTGCTGGAACCGGGGACGTCGACGCAGCGGCCGGACTGGCTACCCACGATCTGCACGTTCTGCTGACCACCCGGCGGCGGGCTCGACGGCGGGGGAGTGGTGGTGGGCGGTGCGCTGGTGGGCGGCACGGTGGACCCGAACTGGCTGAAGAACCGCCACACCTCCTGCTTGACCCAGCTCCGCGCGCCGCTCTCACAGCCGGCACACCCGTCCACCGGTCCCTGCTGGTGGCCGCCGTCGAAGGCGGCCCAGAGCACCGGGTATCCGGGCTGGCACGAGTACGCGGTGGTGATGTGGGTCAGGCTGCCCGCCCGCGGTTCCGGCGGGGTCTGCGCGGCACAGCCGTTGTTCCGGACGAACCTGTCGCGCAGCGACCGTCCGCTCCCGATGTTGTCGTTGATGCCGTGAATCCCCAGGTACGCCACTGGCTGGGTGCCGCCGCTGCATCCGCTGATCGCCCCGGGGGCGGCGATTGCCGCGACCGCACGGAACACGTTCGGCCGGGAACACGCCAACGAGTAGCTCATCGCGCCGCCGTAGCTGAACCCGACCGAGAAACGTTGGGTGGTGTCCACACAGAGCGCGTTGTCGATCATGCGGATCATGTCGTCGGTGAAGGTGACGTCCTCACCGTTGGAGTTGCCCCAGCCGCCGTTGAGGCCCTGCGGGGCGACGAAGATCGTCGTGTTGTTCGCCTGCGAGAGCATGCCGTAGTAGGCCCACGACGCTCCGTCGGTGCCGCCGCCCGCGACCTGGCTGGAGGTGCCGCCCAGCCAGTGGAACCCGAAGGCCAGCCGGTGGGCATAGGTGTTGTTGTAGTTGTCGGGCAGCCGAAGGATGAAGCTGCGGCTCTTTCCGCTGCTCTGGATGGTGTGGGTGCCGCTGTTCAATCCGGGCGCCTTGCCGCAGCCGGCGGTGCTGGCCGCGGATGCGGATGCGCCGGTCATGATGACGTACGCCCCGACGGCGACCATCATCATGGCGGCCATGGCCGCCCCTATCCAGGGGGTGGTGAGTTTTCGAAGTGGCACAGTCAAACCTCCTTGGGTATGCGTTGCTGACGACGTGCGGCATTCGACCCGCGTCGGCGACACGCAGCTGGGCGGACGTCCCGTTCTGATTGGCGGGACAACGACCAGCGGGGGACGGCGTGGCTGGACGCGGCGATGCCGGAGTCCGCACGGGCAGGGACGGGCGTCGCGGCGGCGATCGCCCGTCGTCTGGGCAGGACGACTGTGCGTCCTGCCGCGGCCGTGGGGATGTTGCCGGCCGCCCGTGCACGGGTATGACGCGTGAAGGCGGAGCTGACTGTCGGCCGATCCGATGGCATCGTGATCCTTCCGCAGTCGAGATCCGTTTACCGCGCCGAAATAGATTAGCATCATCGTCTGACGTATGACGTCACTACGTAGCGTGATGCTGGCCGACGGTCCGCTGCCCGTTCCGAGCGCGACGCCGATGCGCCGGAGATGCCCCGCAGATCGTCGCGGTGCAGCTGGCTCTCATCTGGACGGTGTCCGTGCACCCCCTCGCCGGCATGGTCGAGGGTGTGTCGAGCACTCCTCGGGGTAGCGGTAGGGGAAGCACGCAGGGACCCCGGAGGAGGACGAGATGACCGAGCCCAGGTATGTACCGATCGCACTGGCCGCCCCCGAACAGCTCATCGACGACGACGGCGCGGGTGCCGACGCTGGCGGGGAGATCGTCGGCGCGGACGACGCGGCGGCCGACGCCGCCCGGACCGGAGCGGACGTGGACCTGTCCCACGCCGCCCGCGACAGCGACGGCGTTCCGACAGGTGCCGCGGACGCCGAGGCCGACCGCCACCGTGCCGCCGGCGACGGGTGAGCCGACGCGGTGCCACCGACCCGCCCCGCCGTTGCCTGGCGGCGGGGTGGGCCGGAAACGCCGCCGTCGAACCCGGAACCGGCAACGCCGGTGGCCGAGCCGCACGCGGCGTTGGCGGCACTCGGCGTGGCGCAGGTCACGGCGGCCGTGGCGGAGGTCGAGCAGACCGGACCCGCATCCGCCGCGCCGGCGGCCACCTCCAGCCCAGGGCAGGTGAGCCCTGCTTGGACCGCCGATGCGGGTGATGGAAGATGGGCGGATGCTTGTGCGGGACCGCAACAACGTGATGGTGACCGGTCGTGAGGGCGGCCCGACTCTTGTGCTCGCGCACGGCTTCGGCTGCGATCAGCAGATGTGGCGCCATCTGGTCGCCGAAATCGGACAATGGGCCCAGTTGGTGTTGTTTGATCATGTCGGATCAGGTAAGGCCGACCCGATGGCCTGGGACGCAGACCGGTACGCCTCCCTGGACGGCTACGCCGACGACGTGCTGACCATCTGCCAGGACCTCGACCTCCAGCAGCCGATCTTCGTCGGGCACTCGGTGAGTTCGAGCATCGGGGTCCTCGCGGCGAACCGCGAACCGGACCGCTTCTCCGCACTTGTCCTGGTCACCCCGTCGCCGTGCTACATCGATGACGAGAACTACCGGGGCGGCTTCACTCGCGAGGACATCGACGACCTGCTCGATTCACTCGACAGCAACTACCTCGGCTGGTCGTCGACCATGGCGCCCGTGATCATGGGCAATCCCGAGCGGCCGGAGCTGGGTGAAGAGTTGACGGCTAGCTTCTGCCGGACGGATCCCGCCATGGCGCAGGTGTTCGCCCGGGCGACGTTCCTGTCCGACAACCGCACGGATCTCGCCAGCGTGAGAGTTCCGACCCTGATCCTGCAGTGTGCTCAGGACGCCATCGCACCGCCCGAGGTGGGGGCATTCGTCCATCGGCAGATTCCTGGAAGTCGACTCGTCACACTGGATGCGACGGGGCACTGCCCGCAGTTGAGCGCGCCGGAGGCGACGGCCGCAGCGATCACGTCGTTTGTCAGGGCCGCCTACCGATGACCGCCACCGCGGGGCCCGACCCGGACGGTCAGGGCCTGGGCGATGACGGGAGTGCCCAGCCGAGTGGGGTCGGTTTTCCTGCCCTGCTTGAAGACAACCTCGAAGACCTGTACGAAAATGCGCCCTGCGGGTACCTGTCCACCCTGCTGGACGGCACCATCGCGAAGATCAACGAGACGTTGCTGGGCTGGCTCGGCTACCGCCGCGAGGAGCTCGTCGACCGGCGTCGCTTCAGTGATCTGCTCACCGGTGGCGGCCGGATCTACCACGAGACCCACTTCGCGCCGATGCTCGCCATGCAGGGCGAGATCGCCGGTGTCTCCCTCGAACTTCGCACCAGGGACGGCTCCCGGATGCCGGTCCTCGTCACGTCAGTCGTCAAGACCGGCAGCGAGGGGCAACCCCAACTCATCCGGACGGCCATCTTCGACGCGAAGATGCGCCGCGCCTACGAACGAGAGCTTCTCCACGCCCGCAGGGCCGCGGAGCGCGAGGACCAACGGCTACGACATCTCGTCAGCCAACTGCAACGCAGTCTCCTGCCCGCCGTACTGCAGACCCCGCCCGGGCTGGAGAGCGCCGCGTACTACCGGGCCGCCTCCACCGACCAGGTCGGCGGCGACTTCTACGACCTGTTCCCGCTCATCGACGGCCGCTGGGGGTTCTTCCTCGGCGACGTCAGCGGCAAAGGCGTCGAAGCGGCCGCCGTCACCGCCCTGGCCCGCTACACGTTGCGCGCCGCGACCGTCTACGACCCCGATCCCGCTGCCGCGCTGCACAACCTCAACACCGTGCTCTGGCAGGAATACCGCTCGGACGCGCGCTACTGCACCGTCGTGTTCGGCATCCTCACACCCACGCCGGCCGTCGGCGGTTTCACCGCGATCATCGCCAGCGGCGGGCACCCGGAACCGTTGCTGCTGCGTGCCGACGGCGCGACCCACTACCACCCCACCAAGGGCCGTATCGTGGGGGCCTTCCCGCAGTCCCGGTACACCAACACCACGATCGTGGCGAACCCCGGCGACACGTTGTTCCTCTACAGCGACGGACTCACCGAGGCTCGTGTCGATGGCGGTGAGACCGCCGACGGTCGCTACGGAGCGGCGGCTCTCGCCCGATTTGCCGGCTCTCTCGCGCCCGCCACCGCCGCCGATACCGTCGCCGCCGTCACCGATCTGCTTGACACGTTCGGCGACGGGCTCACCGACGACACCGCTGTCCTGGCCATCGGCGCCCCACCGATGCGACGCTGACCGGCCAAACCCCAGAAACCCGCTGGTTGCCGGCCGCCGATCGGCGCGGCGCGACGCCGGGCGATGCCGTCGGAGGCGGCGGCACCGGAGACAGGCCGTACGAGGCGACCAGGCCACACCGGTCGGCCGGGGGCGGGTGGCAGACTCATCGGCGTGAACGACGTGGCCGCTTCGTCGGTGGATGGTGAGCTGGAGAGCGTCAGTCTGGTGGACCTCGCCGTCTCCCGGCTGACCCGGGAGATCCTCAGCGGCAAGAGCGACCCGGGCGAACGCCTCGTGGAGGAGCAGCTGACCCGACGGCTGGGGATCAGCCGGGCTCCGTTGCGGGAGGCGCTGCGGTTGTTGGCCCAACAGGGACTGGTCGAGCACGTGCCGCGGCGGGGAGTCCGGGTGGCCACCCTGTCGGACCGCGACGTGCAGGAGCTGTACGAGCTGCGGGACATGTTGGAACAGTTCGCGGTGCGGGCCGGGATCCCGGTCGGCCGGGAGAGCGACCTGGCCGGGTTGCGGGCGACCCTGGACCAGATGAGGGAGGCGACCCGGTCCGGCGACCGGATGGCGGTCGCCGAGTCGCACCGGGAGTTCCACGTCGCGCTGGTGGCGCTCGCCGGTAACCGCCAACTGTCCGCCGTGTACGGCTCGATCCTGGTGAAGTTGCAGCTCTACATGGCGATCAACCTGCGCCGGGAGGCCGAGCTGGCGCAGCCGCTGGACGGGGTCCACCGGCACGAGCGGCTGTTCGAGGCGGTCGCCGGGGGAGACCCGGAGGAGGTGCTCACCGTGCTCGCGGGGCACGGGGCGCGCTCGTACCTCGGTTAGGCGCGGCGCGGCCCGGGTGCCGTCATGTCGTCGTTACACAGCGCGCTGGTTCCCGTAACAGTTCGGTCGACAATCGACTGTATGCCAGAACCAGTAGGGTCCATTTCGGAGCTTCGGTCGGCGTACCGCGATGGCGGCCTGACCCCGGCGGCCCAGGCCGAGCGCGTCCTGGACGGGCTTGCCGGACGTGCCGGCGGGCCGGTCTGGATCAGCACCGTCCCGGCTGAGCACCTGCGCGAACGCGCCGAGTCGCTGACCCGCCACGGTGATCCCGCGCTGCCGCTGTACGGCATCCCGTTCGCGGTCAAGGACAACATCGACGTGGCCGGCATGATCACCACCGCCGGCTGCCCCGACTTCGGGTACCGCGCCGCCGAGGACGCGCCGGTGGTGCGCCGACTGCTCGACGCCGGCGCGATGCTCGTCGGCAAGACCAACCTCGACCAGTTCGCCACCGGCCTGACCGGCGCACGCTCGCCCTACGGCAGCTGCGAGAGCGTCTTCGGTGGCGGGCTGATCTCCGGCGGCTCCAGCTCCGGCTCCGCGGTTGCGGTCGCCGCCGGCCAGGTCAGCTTCGCCCTGGGTACGGACACCGCCGGCTCCGGTCGGGTGCCGGCGGCGCTGAACGGGATCGTCGGCCTCAAACCCACCCGGGGTCTGCTCAGCGCGGCCGGTGTCGTGCCGGCCTGCCGCTCGCTGGACTGCGTGTCGGTCTTCGCCGCCGACGTCGCCGGCGCCGTCGAGGTGTTGCACGCGGCCCGTGGCGTCACGGCGGCCGACCCCTGGGGACGTCCGCTGCCGGCGGAGCGGGTGGTTGCCCGCCTGCCGGGGACGCTCCGCCTCGGAGTGCCCCGGGCAGAGGACCTGGAGTTCTTCGGCGACGCCGGGCAGGAGGCTCGGTTCGTCGCGGGAGTGCAACGGCTGCGCACCTTCGTCGGGACCCCTCGGTCGGTGCCGCTCGGCGACTTCTTCGAGGCGGGCGACCTGCTCTACCGGGGACCCTGGGTCGCCGAGAGGCTCGTCGCGCTGGACGGCTTCCTGCGGTCGCATCCCGAGTCGGTCCTCGCGGTCACCCGGACCGTGCTGGAGACCGGGCGGCGCTACGACGCCATCGACGCCTTTCGGGGCCAGCACCGCCTGCGCGAGCTGCGGGCGCAGGTCGACCAGCTCTGGCAGGACATCGACGTGCTGGTCGTGCCCACCGTCGGCACCACGTTCACGCTCGACGAGATCGCCGAGGACCCGATCGGGCGTAACGCCATGCTCGGCCGCTACACCCAGTTCGCGAACCTGCTCGACCTGGCCGCGGTGACCGTACCCAACGGGTTCACCAGCACCGGTCGCCCGGCGAGCCTGACCCTGGTCGGCCCGGCGTTCAGCGACACCACCCTGTCCCGCCTGGCCGCCACCCTCACCGACGGCGGCCCACCAACCCGAACGGTCGAGGTCAGCTCACCACCGGTGCAGCGTCCGGCGGAACTCCTGGTCGCCGTGGTGGGCCGGCACCTGACGGGCGAGTCCCGCAACGGTGAGCTGGTCGGGCAGGGTGCCGCGCTCGTCGACACCGCCCGCACCGCGCCGCTCTACCGGCTCGTCCGGATGGACACCCCCGACGGCGAGGGACTGCCCGGCCTGGTCCGCGTGGCACCGGACGAGCCGGCGGGTCATTCGATCGAGGTCGAGCTGTGGCGACTGCCCGGCTCCGCGGTCGGCGGTCTGCTGGCCGGGGTCCCGGCCCCACTCTCGCTCGGCTGGGTTCGGCTCGACGACGGGCGCGACGTGCTCGGTTTCCTCTGCGAGGCGTACGCCGCCGGCCCGCCGGCCGAGGACATCAGCGCCACCGGAGGGTGGCGGGCCTACCGCCGCGCCGCCACCCGGCGCTAGCGCGGACAGGCACCAGCGACGACGACAGGAGGCGAGAGGATGGGCAGCATCGGGCCGGTACCGGCCAACCCCTACCCGTGGCCGTACGACGGCGCGGCGGACACCGCGCGAACCGCACTGCTCTGTATCGACTGGCAGACCGACTTCTGCGGGCCGGGCGGCTACGTCGACGCGATGGGTTACGACATCGGCCTCACCCGGGCCGGCCTGCCGGCCACCGCCCGGCTGCTGGAGCACGCCCGGTCAGTTGGAATGCTCGTCGTCCACACCAGGGAGGGGCACGACCCGCAACTGTCGGACCTGCCGGCGAACAAGCGGTGGCGGTCGGCCCGCATCGGCGCCGAGATCGGCACGCCCGGCCCGGCCGGCCGGATCCTGATCAGGGGCGAGCCGGGCTGGGAGATCGTGCCCGAGGTCGCCCCGGTGACCGGCGAGGTGATCATCGACAAGCCCGGCAAGGGCGCCTTCTACGCCACCAACCTCGACCTGGTGCTGCGCACCCGGGGCATCACCCACCTGATCCTCACCGGCATCACCACCGACGTCTGCGTGCACACCACGATGCGCGAGGCGAACGACCGGGGGTACGAGTGCCTGATTCTCTCCGACTGCACCGGCGCCACCGACAAGGCCAACCACGACGCGGCACTGCACATGGTCACCATGCAGGGCGGCGTCTTCGGCTGCGTCACCACATCCGACGACGTCATCGCCGCCACGGCCCAGTGAGGTGCGCCCATGTTGACCATCCCCGCCGCACGGCCCGGCCCGTACACCTTCGACCTCTCGGCCACGGCGCTGCTCGTCATCGACATGCAGCGCGACTTCCTGGAACCCGGCGGGTTCGGTGCGAGCCTGGGCAACGACGTCGGCCAGTTGCGCCGCACCATCCCGCCACTCGCGGCGCTGCTGGCCGACGCCCGCACCGTCGGCCTGACCATCGTGCACACCCGCGAGGGGCACCTGCCCGACCTGTCCGACTGTCCGCCGGCCAAACTCAGCCGCGGAGCGCCCAGCATGCGGATCGGTGACCTCGGACCCAAGGGCCGGATCCTGGTCCGCGGCGAGTACGGCCACGACATCGTCGACGAGCTGACACCGCTGCCTGACGAGCCGGTCATCGACAAGCCCGGCAAGGGCGCCTTCTACGCCACCGAACTGGACGGCCTACTCGCCGAGCGGGGCGTCCGCAGTCTCCTGGTCACCGGGGTCACCACCGAGGTGTGCGTGCACACGACCGTCCGGGAGGCCAACGACCGCGGGTACGAGTGCCTCGTACTCGCCGACTGCGTCGGGTCCTACTTCCCCGAGTTCCAGCGGGTCGGGCTCGACATGATCGCCGCCCAGGGCGGGATCTTCGGGTGGGTCGCCGACTCGGCGCAGGTCCGCGCCGCGCTGCCCACCACCACCGTGTTGCAACCCTCTTCCTGACCGGGAGCAGCCATGGTCTCGACCAAGCCCACCGTCGCCCCGCTCCCGTACTGGGTGCGCGGCGACACCAACGCGTTCTTCGGCTTCGGCGTCAACGTCCTGGTCAACGTGCTCACCCTGACCGGGCTCTGCCTCGCCGTGGTGAACCTTCCCGAGGGGGAGGTGTTCGGCACCATCCTGCCGGCGCTGGGCATCGCCCTGGTCGCCGGCAACATCTACTACACCTGGCTGGCCCGCCGGCTGGCGCGACGGGAGAACCGCACCGACGTGACGGCCCTGCCGTACGGGCCGAGCGTGCCGCACATGTTCATCGTCATCTTCGTCATCATGCTGCCGATCTACCTGCGTACCCAGGACCCCGTGCGGGCCTGGGAGGCCGGGCTGGCGTGGGCCTTCATCATCGGCGTGATCGTGCTGATCGGCGCGTTCGTCGGGCCGTACATCCGCCGGTACGCGCCCCGGGCCGCGCTGCTCGGCACCCTAGCCGGAATCTCCATCACGTTCATCTCGATGAACCCGGCCGGGCAGATGTGGCGGATGGCCTGGGTGGCCCTACCGGTCTTCGCGTTGCTGCTGATCGGCCTGCTCACCGACGTCAAGCTGCCGTTCAACTTCCCGATCGGGCTCGCCGCGCTGCTGCTCGGCACCGCGATCGGCTGGGTCGGCGGGGCGATGTCGGTGCCGGACGTCACGGCCGCGGCCCGGGACATCGCGATCGCCGTACCCTCGTTCAAGCTGGACCTGCTCCTCACCGGGCTGGCCGACATGGCGCCGCTGCTGGCGACGGCGATCCCGCTCGGCGTCTACAACTTCACCGAGGGCATGACGAACGTGGAGAGCGCCGCCACCGCGGGGGACAACTACAACCTGCGCAGTGTGCTGCTGGCCGACGGCGCGGGCGCGGTGATCGGGGCCGCGCTCGGCTCGCCCTTCCCGCCGGCCGTCTACGTCGGGCACCCGGGGTGGAAGGCGGCCGGTGGTCGCAGCGGCTACTCGATGGCGACCGGTGTGGTGATCGCCGTCCTGTGCTTCCTCGGCATGTTCGGGCTGCTCGGCGCGATCTTCCCGACGGCGGCCATCGTGCCGATCCTGCTCTACATCGGATTGCTGATCGGCGCACAGGCGTTCCAGGCGACCCCTCGGGCGCACGCCGCCGCGGTGGTCGCCGCGCTGATCCCGAACATCGCGGCCTGGGCGACCGGGCAGATCGACAACGCGTTGGCGGCGGCCGGCACCACCGCCGCGGCGGTCGGCGACGATGCGCTCAACGGCGCGGGCGTGGTCTACGACGGGCTGCTGGTGCTCGGTCAGGGCGCGATCCTCGCCGGCCTGGTGCTCGGCGCGGTGGTGGTCTTCATCATCGACAAACGGTTCGTCCGGGCCGCGATCTTCGCCGGCACCGGCGCTGCGCTGTCGTTCATCGGGCTGATCCACGGCGAGCGCGTCGAGTGGAACGCCAACGGCCAGGTGGCACTCGGCTACCTCTTCGTCGCGGTGATCTGCGTGGTCTTCGCGCTGGGTCGCCCCACACCCCGCGAGCCCGACCCGGAGGAGGCCGCACTGGAGCGGGAGCATGGTCCGGCCGACCTCGACACCGATCGGGCCGACGGCGAGCGGCGGACGTCGGCGCTGAGCGGCTGAGCCGGCGGGCCCGGTCGGGGGCGGCAAGCCACCGACCGGGCCGGCCAGTTCCCGACCACCGGATCGAAGGGACGCACCGCATGGAGATCGACCGGACGGACGTGGTCGCCGAGGTGACGGCGGCCTTCGCCGCCTACGAGCGGGCGCTGGCCGACGGCGACGCCGAGGAGATCTGCGGGTACTTCTGGGACTCCGAACAGACCGTGCGTTTCGGCCTCGCCGACCATCAGTACGGGTTGGACGAGCAGCGCAAGTGGCGGGCCGCGCAGCCACCACTGCCGGCCGGCCGCCGGCTGGTCGATCCGGTGGTCACCACGTTCGGCCCGGACCTGGCGGTCGTGACGACCCGATTCGGGTACGCCGGCACCGCCGCCACCGGGCGGCAGACCCAGACCTGGGTACGCCTGCCCGTCGGCTGGCGGATCGTCACCGCGCACGTCTCCGTCTCGGCGGGCTAGCTTCGTGGCCGACGCAGCGTGCTGCCGGGCGCCACTCGCGATCAGGGATCGAGGAGTGCGACCCGGCCGGTGCTCCCGTCCACCCGCACCAGCGCGCCGTCGGGCAGGGCCGTCGTCGCGTCCGCGACCGCCAGGACGGCCGGGAGGCCCTGCTCGCGGGCGACGATCGCGGCATGCGAGAGGAGACCGCCGATCTCGGTGACGACCGCGGCGACCACGCCGAACAGCGGGGTCCACGCCGGATCCGTGGTGCGGCACACGAGGACGTCACCGGGCCGGACCCGAGCGAAGTCGGCGGGGCCACGCACGACGCGCACCGGCCCGGTGGCGCGGCCGGGGCTGCCGGGCGTACCGGTGCGGGCCTGACCGCCCTCGCCGCCGACCGTTGGCGCGGGAGGGAGGGCGCTGGTGACCGGGCGCGACTGGAGGATCCAGATCCGGGAGCCGGCGATCGCCCACTCGACATCCTGCGGGCCACCCAGCAGGTCGGCTGCCCGCCGGCCGAGCTGCGCAAGCCGGGTGAGCTGGTCGTCGGTGAGGCAGAAGCGCTCCCGGTCGGCCGGTGCCACCTCGCGGGTGACCGTGCGGTCGACCCGGGTCTCCTTCGTGCCGAGCGACCGGTGGGTGATGTCACCGCCGGAGAGCGTCCACGAGTCCGGGGTGACGTGGCCGCTGACCACGCTTTCCCCCAACCCCCAGGACGCCTCGATCCGGATGTCGTCGCCGGTGAACATCACCCCGGCGACGTCCGCGTCCACCATGCGCTGCACCAGCACGGCGATCGACGGCGACGGTGTGTCGCCCTGCCGACGCCGATATTCCACGGCACGCTCGGACCACAGCGACAACCAGCATCCGCGGACGGCGTCCGCCACCTGTTCGGGGCCGCGCACGCCCAGGAAGGTGTCGTGCTGCCCCGCCGCGGTGGCGTGGGCGGTGTCCTCGCTCGTCGCCGACGACCGCACGGCAAGGTAGCCGTCCCCGATCCGCGGGAGCGCCTGAGCGATCTCGTCGATCAGCTCCGCCGGGAGACCGTCGTCGGTCTCCCGGTAGGCGGTGGTCGGTACCACGAACCCGGGTGGGACCGGCATGCCCGCGCGGAGAAGCCGGGCGAGCGCGGCGGCCTTGCCGCCGGACGTCGCCGGTTCGGCGTCGCTCAGGTCGATCAGCAACAGGCCCCCTTTCAACTGCTGGGCGAGCCTACCCGGACCCGAAGCGCCACGTTGACGTCCGATGCGGGAGTCGGAATGCTGATCACCATGACGCATGCCTCAGCACCGGACCTGTCGGTTCTGCACGCCGTGCGGGTCGCCGGGGTGGCCAACGACGCGGCCGTCTCCGGCCGCACCGGCGTCGACCTGGAGACGGCCGCCGAGCTGCTGTTGGACTTCGAGGCGTACGGGTGGGTGACCCACGTCGAGTTCGGTGGCACCGGCGGGTGGACGCTCACCGAGCGCGGCCGCGAGCAGGACTCCCGGAAGCTTGGCGAGGAGCTGGACCAGGCGGGCGCGCGAGCCACCGTCGAGCAGGCCCACAAGGAGTTCGAGACCCTCAACGGGCGACTGGTCCGGGCCTGCACCGACTGGCAGCTGCGGCCGGTCGAGGGTGACCGGTTGACGTCCAACGACCACACCGACCCGCAGTGGGACGGCCGGGTGCTGGACGAGCTCACCGCGATCGGCGTGGAGCTGACCCGGCTGATCGGCGCGCTCGTCAGCGTGCTGAGGCGGTTCGACGGTTACGCCGACCGGTTCGACGCGGCGCTCACCCGGGCTCGCGCCGGGGACGGGCGGTGGGTGACCGGGGTGGGGGTCGCATCGTGCCACGCCGTGTGGATGGAGCTGCACGAGGACCTCCTGTCGACACTCGGGATCGCCCGCGACGCCGCACCGGAAAGCCGATAGGTTCCCGCCGTGGCTGTCCGATACCTCTACCTGGCCCGACACGGTGCGGCGGACGCCTTCGGCCAGCTCACCGACGTGGGACACCGGCAGGCAGACCTGCTCGGTCGGCGTCTCGCCGGCCTGCCGATCGACGCGGTGTGGCACTCGATGCTGCCGCGTGCCGCCGCGAGCGCGCGGGAGATCGCCAAGCACCTGCCGGACGTGCCGGTCGCCGAGGCGGCCGAACTCGTCGACCACGTGCCGTACGTGCCGAACGCGGACGAGATGCCCCGCTCCTGGGCCGGCTTCTTCGACGGCTACGACGAGGCCGAGGCGGCAGCCGGCACACGCATCGCGGAGGCCCTGGTGGCGAGGTTCACCACGGCCCCGGAGCGCACCGAGCCGGACTCGCACGAGGTGCTCATCACGCACGCGTACCCGATCGCGTGGCTGGTACGGCACGCGCTGGCGGCCCCGCCCACCCGGTGGCTCGGCCTGGACAGCGCGAACACCGGCCTCACCGTGCTCGAATACCGGGCCGGCCTGTCGCCCACGCTCGTCATGTTCAACGACCAGAGCCACCTGTCGGGTGAGCTGCGCTGGACGGGGTTCCGCTCGGCCGCACGCCCGTGAGGGGCCGGGTCAGGTGGTCTTGATGTCGGCCGCGCCGAAGGAGACCGAGAATCGCTTGCACCAGATGGAGACACTCCGGAAGTCACGGGGGTCCACCGAGGTCGGTAGGTCGTACACCTGGTTGCCCTTGTTGCCCTTGAGTCGTGCCAGCTCGACCCATTCGCCGTCGTCGAACACGTGCCAGCCGGCCGTGCCCCGGATGACCGGTTGGTCGGTCAGCCACACCCGCAGATCCGGCCCGTTCGACGTCTTGAGGTCGCGCAGGACGAGCTGGTGGCGTCCGTTGGCGAGCCGGTGGATCTCGGCACTGCCCGTCGTCTGGTGCTCGTGGGTGACGAACGTCCCGGCGGCAAGGATCTCGTTAGCCGCCGGTGTGGCCTTCGACGCGGGGGCCGGGGTCGCGGGGGCCAGGGTCGTGCGGGTCGGGGTCGTGGGGGCCGGGGTCGTGGAGGTCGGCGCGGGGACGGTCGACGTCGTCCCCGCGCCCGGGAGCGCCTCGTCGACGTAGGTGTCGGTGAACAGCTTCCACGGCTGAAACCAGGAGAGGGCCAGGGCCGTCACGACGACGGCGGAGACGAGGGCGGCCCAGGCCACCGGCGACCGGAAGATCGGCTTTCCCATCACCGCAGCGTACGGCCGCGGCAACCGTCGAACCCGTCGCGAACCCTTGCGGAACCCTTACGAATCGGCAGCTGTCGACAACCCCGCCCCGATTCTCAGGGGAGCGTGATGCCGGTGTCCGTGCCGGACAGGGCCTCTGCGCACGGGCAGCCCGCCTGGTCCGCCGGCAACGTCTGGATCGCGTCGCCGAGCAGGACGCGCAGGCGTTCGACGTTTCGCGCGAAGACCGTGAACACCTCCTGTTGGGTGACGCCGTGCCCGACCTCGACGCCGGAGTCGAGGTCGGTCACCAGCGACAGCGCGGTGTAACACAGGGCCAGTTCGCGGGCCAGCACCGCTTCGGGGTGACCGGTCATGCCGACGACCGACCAGCCCTGCTGGCCGTACCACTGTGATTCGGCGCGGGTGGAGAAGCGCGGCCCTCCGATGACGACAATGGTGCCGCCGTCGACCGGCTGCCAATCAGCGTTGCGGGCGGCGTCGAGGACGATGGCGCGCCCCACCGGACAGTAGGGGTCGGCGAACGGCACGTGGACGACCCCGGGAAGTTGCCCGTCCCCGCGGGGCCGCCCGTCGTAGTAGGTCTGCTCGCGGCCGGCGGTCCGGTCGACCAGTTGGTCCGGCACGACGAGGGTGCCGGGACCCAGATCCGGTCGCAGACCGCCCACGGCCCCCGGTGCGAGCACCTGCCGGACGCCCGCTGCCCGCAGCGCCCACAGGTTGGCCCGGTAGTTGATGAGGTGCGGGGGGAGGGTGTGCCGACGTCCGTGGCGGGGCAGGAACACCACGGGTCGCCCGGCGACGCTCCCGACGGACAGCGAGTCGCTCGGCGGTCCGTACGGTGTGTCGACCGTGACCTCGCTGACGTCGTCGAGGAACTCGTAGAAACCCGACCCGCCGATCACGCCGATCGGCGGGCGGGCGTTGCCTTCTGACATGTGCACGTCTCCTCGGAGGCGGGTGGGGGACTCAGGAACGGTTGGCGCCGCGCCGGCCGACGATCGTGGTGACGACCAGCACGAGCACGATGACGCCCCAGACGACGGCCAGCCCGGCCGCGAGCCCCAGTGGGTAGTCACGGTCCGGCAGGCCGGGGTTCGGAGGCGCCGATGGCGGTCGCCACAGCAGGGGCACCGCGATCAGCAGCAACGTGGCGCTGGCCAGCAGGCCCGCGCCGATCCAGGCCCGGCGGAACCGGTCGGTCACCAGTCGGCCCAGGGCCAGCCCGACAAGTCCGACAAGTGGTGCCACCAGGATGTCGTGCAGCAGCGGACCGCCGAGCAGCCACGGCAGGGTGGTGGCGAGCTGGGGGAGGAGCAGCCAACCGCCGTACGCCGCCGCGGCGGTGCCGAGCACGAGCAGGAGCAGTCGGACGGTTCTCACCGCAACACCTCCAGCCGGGCCACCCACTTGGTCTGGAGCACACCCGGTCGGCTCGGCGCGATGAGACGGCAGGGGTACCCGTGGTCCGGCGACAGCTCCTCGCCGTTGATCCGCAGTGCGAGCAGGGTCAGCGGGTCGCTGGCGTGGGCCGCGGGGAGGGTGCTCGCGGCGTACAGGCCGTCGGTCTCCAGGGAGGTGACGCGAACCGGTCGGCCGGTGGGTGCGCCGGCCCGGCGGAGCAGGTGGACGACGGGCACACCGGTCCAGTGGGCGGAGGCGCTCCAGCCCTCGACGCAGGCGATCGGCAGTTCGGCCGTGCGCTGCGGCAGGGCCGCCAGGTCGGCCAGGGACAGGGCGTACCGCCCGCCCGGCCAGACGATCTCCAGCCGCCAGTCGGGTGGAACGGCGATGCGCGCGGCGGCGGCCGTCCGGTTGATCGGCACGCCCTGCGGTCCGGACGCGGACCGCCACGCCAGCGGGGACACCCGACGCAACCACGGGACGGTGACGCCGGCGGTGGCCAGCACGGCGATTCCGGCGACACCCGCCGAGGTACGCAGGAACGCGCGACGTCCGGACGAGTCCCGATCGTCTCGCCCACCGGCGCTGGGCCGCAGCGGCGTGCCCAGTGCCGCGCGGGCGATCGGGAGCTTCACCGCGACGTGCAGCAGCAACGCGCCCACCACCAGCCAGGCGACCGCGTAGTGCGCGGTCGGGAAGAAGAACCCCCAGGGGTACGACTGGGCGACGTTGAACAGGCCGGTGACCAGTTCGAAGAACGCCGCGCAGACCAGGACGAGGACGGAGATCCGTTCGAGGGCGTGGGCGGACAACCGGATCGGCTGGCGCAGGGGCGGCCGGACGAACAGCCGCGGGTAGACGCTCCACAGTTTGGCCAGCAGCAACGGGATCGCCGCGATGCCGGAGAGCACATGGACGCCCTGGGTGATCCGGTAGAGGTTGACCGGTCGGGTCGGCCAGGTGAACCAACCGGGCGGGTGCTGGAGGTAGTGGCTGAGCAGCCCGGTGCCGAAACACAGCCCGAACGCCACCCCGAGCCAGAGGCCGAGCCGGGCGGCGACCAGCGGTGAGTGCGACGGCGCGGTGAAGTCCTCGGGGGTGGGGACGCGGGGCTGGCGGATCATTGGCGGACCAACTCGGCGAACCAGCGTGTGCCGAACCGGAGACGGTCCGCCACCCGTAGGCCGGCAGCGGCGGCGGTACCGGCCAGCACGTCCGCACCGACCCGCGCCCAGGGAAACGTCGGCCCCTGACGTACCCCGTCGCCGGACGCCCCGGACAGCACGTACGCCTGTCCCTGCCACAGCCCGGCTCCCGGGGGTTCCACCTCGACCAGCAGCGTCCCGTCGGCCGCGAGCAGGGCCGCGCACCGACGCAGCAGCCGGACCGGGTCACCGCCGATGCCGATGTTGCCGTCGACGAGCAGGGCGTGAGCCCACCGCCCCTCGCCGGGCAGGGGGTCGAAGACGTCGCGTCGCAGGGCGACCACACCCCGGCCCTGGGTCAGCCGTACCGCCTCGGCGGAGATGTCCACCCCCAGGGCGACGAGACCGCGCTGGGCGAGTGCCCTGGTCAGTCGGCCGGGGCCGCAGCCGAGGTCGATCGTCGGCCCGTCGCAGCGCGCGGCGAGCGACTCGATCGCCGGTTCGGGAGGACCGTGCCAGCGCCGAACCGGCAACAGGTCGCGTCGTCCGTCGGTGTGCACCAGCCAGTGCTCGGACGGGGCCGGAGGCATCGGGGCGACCGGCGTACCGCGGGCATCCTGGTCGGCGGACCACCCGCCGAGCCCGCCCAGCGCCACGGCGAAACCGTCGAGGATCATCGTCGAACTCACCGGAGGCGTCCGTTCACCAGGTGGCCGCCCACCGACTCGACGGCAGCCGCGAAACGCGTGCCGGGCAGGTCGGCCGCGACCGCCAGCGCGCTGGGCCAGTCGTCGACATCCTGTTGCCCGGGCAGGATCGCCGGGCGTACGCCGTGCTCCCGGAGAGCGGCGAGGGTACGGCGACCGGTGTCGTCGGTGGACATGGGCACGTCGCGCAACACGCCCGCGTACGCCGGGTCGCGTAACCCGAGTGCCCACCAGCCGCCGTCGAGCGCCGGCCCGAACACGGCTCCGTGCGCGGCGAGCAATTCCAGGGCGGTGGTGAGCAGGGCCGGCCGGACCTGCGGGGTGTCCATGCCGATCTGTAGCACCGGTCGGCCGGGGAAGGCCGTGGCGGTGTCGGCGTGCGCGTTCGCGAGACGGTCGGCGAACGTGGCGCCGCGCTGTGCGACGAGGTGCCAGCCCGCCAGCGCTGCGGTCAGCTCCGCGCCGCACTCGGCATCGGCGAACCGACCGGTGTGGGCCAGCACGGGAATCGTCGCGGCGGTGGCGCGTACCGCCGCGAGGGTGTCCAACAGCGCCGCCGCCGCGACCCGGGCCGCCTGGGCGGGACTCGCCGGAGGACACAGGCGCGTCTTGGCCAGTCCCGCGACCGGTGCCTTCGCGACCAGGAGCAGGACGTTCACCGGCCACCGCCGACGCCGGCGCGCAGGACTCCGGCGAAGTCCCGGCTCGCCCGTACCGTGCCCCGGACCGAACCGGAGACCTTCGACCTGGTGCCGGCGGCCCGGGGCGCGTACGCGACGTCCAGCTCGAGGATCCGCCAGCCCGCCTCGGTGGCGCGCAGCAGCAACTCCAGGGGGTAACCGAACGCGCGGTCCTCAACGCCGAGTCCCAGGAGCGCCGCGTGCCGGGCCACCCGGATCGGGCTGATGTCGTACACCGGCACGCCGCGCCGCCGCAGCAGCGCGGCCACCAGCGCGTTTCCCATCCGGGCGTGCCACGGCCAGGCCTGCGCCGAGACCGGTCGACGCCTCCCGACGGCGAGATCCGCCCGACCGTCGAGCACCGCCGCGACGAGCCTGGGCAACTCGGCCGGGTCGAACGAGCCGTCCGCGTCGAGGACGCAGACCAGCTCCGCGTCCGCCGCCAGCAGGCCGGTGTGCACCGCCGCGCCGTACCCGCGTCTCGGCTCGTGGACGACACGCGCCCCGTACTCGGCCGCGACGGCAGGCGAACCGTCGGTCGAGCCGTTGTCGACCACGATGGCCCGGTAGCCGGGTGGCAGCCCGCTCAGGACGGCAGGCAGTGCGGCCGCCTCGTCCAGGCAGGGCAGCACCACGTCGATCGTTGTGTGCATACCGGCGACGCTAGGCCCGCCACGGTCCGTCCGGACCGCCGTCGCTCCTTACGAATCGCTTACGCGGCAGGGGATCTTACGAGTCCCTGACGTCGCGCCGTCGCGCCGTCGGATCCCTGGCCGGAGGTCGTATCGTCGGCCGTCACCATGACCATGATGACCCGGCCGGGACGACCCCGGTCCGCCGACCTGATCGTCATCGGCGCCGAGATTGCCCTGCTCGTCGTCGCCGTCACCGTCGGCGCACTGCTCAACCATCGGGGCGTGCAGCTCCACGCGGACGCCGCCCCGCTCTACGCCGCGTGGCAGCCCCATCTGGGTCCCGGCACTCCCGCCGCACTCCTCGTCGCGGCGCTGTTCGTCTGGCGGGGTACCCGCTGGGGGGCCACCGCGCGGTGGCCACTGCTGCTGGTCGTCGGCTACCTCGGCGCGGTGCTCTGGACGTTGTCGCTGGCCCTGGTGGACGGCTGGTCCGCCGGGTTGACCGAGCGGCTCACCGTGCAGGCCGAGTACCTGCACGAGGTACCCCGGGTGACGGATGTCGGTGCGATGGTGGCCGGCTACGCCGATCGGATCCTCGATTTCCAGCCCGACTCGTGGTCCACCCACGCCGCCGGTCATCCACCGGGAGCGTTGCTGTTCTTCGTCGTCCTGGAGCGGATCGGCCTGGGCGGCGGTACCGCCGCCGGGCTCGCGTGTGTGGTGCTCGGCGCCACGGTCGCCGTGTCGGTGCCGGTGACGCTGCGGGCGCTCGGGGCCGAGGATGCCGCTCGGGCGGTGTGGCCGTTCCTGGTCCTCTTCCCGGGGGCGGTCTGGGTGGGCGCGTCCGCCGACGGGATCTTCGCGGCGGTGATCGCCGCCGGACTGGCGCTGCTGGTGGTGGGTGGCCGACCCGGGGCCGTACTCGGCGGGCTGCTGCTCGGATTCGCGCTCTACCTGTCGTACGGGTTCGTCCTGGTCGGGGTCCTCGTGGTGACCGTGGTGCTGCTGCGGGCGCGGGACCGCCTCGGCGTGCTCCTGGTCGCGGCGACGGCGGTGGCGGTCGTTGTCGCCGGGTTCAGCGTCGCCGGTTTCTGGTGGCTGGACGGCTACCACCTGGTGGCGCGTCGTTACTACCAGGGCTGGGCGGCGGAACGCCCGTACGGCTACTGGATCTGGGCGAACCTCGCCGCCCTGCTGCTCTCGGCCGGGCCGGTGCTCGGGCCGGCGCTGCGCCGGGCGGTGGCCGCCGTGTCGATCCGACCACCGCTCCCGACGGCCCTGCGCCAGCGGATCGTCAGCGCCGGCCCCACCGTGTGGTTGCCCGTCGCGGCGGCGGTGGCCGTGCTCGCGGCGGACCTGTCCGGGCTCAGCAAGGCCGAGGTGGAGCGGATCTGGTTACCGTTCGCCGTCTGGCTGCTGGTCGCCACCGCGCACCTGCCCCCCGGACACCGACGGTGGTGGCTGGCGGCCCAGGCCGGCACGGCTCTCGCCGTCAACCACCTACTGTGGACGGTGTCCTGACCGACGCCGGCTCCCGCATCACCGCGGTGGTGAAGTCGGTGACGCCGGCGGCGAAACCGACTCGGGCGGTGAAACCCAGCAGCCGGGCGGCGCGGGCCGGATCGGCCACGACGTGCCGGACGTCGGCCACCCGCCCGCCGCCGACGATGACCGGCAGGGGTCCGCCCATCGCCGAAGCCAGCTCGTGGGCCAGCTCACCGACGGTGTGCGGTTCACCCGAGCAGACGTTGACCGGGACCAGAGGCTCCGGCGCCGGTGTCGTCAGGGCCAGCAGGTTGGCCGCGGCGACGTCGGTCACGTGGACGAAGTCGCGCCGCTGCCGACCGTCCTCCAGGACCCGCGGCGGTTGTCCGGCGGCCAGCGCCGACCGGAAGATCGACGCCACCCCGGCGTACGGAGTGTCGCGGGGCATCCTCGGCCCGTAGACGTTGTGGTACCGCAGCGCCCAGACCGATCCGCCGGTCTGCCGGGCCCAGGCGCCGGCGAGGTGTTCCTGGGCCAGCTTCGTGGCGGCGTACGTGCTGTGCGGTTCCAGCGGCGCGTCCTCGGGCACGAGACCGGGGGAGAGCGTCAGGTCGCACCGGGGGCAGATCGGCTCGTACCGGCCCTCGGCCAGGTCGGCGGCACGGCGACCGGCCGGCCGGACGATTCCGTGGACCGGGCAGTGGTAGCGGCCCTCGCCGTAGACCACCATCGAGCTGGCCAACACCAGCCGGCGTACGCCGGTGGCGTGCATCGCCGCGAGGAGGGTGGCCGTGCCGAGGTCGTTGTGGGCGGCGTAGCGGGGGGCGTCGGCCGGGTCGACGCCGTGGCCGACCATGGCCGCCTGATGGCAGACCGCGTCGACCCCGGCGAGCAGCCGGGTCAGCAGCTCATGGTCGCGCACGTCGCCGACCACGAGGTCGTGTCGCTGCGCCCAGGGCGGTGCCGTCGCACCGTGCGCCTCCGGCAGGAGCGCGTCGACGGCCACCACCTCGTGCCCCTCCTCGCCGAGCAGGTCGGCGACGTGGGAGCCGATGAACCCGGCAGCACCGGTGACAAGTATCCGCATTCCGGTCACCGTAGGACCCCGCGTACGCCCGTACCGGCCGGCCCGCGCAGCCGTAAGAACCTCGTTAGGTTTCGCCGGTGCGGTCGGCGCCCACCGCCTGGCTACGCTGGGCGGATGGACAGGTCGACGGGCCGGAGCGGGGGACGTTCGTGACACAGCGGGTGCTGGTGGTCGACGACGACCAGACCGTCAGTGACGTCATCTGTCGCTACCTCGAACACGACGGATTCCAGGTCAGCCACGCCGCGGACGGGGCAGCGGCGCTGGCGGCGGTGGCGCGCCAGGTGCCGCACCTGGTCGTGCTCGACCTGATGCTGCCCCGGATCAACGGCCTACAGGTGTGCCGGGAGCTGCGCGCCCGGCCGGACGGCATCCCGATCATCATGCTGACCGCGCGGGGTGACGAGTCCGACCGGATCCTCGGGCTGCAACTCGGCGCGGACGACTACCTGACCAAGCCCTTCTCCCCCCGGGAACTGGTGCTCCGGGTCCGGTCGGTGCTCCGGCGCGCCGCCAGCGGGCCGCCACCCGAGCGGCCGGAGGCGCTTCTCGACGGCAGCCTGGTGGTGCAGACCACCTCCCGGACCGCCCGCCTCGCCGATGCCGACCTGGTGCTGACGTTGCGCGAATTCGACCTGCTCGTCCACCTCATGCGGCATCCGTCCCGGGTGTTCAGCCGGGCCGAACTCCTGGAGCAGGTCTGGGGCTGGAACTTCGGGGACCACTCCACGGTGACCGTGCACGTACGCCGGCTGCGCGAGAAGATCGAGGACAACCCGGCCGATCCGCGGCGGATCGTGACCGTCTGGGGCGTCGGCTACCGGTACGAGCCAGCCGATGCGTGACCTACTGCTGATCTTCGCGATCGCCCTCGGCGCGGCACTGGGCATCGGGCTCGCCGGCGCGCTGCTGCTGCGTGCGCTTCGGCGCAGCTCGATCACCGTGCACCTCAGCGTGCTGCTCGCCACCACGGTGGTTGCCGTCGCCGTGGGGGTGCTGGCGGTCGCGGAGGCGATGTTCCTCTCCGCACACGACCTCGAGGTGGTGCTGATCACCGTCTCGGCGGCAGGGGTGGTCAGCCTCGCCGTCGGCGGGCACTTCGGCCGTCGACTGGCCCGCGCGGCGGTCTGGCGCGACCAGGCGCGGGAACGGGAACGGCACCTGGAGAAGGGGCGACGCGACCTGGTCGCCTGGGTCTCCCACGACCTGCGTACCCCGCTCGCCGGGTTGCGGGCCATGGCGGAGGCGCTGGAGGACCGGGTGGTCCGCGATCCGGACACCGTCGACGAGTACCACCGCCGGATCCGCCTGGAGACCGACCGGATGACCCGACTCGTCGACGACCTGTTCGAGTTGTCCCGGATCAACGCGGGAGCGCTGCGGTTGTCGCTGACCGCGGTGCCGCTCGGCGAGGTGGTGTCGGACGCGCTGGCCAGTACCACCCCGTTGGCCGACGCCCGCCGGATCAAGCTGATCGCCAGCGAGTCGGGCTGGCCGACGGTGGCCGCGAGCGAGCCGGAGCTGGCCCGGGTCGTCGCCAACCTGCTGCTCAACGCGGTCCGTTACACCCCGGAGGACGGCACCGTACGCATCGAGGCCGGCCACGACGAGGACCACGCCTGGCTGTCGGTCGCCGACACCTGCGGCGGCATCCCCCCGGCCGACCTTCCCCGACTGTTCGACATCGCGTTCCGTGGCGAGCCGGCCCGCACGCCCGGCCCCGGCGACGGTGGGGCGTCCGGAGGGCTCGGCCTGGCCATCGTCCACGGCCTGGTGGAGGCGCACGGCGGTCGGGTGGAGGTGCGCAACACCCCGGAGGGCTGCCAGTTCATGGTTCGCCTGGCCACCGCCTGACGTGGTTTGCTACTCGTACTGCTGCCCACATCGGGCCAGCTCTGCCAGATCGTCCCAGCCGAGGAAATCGATGGCCTGATCGCCTGGCTCCCGTTCGTCCACGAACTCCGGGTGTGGGCCAGGAAGCGGCTGTCGTATGCCGTCGTCCTCGCTCCAGCCGCCCAGCGCCCCGGCCATCCCGCATTCCAGGTAACCCTTCGGATCGAAGTTGTACCAGGTGGTGCTCAGGGCTCGTACACATCCGGCGGGACGGGGCGCGGCAATGCCGAAATAGGCGTACTTGTCGAGGGGACCTTGGTCGGCGAAGTCGGCCAGGTCCGCGATCTGCGACAGGACGATGGCTTCCCAGTGGGCATACGTGGTCGGCTCGTGTGTGTAGCGGAACTCGGCGGATCGCCAGGAGGCCTGCAACGGCGCCGGCTCGACCATGCCGGCCGCCGTGACCATCGCGGCAACCGTGTCCAGGTCCAGCCGGACCTGACCTGACAGCGGCCGGGCAACCTGCCACCAGCCGCGCAGGAACCTGTCCAAACCGTGTCCGGCGGCGTTCATCCCCTCGCCTTCTCGGACAAGGCGTCGATAGAGGTCGCGGTTCGTGCGGCAGACCGGCTCGGGCGGCCCGTGGAGCCAGTAGGTCTGCTTGTGCACCACCCCAGATTCCAACGCCAGGGCGTTGGCCAGCGCCTCAACCCGATCAGCGAAAGCGCTTATCTGGACCCGGTTACCGTTGTCATCCTGCCGCCACAGCTCCCACACCGCCATCGCAGCACCGTAGCCGTCCGTGCTCACCGCCGATGAACGGGCGGTACCTAGGATGGGCCGATGAACCCGCCTGGTGACCTCATAGGGCGGCAGTCGGAGGCCGAACTGCTGACCCATAACTCGCTCAACGGGGCGACCGGTGGTATTTGGCGGGTGAACCGCGATGGCCGGAGAACAATCTTGAAGATCGCGGCACCGCCGGGCCGGAACGGGGTGCCCGCGCACTGGGCGGCGAGCACCGACCAGGGCCACTGGAACTACTGGCAGCGAGAAGCCCTGGCCTACCGCGATGGGCTGGCGAAGACTGCCTATTCGGCGGCGGGCATCCGCGCTCCGGCCCTGCTGGAGTGGACGGACCGGCCCGACGGGTCGGTCGCGCTGTGGCTGGAGCACGTCGACGGTGTGCCCGGCACCGCGGCAACGCCCGCGACGCTGGGCGACTTCGCCGAGCGGCTCGGCGCTGGGCACGCGTTCTGGCTGGGCCGGCGCCCCACCGAGCCATGGTTGTCCCGCGACTGGCTGCGCGACTACACCACGACCCGCCCCGTCACCGAACCGATTCCCTGGGACCATCCCACCGCGGCCTCCGCCTGGCCGCACGACCTCCGGGCCAGCCTCCGAGAGCTTTGGCTACGCCGGTACGACGTGCTGCGGGCCACGGATGAGCTGCCCCGCACCCTCTGCCACCACGACGTGTGGCCGACGAACCTGATCGTCGACGACTCGGGGCCGGTGCTGCTGGACTGGAGCTTCGTCGGTCCCGGTCCACTCGGCGAGGACGCCGCCAACCTCATCCTCGACACGTTCTTCGACGGCCTGGTCGACCTGGTCCTGATCGACGAGGTCGTCGAACTGGTCACCACCGGTTACCTTCGCGGCCTCGCTGGCGCGGTGGACGCCGCCACCGTCCGCCGCGCCATCCAACTCACCGGCGCCGCGAAGTACTTCTGGTTAGCCCCCGCGATGCTCAACCGCCTCGTAACCACGCCCACGGATGCCCGCCAGACCTACGACCTCCGTGACACGGTCACCATCTTCACCGGCCGCCGCCGCCCGCTGGAGTTGGTCGCCGCCTGGTTCCAGCAGAGCCGCTGACCCCAGCTCTGAACGCTAACCAGGTTCAGCCGGACCGGATGCCGGATCTGACCACCCTCTCGGTGGAACACACGGGATGTCGGCCGGCAAAGCTGGCAACAGATCAAGAAGCTGCCCGATGGCGCGCCGATCCGAATGGAGGTAATGGCTTGAACCCCGACCTGCGGGAGCTCATCGCGGAGCTGCGCACCGACCTGGAGGCGGACCAGCCGGCGACGCTGGTGTGGGCCGAGATCTACGACGGCGCTCCGGCCGACCAGATTCCCGCAGCTCTGCCGCGGTCGGTCCGGGAGCTGTTGGAGACCACCAACGGCCTCCGGGCCGGCTCGTTCGACCTTCGCGGAACTGACCTGCTCGGCGACGTCCAGTACTACATCGAGCTGATGCCCGAGTTCACCGGCGTCGCGGACGAACCGGGCGAGTGGCTGGTCTTCGGCACGCTGAGTGACGAGCCGCTGCTGATCCGACGCGATACCGGCGCGGTCTGGTACTTGCCGGCGGAGACCACCGACGAGTGGTTCATGCGTGAGACGTTCCTCGAAGTCGCGCCGGACCTCGACTCGTTCCTCGCCTACTACGTCTTCGGGGCCGGGTACGGCGAGGTCGGCTCCGACAACGACGATTGGTGGGGCTTCCTCGACGAGCAGGGCCTGACCACGCCCGGCGACGACGAGGACGAGGACACGGACGACTGACCGCGGCACGAGGTGATCTGCTTCCCGCGCGGCCGGGTCGACTCGACATCGCTGCGGAGCATGGTCGTCGATCGACCCAGGTCTGTCGATCCTTCGTTACCGGACGTTCGGCACCGCGTCGACTTGGGTCGATAGGGTTCGTTGGCCGCCACCGACGGCGGCTTGTGCGGAGGGACATCGATGCGCAGGACAACGGACTGGCCGGCCCGCGCACTGGGCGCTCTCGCGGTTGCGGTCGCGTTGGTGGCGGCTCTGCTGCCGGCAACCCCTGCGGTTGCCGCGAGCGTGGGCTTCAAGGCGGCGACGCTGAACATCTACTACGGGCTGAGCCAGGCCGACTTCGTGTACGACCTGAACCTGATCGCGTCCAAGGCGGACCTCGTCGGTCTCAACGAGGTCGGTGCCCGCACGGCGTTCCTGGAGAGCTGGGCCGCCGACAACGGCTGGTGGTTGTACGCGCCGGGCGGGACCAACCAGGCTGGCGAGGCGTTGATCGCCAGGAAGAGCGTGTTCGACGTACTCGACAAGGGGTCGATTTTCGTCTGTGACACCAACGGCCCGGGCGAGGTGCCGCCCGCGCGGTACAACAACTGGGTCAAATACCGGCACAAGGCCAGTGGCCGCAACGTGACCCACATCAACGCCCACGCGGTGGCCAGCATCGAGAACGCTGGCCGACCGGAGGACCTGCCGCGCACCAGGTGCGCCGAGGCGCAGTTCCAAGGCCTCAAGGACCTGGCGGTGGACAAGCAGGACGAGGGCCAGGTCATCGTGAGCGGTGACCTCAACGTCGACTTCAGCGCCGACCGGAGCTACGGGTACGCGAAGTTCCCGTGGCAGGTCTTCGAGGCCAACGAGCTGCCGAATCTGCGCTCCAACTACAACCTCTACGGCGAGAAGGGCACCGGGACACACGGCAATCGGCACATCGACCACGTCTACTTCTGGAAGCGGCTACCCGGTCACCAGGTGATGTGGATGACCGATTACGACATCGTCGGTGCCACCAGGTCCGACCACAACGGCGTCGTCGCGACGTTCTCCATCCAGAACTGACGCGTCCGCCTTCGGCCGACCATCGGCCTCCGCAGCGGTCTGTGCCTACTGTTGGTCAGGTCAGGCCTGCCGCCACACCCGGAACGTCTGGTCGAGCCGCCACGTGCCGTCGGGCTGGCGTGCCTCGTTGCGCCAGCGGAACTCGTCTGACTCGATGTCGGAGAAGGTCCAGCGCAGGTCGCCGCCGTCGAGCACGATCTGCTCGCCGACGCGAGAGGCGAGGAAGGTGTGCGTCCGCCGCCGTCCCGGTCCCACCCACGTCGAGCGCCAGACCCCCGCGCCGGCAGCGGGGTCGGGGAATCGCACGCTGACGCCGTGTTCGACACCCGGCAGGATCCAGACATCGGTGGTGGCCCGGCCGCCCAAGGCGTACCCGAAGTGCCACTCGCCTCGTCGAACGGTGGAGGACCCGTCGGGGTCGTACTCGGTGCAGTCCAGCGCCCAGGAGCCGGTGAACTGTCCGAACAGGCTGAGGTCGACGCCGTGGGCCGGCTCGGCGGCGAGGAAGGCGGCACCGATGGCATCGGATGACGTGAGCACCATGCCAGAACGATAGCGCCGGCCGTGGCGGCGCGATCAAGGTGAGCGAACTTCTTCGATCCTTGACACCCGTTGATGCGATCGCTAACACTGGTCCGCAACGCGAACTTAACGAGCAGAACACATTGCTCCTGTACCGCGTGGCGAGTTGATCTTGTTAACGCTAACATCGATGGCCGCCCGGAGGAGGAGTCGTCACCGTGATTCCCAGGCGAACGTCCGCGGCATCGACCAGCGGGCCGGCGTCGGCGCCGGACGGTGCGGCCACCCCGCGCTGGGCCGACACCGGCAGAGCCGACCACCGGTGGCGGCTGCGCTACGGGGCCAACGGCTACGTCCGCCTCCGGTTCCTGGCGCTCGCCGCCGTGGCCGCCGCCACTCTCGTGGTGGTCGCCGACGGACCGGCGCAGGCCGCCACGTTGCCGACCGGCGCCGTCTCGCTGGAGGCGGTCAACCAGACCGGACGGTACGTGCGGCACATCGACTACCTCGGGCAGCTCGATCCGGTGACCTCCAGCAGCGCCAACCAGGTCAAGCTCGATGCCACCTTCACCGTGGTCAACGGCCTGGCCTCGCCTGCCTGCTACTCGTTCCAGACCAAGACGGGCCTGTTCCTGCGACACCGCGACTACCGTCTCCGGATCGACCCCAACGCCGGTGACGCGGGGTTCCGGGCCGACGCCACCTTCTGCGCGGTCGACGGCTCGGTCTCCGGCTCGGTGGCGCTCGCCTCGTACAACTATCCGACCCGGCGGATCCGGCACCGTGACTTCGCACTCTGGCTCGACGCCTACCAGGACACGGCCGCGTTCCGGGCGGACAGTTCCTTCCGTCTCGTCGCGCCGTGGGCGCCCAGGACCACCAAGGGACCGGTCATCCCGGGCCTCTTCGCCGACCCGCACCTCGCCGTCTTCAACGGCCGCTACTACCTCTACCCGACCACCGACGGCTACGCGAGCTGGGCCGGCACCTACCACAAGGCGTTCTCCTCCACCGACCTGGTCAACTGGACCGACCACGGCGTGGTCCTGGACCACGGCCCGGACGTGTCCTGGGCGGACAACTCGGCCTGGGCGCCGGCGGTGGCCAGCGCCAACGGCCGCTACTACCTGTACTTCAGCGGCGGCGCGGCCAGCGGCAACACCGCCAAACACCTCGGTGTGGCCGTGGCCGACAGCCCCACCGGGCCGTTCCGCGACGCGCTGGGTCGGCCGCTCGTCCGCAGCGACCAGTTCTCCGGTGGGCAGGCGATCGACCCGATGGTGTTCACCGACGACGACGGGCAGTCCTACCTGTACTGGGGTCAGGGCGTCGCGCGGGCCGTGCGGCTGAACACGGACCTGACCTCCTTCGACGCCGCGCAGGTACGGGTCAGCACGCCGTCGGGCTACAACGAGGCGCCGTTCGTGTTCAAGCGCAACGGCCAGTACTACTTCATGTGGTCGGAGAACGACACGCGCAGTGAGGACTACCGGGTCGCGTACGCCACCGGCCCGTCGCCCCTCGGCCCGTGGACCAGGCGCGGCGTGGTGTTGCAGAAGCGGCTCGACGTCGGCATCAAGGGCACCGGCCACCACTCCGTGGTCCGGGCGCCCGGTAGCGACACCTGGTACATCGCCTACCACCGGTTCGCTGTTCCGGCCGGCAACGGCACCAACCGGGAGACTGCCATCGACCGGATGGAGTTCAACGCCGACGGCACCATCCGTCCCGTCGTACCGACCCTCTAGCTGACCCGGATGCCCCTCCGCGAAGGAGAAAGACACATGTCGAGAGTCCTCGCGCGGCTCGGCGCGGTCGCGGTGGCCGCGTGCCTGCTGTTCACCACCTGGTCGGCGGCGACACCGAAGGAGGCGTCCGCACTCGACCCGACCGTCGGTTACCTGATGGCGCACTTCACCGGCGAGTCGTCGACCGCCCAGCAGATCTACCTCGCCCACAGCACCGATGGCCTGCGCTGGACCGACCTCAACAACGGCGGGCTCGTCCTGCGTTCCACAGTCGGCACCCGCGGCGTCCGCGATCCCGCCCTGGTCCGCTCACCCAACGGTGACCGGTACTGGATCATCGCCACCGACCTGTGCATCGGCTGTGGTCAGGACTGGTCGGCCGCGATCAACAACGGCAGCCGCAACCTCGTCGTGTGGGAGTCCACCGATCTGGTCAACTGGTCCACGCCGTGGTTGCTGAACGTGGCCGGCGCGATCCCGGACGGACGCAACGCCTGGGCGCCGGAGGCGATCTGGAACCCGGAGACCGGCGACTACGTCCTCTACTGGGCGACGAACGTCCCGATCAACGGGGCGACCAAGCACCGCATCTACGCCGCGCGCACGACGAACTTCCGCAGCATCACCACGCCGCAGGTCTACATCAACCGACCCGGCAACCAGGAGATCATCGACACCCAGATCGTCGAGGTGCCGGCCGGCGTCGGCGCCTACCGGTACGTGCGGGCCTCGCGGGACGGCCAGATCGCCATCGAGGGCAGCAACTCCATCCTCGGCACCTGGACGAACCTCGGGAACCTGTCCGGCATCGGGCTGACCGGCGCCCAGGTCGAGGGCCCGATGTGGCTGAAGTACAACAACCGCGACGAGTGGGTGCTCTACCTCGACCAGTACTCCTCCGGGCGCGGCTACCTGCCCGTCCTGACCACCAACCCGTCGAGCCCGAGCAGTTACCGGCTGCCCGCGTCCGGCTCGTACGCCATGGGTGGCACCAAGAAGCGGCACGGCACGATCCTCAACCTGACCGCCGCCGAACAGAACCGGGTGCTCGCCCGTTGGCCCGTCACCGCCGTCAACCGGATCCAGTCGTACAACTTCCAGGACCGGTACGTGCGGCACTACGACTACGACGTCCGCATCGACCCGAACGTCAGCCCGGCCCAGGACGGCCAGTGGCGGGTCGTGCCCGGCCTGGCCGGCTCCGGCACGGTCTCCATCCAGTCGGTCAACTACCCGGGCTACTACCTGCGCCACTACGGGTTCGACTTCCGACTGGAAGCCAACGACGGCACCGCCACCTTCGCCGCCGACGCCACCTTCCGGCAGGTCGCCGGTCTGGCCAACTCCTCGTGGACGTCGTTCCAGTCCTACAGCCACCCGGACCGCTACCTCCGGCACTACGCCTACCTGCTCCGGCTCGACCCGATCTCCGACGCGCAGAGCCGTGCCGACGCGACCTTCCGCGTGACCAGCTAACCCCTCGAGCTGTCGAGCCTGGAGAGGCACGATCTAGTGATTGGACAACACATGAAACGGATCAGCCGGTCGATGCGCCGGACGTTGATCGCCCTGGTGGCCGCCGTGACGGCGATGGTCGGCGGCGTGGTCGTCGTCGCGTCGTCGCCCGCTGCCGCCGCCACCAACCAGTTCCGCGGCATGAACTGGGCCATGTTGGGTGACAACTTCAAGACCAGCCCGCTCGTCGTGCAGGGTCTGAGCATGTCCGACAGCAACGCGACGGTGCGGGCCAAGGCCAATGCCATCTACGACGACATGGCGTCCACCATGGGCGTCAACACCGTCCGGCTGCCCATCAACACCCATACGGTGGGTACTGCCTGGTGGGAGGCCTACCGAGGCGCCATCGACGCCGCCACCGCCCGCGGCTTCAAGGTCATCCTCGCCTACTGGGAGGACGCCGCCGCCTCCGGCGGCAGGATCACGAATCTCGCCGCCTGGAACACCATGTGGTCCACGGTGACCAACACGTACGGCTCGAACGCCAACGTCTACTTCGAGCCGATGAACGAGCCGCACGGTTACAGCTCGACGGAGTGGCGCAACGTCGCCGCGAACTGGCTCAGCTACCACACGTCGGCGGTGCCCGGCCGGGTGCTGATCGGCGGCACCGGCTTCAGCCAGGACCTGCGCGACATCTGCAACGACAGCCGCTTCAACTCGACGCTGCTGTCCTTCCACTACTACACCTTCTTCTACGGCGCGATGACCTACGACGGCTTCCGCAGCCACATCCAGGCCCGCCTCGGCAACTGCGCCTCGCGCGCGGTCGCGACCGAGTTCGGTGGCCCCATGAACGACGGTCGCAACTACGCCGACGCGGGCAGCACCGACAACTTCGTGCGCTACATCCGCGCCATGGCCCAGGTCATGCGGGACAACCAGATGGGCGGCACCTACTGGCCCGCCCTCGGCGGCAAGACCGGCACCATCGGCTACGACTGGTACTCGATGTTCGCCCTCACCGGCAGCGGCACCGACCTCAACCTGACCGTCCGCAACACCTCCGGCGCGGACCGGATCCGGTACGCGTGGGGCGACACCATCGGTGGCGGCGACCCGACGACGCCTCCGCCGTCGACGGGGACGTTCTACCGGGTCGACGTGCGGCACAGCGGCAAGGCCCTGAACGTCCAGTCACCGAACACCGACAACGGCGCGCGCGTCAGTCAGAACACCTACGGTGGCAACGCCTGGCAGCAGTGGCAGTTCCAGGACGCCGGCAGCGGTTACTGGCGCATCGTCAGCCGGCTCAGCGGAAAGTGCCTCGACGTGGTGAGCGCGTCGACCGCCGACGGTGCCGAACTGGTCCAGTACACCTGCGGCAACGGCACCAACCAGCAGTTCCAGATGGTGACGAACGGCAACTACTTCCAGCTCCGGGCACGACACAGCAACAAGTGCGTGGACGTGCCGGCCGCGTCGACCGCGGACGGTGTCGTCCTCAAGCAGTACACCTGCAACACCGGCACCAACCAGCAGTGGTCCCGCACGGCCGTCTGACGGTCGGCCCGACGTCGTCACGAACCCACGGTGCGGCCCGTACACCTCGGAACACGAGGTGTACGGGCCGCATCGGCGTCGCGGTCACCGTTGCACGGGTGTGGCGCGTACGGCGAGCTGGTCGAACCTGATCCGCGCGATCTTCGGCGTGGCGTCCCCGCTGGTCTGCACCTTCAGGGTGGCTGTCGGGCTGGGAGTGTCCTCGACGATGACCACTTCCGTCACACCGGCTGGCAGGTCGGCCGGCCATCCCGCGTCGTCGGTCGGCTCACTGGTCAGCAGGCGCGCGGCACGTCCATTCAGGCCCGTGTCGGTGGCCCGCACCGCCCGCCACACCGCCGCATCGCCGGCAGCGCCCGGGTCGGTCACTGGCCGATCCACATCTGCAGGAGGTCGTCGTTGTCGACGACGCGACGCTCGGAGAGCTCGGCGAGCAGCTCCAGATGCACGGGTCCGTCGACGATCTCCGCCCGGTCGGGACGCAGCGCCCCGCCGAGACCCAGGGCCGGGACAAAGCCGTAGATGGTGTCGGGTCCCACCGGGCCACGCAGTGCGAGGATCCGATCGAACAGCGGCTTCCCATCGGCACCGTGCAGGTCAACACTGCGGCGGTCCTGGCACATCAACAGAGCGTAGAGCCGGTCATCGCGGCCATCGTCTGACAGCACGCGGCCCGACCGATCCGTATGGATCACCCACCCGTGCTGGGCGGTGATCGTCAACCGCGAACCCGTCTGCTGACCCCACACCTGCACATCGCCGAACGCGCTGCGGCTCACCGCGATCCATCGGTCTTCTCTCGGCAGGACGAGGTCGTCTGTCCACGCGTCGATCGCCGGCTGCCACACCTCGGGATCACACAACCAGAACAATCCGTTACCGAAGCCGGCGAATCCGTAGTGGCGCCAACATGCCAGCAGCAGGTCGGGCACAACGCCTGCGAACTGAGCCAGCCGACCAGCGGGGACCGGAGCGGAGTAGGTGGGACGTCCCCAATTCCCCGCCAACTCCGCCACTTCATGCTGCGCCATCGCTTCGCCCTTCACCATTGGACGTTGATGCGGGCCGCCGCCACCCGATCGTCCATGAGCACAACGGCAGCCTAGAGGTCCGCCGCTGCCGCCGTCGGTGCTGCGAGGGAGCGCCTGCGCGGTACGCGTGGACTACCCTCGCGACGTGGAAAGCACCGAGATCGACGCACCCATCGTCGGCGTCACCGTCTACCCCGACCGGGCCCGGGTCACCCGTCGGGGCAGCCATCGGCTGACCGCCGGAGAGCACCGTGTACGCGTCGCGCCACTCCCAATCGGCCTGCGGCGCGACTCCATTCGGGTCGGTGGTCGGGGCGCGGCCACGGTACTCGGTGTGGACCTGAAAACCTGGCGGCAGGCCCGTAGCGCCGACGCGCAGATCGTCACCCTCGAACAACGACAGCGCGAGCTGACCGACCAGTTGGCCGAGGTCGAGGACGCGGCCGGCATCGAAGAGCAGCGCGGGGAGTTCCTCATCCGGTTGGCCGAGCGCGCCGGTGGCACGTACGCCCGGGCGTTGGCCTCCGGCGACGCGGCGCCGACCGACGTGGCGGCCTTCACCGACTCGGTGGCCGGTCAGCTCGCCGAGTCACGCGGCCGGCGGCGCGGGCTGTCCCGGCGGCGCACCGACCTGGCCGCGGAGGTGGCCGCGGTCGAGCGCGATCTGAACGGCGCGCGCGGCAAGCGGACGCCGGACCGGTTGGCCGCCGAGGTGACGGTCCTGGTGACGGCCGACGACGCGGAGGTGGAGTTGGAGCTGACCTACCTGGTCGACGGTGCGGTGTGGCGGCCCTCCTATGACCTGCGGCTGGTCGAGGACACCGTGACCGTCACCTGGTTCGGGCTGGTCAGCCAGAACACCGGAGAGGACTGGCCGGAGTGCGAGCTCCAGCTCTCGACCGCCCGGCCGGCCGCGACGACAGTCGTACCCGAACTGTCGCCCTGGTATCTCGACCGGCTCCAGCCGGCGCCAGCCTGGCCCGTGACGGCGGCCGGGCCGGTCGGGGCGCCGCCCCCGGCGCCGGTCGGGATGCCGGTGCCGGTACCGGGCGGAGGCCCGGCCCGGCCCGGGGCGCTCCCGCCCCGCCTGAAGGAGAGCGTCGCCCAGGTCGAGCAGGGCGTCAGCGCGGCCACCTATCGGCCGGCCCGGCCGGCAGCGGTGCCGGCCGACGGCAGCGCGCACCGAGCCACCATCGCCGTGCTGGACATGCCCGCCCGGCTGGACCACGTGACCGTGCCGGTCCGCGTCGCCGAGGCGCACCTGCGGGCCACGGTACGCAACACCTCCGAGCACACGATGCTGCCCGGTGCGGCGGCGGTGTTCCACGGCGCCGATTTCGTCTCGGCCACCCCGCTGCCGATGTGGGCGCCGGGCGAGGAGATCGAGCTGGGGCTCGGGGTCGACGACCGGCTGCGGGTGGAGCGCAAGCTGCACCGGCGCTCGGAGACCAAGGCCACGCTCGGGTCGACGCGGCGGCGGGAGGTGGACTACCGGATCACCGTCGCCAACCACACACCGCGGACGGCGACGGTCGAGGTGCGCGACCAGTTGCCGGTGTCCCGCGACGAGGCGGTGGTGGTGCGGGAGACGAACCTGGTGCCGCCGCCGGCGGAGCGTACGGAGCTGGGGGAGTTGGCCTGGCGGCTGTCGCTCGCGCCCGGCGCCAGTGGTGAGATCACCATCGGCTTCCGGGTGGAGCTGGCCAAGGGCGTGGAGCTGACCGGCTGGCGCGAGTAGGCGCCGCGTGGTGCCTCCGCTGCCGCGTCAACGGCAGAGCTGCACGTGCAGGGTGTCGTACACCCACTGCTCCCAGCGGTCGGGGGTCCAGCCTCGGTCGCGGATGAACAGCAGGTACAGCTCTGGGCTCAGCAGGCCGTAGAGCAGGTCGGCGGCGTGTTCGACGGTCAGGTCTGCCGTGGCGCCGGGCTTGGCGATGAGGCTGCGCGCGGCTGCGGTTTGGACTTCGAGGCGCGGATCGGTGTCCTGCTGCCACATCCCGGCCAGGCTTGGGTCCTGTGCTCCGGCAGCGCGCAGCACATCCATGATCGGTGCCACCCGCTGAAGCACCTCGCAGGTGCCGCTCACATGTGCCCGCAACTGCGCCTCGGCGGTGTCAGCCGCCAGAGCGTCGCGGAACCAGGCCCGCTGCATCGTGGGAATCGGCTCGTCGTCACCGGCGATGGTGACGTCGACCAGCTCCTTGAGCAGCGACGGCTTGTTGCCGAACGCGAAGTAGATGGTCTGCACGGCGACACCGGCCCGCTCCGCGATGCCCTGGAGCGTGGTGGCCCCGTAGCCCTGATCGACGAACAGCTCGTACGCAGCCTGCAGGATGCGTCGCCGAGTCTGCCGGGACTTCTCGCCCTTCTTGCCGGCGCTCTTGACCAGTGGCATGACTGCACTGTATCACTAGAGCCTGACTCTAATAACGAACTCTATCGAAGGGTGCAGCAATGTCTCTCATCCGGACCACCCGGTTCACCGCCGTCGCCTTCGCCGTCGCCCGCGATGTCACCGCGGAACAGGGCGAGCTGATCGCCGAGGACGGCTGACCCGATGACCGCCAAGCAGCGTTGGCTCGATGCCCGCTGGGCGTTCGTACGCGCCCACCTGCCACCGGCACCAGCCCGGGTGCTGGAGATCGGATGCGGCCCGGAAGGTGGCTTCGTCCCCGCGATGCGGGAGCACGGTTTCGCCGCCGTGGGCGTGGACCCGGTGGCGCCGTCCGGACCCGGATACCACCGGACGGAATTCGAGAAGCACCAGCTGAGCGAGCCGGTCGACGTGATCGTCGCCTGTACCTCGCTGCACCACGTCACCGACCTGGACGAGGTCCTGGCTCGGGCCGCCGAGGCGCTCACGCCGGGCGGCGTACTCATCGTCGTCGAGTGGGCCTACGAGAGGTTCGACGAGGCGACCGCGCGCTGGAGCTTCGACCGGCTGCCCGACAGCGGCGAGCGCGGCTGGCTGCACAGCCACCACGAGCAGTGGCTCGCCTCCGGGCAACCCTGGGACGACTACCTGGAAGGCTGGGCCGGGCGAGAGGGCCTGCACCGCGGCGACGCGATCTGCCGGGCGCTCCAGGCCCGCTTCCACACCAGGCTGCGCACCCACGCACCGTACTTCTTCCCCGACCTGCACCCCGTCAGCGAAGCCGACGAACAGGCGGCCATCAACGCCGACGGGATCCGGGCCACGGGCCTCCACTACGTCGCGACCAGGCCAGCCGCCGCCCTGGGCTGACCACGGCAGGCCTCGCCTCCACCGTCGCGGTAGGACGGTTCGTCACCTGTCAATCCGTAGACTCCACCAGGAGTACGGTTTCGGTGCCCGACAAGCACGGGTATCGGCGGTACGTCGCCGGGGTCGGGACCGGCCAGCCCGGTGGCGGCGGACCGTGGGAGGGAGCGAGGGTGGCGCAGCGCAGGGCACTTGTGGTTCGGGGCGGGTGGGAGGGACACCAGCCGGTCGAGGCGACCGAGTTGTTCATCCCGTTCCTCGAGCGTAGCGGCTATGCCGTCCGCGTCGAGGAGTCGACGGAGATCTACGCCGATGCCGCCGAGATGGCCGACACCGACCTCGTCGTGCAGTGCATGACGATGTCGCAGATCACCTCGGCCGAGGCGGCGGGCCTGAGCGCGGCGGTCAGCGCCGGTACGGGTTTCACCGGCTGGCACGGCGGCATCGTGGACTCGTTCCGCGCGTCCTCGGAATACCTGCACCTGGTGGGTGGCCAGTTCGCGACGCATCCGGGCAAGGAGCCGTGCGAGCGGCAGGGTGGCGCGGAGGACAACTTCCTACCGCACACGGTGCGCGTCACCGACCTCGGCCGGGAGCATCCGATCACCGCGGGTGTCGAGGACTTCGACCTGGTCACCGAACAGTACTGGGTGCTGCACGACGACCTGATCGACGTCCTGGCCGTCACGACCCACCCCACGCAGGCGTGGCATCCGTGGCACCGACCGGTCACGTCACCGGCGATCTGGACCCGGCGCTGGGGTGCCGGGCGCATTGTCGTGACGACCCCCGGACACAGCCTGGACGTGCTGGAGCACGCGAGTGTGCGTACCGTCATCGAGAGGGGGATGGTGTGGGCGACCCGCACGGCGTCGGCATCGTAGGTCTCGGGGTCATCTCCCGCGCCTACCTGGACACCCTCGCCCACCACCCCGCGGTGCGGATCGCCGCCCTTGCCGACCTCGACGCCTCCCGGTCGGCCGCGGTGGCCGCCACGATCCCCGGGGCCGAGGCGATGAGCGTCGAACGCCTGCTCGCCCGCCCGGACGTGCGGACGGTGCTCAACCTGACGATCCCCGCGGCGCACGCCGACATCTCGCTGGGCGCCATCGACGCCGGCAAGAACGTCTACGTCGAGAAGCCACTCGCCGTGACGTTCCCGGACGGCCGCACGATCATCGACCGGGCCGCGTCGGCTGGCGTGCGGGTCGGGTGCGCGCCGGACACCGTCCTGGGCACGGGCACGCAGACGGCGCGGGCGGCGATCGACGACGGACTCATCGGACGCCCGATGTCCGCATCGGCCGTCATGGTCACCGCGGGGCACGAGCGCTGGCATCCCAACCCCGACTTCTACTACGCCCCGGGCGGCGGACCGTTGCTGGACATGGGTCCGTACTACCTCTCGGCGCTCATCCACCTGCTCGGACCGGTGCGCGCGGTGGTCGGAGCCGCCAGCCGCCTACGCGCCGAGCGCGTCATCGGCTCGGGTCCACGGACCGGCCAGCGAATTCCGGTGGAGGTGGACACCCATGTCACCGGCGTGCTCGAACACGCCAACGGCGCTCTCTCCACCATCACCACGAGCTTCGACGGGGTCGCGACGACCGCCGCACCGATCGAGGTACGGGGGGAGACCGGCACGCTCGCCGTACCCGACCCGAACTACTTCGACGGAGAGGTCCGCCTCCGCGCGCTCGGCGACGACGACTGGCGGGTCCTCCCACCGCGGGCCGGTTACCTGGAGTCGTCCCGGGGCATCGGCCTGATCGACCTGATCACGGCCGACGGGAAACGCCCGGCACGGGCCGGCGGCGACATGGCACTACACGTGCTGGAGACGATGACCGCCCTGCTCCGGGCGGCAGCCGAGGGCCGCCGGATCGAGTTGACGACGGCGGTGGAGCGGCCCACACCCGTTCCGCTCACCCTCGTCGAGGACTGGAAGGGGTACCACGCAACCACGCACTGACGGCGCGACGGTGAACGGACCTGATTCTTCACTTCGATGTCACCTCTCGAACCCTCAGGCGACGTGTCGGTGACCGCCCGTCGGAGTGTGCTGTCAGCCGTCGCACGTACCCTGACCAGGAGCTGATTCGAGTGCCTTCCTCCCGTCGTACCTTCCTCGCGGGCGGCGCCGCCGCCGGCGTGGGCCTTGCCGTCGCCGGTGGGCTGCCGTCCCTCGCGCAGGCCAGCCCGGGGCGGCCGCACCCGCCGGTCAAGGGCGTTCCGACGCCCTTCCCGCCGCTCGTGGACGACCCGAAGGGGATCCTGGCCCTGCCGAAGGGCTTCAGCTACACCGTGGTGACCCGGACCGGCGTCACCCGGCTCGACCGTGGTCAGGGCGTGACGCCGTCGGACCATGACGGCATGGCCGTCTACGACGCCGGCCAGGGCCGGTACACCCTGATCCAGAACCACGAGATCGACCCGGGCGCCGAGTTCGGCGTACCGCACGTCAAGGGCACGGTGTACGACGCGGGCGCCGTCGACGCCGGCGGCTGCACCGTGATCAGGACGGACCGTGCGGGCCGCAACCTGGGTGAGTTCGTCGCCCTCTCCGGCACCATCTCCAACTGCGCCGGCGGGCCGACCCCCTGGGGCACCTGGCTCACCTGCGAGGAGACCGAGGACCGGGCCGGCGACGAGTGGGAAGAGGGCGACCGGTCCGGCGTCTACCAGAAGGACCACGGGTACGTCTTCGAGGTCTGGGCCGACGGCAGCGCGGACCCGAAGCCGATCAAGTGTCTGGGTCGCTACTCGCACGAGGCCCTGGCTGTCGACAAGGACCGCACCGCCATCTACCTCTCCGAGGACGCCGACGAGCCCAACGGCCTCTTCTACCGCTGGTCGGCGCCACGAGGCGTCAAGCTCGGTCCTGGCGTGCTCACCCGCCTCGCACCGAACGCGGGTGTCCTCGCCGCCATGCAGATCATCCTGGACGACGGCTCGGTGCTGCCGGACGTCGCCTACCTGACCTCCGCCCAGTTGGGCCGCCCCTTCCCCGTACGGTGGATCGAGGTGCCGGACCGCGACGCGCGGCACACGTCCGTGCGCGAGCAGTTCGCCGACGGTCAGGTCACCCGGGGACGCAAGTTCGAGGGTGTGTGGAGCACCGACGAGGGCGTGTACGTGGTCAACTCCTACGCCTGGGACGAGGGTGACCTGCCGGCCGACGCCGCGCCGCACGACGGCATGGTCTGGTTCTACAACTTCAAGGCCCAGACCATCCAGCTGGTGACGTACTTCCCGCACCAGACGGCGTCGGAGGAGGGCACCCCGGTCAAGTACAACGACCTCACCTTCGACGGCCCGGACAACGTCTCCGTCACCCCGTGGGGCAGTCTGGTGCTCGCCGAGGACGGTACCGGGGCCTCCCACGTGCTCAGTACGACCCCGGGTGGACCGACGTACGCGATCGCCCGCAACCAGCTCAACGATTCCGAGTTCTGCGGGCCGACCTTCACGGCCGACGGCCGGGTGCTCTTCGTCAACATGCAGGACCCGGGCCTCACCCTGGCGATCACCGGCCCGTGGGAGAAGTACCTGGGCTGACCGAGGGGGACCGGCCGGTGGGGATCAGGTGATCAGTCTGATCCCCACCGCAGCCGAGCGCTGGACCGTCAGCCGACCTGGACCAGCCGCCAGTTGTTCCGGGTGCTGCCGTTGTCGGTGTACTGGACGGCCTGGGTGCCCCAGGTGCTGGAGCCGTTGAGGATGGCGAGCACCTTGCCGCTGTTGACGTTGCGGATCCGGTAGGAACCGTCGCTGTTGGCCACCAGCGTCCACCGGTGGTCAGCGGTGCCGTTGTCGCTCCACTGCATGACGCGGGCGTTGTCGGCGGTGGACATGTTCTCCACGCCGAGGACCTTGCCGCTGTTGACGTTGCGGAACCGGAACGCGTTGCCGTCGGTGACCCGGACCCAGTTGTGGTCGGCGGTGCCGGTGTCGCCCCACACCACCGCCAGACCGCCGTCGGCCGTGGACATGTTCTGTACGCCGAGAACCACACCGGTGTCGACGTTGACCAGCTTGTAGGTGTCTCCCACCGGGGTGGTGCCGCCGCTCACGGTGGTCACGAACGTCATCACGCTGCGGGCGGGAAGTGTGACGGTGAGCGAGCCGTTCGACATGGTGAGCGCGCCCTGGGGCGCGACGGTCCTGCTCCCGTCGGTCAGCCAGTTCGAGACGCTGCCGGACGCGGTGGTGTTGGACAGGGTGAACTGCTGGCTCACCGCCGAGGTGTTCTTGTTGACGGCGACGATCACGACGGTGTTACCGCCGCGGTACGCCGAGACATAGACGTTCGACGTCGGGTTCGCCGTCGCGTCGATCCGCTGGTAGCCGGGACGGACGAACCTGGCGAAGTGCGCCATCATGGCCCCGCGCTTGCTGATCTGGCCGTCCTCGCGCATGGGGCCGTAGCTGCGCCGCAGATACCACCAGACGTACGCCTGGAACTCGGCGTCGACCATGGCGCGGTGGATGTGCTCGCCCACGTCGAGTGCCTCGGGCCAGGCGTCGCCCGAGTTCGTGTTGCTGTTGGGGTAGTAGACCTCGGTCATCCAGAGTTCTTTGCCCGCCCCCTTCTGCTTGAACAGGGGGTACGCGAAGTTCGAGTACGAGGTGCCGTAGAGGTGTGCGCCGATGATGTCCACGTTGGCCAGCGCCGTGGAGTCGTTGAGGATCGGGTCCGACACGGACTTCACGTACTGGAAGGACTCCGGCGCGATGACCCTGGTGCTGATCGAGCCGGCGTTCTCCCGCAGGAACCGGAGCATCTCGGTGCTGGTCCACCACGTCCACTCGGCCGCGTAATCGGGCTCGTTCTGGACCGAGATGGCGTACAGGTTCACCCCGTTGTTGCGCAGGTGCGTGGTGAAGTTGTTCAGGTGCGTGGCGTAGGCGGCGTACGAGCTGTACCGCAGGCGCCGGGCGTTGGTCTGGCTGCCGCGGGTGAAGGTCTCGATCATGCTGGCCGGGGGGTTCCACGGGGAGGCGAAGACCGTTGCTCCGAGCGCGACCGCGCGTTGCGCCGTCGCCAGATCGGCGCTCCAGTCCGCCTGGTTCTCGTTGACGGGGATCCGCAGCAGGGAGAACCCCAACTGACCCTGGCCGGTGCCGAAGGCCGTGTCCCGCTGGGCGGCCGTCAGGTCGCCGATCCAGGCGGCGTGGGCCATGGCGCCGAAGCCCCGGATCGTCTGCCGGGTGGCGGACGGATTGATGCTCGCCGGTGCGGCGAAGGCCGCCGTGGGCACCGCGACCGCGGCGACCGCGGCGACCGGTACGGCCCCCATCGTCGTCAGGACGGTTCGGCGGCTCAGCAATTTCCGTTCGCCGCTCACCGGCTCGTTCTGCTCGTGCGTCATGTCTCGTCCTCCTGGCTGGTGGTGGTACGCGCCTTCGCGGTCCCCTCGGCCCGGTCGGCACCGGTCTGTCGCGTCGTCACCGGGGTTGACGGGGACCCCGGTGGCGATGACCTGTCGATTACGATCGAGTGACGTAACTGTTAACGTTAACAATCACGGGAGTCTAAGTTCTGTCGTCGCCAAGGGTCAAGAACGAGCAGCTCAGTGAGCGGATGGGCACTCTGCGTGGCGGATAGAACAGTGCCGCCGCGCCACCGGTGCCGACGAGGTTGGCGGGCATCCTCGGGTTCGGCGGGTGGTGGCGCGGCGGCGCGTACTCTCGCTTGCCGGCGGCCTCAGCCGGTTACGTCGTCGTGCGTGACGGTGACGACGACCTTGCCGACCTGGCCGTTGGCCTCCAGGTAGCGGTGGGCCTCGGCGATGTCGCCGAGGTCGAACGTGCGGTCGACGACCGGGGTGAGGGAACCCGAGGCGATGCCGGCGTTGACGAACGCGACGGCCCGACGCAGGCGCTCCGGGTTCATGGTGATCTCGAAGAGGGTGTAGGTGCTGCTGGTCAGCGCGGGGTAGGACTGTGCGTTGGGCAGCGGCGTGGGGCGCTGGTCGAGTGCTCCGTAGACCACCAGGAAGCCGCCGGGAGCGATGCCCAGGGCGATGGTCTCGACGCCGGGGCCGGCGATCGGGTCGAAGGCCAGGCGGACGCCCTCGCCGCCGGTGATCTCCTTGAGCCGGGCGGGGAGGTCCTCGTCGTCGGTGACGATGACGTGGACCGCACCGGCGTCCAGCAGGCGCTGCTTCTTGTCGGAGCGACGCGTGGTGGCGACCGGGATCGCACCGAGGTGGCGGGTGATCTGGATGGCGGCCAGGCCGACGCTGCTGGAGGCGGCGGTGATCAGCACGTGGTCGCCGGGGCGCACCTTGCCGGACTCGACGAGGGCCCCGTAGGCGGTGATGTAGGCCATCCACGTGGCTGCCGCATGGACCGGGTCGACGTGGGCGGAGCGGGGTACGACAGCCGAGGCCGGGACGATGACGTGGGTGCCGTACGTGCCGTACCTGCTCTGCAGGAACGCCGGTACGACCGCGACCGTGTCGCCCTCGGCGAGGTGGTCCACGTCCGCGCCGACCGCCTCGATCACCCCGGCGGCCTCGTAGCCGAGCGTGGAGGGGAACACGGGCTTGTCGAAGTAGACGCCCTCGCGGTACATGATCTCGGCCCGGTTCAGACCGATGGCGTCGACGCGGATCCGGACCTCGCCCGTGCCCGGAGCGGCCACCTCGACGTCGCGCAGGGTCAGAGCCTCGGGACCGCCGAGCCGGTCGAACTGTACGAGTTTCGCCACGGTGCAGGAGTCCTTGCGCTAGGGGTCACGGAAACGCCACCGAGCCTCGATGGCGTCCCGTACGCTACTCCGAGGTTCGATGATGGTCAAACTTCGACCATCGTCGGAGTAGACGTCGTGGCTCAGGCCGGATCGGTCCGCGCCTCGCTGCCGGCGGCGGCCACCACCGCGGCAAGCAGGCCGGGGAAGCGGCGCTCGATCTCGTCCGCTCGCAGCGCGTTCATCTTGGCCGTCCCCACGTAGTACTGGCGGATCACGCCGGCCTCGCGCAGGGTGTTGAAATGGTGCGTCAGCGTCGAAACCGACACGGGCGTCTCGAACGACCCGCAGGTCATGTCCGCACCCCGGTCGGCCAGCTGGGACACCACGGCTCGCCGCACCGGATCCGCCAGCGCCTCCATGACCTGCTGCAAGGAGACCTCGGACACGTCGGGGTGCGCCACGGTCCGGACGGCACTACGAGGGCGGGGCACGGCAGCTCCTTGCAACGGGTGTATCGCAATCCACCCATCGTACGACGCTGATCAAAGTAGTCCCGGTGACCCTGACTATTGTCACTGGGTACCCGTGCACCCCACATCGAACGTCGTGACTATGCGCACTGGGATCCACCACGTCCCGTGGACGAGACTCGATGCAACGCCGGAACATCAGCCGGCCGAGTCGAAGGGACGGTGGGGACAGTGGACGAACGCTACGACAGCTACTGCGCCGCGGATCCGCTGTTCTACGACTCGCTCGGCAGCGCCGTCGCGCAGCCCGTCTTCCCGGCCGCCGAACGGCCGCTGCCCACCGGCTGGCGCCGCGAGCCGCTCGACGACTGGCTGATCTACGCGCCGGACGGCGGCTCGCTGCCGCAGCAGGGTTGGAAGATCCACGTGTCGGCGGGTCTGGCGAACGCCGAGCGGGTGCTGGACACCGTCTGGGACTACTGCGTCCCCCGGGGCCTGTCCTTCAAGTTCCTGCGTGGACCCCGCACGCTGCTGCTGCGCAACTCCAAGTACGCCGCCCGGGCCGCCAGTGGCAAGTTCGTCACGGTCTACCCCCGCGACGACGCGGAGCTGGAGCTGACCTGCAAGGAACTCGACGAACTGCTCACCGGCGAGACCGGGCCGTACATCCTCAGTGACCTCCGCTACGGCAACGGCCCGGTCCACGTGCGCTACGGCGGCTTCGCCGCCCGCTACTGCCACTCGCCCGACGGTCAGGTGGTGCCGGCGATCGAGGACGAGTCCGGCACGCTGGTGCCGGACCGCCGGGATCCGGTCTTCCACGTGCCGTCCTGGGTCACCCTGCCCGACTTCCTCGGCCCGCACCTGGCGGCCCGCAGCGGCACCAGCACCGACCAGGTGCCGTACCGGATCGAGCGTGTGATCCACTTTTCCAACGGCGGTGGGCTGTACGTGGGCCGGGACCTGCGTACCGACACCGAGGTGGTGCTGAAGGAGGCTCGGCCGCACGCCGGCCTGGACGCGGACGGCACCGACGCCGTCGCCCGGCTGGCCCGCGAGGCGGACGCCCTGCGGCACCTCGCGGACCTCCCGCAGGTGCCCCGGGTGCACGACGAGTTCGTCCTGGGCGAGCACCGGTTCCTCGCACTCGAGTTCATCGAGGGCCGACCGCTGAACAAGGTGCTCGTCGACAGGTACCCGCTCATCGACGCCGACGCGACCGACGACGACCGGGCGGCGTACGCGGATTGGGCCCGGCAGACCTACGAACAGGTCGAGTCGGTCGTCGCGGCCATCCACGAGCGCGGCCTGGTCTACGGGGACCTGCACCTGTTCAACATCATGATCCGCCCGGACGACCGGGTCGCCCTCGTCGACTTCGAGGTGGCGGCCCCGATCGCCGGGCACAGCCGACCCGGGCTGCGCAACCAGGGCTTCGCGGCCCCCCGGGACCGGACCGGGCCGGCGGTCGACAGGTACGCCCTGGCGTGCCTACGGCTGGCGCTGTTCCTGCCCCTGACCCAGTTGGTCCGGCTCGCACCGGCGAAGGTGACGCACCTGGCCGACATCATCACCGCGAACTTCCCGGTGCCGAGGTCCTTCCTCGACCCCGCGGTCGAGGAGATCACCGGTGGTCCCCGGGCCGCGGATGCACACCACGCGTCCGTCCCGCGGGAGAAGCTGGCGACGGCCATCCTGGCCAGCGCCACTCCCGAGCGCGACGACCGGCTCTTCCCCGGTGACATCGAACAGTTCCGCAGTGGCGGCCTCAACCTCGCCCACGGGGCGGCGGGAGTGCTCTACGCGCTGGACCACAGCGGTGCCGGGCGGTGGCCCGAGCACGAGAACTGGCTGGTGCGGCGGGCGACGGCGCCGCCGTCCGGCACCCGCTGCGGCTTCTACGACGGACTGCACGGCGTCGCCTACGCGCTCGAACACCTCGGGCGCCGGCAGGACGCGCTGGACGTGCTCGACATCTGTCTACGCGAGCCCCTGGACGGGCTCGACCACAGCCTGGCGAGCGGACTGTCCGGGATCGCGCTCAACCTGGCCGACGCGGCCGCGCGGACCGGGGAGGTGTCGGTGCGCGACGCCGCGTGGCGGGTCGCCGAACGGGTGATCGGGCAACTGGCCGACGACCCGGGACCCGACATCAGCGGCGGACGCAACCCGTACGCCGGGCTGCTGCGCGGCCGGACCGGACCGGCCCTGATGCTGGTGCGGCTCTACGAACTCAGCGGCGACGAGGAGCTGCTGGAGCACGCCGCCACGGCGCTGCGCCAGGACCTGCGTCGGTGTGTGCTGCGCCCGGACGGTGCCCTGGAGGTCAACGAGGGCTGGCGGACCATGCCGTACCTGGCGCACGGCAGCGTCGGTATCGGGCTGGTCCTCGATCAGTACCTGCGGCACCGCGCCGACGACCGGTTCGCCGAGGCGAGCGCGGGGATCCGCCGCGCGGCGCGCTCACCGTTCTACGCGCAGTCCGGGCTCTTCGCCGGTCGCGCCGGCATCATCGCCTACCTCGCCGCCTCGACCGACGACGCCGACCGCCGGGAACTCGGCGCGCAACTGGATCGGCTGACCTGGCACGCGCTGCCGTACCGGGACGGGATCGCGTTCCCCGGTGAGCAGTTGCTGCGGCTCTCCATGGACTTCGGCACCGGCACCACCGGCGTGCTCTTCGCGCTGGCCTGCGCACAGCACGACCGGCGGCCGGTGCTGCCCTTCCTCGCGCCCCTACCGGGCGCGACGAGACTCCCCCGCAACAGCGGGGGCGACCTGATCGGCGAACAGAAGGAAGGGAGGTGAACGACATGGCGCTTCTGGACCTCCAGGGCCTGGAGATGGCTCCGGCCGACCGCACGGGTGGCGGTAGCCGGGCGAGCCTGCTGCTCTGCGGCGACAGCTCGCTCTCCGTCACGACCTGCAACTGATCCGCCGCACAAGCGAGGCCCTGGGTGGGCAGACGTGCCCACCCAGGGCAACCGCGTACCCGGGGAGGTCCGATGCCGACGTTCGCCTCGGGGGATCGACTGCTCCGGCGGACGGCCGGGGCCGGCGGCGGCTGGACCGGCGCACTCGCGGCGGTCGCGCTGCTCGGCGCGGCTGCCGAACTGGCGTTACCCGCGGTCCTCGGCCACGCCGTCGACGCCGCCCTCGGCGGGGGCTCCGGCTGGTGGGCGGTGACCGCCGGTGGCCTGGTTGTCGTCCTCATCGGCGTCGACACCCTCACGGATCTGGCCAGCGGATTCGGCGCGGCACGCGCCACCGCCGGGCTGCGCCGGCAGCTGCTGCGGCACGTGTTCGCGTTGGACGTCCGCGCCACCCGCCGCCACCCGGTGGGTGATCTCGTCGGCCGGCTGGTCGGCCAGGCCGCCGACGCGGGGCAGGCCGGCAACGCCCTGGTGCTGGCCGTCGTGGCGGTGCTTCCACCGCTCGGCAGCGTCGTCGCGCTCGCCATCATGGAACCGGTCCTCGGGATCACCCTGCTCGCCGGTCTCGTGCTGCTCGCCGTCCTCATGCGCGCCTTCGTGACCGACGCCTCGGCCGCGACCGCCGGGTACCAACGGGTTCTCGGGAGCATCGCCGGCCGACTGCTGGAGTCGCTGACCGGTGCCCGGACCATCGCCGCCGCCGCCACCACCCACCGCGAGGAGGACCGGGTGCTCGCGGCCCTGCCGGAGCTGGGCCGGCACGGCCGGCGCGGTTGGGACCTGCTGGCCCGGGCCAGTGCGCGCACCTCCGCCGTGGCACCGCTGGTGCACCTGAGCGTCGTCGCGGTCGGCGGGTACGCCCTGACCGCCGGCTGGCTCACCCCGGGCCAACTGGTCGCCGCCGTCCGCTACGCGGCCATGGGCGCCGGGCTCGGCGGAGTGCTCGCCACCCTGAACCACCTGGTGCGCAGCCGTGCGGGAGCACACCGGGTCGCCGAGCTGCTGCAACAGCCGATCGCGCCGGCCGGCGACCGGCCCCTACCACCCGGCGGCGGCGCCCTGAGACTGCGCGGGGTGCGCGTGTACGCCGACGACGGCCGACCGATCCTGGACGGCATCGACCTGGACGTACCGGCCGGCGCGACGGTGGCCGTCGTCGGCGCGTCCGGCGCCGGCAAGTCGACCCTGGCCGCCGTGGCGGGACGGCTGCACGACCCCGACGGAGGTGAAGTACAACTCGACGGGGTGCCGCTGCGCGACCTCGACCCCTCGGCGCTGCGCCGAGCCGTCGGCTACGCCTTCGACCGGCCGGTGCTCGTCGGCACGACAGTCCACGACGCGATCGGGTTGGCGCTGCCCGCCGACTCGGCGGTGCCGCCCGACCGGAGCCCGGCCACACCGGCGGTCCTCCGGGCGACCCACCTGGCGGCGGTCGCCGACGTGATCGAACGGCTGCCCGACGGCTACCGCACCCCGCTCGTGGACACACCGCTCTCCGGCGGTGAGGCCCAGCGCCTCGGCCTGGCTCGGGCGTTCGCCGCCGAGCGGCTGCTCATCCTGGACGACGCGACGTCCAGCCTGGACACCGCGACCGAACACCTGATCACCGAGGCGGTGATCGGGTGGGTCGGCTCGCGTACCCGACTGGTCGTCACCCACCGGCCGGCGGTGGCCGCGGCGGCCGACCTCGTCGCCTGGCTGGACGGCGGTCGGCTGCGCGGACTGGCGCCGCACCTGCGGCTCTGGGCCGACCCGGACTACCGGGCTGTCTTCCAACCGGCCGGCGGTGTCTCGTGAACCGACCCGGCGTACGGCGGGTGACCTGGCTCGCGCTGCGGGCCCGCCGGCGCGATCTCGCCCGGCTCTGCGGCTGGTCGCTCGTCGAGTCGCTGCCCGCCCTGCTCGCCGGCCTCCTGGTCGCCCGCGCCGTCGACGACGGCTTCCTGGCCGGACGTCTCCTCGACGGCCTGGCGTGGTTGGCGGCCCTCGCCGTGGCCGTGCTGGTCGGCGCGGTGGCGACCGGTCGGACGTACCGGTTCCTCGGCGCCGTGGTCGAGCCCTTCCGCGACGAGGTGGCCGCCCAGGTGGTCCGGGGATCGATTCGCGACGCCACCCGGGCGGGTGGTCGCCCGGACAGCGCCGCCGTGACCCGACTGACCCACCAGATGGAAATCGTCCGCGACACCTTCGCCGGTCTGCTGATGGTGACCCGTGGCTTTCTCTTCTCCGCCGGCGCGGCCCTGCTCGGCCTCCTCGCCCTGGCACCGGTGGTGGCGGTGCTGGCCGCCGCGCCGATGGTCGCCGGACTGGCCGTGTTCCTCGCCGCGCTGCCGGCGATGGCCGCGCACCAGCGCGCGTACGTCCGCGCCGGCGAGCAGCTCGGCCAGTCGGCCGCGACGGCGCTTGCCGGTCACCGCGACGTGCTGGCCTGTGGCGCTCAGACACGCGTGACGGCCGATGTGGAACGCCTGGTGTCGGCGCAGGCCGCGGCCGAACGCACCCTCGCCCGGATGGCCGCGATCCGCAGCCTCAGCCTCGGCATCGGCGGGTGGGTGCCGCTCGTGGTGCTGCTCGCGGCTGCTCCGTGGCTGGTCGAGCGCGGGTTGACCGCGGGCGCGGTGCTGGGTGCGCTGATCTACGTCTCCACCGGGCTGCAACCGGCCCTGCACACCCTCGTGCAGGGCCTCGGCGGCGGCGGGCTGCGGTACGTGGTCACCCTGGAGAACATCCTGCGCGCCGGTCCGGCCCCCGCCGGCCCCCGCCGGCCCGGCCCCGCCAGCCGGACGCCCCGCTGCCCGTCCACCGGCCCGGTCGGCTGCTCGCCGGCCGTCGAGGTCCGGGGGCTGACCTTCGGCTACGGCCCGCGCGCCCGTCCGGTCGTCCGCGACTTCTCGCTGACGGTGGCCGACGGGGAGCACCTCGCCGTGGTGGGACCGAGCGGCGCGGGAAAGTCCACACTGGCCGCCCTGGTGGCGGGACTGGTACCGCCGCACACCGGCACCATCCACCTGGCCGGTGTGGCGGTCACCGACGCTGAGCCGGACGTGCTGGCCGGCCTGCGGGTGCTGGTGCCCCAGGAGGCGTACGTCTTCACCGGCAGTCTCGCCGACAACCTCCGCTACCTACGGCCAGACGTCGACGACCGGACGCTGGAGGTCACCCTCGACGCCCTCGGCGCGCGCCCGCTGGCGACCCGCCTGGGCGGGCTGGGCGGGCCGGTCACGCCGGCCGTGCTCTCCGCCGGGGAGCGGCAGCTCATCGCGGCGGTCCGGGCCTGGCTGGCACCCGCCCCGCTGGTGATCCTCGACGAGGCGACCGGCCACCTGGACCCGGCGTTGGAGGCGACGGTCGAGAGTGCCTTCGCCCGGCGGCCCGGCAGCCTCGTGGTGATCGCGCACCGGATCAGTTCCGCGCTGCGGGCCGACCGGGTGTTGGTCCTCGACGGCGACGAGCCCGTGCTCGGGACGCACCGGGAGTTGCTGGCCCGTTCGGCCACCTACCGGGCGCTCGTCGGCTGCTGGGACGATCCGGTGCTGCCGCCCCGGACGGCACCGGCACGGCGGGGCTGAAGCCCCGGCCGAGCCGACGGCACCGCTCAGATCCAGCCCGCCTCGCCGGCCATCCGCACGGCCTCCACCCGGGTGCGCGCGCCCACCTTGCGGGCGATCCGACCGAGATGGTTGCGGACGGTGCCCCGGCTGAGCCCGAGCGACACCGCCACCTCCGCGACCGGCGCCCCCGCCGCCGTCAGCGTGAGCACCTCGGTCTCACGGCTGGTCAGCGGGCCGTCCGAGCGCAGCGCCGCGACGACGAGATCAGCGTCGAGCACCGGCTCGCGGCGGGCCAGCCGGCGGATCCCGTCGATGACCCGCTGCGGGCCGGCGTCGCTGGGCAGGATGCCGACCGTCCGGCTGGGGCAGAGCATGCCGCGCAGCCGCCGCGCCCGCTGTGGGTGGGCAAGCACCAGGACGGGGCACGGGCCGAGTCGGCTCGGCTCGACCGCCTCGACGACGTCGAGGTCGGCCACCACCACGTCTGGGCGTTGGGCGTGGACGGCCGCGGAGACCGCGTCGCCCCGGCCGACCTCCGCCACGACATCGATGTCGTCCTCGGCGGCGAGGACGAACGACAGCGCGCCCAGCACCAGGGCACCGTCCAAGGCGAGCAGGGTACGGATCACGATGACCTTCCCGCACTCCGATGGTGATCACTCAACGTCAATATTCAAACACGCATCCGGTGGGTCCGCACGGCGAGGGGGCGGGCCCGGACCTTTCCGCCGGACCCGCCCGTACGGCTACAACCAGCCGTTACACCGTGCGCGCCACACCGCCTCCAACCGGTTGCGGGTCCCCGTCTTGCGCAGGATCACCGACAGGTGGTTGCGCACCGTTCCGTGGGCCAGGTAGAGGCGGGCGGCGATCTCCTTCAGGGGCAGCCCCTCGGCGGCCATCCGCAGCACGTCCATCTCCCGGGGTGTCAACGGAATCTCCGGTGGGCTCAGCACCGCCACCGCCGCGGCCGGGTCGATCGCCCGTTCCCCGGCCGCCAGCGCACGGATCGCCCGTACCAGCTCCGCCAGGGAGCTGTCCTTCCCGACCAGGCCGCGCGCGCCTGCCGCCAGCGCCGCCTCCACAAGCGTCGGGCTCCACCGGGGGCTCATCGCCAGCACTGCGGCATGCGGCACATCGGCGCAGATCCGCGCCACCACCTCCACCGGGTCGGACAGCTCCGGCGTCAGCGCCAGCACCACCACCTGGGGCTGGCACCGCCGCACCACGGTCAACAGTTCGCCGACGCCGTCGACGTCGGCCACCACCTTCATGTCCTCCTCACCTGACAGCGCGGCGCAGAGCGCACCGCGCAGCAAACCCATGTCCTCGGCGACGACAACGTGGATCACCACGTTTCTCCGATCTCAGGTACGCGTCACACCGGCCACCGATCCCGGAACATGCACGGGTTGGGTCAGGGCGGTCGTGGGCGACGGACGGATAGGCATGGCCCGTGGCACCCGTACGACGGACGGGCACGGGCACTGGTCGACCAGACCGGAGGGTGTGACGGCCGTGCGGGCCAGCCACCCCGGGTCGGTCGACCCGCCTCAGCCGGGGCGGGCGATCGGTGCCGGAGCGCGGCTCTCGACGAGAAGTGGCACGAGGTCGCGGAGTTGCCCGGCGCGCGGGTACGCCTGCCGGTCGGCCGGTCGGACCAGTCCCGGCCCGGGCGGCGATCCGTCGTCGGCACCGGCGGCGTCCTGGTCAGCGGGCGTGACGGGTCGACCCGGAAGGTCGACGTCCACGGTCACCGGATCCGGGCGCGCGGCGGGATGTCCCGTCGAGGCCCTGGCGTGCGCGGGCTCGACGACGGACAGCCACGGTGACGCGGCCGTGGCCGCCGCCGCGGCGGCGTGTGCCGGTGCCAACGCCGGTTCCGCCGACGCCGCCGGTTCCGCCTGTTGCGCCGGTGGCGTCGGTACGGCCGGCGCGGGTGCCGGGGCGGCCAGCGGCTCGGCGGCCGGCCCGAGCCGTGGGGGACTGGGCGGCGGAGGCGCCGCCGGAACGACCATCGCGTCGCGAGCGGGCGCCAGGGCGGCATCCGTGACCTGGCAGAGCGCCGTGACGACGGGCGGAATCGGCACTGCGCTCACCACTCCGATGACGTGCGGCAGCGCGGCGGTCACGAGGTCCGCGACGTGCGGGAGGGGGGCGTGCACGATGCCCGTGACGCGCGGCAGCGTGTCGTGCACGACGTCGGTGACGTGCGGGATCGGAGCGTGCACGATCTCCGCGACGCGCGGCACCGCGTCGTGCACGGTGTCCGCGACGTGCGGCAGTGGGGCGTGCACGATCTCCGCGACGCGCGGCACCGCACCGTGCACGGTGTCCGCGACGTGCGGTAGCGGGGCGGTGGTCAGGTCCGCCGCCGGCGTGTCGGCTGGTCTGGGCATCGCGGGCAGTTCGGGCACGGCGCGGGCCGCCTGCCGTACTGGGTCAGCGGGTGGCCGCGCCGCCGGAACGCGGCGAGCGGGACGATGATCCGCGCGAGCCGAGGAGGCGGGCCGGAGGCTTTCGCGCTCCGCTGCGCCGGAGGTGTCGACCCGGGGGAGCGGCACGGACACCGTCGACCGTGGAGCCCTCGGCGCGGGTGTCGTGTCGCGGGGGGCGACGAGATCACCGATGGCTCTGGTCACCGGGGCGTCGGGGGCACCGCTGCGGCGGTGGTCGGCACCCGCGGCCCGCTGGCGGTCCTGGTCGGGGCGTGCCGCCTCCGTGAGCCGCGTGACCGGCTCGACCAGACCGCCGATCTCCAGACGAGGCTCGGCGCCGGAGCCGCTGCGCATCCCGTCGGCGGCGGCCGGCCCCTGGAACAGCGCGGCCAGGAGGAAACCGGCCCCGACGGCAGCCGCGAACAGCACCGTCCGGCGGACGAGCCGGCGCAGTCGGTCGGCCGTAGGCGGCGCGGACGGGCCGCCCGGCGCGGACGTCGGTGCGGTTCCGTTGACGGGACTTCGCACGCGGCCACGACCCCCTTCCCTCTGGATTGCTGACCCATGGTAGCGATGCGCTCACGTATCTGCATCCGCTGATTCTCGTTCTGTCGGCCATGCGTCTCCGCACCGAGTGCCTCGCCTCGGAACCGAGTTGAGCGCGTGGACGTTGGGCGTGTGGACACTGCCGCGCCTCACTCAGCCGTGGGAGGAATGCCCCCCGAAGGAGGGAGGCGTCGTCGGGCCGGCGCGACGATGGTGCTGGTATGCCCGCCTGCAAGGATCCGCGTTGGGCGTACGGCGCCCTCGCCTGGTTGATCTTCTTCGTCGTGTCCCATGTGGTCCTGGTGTTCTATCCCGGTGACGATCCGACCGGTGGCGGACCGTGGAGTCTGCGGGCCTACGTGATCTTCAACGTCGTACTCATCTCGGTGTCGGCCGTCGGGGCGGTCGTCGTCCACGCCACCGTCCGTCCCTGGGCTCGCCACCTTCCCCGGTGGCTCCTCCTGCCGCCGCTCCTGGCCGGCAGCATCCTGCTCGTGCTCCGGGGTGTTCCCGGGATGGTCGAGAACCTGCTGATGGTCACCGGTATCCGTCGCGGCGGCTTCGTCGGCGCCGACGACATCTCCACCGGCGAGTTCTGGGCCGGCCTCGGAATCAACACCTACTTCTTCCTGGGGGCCGTGCTGCTGGTGGGGACAACCGTCTCCTACGGCCGCCGGAGGTCCTGAACCTGCGTGCGTTCGCCGCCGGTCCGTCCCGCCGGTACGCTGCGTCGGCGGCCTCAGCCACCCTCCGCGCGTACGGTCAGCACAGGTACACCGAGCGACGCACCACCGAGTCATTCCCGTAACCCGGACGAGAGGCGGACCACGACGTGACGGCGGTACCAGGCCAACTGCCCAGGGCTGCGGATCCGGCGGGTTCCGAGCAGGGAGGGGCGGACGAGGATCTGCGGGCGTTGTTCGGGCAGTCCACCGCCGTCTTCGCCTCGCTGGCGGGGCCGGAGCATCTGGTGGAGACGGCGAACCCGGCGTTCTTCGCGGCCATCGGCGAGGAACGGGCTCGCACCGGCGTCGCGCTCGTGGACCTGATGCCCGAGCTGGCCGGTCAGGGCTTCATCGGGCTGCTGGACCAGGTCTACCGCACGGGTGAGCCCTACACCGGCAGTGACGCCCGGATCCTGCTGGGCACCGGCCCGCAGGCGCGGGAGGCGTTCTTCGACTTCACCTACGAGCCGCGCCGGGACGTCTCCGGTCAGGTCTCCGGGATCCGGGTGCTCGGCGTGGAGACCACCCAGGTCAAGCAGGCCCAGCGGTTGATGGCCGAACACCGCGCCCTGGTGGAGCAGATCGCCCGGCAGGCACCCCTGACCGAGGTGCTCGACGGGATGGCCCGCTGTATCGAGAATCTCGCACCGCAGGAGGTGCTCGTCTCGGTTCTCCTCGCCGATCCCGACGGCCGGCACCTGCGCCACGGTGCCGCACCCAGCCTTCCCGACTTCTACAACGAGGCCATCGACGGGATCGCCACCGGCGAGGGCGTCGGGTCCTGTGGCACGGCCGCCCACCGGCGGGAGCCGGTGATCGTCACCGACATCAGCACCGACCCGTTCTGGGACGACTTCCGGCACCTGGCCGAGCAGGCTGGTCTGTCGGCCTGCTGGTCCACGCCGATCCTGGCCCGCGACGGCGGCCTCCTGGGCACCTTCGCCATGTACCACCGCACCCCGCGCGCCCCGCAGGACTCCGACCTCGCCCTTGCCCGGGTCTTCGCCGGCACCGCCGCCCTGGCCATCGAGTGTCACCACAGCGAGCAGGCGCGCCGAGCCGCCGAAGCACGTGCCAGGTCCGCCCATGACGAGCTGGCCAAGGTGGTACGCGTGGAACGGGAGCTGCGCGCCGAGGCCGAGCAGCGCGCGAGCGTCGCCGCGGAACTCGCCGCCCGGATGCGCGCGGCGGCGGCCACGCAGGCGGCCATGCCGCACCCAGAGCACTGCGAGCTCGGTGGCGCCCTGGGATGCACCGCCCCGGCCGAGATCAAAATCGCCGATTCGTGGGGCGACGCGGCGTGGGGCTGCTCCGCCCACGTCGAGGAGGCCATCCTCAACGTACGGTCGGTGTTCATCGCCAGCGAGGAGCTCGGCGGCCTGGCGGCGTACCTCAAGCGCTAGACGAGTATGTTCTCACCCTGGCTGCGGCGGTGGATCCTGGCGATCGTGATGGCGGCGTGCGGCGTGCTGGTCCTGGTGACACAACTGGCCGACGGTCTGCCCGCCGTCGGCGGCGTCGAGCTGGTGATCTTCCTGGCGTTGGCACTGGTGCTGTCGCCGTGGGCCTTTCCCCGCTCGGTGGATGCCGCCGAGGCGCAACGGGCCAGCGCGGCGGACGGGCGGCCGATCGTGTACTGGCGCCCCGGGTGTCGTTACTGCCTCCAGCTCCGGTTCGCGCTTGGCCGGCTCGCCGGGCGGGCGCACTGGGTGGACATCTGGCGGTACCCGGCGGGTGCTGCCGCGGTCCGGGCGGTAGCCGGTGGCAACGAGACGGTGCCCACTGTCGTACTCGGTGATCAGGCTGTGGTGAACCCCGACCGGGCCTGGCTCCGCGAGCGGCTCCTTTCGGTCTGAGCAGGACCGGGGGACGACGGACCGTGCCGCCACGCCAGAGGGTGCCCGGCCGCCCGGCTCTACACGCTGCCTGCCGGGCCGACCGGGCCGCACTGCGGGTGATCGGGTTCAGCTGACCGCCGGCACCGCACCCCGGTCCCGCGTGCTGGTCCGGGGCGCGGCGAGGGCTCCTTCGCGCAGCAGGGGCAGGAGCTGCGTGCCCTGGCGGTCGATCTCCGGGAGGTAGGGCGTGTCGGAGAGCACGAAGTGCGTGATGCCGAGACGCTGGTACCTGCGCAGTGATTGCGCCACGTCCTCGGCCGACCCGACCAACCAGGTGGTGCCGGCCCCGCCGCCGCCGTACCTGCCGGGAGCGGTGTACAGGTTGTCGTCGAGCACCTCGCCGCGCGCGGCGAGGTCGAGCAACCGCCGCTGGCCTACTGCGGCCTGCCAGTGCGGGTTGCGTTCGATGCCGCCGTTGCGGCTTGCCAGCTGGGCAACCTTCGCCTCGGCGTCGGCCCACGCCTGGTCGGTGGTGTCCCGGACCAGGGTGGTGACCCGCAGCCCGAACTCCAACGGGGCGTGCTCGCGCCCCAGCTTGTCGCTGAGCTGCCGCAGCCGATCGATCCGCTCGGCCACGCCGTCGAGCGGCTCGCCCCAGAAGAGCTGGACGTCGGCCTCGGTGGCGGCCACCTCCTCGGCGGCGGCCGAGGCACCGCCGAAGTACAGCGGTGGGTGCCGGCGCTCGCCCCGGACGACCGGTCGGGGCCCGAGCGTCGAGTCGGTGACGCTGAAGTGCTCGCCGCGGTAGGTGACGGTGTCGTCGGTCCACAGGCGGCGCACGATCTGGATGAACTCCCTGGTCCGGGCGTACCGTGCGGTCTGGTCGCCGTCGGTGTCGCCGTACGCGGCCAGGTTGTCCTTGCCCGACACGATGTTGATCAGCACCCGCCCCTGGGTGAGGTGGTCCAGCGTCGCGGCGGCAGCGGCGAAGTGGGCCGGACGCCAGTAGCCGGGCCGGATCGCGATCAGTGGTTGGAATGTCGTCGTGCGGGCGGCCAGCGCGGCGGCGACGGTGAAGGTGTCGGGGCGACTCCAGCCGGTGCCGATGAGCGCACCGGCCCACCCGTGCTGCTCGATGGCCCGGGCGTGACCGGTCAGGGTGTCCAGACTGTTGTGGTGCTGGACGACGTCGTCCCCGCGGTGGCCGGGTTCGACCTGGTTGGGGATGTACCAGAGAAACTTCGCGCTCATCAGCCGTTCCCTCCGCCGCGACGCCGCTGTGCCGGGTCGGTCAGCGACGGTGGTTGGTATCCGGCGTCGGCGGGGTTCAGGGTGGTGCCCGGCGGGACGATGGCGTCGATGCGGTCCAGCACGTCGCGGGACAGGGTCACCTTGGCCGCGCCGAGCTGTGACTCCAGATGGGTGAGCGTGCGCGGGCCGATGATCGCCGACGTGACGGCCGGGTGCTCCAGGACGAACGCGACAGCCAGGTGGATCAACGACAACCCGGCCTCGTCGGCGAGGGCGGCCAGCTTGTCGACGGCGGCGAGCTTGGCGGCGTTGGCCGGGCGGGTCGGGTCGAACCGGGCGGGGAGCCGGTCGGCCCGGCGGGAGATCGGGGCGTCGAGCTTGCCGTGGTAGCGCCCGGAGAGCCAACCGCCGGCCAGCGGGCTCCACGGGATCACCGCCAGCCCGTAGCGCTGCGCCACCGGCAGCACCTCGCGCTCGATCTCGCGGGCCAGGATCGAGTACGGCGGCTGCTCGCTGACCACCCGCTCCCGGCCGCGCCGCTCCGCGAGCCACTGACCTTCCACGATGGCCGACGGCTCGAACGTGGAGGAGCCGATGTAGCGGATCTTGCCCTGGCGGACCAGGTCGGTGAGCGCGCCCAGGGTCTCGTCGAAGTCGGTGTCCGGCTCCGGCCGGTGCACCTGGTACAGGTCGATCCAGTCGGTGCCCAGCCGACGCAGGCTGTGCTCCACCGCCTGGACGATCCAGCGGCGGGAGTTGCCCCGGTGCTGCGGGTTGTCGCCCACCTGGCCGTGGAACTTGGTGGCGAGGAAGACCTCGTCGCGACGCCCACCGGCGAGCGCCTTGCCGACGATCTCCTCCGACTCCCCGTGCGAGTAGACGTCGGCGGTGTCGATGGCGTTGATGCCCGCGTCGAGGGCTCGATGGATGATCCGGATGCCGTCCTCGTGGTCGGGGTTACCCCGTTCGCCGAAGTTCATCGCGCCCAGCGTCAGCGAGCTGATTCGTACGCCGGTGCGCCCGAAGGGTCGTTGCTCCACCATCGTTCGTCCTCTCCAGGTGGTCAGTGGGAAGCGGCGGCGAGCCGCCGTGCGGACTGGTTGACCGGGCGGGGCAGCCCGTAGTGGTCGCGCAGGGTGGTGCCGGTGTACTCGGTGCGGAACAGGCCCCGGCGCTGGAGGATCGGCACGACGTGGTCGACGAACGTCTCCAGCCCGGACGGCAGCACCGGCGGCATGATGTTGAAGCCGTCGGCGGCGCCGCTGCGGTACCACTCCTCGATGGCGTCGGCGACCTGCTCCGGCGTGCCGGCGAAGGTGCGGTGCCCGCGTCCGCCGCCGAGTCGGCCGATGAGCTGGCGTACGGTCAGGCGTTCCCGCCGGGCCAGGGTGACGATGAGCGTGTACCTGCTCTTGGCACCCTGGATCTCGTCCTCGCTGGGCAGGTCGGCGGGCAGTTCCTTGTCCAGGTCGAGGTCCTCCGGGGCGACCCGCAGCGTGGTGGCGAGCTGGGCTCTCGCGTACTCGGGTCTGATCAGCCGATCCAGCTCCTCCTCCAGCGCGCGGGCCTCCGCCTCGGTGGGGGCGACCGCCGGCACGATGCCGGGCAGGATCTTGACGCTGTCCGGGTCGCGGCCGACCTGCGCGGCACGTCGCTTGAGGTCGCGGTAGAACTCCTGCGCCTCAGCGAGTGTCTGCTGGGCGGTGAAGACGGCCTCGGCATACCGGGCGGCCAACTCCTTGCCGTCCTCGGACGACCCGGCCTGCACCAGCAGCGGGTAGCCCTGCGGTGAGCGGGGCACGTTGAGCGGGCCGGCCACCCGGAAGTGCCGTCCGACGTGGCGGGGCGGGTAGAGCAGGTCGTCGTCGCCCCACCGGCCGGCGTCCTTGTCGCCGAGTGGGGCGTCGTCGTCCCAGCTGTCCCAGAGTTTCAGCGAGACCTCCAGGAACTCGGCGGCTCGCTCGTACCGGTCCCGGTGGGCGGGCAGCTCGTCCAGGTTGAAGTTGCGGGCGGCGTCCACGCCGGCGGTGGTGACGACGTTCCACCCCGCGCGGCCGCCGCTGATGTGGTCCAGCGACGCGAACCGGCGGGCCAGGTTGAACGGCTCGTTGTACGTCGTCGAGGCGGTCGCGATCAGCCCGATGTGGCGGGTCGCGCCGGCCAGCGCGGTGAGCAGCACGGTCGGTTCGAGCGTGCCCGCCGGCCGCCGGCCGATGCTGTTCCAAAGCACCGGGCTGTCGGCGAGGAAGAGCGAGTCGAGTTTGCCGCGCTCGGCGATGCGCGCCAGGCGGGTGAAGTGTTCGACGTCGGTCTGCGCGAACGGGTCGCTCTCCGGCAGCCGCCAGGCCGCCTCGTGGTGGCCGACGCCCATCAGGAACGCGTTGAGGTGCAGCATGGTCATCCCTCCGTCGGGTCGACGCCGAGTGCGCGGAGCAGGGTCTCGCGGTACGCGAGGAATTGCGGTTGCCGGTACGAGCGGGGCGCCGGCAGGTCGATGGCGAGGTCGACGGCGATCCGGCCGGCGTCGAGCAGCAGCACCCGGTCGGCCAGCGTGATCGCCTCGTCCACGTCGTGGGTGACGAGCAGGACCGTGGGCCGGTGCCGGGCGCACAACTCACGCAGCAGTCCGTGCATGCGTAGGCGGGTCAGCGCGTCCAGCGCACCGAACGGCTCGTCGGCGAGCAGCAGGTTCGGCTCGGACACCAGCGCCCGGGCCAGGGCCACCCGCTGCTGCTCGCCACCGGAAAGCTCGTTCGGCCAGGCCCGCTCCCGCCCCGCCAGGCCGACCTCGGCCAGTGCCGCCTGGCCGCGCTGGTGGGCGTCCGGCCCGCGCAGGCCGAGCACGACGTTGTCCAGCACCCGCTGCCAGGGCAGCAGCCGGGCGTCCTGGAAGACGACCGAGGAGTTCTCCGGTACGTCGACCAGGCCCGTGCCGGTGGCGTCGCCGTCCAGGCCGGCGAGCGCCCGCAGCAGGGTGCTCTTGCCCGAGCCGCTGCGGCCCAGCAGCGCGACGAACTCGCCCTCTTCGATCTCCAGGTCGAACCCGTCCAGGACGGCCCGATCCCCGAAGCCGCGGATCAACCCCTCGACCCGGACGGTACGGGTGGCGGTCAGTCCGCCATGGTGCGTCGCCACGACAGGGCCCTCCTCTGCACGAGTCGGACGGCACCGTCGGACAGCAACCCGAGCAGTCCGTACAGCACGAGTCCGACGATGATCACGTCGGTCTGGCCGTACTCGCGGGCCAGTTCCATCATGTAGCCGATGCCGCTCGTCGAGTTGATCTGCTCGACGACCACCAGGGACAGCCACGCCCCGACGACCGCGAACCGCATGCCCAGCAGGAAGCCGGGCAGCGCTCCGGGCAGCACGATCCGGCGGATGAAGGCGGTCCGCCGCAGTCGCAGCGACTCGCCCAGCTCGACGTACCGGCTGTCGATGGTGCGCAGCCCGTTGTGGGTATGTATGTAGACGGGGACGAACACGCCGAGCGTGATGGTGATGACCTTCATCTGCTCGCCGATGCCGAACCAGAGGACGAGCAGCGGGATCAGCGCGAGGGCCGGGATGGCCCGCTTGATCTGGATCGGGCCGTCGAGGATGGCCTCACCCCACCGGCTCAGGCCCGCGAGCACCGCCAGCACGGTGCCGATGACGGTGCCGAGGGCGAGGCCCAGGCCGGCGCGCTGCGCCGAGACGACCAGGTTGTCCTGAAGACGCCCGTCGGCGATGAGGTCACCCGCCGTCGTCACCACGGTCCAGGGCGCCGAGAGGGTACGGGGATCGATCCACCCGCCTGCCGAACCGGCCGCCCACACCGCCAGGAGCAGGAACGGACCGATCGCCGCCCCGTACGGGATGGGGCGACCCGGCTTCAGCCGACGCCGCGGGCGCCGGGCGGCGACGGTGGCGGGCGGCCGAGGCCGGATCAGTGTCAGGACTGTCACTTGGCACCTCCCACGGTCAGTGCCTGCGCGCCCACGGCTTCGTACCGTCGGTCGTACAGGTCCTCGGCCCGGAGGGGCTTGTTGCCCGTCTCCTTGACCAGCAGATCGATGGTTTCCTGGTGCCGGCCGATGGCCTCCGTCCAGCTGGACGGGATGTCGGCCACGCCGCCGTTCTCGACCAGCCACCTGCCGTCGTCGGTGCTCAGGCCCTGGTCCTTGACGTAGTACCGCTCGATCCACTCGTCCGGGTTGGCCTCGCGCCACCGCCAGGCCCGCGCCCACGCCTGCACGTACTCGCGGATCGCCGCCGCCTTGGCCGGGTCGCCGAGCACGGTGACCGGCGCGTACAGGTGTCCGGGGTCGTCGCGCAGTCCGTGCGAGATCGCGGTCGCGCCGTCCCGGCCGTACTTGCTTTCGTAGCGTTTGATCTGCACGCCGCCGATCGGGGCCACCTCGACCTGGCGGCTGGCGAGCGCTGTCCCGTAGACGTCGCCCGTGCTCGGCAGCTCGACCAGCTTGACGTCCTTCTTGCTGAGGCCGGCCTTGTGGAGTACCCGCAGCACCAGCGCTCCCTGTGCCTGCCCCGGGCTGTACGCGATCTTCTTCCCACGGAGGTCAGCGAGGGTGGCGACCGTGACGCCGGGTGCGATGCCGAGGCGGTAGATGGCGTGGTTGAGCGGGTCCTGGCGGTACTTCGAGGCGACGATCTTCGTGGGGATGCCGGTCCAGTGCGAGTGGATCGGGGGGATGTCCGCCACCGAGCCGAGGTCCACCGCCTTCGCGCGGAACGCCTCCAGGGTCTGGGGGCCGCCGCTGATGTTCGCCCACTCCACGGTGAAGGACAGCTTCTCCGCCTCCCCGGAGAACTCGATCGCCTTCTGGTGCTCCTTGTCCCCGATGACGAGCTTGGTGCCCTTCGGCACGACCTCCGGCAGTGGCTCGCCGGCGGCCAGGGCCACGGCGGGTGTCTCGTCGCCGGCGCAGGCGGTCAGGCCCAGCGTGACCGCGCCGAGGGTGGCGGACAGGAACGCCCGTCGATCCAGGAGGGATGGTGATCTCACGTACGACTCCTTCGTGGCTGGTTGCGGGACGGGGGCAGCACCCCACGTGGTCGAGGGGCGGCGTCGTCGCCGGGACTGCCGATCAGCGGCTCGGCGAGCACGATCGCGTGGCCACCAGCGGGCAGCGCTGGGTGACGCGACAGAAGCCAGGTGACCGGCTCGGCGCGCATCCGTTGATCGGGTGGAGGGAACGGCTGCCGGTCGTCGTCGAGCCGGCGGCGCCGCGGATGGAAGAAGCGGGTAACGCTCGCTCAGCGGCAGCAGCCGCAGGCGGCGGTCCAGCCACGGCAGCATCCCCGCGACACCGCGATGGCGGTGCCCCGAAGCAGGGTGTGCTGGCTGGTCATGGATACGACGCTAACCCACAATTCCTATGTGTCAACTAGGATTTTACGCGCTGGGACACGACGGCTGCGACGCCAACCCATCGACGGAGTCGCTCAGCCGCCCAGCGGAACGCCGGCGCGGTACACGGCCAGCGGGCGGCGCAGCACGGTGATGTCGTCCGTCGGATCGCCGTCCACGACCAGCAGATCGGCCTCGAACCCGACGCGGATACGGCCCTTGCGCCGCCCCAGGCCACACACCTCGGCGCCGACCGAGGTGGCCGCGGCCAGCGCGGTGGTGGCGGGGATGCCGCACCCGACGTACTCGATGAGCGTCTCCGGGAGGATCCCGTGCGGCTTCGCGGGGCCGAGACCCGCGTCCGAGCCGGCCACCAGGCGGACCCCGGCCCGATGCAGGGTGGCGACGCCGTCGCGCAGTATGGCCTCGCTGAGCCCGGCGCGCGCCGCCATCGCCACCACTTCCGGCGGTGTCACCACGGCCGGGTCCGTGCCGAGCGTGGCGCAGACCGCCACGCCGGACGCGGCCAGGCGGTCCGCGAGCTCGTCGGGGACGTGGGCGCCGGTCGTGGTGACGCACGTGCAGTGCTCGATGCCGTCGACGCCGACGCGCACCGCCTGCTCGACCGCGCCGAGCGCGTGGGCGTGCGCGGTCACCGGCAGGCCGAGATCGTGTGCCTGGGTCAGCGCGGCGGTCAGCTCCTGGTCGCTGAACTGCGGCCGGGTCGTGTCGGTGCCGGGAGTGAACACCCCGCCGCTGGCCATGACCTTCACCAGGTCGGCGCCGGCCTCCGCCCGCAGGCGCACGGCCTCGCGGATCCCGTCGACGCCGCTCGCTTCGCCTCCCAGTGACCAGCAGTGTCCGCCGACGCTGGTGACGGGCGCGCCCGACCCCACCACCGTCGGCAGGTCGTCGCGTCCCTCCCGGTCCCGCCAGCGCAGCACGGCGTCCCGGCGGTCACCCAGGTCGCGGACGGTGGTGACGCCCGCCGCCAGGTGCGCACGCAGGGATGCCTCGACGACCCCGTCGAGGTCCGGCTCGGGACGCTCGGCGAGCCGGCCGAGCGCGTCGGGCCCGGCGTCGGCGCACAGGTGCACGTGCGCGTCGACCAGGCCGGGCAGCACCGTGGCGTCCGGCCCCTCACGCACCGGCCAGCCTTCCGGCGCCTCGGCCCAACCCCGGTGCACGTCGACGACGCGGCCGTCGTCCAGTAGGACGAGCACCCCTCCGTCCACGAGCCGCTCACCGTCGAACATCCGCGCCGCCCGGACCGCGTGCCGTGCCATTGACCCTCCCCGTGGGTTGCACCATCCCGGTCAGGCTCTCAGCTGACGACGCCGCGCGAGTACCCGCTCCGACGGGCGGAACCGTGGCACGTGCGAAGGCTCGGCCACTCCGGATCGAGGACCGGTGTCGGATTCACTAACCTTGGCCGACGTGACGGCATTCGACTGGACCGCGCTGCAGGCGGTGAGGGACGCGACAGCGGACGAGATCCCGGAGATGGTCGACCGCGCGTTGCGGTTTCTGGAGGATCTGCTGGTCGGGATCAACCACGTCTGCACGTTCACCCTCACCAGCGGACCGCTGCTGGGCGACGTGACCACCGGGGTGAACGCCCTGTTGCCGAAGGACTGCGCGGTATCCCGGCTGGCGCCGGTCAGCTCCTGGCCCGCGCTTGTCGACGCGGCGCTACCCGGACTGTTCCTCCCCGGGGAGCCGGCGTACGCGTGGGCCGAGAAGATGCCGGCCCGGCAGTTGGCCGAGGCGGTCGCCGGCTGGGTCGTGGCGCTGCTGCGGCGACTCTGGCCGGGCTCCGTGCAGTCCTGGGAGCTCACCGTCGACACCAGACAGTGGTACGAAGGCGTCTACGTCGACCTCGTCGTCCGCCGCGACGACCGGGTGTGGCTGCTGCACCTCGGTCTCAGCGACTGACGGCACCGGCAGCGGGTTCGTCGATGGCGGTGCCGGTGCGGGCGGCCCGTGCGGTGCCCCAGTCGTAGAGGGCCTGCAACACCGGGGCGAGGCTGAGTCCTTCCTCGGTGAGCCGGTACTCGACGTGCGGCGGGTTGGTCTCGCGGTCGTGCCGCAGGATGAGCCCGTCGGCCTCCAACTCGCGCAGACGCTGGGTCAGCATCTTCTCGCTGACCCCCGGCATCCGGCGGCGCAGTTCGCCATAGCGGTGTACGCCCTCCTTGAGGTGGGCCAGGATCACCGGCCGCCACTTGCCGCCGATGACGTCGACGGCGAACTCCACCGGGCAGTGGTAACGCTTGGGCATCGTGGCCTCCCTCGGGGCACGCACCAGATGGTGCGTACTTGATCGCCGTCGCTGCGGGTGTTGGGCTGTGCCCATGGTCATCGAGTACATCAGGTACCGCGTGCCGCAGGAGCGGCTGGACGGCTTCGAGGCGGCGTACGAGCGGGCCGCGGACGCGCTCCGCGCCGCGCCGCAGTGCGTGGACTACGAGTTGAGCCGCTGCCTGGACGACCCCGCCACCTACGTGCTGCGCATCCGCTGGACGTCGGTGGACGAGCACCTCAGGGGGTTTCGGGGTGGCCCGGTGTTCGGGCGGTTCTTCGCCGCGATCAGGCCGTACGTCGAGGACATCGAGGAGATGCGGCACTACCGCCCGACCGGGATTTCCGGGTCTGGTGGCGCCGCACCGCCGAGCCTGTACGAGTGGGCCGGTGGTGTCGACGCGTTCGGGCGGCTCTGCGCTGCCTTCTACCGCCTGGTCCGCTCCGACGACCTGCTCGCACCGATCTTCGCGCGCATGGATCCGGCGCACGCCCACCATGTGGCGATGTGGCTGGCCGAGGTCTTCGGCGGCCCGGCCACCTACACCGCCGAGCGCGGCGGCTACCGCCACATGCTCGGCCAGCACCTGGGCCGGGCGATCAGCGAGGCGCAGCGTCGGCGGTGGGTCAACCTCATGATGGACGCCGCCGACGAGGTCGGCCTGCCCGACGACCCGGAGTTCCGCGCCGCCTTCACGGGCTACCTCGAATGGGGAACCCGGTTGGCGGTACGCAACTCCCAACCGGGCGCGGACCCGATCCGGCAGGCACCGGTACCACGCTGGGGCTGGGGGGTCGCTCCGCCCTACCAGGAGGGTCCGCGGCCCGCCGGCACGCGGGGAGCGGAATAGGCTTCAGCGATGAGCGGCGTGCTGAGCGGTACCCGAGACTCGATGAACCCCCTTCGCCAGCTCACGATCGATCAGCTCCGCGAACGGACGAGCCTCAAGTGGCGGGAGTACCCCGACGACGTGCTGCCGCTCTGGGTCGCGGAGATGGACGTGCCACTGGCCGAGCCGGTCGCGGCGGCGATCACCGACGCGGTCGCGCGCGGCGACACCGGCTACACCGCCGGGACGGCGTACCCGCAGGCGCTGGCGGAGTTCGCCCGACGGCGGTGGGGGTGGGACGGGCTGGCGGTGGAGCGCACCGCGCTGGTGCCCGACGTGATGCACGGTGTCGTGGAGGCGCTGCGGCTGGTCACCGGGCCGGGCGACGCCGTGGTCGTCAACTGCCCGGTCTACCCGCCGTTCTACGAGTTCGTGGCGCACGCCGACCGTCGGATCGTGGAGGCGCCGCTCGGCGCGGACCTGCGGCTCGACCTCGGCACGCTGGAGGACGCGTTCCGCCAGGCCCGGGCCGGTGGGCGACCGGCCGCGTACCTGCTGTGCAGCCCGCACAACCCGACCGGCGTCCTGCACACCGCCGACGAGCTGGCCGCCGTCGCCAGCCTGGCCGAGCGACACGGGGTGCGGGTGGTCGCCGACGAGATCCACGCTCCCGTGGTGGGTGGGGGAGCGCGGTTCGTGCCGTACCTCTCGGTGCCCGGCGCGGAGAACGGCCTGTCGCTCATGTCGGCCTCCAAGGGATGGAACCTGGCCGGCCTGCGCGGTGCGCTGCTCATCGCCGGCCCGGCCGCGGCCACCGATCTCGTCCGCGTCCCGTTCGATGCCAGCGTCAGCACCAGCCACCTCGGCGTGATCGCGCACACCGCCGCCTTCCGCGACGGCGGCGAGTGGCTCGACGCCCTGCTGACCGGCCTGGACGACAACCGCCGGCTTCTCGCCGCGCTGCTCAGCGAGCACCTGCCGGCCATCCGTTACCGACCCGGGCAGGCCACGTACCTCGCCTGGCTGGACTGCCGCGCCCTCGGCCTCGGCGACGATCCCGCCGCCGTGTTCCTCGACCGTGGCCGGGTGGCGCTCAACTCGGGTCCGGCCTTCGGCAGCGGCGGCGACGGGCACGTCCGGCTGAACCTGGCCACCGCACCGGAGCTGATCACCGAGGCGGTACGCCGGATGGCGACCGCCGTCGCCGGGTAGATCACGGCACCGGGAGCGCGCCTGGGCGGCGACAATTGTCGGCGTGCCACCTGCCTTCGTGCTGCACCACCACCGCCGGCCCCGACCGCACTTCGACCTGCGGCTCGAGGAGGCCGGCGTGCTGCGTTCCTGGGCGGTGCCCCGCGGCCTGCCGGACAGTCCCCGCGCCAACCGGCTCGCGATCGCCGTGGCGGACCACCACCTTGATCACCTCACCTACGAGGACGCGGACAAGTCGATCGCCGACATCGGCACCTGGGAGGAGCACGACCGCGACGACCGCCGCCTGCTGTTCACGTTGCACGGCCGCGCCGGTCGACGCCGGTACGCGCTCATCCGCACGGCCGAGGGGTGGCTGCTGCACCTGACGAAGGAGCAGCCCGCGGACGGGTGAGAGGGCCGGATGTTTCGGCCTCGCGGTACGGGTATTCAGGCGCACCGGCGCGGCCGTGGGTGGAACAGCGTCACGGAGTAAGGGAGTGCGTGTTATGTCTGATCCGCAGCCCACAATCGTTCTCGCCCACGGGGCGTTCGCCGAGTCGGCGAGCTGGAACGGCGTGATCGAGCGGCTGGGTGCCGCGTACGACTCGGTGGCCGCCGCCGTCCCGCTGCGGGAGGTCGCCGGCGACGCCGCCTACCTACGGGACGTGGTACGCGGGATCGGCGGCCCGGTCATCCTCGTCGGACACTCCTACGGTGGCATGGTGATCACGCAGGCCGCTGCCGACGAACCACTGGTGCGAGCCCTCGTGTACGTCAACGCGTTCGCCCCGGACACCGGCGAGTCGGGGCTGTCGCTGTCCGGGCAGTTCCCCGGCAGCACGCTCGCGGACACGCTGGTGAAGTACCCGCTCTCGTCCGGCGGCAACGAGGTGGCGATCGGCCAGGACGCCTACCACCAGCAGTTCGTCGCGGACGTGTCGGCCGACGTCGCCGCGCAGATGGCCCGCACGCAGCGGCCGATCACCGAGAAGGCGCTGGGTGACGGGCTCACCGGCGACCCGGCGTGGCGATCGCTGCCCAGCTGGTTCGTGTTCGGGGACTCCGACAACAACATCCCGGTCGCCGCGCACCGGTTCATGGCCGAGCGCGCCCAACCGCGGGGCCAGCGTGAGGTCGCCGGCGGTTCGCACGCCATGGTGGTGGCCCGGCCGAGCGAGGTCACCGAGACGATCATCGAGGCGGTCCGGGGCGTGGGCGGCTGACCCGACCGCGGCTACGCGGGCGGCTCGACCGCTTCGACGAGGACCTGGAGCACGTGCCGGTACGGCTGCCCGGTGGCCCGGCTCATGCCCATCTCGCAGGTGCGGTTGCAGGAGGCGTACGCGTCGTGGTCGCGCTCGTTGACCTCGGCGGCCTGGGCGGCGGTGGCGCTCGCGGTCACCTCGGGATGCAGCATTCCCCGGTCGCCGGCGAAGGCGCAGCATCCCCAACTGTCCGGCACGGTCACCGTGTCGGCGACGGCCTGGGCCACCGTGCGCAGGTCGTCGCTGCCGCCCAGGTGCACCGTGGAGCAGGTGGGGTGCAGGGCCAGCGAGCCCAGCCGGCGGGGTTCCGGCAGCGCTGGCAGGAGGTGCTCGGCGGTGAACGTGACGCTGTCGACGAACCGCAGGGCGTCGTACCGCGCCCGGTCCTCCTCGGCCAGGGCGGCGGTCAGCTGCGTCAGCCCGTGCGTGCAGGACGACGCGTCACACACGACGGGCAGGCGGCCCTGGTCGCTGGCCTCCCACAGCGTGGCGAGGGTCCGCTCGGCCATCTCGCGGTGACCGGCCGGATAGCCCTTGGACTGCCACGGCGTTCCGCAGCACAGGCCCGTCGTGCCGGCCGGCACGACGACCGGCACGCCGGCCAGCTCGCAGAGGCGCAGGAACGCCGCCGCCGCGCCGCCGGCCGGACCGTCCTCCGGCGCGAAGAGGCTGCCCACGCAGGCCGCGAAGAACACCGCCTGGGCGTCCGGCGCGTTGCGGGGTCGGGGGCGGGGAGCGCCGGCACGCGGCATGTCGTCGCTCCACTGTGGCACCAGCTCGGTGGCGCCGAGCCCACGGATCACCCCGGTGGCGGCGCGGGTCAACGGTGTCGGCACGGCGTGTGCGGCGGTCAGCCCCAGGCGGACACCGGTCACGGCACCCTTCCAGTGCCGGGCGACGCCGCGGGCGGTGCGCTGGGCGGCAGGGCTGTGCCGTTCGGCGCGCAGCCGCTTCATCGCCGCGCCGGTGTCGATGCCGACCGGGCAGGCGGTGACGCAGAGGCTGTCCGCGGCGCAACTGTCCACCGCCGCGTACGCGTAGTCGGCCGTCAACTCCCGGCGGCGCTCCTCGTCGCCGGCGGCGGTGGCGAGGGCGATCTGCCGTTGCAGGACGATGCGCTGCCGGGGCGTGGTGGTGACGTCGGCGGTGGGGCAGACCGGCTCGCAGTAGCCGCACTCGACGCAGGCGTCCAGCTCGGGGTCGACCGTCGGGACGGCCTTGAGCTGCCGCAGGTGCACGGTCGGGTCGTCGTTGAGCAGCACACCGGGGTTGAGTAGGCCGCTGGGGTCGCACAGCCGCTTGAGGTCGCGCATCACGTCGTACAGCTCGTCGCCGTACTGGCGGCGGACGAAGGGGGCCATGGCCCGGCCGGTGCCGTGCTCGGCCTTGAGGGTGCCCCCCTCGCCGAGCACGAGGTCGACCATGTCGTCGGTGAACCGGGCGTAGCGGTCGATCTCGGCAGGTGTGTCGAAGGACTGGGTCAGCATGAAGTGCAGGTTGCCGTCGCGGGCGTGTCCGAAGATCACCGCGTCCGGGTAGCCGTGCCTGTCGAACAGGTCGATCAGCCCGTCGCAGGTGCCGGTCAGGCGCGGCATCGGCACCGCGATGTCCTCCAGCAGGGCCGTGGTGCCGGGCGCGCGGGCACCGGCGACCGCCGTGTAGAGGCCCTTGCGCAGGTGCCAGAGCTTGGCCCGTTCGCGGGGGTCGTGGGTCAGTGCGGTGCCGGTGACGGCGGGCAGCCGGTCGAGCACGGGCTGGGCCTCGGCAAGGGTCGCGGCCAGGCGTTCCGCGCTGTCCTCGGCGAACTCCACGAGCAGCGCGGCGTGCCCGGCGACCGTCAGCCCGCGCAGGGCCGCGCTCGCGTCGGGGTCGCGCTGGCTGACCCGCAACGCGGCCGCGTCGAGCAGTTCGGCGGTACGCGCACCCACGGCGAGCAGGGCGGGCAGCGCGTCGGTGGCGGCGCTGAGACCCGGCAGGATCAGCAGTCCGGTGGCGGCGTGTTTGTGGATCTCGACGGTCCGGAAGACGGCCTCGGCCACGAAGCCCAGGGTGCCCTCGCTGCCGATCATCAGGTGGGCGAGCATGTCGGCCGGGCTGTCGTGGTCGAGCAGGGAGTTCAGCCCGTACCCCATGGTGTTCTTCATGGCGAACAGCCGCTCGATCGTGGCGCGGGAGTCCGGCGCCGAGCGCACCCGGTCGCGCAGGCGCAGCAGCCCGGCGTACAGCTCCGGCTCGTCGGCCCGCAGCCGGTCGTCGGCGTCGCGCGCGGCGGAGTCGACGACGGTGCCGGAGGGCAGGACGAAGCGCAACGACTCCATGGTGCGGTACGCGTTGTCGGTGGTGCCGCAGGTCATCCCGCTGGAGTTGTTGGCCACCATGCCACCCACCGTGCAGGCGGCCTCGCTGGCCGGGTCCGGGCCGAGCCGGCGGCCGTAGCGGGCCAGCCGGGCGTTGGCCTGCCGGATCGTGAGGCCCGGCTGGAGCCGGATGCGGCGGCCGTCGTCGAGCACCTCGGCGTGCCGCCAGTCGGTCCGGACGTCGACGAGCACGCCCGCCCCGCCGGCCTGCCCGGCGAGGCTGGTGCCGCCGCCGCGCAGGGTCAGCGGGACACCAGCCTCCCGGGCACCCGCCATCAGCGCCCCCACCTCGGCCGCCGAGGCGGCGCGCACCACGGCCTGCGGCTCGAACAGGTACGGCGAGGCGTCGTGCGCCGCCGCCAGCCTGCGGGGCAGCTCGGTGCTGGCCCGGCTCGGATCATCGAGGCGTGAGCGCAACAGCTCGGCGACCTCGCGGGCGCGGACGCCGGCCGTGGTCGGCGCGGGTACTCCTACGACGGGTCTCATGGGCGGATCCTCCCGGGAGGGGCGGTCAGTAGGCGACGATCAGCCGGTCCGGAGCGGTGTCGACAGGCGCCGGCAGCCGCAGCGCCTGCCGGCCGGGCGTGATGCTGCCGAGCACGGAGGCGTGCCGCGCGCCGGTGCCCGAGGGCAGGGTGCCCGGCAGCCCGTGCACGGTCAGGTAGCCGAGCAGCGCGAAGGCCAGTGCCTCCTTGGCGTCCGACGCGACACCCAGGTCGTCGCTGGACGACAGGTCGACGTCCGACAGCTCCTCGGCGATCATGCGCATCAGCGTCGGGTTGTGTGCGCCGCCGCCGGAGACGACGAGCCGGGTGACGCCGTGGTCGCGGCAGGCGCCGGCCACCGTGACCGCCGTCAGCCGGGTGAGCGTGGCCAGGACGTCCTGCGGATCCGGCGTGGGCGCGTCGGCGAGTGCGGCGAGCAGGTACGGCAGGTGGAACAGCTCCTTGCCGGTGCTCTTCGGGCCGGGCTGCCGGTAGTACGGCTCGTCGAGCAGCCGCCGCAGCAGGGCCTGGTCCACCTGCCCGGCCGCCGCCCCGCGCCCGTCCCGGTCGTACTCCTCGGTGCCGCCGCTGAAGTGGCGCGCGGCGGCGTCGAGGAGCGCGTTGGCCGGGCCGGTGTCGAACGCGAGCGGGTCCGCGTCCGGCGCCACGACGGTGATGTTGGCGATGCCGCCCAGGTTGAGCGCGGCGGGGACGCCGGGCAGGCCCCGCAGCAGCAGCGTGTCGAAGAGGGCGACCAGGGGAGCGCCCTGGCCGCCCGCCGCGACGTCACGGGTACGCAGGTCGGCCACGACCGGAAGGCCGGTGGCCTCCGCGATCCAGGCCGGCTGACCCAGTTGCAGGGTGCCCCGGACCACACCGCCGTCGACCCAGTGGTGCATGGTCTGCCCGTGCGAGACGACCAGGTCGGCGTCTCCGCCGCACAGCTCCACGAGCGCCCGCGCAGCGGCCTCGGCGAAGGCCTGGCCGATACCGGTGTCCAACACCGTGATCGCCTCGGTGCTGGTCGGCGCGGGCGGTAGGGCGGCGGCGATCCGGGTGCGCAGCTCCTCCGGGTACGGGTGGCTGAGCCGGCCCAGTGGCCGCATCCGCAGGGTGTCGCCGCTGAGGTCGAACTCGGCGGCGGCGGCTTCGATGCCGTCGTAGGAGGTGCCGGACATCAGGCCGATGACACGCATCACGTCCTCCTTCAGGCCCGGGCGGCGGGCTCTGCCGCGTCGTCGATCTCGTCGGCGCGTCCATGGTCGTACGGCGTCGCCGGGGCCGCGTGGAACCGGCTCGACACCGCGCCGACCAGCAGGGTGATCAGGACGCCGATCGGCACCAGCCACTGCGCGGCGATGGCGGTGGGGACGGTGTGCCCGGCCGTCGTGACGTCGATCTTGACGTAGCGGACGATGTAGGTCATCACCGCCACGGTGACGAGGAAGGCGATGAACGCGTCGACCTGGTTGGCCCGGCTGACCAGGCGGCCGAGCAGGAAGGCGCCGAGCAGCGCCCCGTAGGTGTAGCCGGCGATGGTCAGACCGGTCAGGTAGACGTTTCCGGTGCTGGAGCTGAACGCGCAGGCGAAGACCGCCATCAGCACCGCCCAGACCAGGGTCATCACCCGGGCGAGCCGCAGCATCGCGTCGTCGGAGGGGACCTTCCGGAAGAAGCTGTGGATGAAGTCCGCGACCGTGGAGTTCGACATCGAGTTCAGCGCCGAGGACAGCGACCCCATCGCGGCGCCGAGGATGCCGGCGACCAGCAGGCCCGAGATGCCCACCGGCAGGGCGTGCAGGATGAAGCTCGGGTAGAGGTTGTCGCTGCTGGCCAGGCCGAGCTCCTTGAAGGTCTGACCCTTGTTGTACGACCACAGCAGCGCGCCGACCAGGGAGAACGCCGCGAACTGGATGACCACGAAGATGCCCGAGGAGATCATCGCCTTCTGTCCTTCGCGCAGCGTGCGGGTGGACAGGATGCGCTGGACGATCAGCTGGTCCGACCCGTGGCTGGCCATCGCGAAGATCGCACCACCGATGATCGCCGTCGGCAGGGCGAACGGGCTGGTGAGCACGTGCGCGAGCGTGAAGTTGGTGTCGAAGAGCTGGAACTTGCCGGCGTCCAGCGCCTGCGAGTAGCCGTCGAAGCCGACGGCGTGGCTGAGCACCCCGATGGCCAGGATCGCCCCGCCCAGGTAGAGCCCCATCTGGATGGCGTCGGTCCAGATGACCGCCTTGATGCCACCGAGGTAGGTGTACACCACCGTGATCAGCGTCAGGACGATGATGATCGCCTGATAGCCGACATTCAGCCCGAACTCGTCGAGGAGCAGCTTGATGGGGATGGCCGAGGCGAACAGCCGTACGCCCTCGGCGAGCAGGCGGGTGAAGACGAACGTGACCGACGCCAGACCCTGGAGTTTCAGGCCGAACCGCTCACCGAGGTACTGGTAGGCGCTGACGAAGCCGCCCCGCTTGTAGAGCGGGATGAGCACCGCCGCCACGATGACGCGACCGATCACGTAGCCGAGGGCCAGTTCGACGTTGCCGAACCCCTGCCCGCTGTAGGCGCCGCCGGGCACGCTGATCACGGTCAGGACGCTGGTTTCGGTGGCGACGACGGAGAACGAGACGGTCCACCACGGCAGTCGACCCTCGCCCACGAAGTAGTCCTTGGCGGACTTCTGTTTGCCGGACAGGCGTAGTCCCACGTAGGCGATCACCACGAGGTACAGCACGATCACGACAAGGTCGAGTTGACGCACGGCTCGCTCCCAACCAGGGGTTGTCAATAAGTGACGCATGTCTAGCGTATCGCGAAACTTTTTGCCAGTCCGCGTCCGGGCTGGCTACGCTGTGGTCCCGGCCTGCGGATACGGGGAGGCGGGGGGTCGAGCGGAGTGGCCCCTCCCCACCGTGCCGACCAGGCTGGCACGGCCGGAACGGCACATTGCGGACGCGGCGCTCGACGAGCCGCAGCCCGTCGTTCGACCGGCGACTGAACACAGCGAGAGGAACGAGTAACCCCGTGGACCTCAGCACCCTCGGCACCGAGACCCGCAACGACAAGACCAGCGACCTCGACCTGATGTCCCCCACCGAGCTGCTCCTCGCGATGAACGACGAGGACCAGACGGTGGCCCAGGCGGTCCGGCGGGCCGTGCCGGACATCGCGGCCGCCGTCGACGTCGTCGTGGCGTCGCTCCGTCAGGGCGGGCGACTCATCTACCTCGGTGCCGGCACCAGCGGCCGGATCGGCATGCTCGACGCCGTCGAGATCCCACCCACCTTCGGTACGTCGCCCGACCGGGTTCTCGGCCTGCTCGCCGGGGGAGCGCGAGCCTTCGGTGTCGCCGTCGAGGGCGCGGAGGACGACCCGAAACGTGCCGTCGCCGATCTCGACGCGGTCGGCCTGACCGCCCGCGACACGGTGGTCGGGCTCGCCGCCAGCGGCCGCACCCCGTACGTGGTGGGCGGGCTGGAGCACGCCCGCGCGCTCGGCGCGTCGACAGTCTCGGTGGCCTGCAACTCCGACGCGGTGATCAGCAGGTACGCCGACGTCGCCATCGAGGTGCCCACCGGTCCCGAGGTGCTCACCGGCTCCACCCGGCTCAAGGCCGGCACCGCCGAGAAGCTCGTCTGCAACATGCTCTCGACCGCCACGATGGCCCGGCTCGGCAAGGTCTACGGCAATCTGATGGTGGACATGAACGCCACGAACGAGAAGCTCGTCGACCGGGCGCGGCGGATCGTCGCCGAGGCCGCCGACACGGATCTCGACAGCGCCGCGCGGGCCCTCGCGGCGGCGCACGGGCACGCCAAGACGGCAATCGTGCTGCTGCTCGCGAACTGCACCGCCGAGGAGGCCGCTGCGCGACTGCGCGCCGCCGACGACGACGTGCGGGCGGCCGTCGCGGCCTGACCGTCCCGCCCTGGCACGGGGACAGATCCGGGCACGGACTTTATGTCGGGCCGCTCGCCTAGGGTTCGCCGCATGTACTTCGTGTGCCGGTGGCGCGAGGAATCGCCGTTCAGCAAGCGGGTGGTCACCCTGCCCGACGCGACGATTCTCGACTGGTTCCGCCGGGGCTGGGGCCGTGCCAATCCGCAGGGCTGGATCGAGAGCGAGCTGGGCGATGACGTGTACGGCCTGGACTCGATCTTCGAGGGAGAGCGGCACCTGCCGCTGCCGGAGACCCTCGACGACCTACGCGAGCTGCTGAACGAGCACCTCTACGTGGAGGGCGACGACGACGGCACGTTCATCCGGCTCGGCGAGGGCGCCCTGCGCGTGCGTACCGACGACGACGAGGTGGATCTGGCCTACTACTTCGTCGAGGAGGCCGCCGCCGTCGCGTCGCCGGACCGGCTCGCCTTCCTGCTGTACGACACCTGGCCACTGCCGGCCGTCGCCGCCGCGCCGGGCGCGATCTTCGACCACGGGCTGCCGGTCCGTCCCGTGCGCATCGCCCCACCCGGGCCGGAGGCCGTGTTCTCGGTCCGTCTGGGTTGGGGCTCGCACGACGCCGACCGGACCCTGGACCTGGCTGGCGCCATCGCCTTTCCCGGGCTCACCCTGCCGGACCTCGCCACTCGTCTGCGTGCCGTCGACGCGCCCGGCACCCGCCGATGGCCCCACGATGCCCAGCTGTTGCGGGCCCTGGTCGCGCCCGACGAGACGGACGCCGGCGCGGCGCTGGAGCGCTACGCTCGGCTGTCCGGGTACGACCCGTCGCCCGCCAGCCTCGAGCTGGCATCGGCACACCACGCGATCCACCCGGAGGTGGTGCGGCTGCTCGCCCCGCAACCGTCCGTCGGGTCGCTGGTCCGGTCGGATCCGCACATCGCGCAGGTCGCCCGATACATCGACGACTTCTTCGGGTTCGACCAGTGGTTCCTCTTCGACACCAGGTGGGCGGCGGCACACCCGGCCCTGGCCCGTTCGTTGCTGCGCTACGCGGCGTACTGGGACCCGTACGACGACGCGACGGCGCAGTAGCTCTCCATCGTGGCCCGTGAGCGCTCCTCCCGGCTCGGTCGAGAGTCGACGAAGCGCCCCGTCCGCGTCGGACGGGGCGCTTCGTGGTGTCAGCCGAGCGGTGGGTAGGAAACCGTGCGGTCCCCGTCGGCGTCGGTCGCGGTGGCCAGCTCGATCCGGGGGGACCGGTCCGGCGGGAGGTGGGCACGGTCGGCGATGACGACGACGTCCACCTCTCCGTCGATCATGGCCTGCTCGATGGTCTCCCACGATGCCCGCATGATTCCCGCGAATCGGTACGAGTGTCGGCGAAGGTGCGCAAGACACGTCGCGACGGCGTGCTCCGCCGGCTCGATGTGGGCGGGAATCCAGATGACGGCTATCTCCATGGTCTTCTCCTGATCAACGTCGTGGACGCGAGTGGGTGATCAGGAGTTGCTGTGGTGGCGGGGGACCCCGCTCCACCGGTCGGCTGGCAGCGCGCCTGTCGACCGCGGTAACGGTGCGCCCTGGATCCAGCGGCGCGCTGGGCGGCACCGCCTCAGCTGCCGACGTGGGCGGATCGGCACCGCCGGTGCCGACACCGGCGGGCGCCGACGCGAGCGCCAGCACGAGCGCCGGTGGCCCCGACGCCGGACGGACGGGTGGTCGGGACGGCTCGTCGATGCCCGCGGCCGTCGCCACCCGCGCCCGATCCGGTGTTCGGCCGTCGGAGGTGTGGTGCCCGACGCGGAACACCGTCGCCGGCACGGGCGTCGACGGTGCCGGCGCCGACCGCGAGGCGGCGCGTGCCTCGGTGGAGGCCGAGTTCGGGGGTGGGGGCGTGGCCTGCGGCGAAGACGACGACGACGTACGGGCCGGCCGCGTCGGTACGACGGCAGAGGGATCACCCGACAACGTCGGCAGCGGATCGGCCGGCAGGGTCGGCAGCGGATCGGCCGGCATGGTCGGCAGAGGGACGGCCGACGGCAGTGGCAGGGGAATTGCCGACGGCAGGGGCAGGGGGAGTGCGGTCGGCAACGGCAGGGGGACGGACACCTGCACCTCGACGAGGTCGGGCACCCGTACCGTGATGGTGCCTGGCGAGGAATTGACCTGCACCGGCTGGAGACTCGTCGGCAACGGTAGCGGCGTGTCGGCGTGGGCGGGGTTGGCGCCCAGGGTCGCCCCGAGCGCCGCGGCCCCGAACGCCGCCGCTGGAAGGCTGTGCCTCCACCGCATCAGACGGAGGCCGTCGACAGGTGCGCCGCGAGCCCGGCCCGGTGCGATTCACCGGTGCGCTGCCGCTGGCCGAGCGGATGCCCGTCGCATCCTGCCGTTCCCTCCATGTGCGGGTTCTTGCCCCGGGAATCCGCGGGCTACACCTTTCGTCGATGTCTGGGTGGTTGGCTCGCGTGAACGACCTGGACCCGGGCGATCGACGTCACTGATCGAGCGGGCGGATCACACCCGGGCTTCCGCGGGTGCCGGGACGGGGTCGAGCGGCAGGTCACGCATCCGGCGGATCGGTGTCGAGAGATAGATGATCGGGGAGAGCACGGTGAGCGCCCCGAAGATCAGCAGGGTGGTGCGGGCGCCGAGCGGCCCGGCCAGGACGCCGGCGAGCAGACCGCCGAGCGGGATGGCACCCCAGGAGACGAACTTGACCGTGGCGATCACCCGCGACAGCAGCTCCGGCGGGCTGGCGAGCATCCGGTACGTGCGGGTGGTCACGCTGAGCACCACCGTGGACCCGGCGAAGATGAGATTCCCGACGGCGAAGGCGAGGTAGCCGGCGGTGCCGGTGCCCAGCGGGATGATGAGCGCGCCGACCACGCCGACGAAGGCCGCGATGATCAGACCACGTGCGGTGCCGAACCGGCGGGTGAAGCGGGTGGTCAGCGCGGCGCCGATGAGCGTGCCGAGCCCGTCGGCGGCGATCAGCAGCCCGACCAGGAGCGGCGGTGCGTGCAGCTCGCGCACCAGGTAGAACTGGAAGAGAGCCAGCATGGCGCCGTTGACGAAGTTCGTCGCGGTGGCGTCCCACATGGCCGGTCCGATGATCGGGTGGCGCAGCACGTAGTGCCAGCCTCGCGGATCATCGTGACCATCGGTGGCCGCTGGTCCGGTTGCCGCACCCGCCGGGCCGGCAGGGTGCGCAGCAGCACGGCGGAGACCAGATAACTGACGGCGTCCACGAAGAGCGTCGGCACCGCACCCAGCAGTTGCACCACGAGCCCGCCCAGGGACGGCCCGCCCAACTGGGTGGCGGCGAGGGTGCCGGAGTTGAGACTGTTGCGCGCCTGCAACTGCGCGGCCGGCACGATCTCGGGCAGGAAGGTCTGGTTCGCCACGTCGAACAGCACGTTGGCGAAGCTCACGACCAGGGCGACCACGACCAGTTGGGCCACCGTCAGGGTGTCGTACCACCAGGCCAGGGGGACGGACGCGATGGCGAGGGCCCGGATCAGGTCCAGGACGACCTGCATGCCGCGCAGCGGCAGGCGCTGCACGATCACCCCCGCCGGCAGGCTGATCAAGAGATACGCGAGATAGCCGGCCGCCGTGATGAGACCCATGTCGAAGGCTGACGCGTGCAGCACGACCAGCGCGGTCATCGGCAGGGCCAGCCCGCCGACGGCCGAACCGAGGTGGCTGGTCGTGCTGGCCAACCACCAACGCCAGAAAGCAGTTAGTTCCATAATGGAACTCACTATAGGGATGGGAGTGCGGACGGTCGACCCCGCAGGCCCTGCCCGCGACGGCACCTTCGCGGGCGAGTCGGGCGCCGGAGCCCGCTTGCTGCCGAACCGTCGGGCGGTGGTGTCAGGGTCGTAGGCCGGTGACGACGATCCGAACGAGGTCGGCGTCGCCGCGGTGTCGTGCGGTCGCGACGCAGCCGACGACGAGGGCCTGGACGTCGTCGGGTGTGATGTCCGGGCGTACGGATCCGCGTTGCTGCGCTTCGTGTAGGAGTTCGGCGAAGGCGGTGTTGAGGGCGGCGTCGGCGTCGGCGGGAATCTGGTAGCCGCCGCTGGACAGTGCGTCGGCGACGGCGCGGTTGGCGAGGCCGGCGTCGACCATGACGGTGAAGAACTCGGTGAAGTCGATACCGGATCGGGCCTTGGCGGTCAGCGCCTGGACGCGGTCGAGCACCACGGCCTCGATCAGCGATTCCTTTGTCGGGAAGTGCCGATACATGGTTCCCGCGCCGACGCCTGCGCGCCGGGCGATGTCGTCGACGGGTACGCCCGCCCCTTCGGTGGCCAGGACCACGTAGGCGGTGTCCAGGATGCGTTGGCGATTGCGGCGAGCGTCGGCGCGCACGAAACCCTCCCTGTCGACAAGCGGGGCGGTCGTTCCGTATAGTTAAACGGGGCGACCGTTCCGATTATAGGAGACGTCATGTGGAGCACGCGCGACATGTCCCGCCTCGATGGCGCCACCGCGTTGGTGACCGGAGCCACCGGCGGCATCGGCCTGGAAACAGCGAAAGCCCTGAGCGCGCACGGAGTCCACGTCGTGATCGGCGCACGCGACACGGAGCGCGGCGCGGACGCCATACGCCAGTTGCCCGGCAGGGGCAGCGTGCTCTCACTCGACCTGGCCTGCCTCGAATCGGTGCGGCAGGCGGCAACCGACCTCCACGAACGCGTCGAACGACTCGACATTCTGATCAACAACGCCGGTCTGTGGTGGCAGCCGGCCCGGCGCACCAAGGACGGCTTCGAGTCCCAGATCGGCGTCAACCACCTTGGCCACTTCGCGTTGACCGGACTGCTCCTCGACCTGGTCGAGCGATCGCCGGCCGGTCGGGTCGTCACCGTCAGCAGCATCGCAGCAGGCGCAGGCTCCATCACTCGTCTCGACCTGAGAAGTCTCGACGGATATCGGCCAACCACCGCCTACAACACCTCGAAGCTCGCGAATCTGCTCTTCGCGTTCGAGCTGCACCATCAGCTCACCGCGGCCGGCGCCTCGACGATCAGCCTGGCGGCCCACCCCGGCGCGGCGCGCACCGACCTGTTTCGCGACGCGTCGCCGGGATTCCGGGTGGCCAACGCGACGATCGGACGGCTGTTCACCCAGTCGCCTCAGGCTGGCGCGTTGCCAGTGCTACGGGCCGCCACCGACCCACAGGTCACCGGCGGTGAGTACTACGGGCCGGGCGGTCCCGGCCGCTTCAGGGGCGCCCCGAAGCGGCAACAGGCCCCACGACGCGCCGGTGACCCGGCCGCGCGACGTCAGCTGTGGACGATGTCCGAGGAGGCGACAGGCGTGATCTACCCCCTGCGCGCCGGACCCGTGCGCTGAGACGATCGCTCGAACTCCACCTCCGCAACGGTCCGGACCCACGCGTGGAATGCCCGGATCGCTCGTGCCGGCGACGGTTGCCAGCGGATCTCGGCGGCGTTACGTTGAGATCTCATCGACGCACGTCGACGTCGCAACGTACGGGGGCCGCATGTCCACGCCTGTCACTCGTCGCACTGTTCTGGCCGGTGGAGCCGGTGCGGCCATCGGCCTGGCGGTGCCCGGCCTCGCCGCCCACGCCGGCGGCCGCCATCCCACGACCGTGCGCTTCACCCTCGACGCGACAACGCTCGACGGTGGTGAGCAGGTCACCTCGGTCACCCTCGACACCGGCCGACTCGGGCCGATCGACCCGGCCGGGCTGACCCCCGGCACGTTCAGCGTGCACGCCAAGGCCACGAGTCCACTCCCGATCGCTCCCGGCGACCAGATCTTCAGCGAGTACGACCTGGACCGCACGGTCACCGCGGCCCGCCTCGACCGCCACGGCAACATCGTGCTGGAGTTGAGCCACGCCGAAGGTCAACCCGGCGGTGGCACCCTGGGCTACATCCTGAGCAAGGGCCGCAACGTGCGGCTGGACCTCGTCTACACCATCACGCAGAACGCCCCGATCGCCCGGCGCCACGGCTCGCCGGTCACCATCACGCGCTTCGTGCAGGGACGGCTGTCGAACCCCGAGGTGGACGCCTTCAGCTACCACGTCTCGGGCTCGGGTATGAAGTACCGGCTGTATTCACCCGACCACTCGGCTGGGCACGGTCGACGACCGCTGATCGTCTGGCTGCACGGCGCCGGCGAGGGCGCCTCGTTGCCGGACGACTACTACGACAACGAGACCACCCTGCGCGCCAACCGCGGGGCGCTCGGCTTCGCCACTCCCCAGGCGCAGCGGATCTTCTCCGGCGCGTACGTCGTGGCTCCGCAGAGCACCTCCTACTGGATGGAGGACGGCCCCCGGTTCGCCCCGCTGATCCGCGAGATCGTCCAGGACCTCGTGCGCCGCAAGCGCGTCGACCCCGACCGGATCTACGTGGTCGGTTGCAGCAACGGCGGCTACATGTCCCTGGAGATGACCGTCACCTATCCCGACCTGTTCGCCGCGTCGGTGCCGATCTGCGGCGTCGTCGAGCCGCTCGGCGGGGACGGCCCGCCGCTGATCACCGACGCGGAACTGGCGGCGATTCGGACCCCGACCTGGCTGGTCACCTCGCGTGACGACGACACCGTGCCACCGGAGACCAACACGATCCACGCCCACGACCTCATCCCGGGATCGCTGATCACCCTGTACGACCAGGTCGTCTGGAACGGCTACCGGTTCCCCGGCCACTGGTCCTGGATCTACGTGGCCCGCAACGACCCGAGCCGCAACGGCACCCACATCTGGCAGTGGATGGCCCGCCGCCGTCGGTGAGCGCGGCGAGTGCGGCCGTCCGAACCCGGGCGGCCGCACCCCCTCGGCTCAACACCAGGTGAGAGTCGAGTTGACCCGCGTGACGTTGCTGATCGTGTTGTTCGCTCCACCGCAGGGGCTCTGGGTGATGTTGGTGCCGCTGACGGTCAGATTCTGGAACCGGATGCCGGACGAGATCGGAAACTCGCTCCGCGCCGCGATCCGTATCTCACCGCCGCCCGTCACCGTCCCGGAGACCCCGGCGATGACGACGTTGTAGCAGTTCTCCACCAGGATCGCGTTGTTGCCGGTGTTCGAGATCGTGACCCGGTCGATGACCGCGCCGCCGGACTCGGACACGCAGAAGATCCCCCGACCACCCCCGGACGCGAGCACGGTGCCGACCCGGATGTTCGTCGGGTACGCGTTGCCCACCCGGCCGTTGCGGTTGGCCATCCGGAACGCCGCGTACCCGGTGCCGGCCCCGGCGCCCTGCGCGTCGACGGTGCCCACCGTGGCGTTGATCGTGTCGTTGAGCAGCAGGCCGGAGTCGCGGGTGTTCCGGGCCGTGACCGTGCCGATCGTGAGACCGTCCACGCCGTACGTCTCGACCCCGTGGGTGCCGGTCCCGGACACGTACACGGTGTCGATGCGGACGTTGCGCACCTTGACCGCTCGATCTCCACCGTGGTTGTCGATGCGGACGCCCAGACCGGCGGAGAGTCGCATGTCGATCTGCCCGAGGGTCAGGTTGTTCACGTTGCGCATGAAGATCCCGTACAACGGGGAGCCGGTGAGCGTGAGGTTCTGCACCTCGACGTCAGTTGTCCCCCGCGAGTACACCGGCGCCTGGTCGCCCGAGCCCGACCCGGTCACGTTTATCGTGCCGCACACGGCCAGGGTCGTGTACGACGGCAGCGACAACCGGGACCCCGCGCTCATCGAACCAGAGCCGCGAACCACCACCCGCTGCTTCGACGTTCGACCCGCCGAGAGCGAGTTGACCGCCGCCTGCATCGCCGACAGCATGTCCGCGCCCGAGTAGACGGTCGACGAGCCGTTACGGGATGTCCAGGTGCCCCCGCTCAGCACGGCCTCGGCGTTGCTCGACCCGCTGCCACACCCGGTACCCCCGCCGCCCATCTGCACCAACTGCCACTGCTGGTTGGGTCCGTTGACGTCGGCGTACTGACTGATCCGGCCGCCGTCGACCGTGGACCGTTCCCAGACCTCGAGGGCCTTGGCGGAGTGACGGTTGATCAGCCGGACGTGGCCACCGTCGGAGTCGAGTACCTGGAACTGCTGGTTGGTGCCATTGACGTCGGACCACTGGCGGTACTCCGCGCCGTCGGCGGTGTTCCACTCCCAGAGGTCGACGACCTTGCCGCTGTGCCGGGCCTTGAGCCGGTAGTAACCGCCGCCGGAGGAGACGAACTGGAACTGCTGCCACGCGCCGTCGTTACGGGACCACTGCTGGAGCACCGCGCCGTCCGCCGTCGAGGTGTCCCGCACGTCGAGCACCTTGCCGCTGTATCGGTTGACCAGGACGTAGGAGGCGTTGGTGTCGATGCTCGCCGCCGTCGCCGGCGGTGCGCCGACCAGGACGGCGGCGGCCGCGCCGACCAGCGTGGTGATCATGGCGAGGACCAGGGCCGTACGCCGGCCCCGACGGATCGATTCGCCGCCGGACGGTCTTGTCCTGAGAGTGAAGCGCATCGCTCCTCCTGGGCTGGATCGGCTCCGGGCGAGCCGGGACGGTGTCGACGGCCGCGGTCGTCGCAGCCGGTGGGCGGCTATTCCAGGTGGAAGGTGGCCGTGGCGCGGTCGGCGCTCGAACTCACCGGCTCGACGTAGAGCAGTCCGCCGCGGTGGCGCACGTGTCGGCCCGGGAAGTTGTGGGACTCCAGAGAGATCCCGGCGCTGTCGGCGAGGCCGGACTGGCGGCGGAAGCTCGCGTCGCCGCCGAAGAGGGCGGAGCCGTCGTTCTTCTCGACGTACAGGGCGTAGCCCCGGTGGCGCAGGTAGTACCCGGGGAAGTTCGTCGACTCCAGCGACACCGATCCACCGCCGGCGAGCCCGGTGACGATCCGGAACTGCGAGTCGGCCAGATTTGTCACGTTCGGCTCGATCCGGGCCCGGTACTCCCAGTGCCGGATGTAGCTGGTGGCCAGGTCGTGGGAGCGCAGCCGGACCGGGGTGGCCCCGTCGGGCACGGGAATGCCGAAGTTCGGGGTGCCGTCGGCGTTCCAGTACACCTTCTGGAGCCGGGTCCGCCGGTTCGGGTCGTTGAGCGGATCACCGCTGATGTCGCGGTAGTTGCGGTCGTGATAGACCAGGATGTCGCTCTGCCCATCCTCGGAGACGGTGAACGAGTTGTGGCCGGGGCCGTACTGGCCGGTGGCCGCGTTGCTGACGAACACCGGGTTGGGGCTCTTGCTCCAGGAGGCGGCGTCGAGCAGGTTCGCGGTGGCGGAGGCGCTCAACATCCCCAGGCAGTAGTTGGCGTCCGTGGCGCTGGCCGAGTAGGTCAGGAAGATCCGGCCGTTGCGTTGGACCACCGCCGGCCCCTCGGCGACCCGGTAGCCGCGGGTCTCCCAGTCGTACGTCGGCACGACCAGCCGGGTCACGGTGCCCGTGATCTGCCAGGGGTTGGCACCCATCCGGGCCAGGTACACGTTGGAGTTGTTGGAGATGCCCGGTTCCTGCTGGGCCCAGGTCAGATAGCGCACCCCGTTCGCGACGAATGTCGACGCGTCCAGGCTGAAGGTGTCCCAGGGGGTCGTGATCCGTCCCCGTTCGGTCCACGAGCCGGTGAGCGGATTGGCGTTGGCGTTCTCCAGCGCGTACATCCGGATCCGCCACACGTCGTCGGTGCGGCCCGCGGCGAAGTAGATGTACCACCTGTTGTTGATGAAGTGGATCTCCGGTGCCCAGATGTGGGCGCCCATCTCTCCGCTGGTGTGGCGGCTCCAGATCGTCGTCTCCGTCGCCGTCGCCAGCCCCGGCAGGGTGGTCGCACGTCGCAGCACGATCCGGTCGTACTGCGGCACCGTGGCGGTCAGGTAGTAGTAGCCGTCGGTGTGCCGGAAGATGTGCGGGTCGGCCCGCTGGTTCACCAGTGGGTTGGTGTAGTTGACGGCCGGCGCGGCCTGCGCCGGCCCCGCCGCCGGCAGTCCGGCGGAGACGGCGAGCAGCACCAGCACGGCGGCCACGACCGACCGTCGGCGTCGGCGGCCCCGGCGGTCGGCGCGCCCCGGACCGATGGCGCGGTGGGTCGCCGGCTCGGTGCGGGGGAGTGGCAGCGGCATCTGTCCTCCGTGCGGTTCGTGAGCGACCCGTGTGTCGGCGGCGTGACGGTGGTGTTGCGTCCAGGTAGCGCCATAATGTTGGCGTTAACATTGATGAGTGTCAAGAAAACCGTGCCGTTGACCTGCCCAGCGTCCCGCCGAGAGTCAGACGGTGTCCGTCCCACCGGGTCGATCGAGCGTCGACCGGGCGGCCACGGTCAGGGGGCGACCAGGCCGGTCCGGTACGCCACGACGACGGCCTGGACCCGGTCGCGGAGGCCCAACTTGGCCAGGATCCGGGCGACATGCGTCTTCACTGTCGCCTCCGACAGGTGCAGGCGGCCGGCGAGTTCGGCGTTGCTCAGGCCGTGCGCCAGCAGACCCAGCACCTCCATCTCACGCGGGGTCAGAGCGGCCAGGTCCCGGTGGATGGCCGGCGGGTCGGTGTCGCGCTGGGCGAACCGTTGCACCAGCCGCCTGGTGATCGCCGGCGCCAGCAGCGCGTCACCGGTGCGGACCAGCCGGACCGCACCCACCAGATGCTCCGGGGTGACGTCCTTGAGCAGGAAGCCGCTCGCTCCCGCGGTGAGGGCCGCGTACACGTACTGGTCGAGGTCGAATGTCGTGAGCATGATGATGCGCGGTGCCTCGCCGACGCCGGCGAGGATCTGGCGGGCGGCCGCGAGACCGTCCAGGTCGGGCATCCGGATGTCCATCAGGACCACGTCGGGCCGGTGCCGGTGGACCGCCTCGACGGCCTCGACCCCGGTCGTCGCCTCGGCGACCACGTCGATCCCGTCGGCGGTCAGGATCATCCGGAACCCGGCCCGGACCAACGCCTGGTCGTCAGCGACCACCACCCGCAGCGCTGCGGTCATGCCGTGCCCCCCAGAGGTGTGCCCGCCCGGCCGTCGCCCGCGACGTCGTCGATCAGGGCATTGTCCACCGGGATCAGGGCCTGGACCCGGTATCCGCCGGTGAGTCGTGGACCCGCCTGCACCGTGCCCCCGTAGACCGCCAGTCGCTCGCGCAGACCGATCAGCCCGCGCCCGGTGCCGGTGCCGGCGGTCACGCCGGCTCGGCCGCCGGTGTCGGTCACCTCGACCCGCAGGTGCGTCCCGGCATAGTCGACGAGCACGCGCACGGATGCGCCGGCAGCGTGTTTGACGGCGTTCGTCAACGCCTCCTGCACCAGTCGGTACACGGTCAGCTCGATGCCGGACGGCAGCGGCCCCCGCTGCCCGCGCACCACCAGCTCGACCTCGACCCCGGAGTCGCGCACCCGCCGCACCAGTGCGTCCAGCCCATCGAGGCCGGGCTGCGGAGCCAGGTCGGCGGCGCCCTCCTGCCCCAGGACGTCGCCGTCCATCGTGAGCAGCCCCATCACGTGCCGCAGCTCGGTCATCGCCGCCCGGCCGCCGGCTTCGACCGCGAGCAGCGCCGCCCGGGCGTCCTCGGGCCTGGACTCCATCACCTTGCGGGCCGCGCCGGCCTGGATCACCATCACGCTGACGTTGTGGGTCACCACGTCGTGCAGCTCGCGGGCGATCCGGGCACGTTCGACCTCCGTCGCCCGGCGCAGCGCCTCGACCTGCTCGTGCTCCATGGCCGACATCCGCGCCCGGCCCTCGTCGGCGTGCTCCTTCCACCGGCGTAGCCCGTCGGCCGCCACCGCGATCGGCAGCAGGATCAGGAACGGCACGGCGCTGTCGGACACCGAGCTGGCGTCCGACTGCAACCCGGCGTGCAGAATCGCGGCCGCCGGCAGGCTGGCCAACGCCAGGATCTTGTACGGGCTGAAGACCGCGGCGCTGTAGCCGGCCACCACGCAGGCGAAGAAGGACAGCCGCAGCGCGGCCGGATTGTCGTCGACCAGCCCGGCGCTGGCCAGCACCACCCAGAGCGTCCCCAGCGGGTACCGGCGGCGAAACAGCAACGGCAGGACGACGAGCATGAGCAGCGCCGCCGTCCAGCCGGTGCCGTCGTCCTCGACCGGCAGGAAGGGTGGCCACACCGGGTCGGGTGGCACCGGCGGACCCGGCCAGAGCTCGCCCCGCTCGAACACGATGCGGTGCTCCGCCGGCCGGTCATCGACACCCCTGTCCGCCTGGATGGCGAGGAGACCGAGCCCGAGCGCCAACAGCGCGTCGAACAGCTGCCCCCGGCGCGACAACGGTGGCAGCTGGCCGACCGGACGCGCCAGGGACCGGATGTGCGACCACAGCCGGATCACCACCGCACGCCACGTCATCGGTTCATTCTCGGTGCCGACCGCGCCGCTGCCTATCCGCCTGGCGAGCGGTGTCGCTACATCGCACGCCTACGTCGCAGGGATGACGCCGCCGCCGCTCATCCCGACGCGGTACCGAAGATGCCTCTCGCTGCCGATGTGTCCGACTCGTCCCCGCCCCTAGCGTCAGCCTCGCCAGCCCACCATCACCTGAGGAGACGGGGACATGACCACACCGCTTATCGAGTTGCACGAGGTGACACGCCGGTACGACGAAGGGCCACCGGCGCTGCGCGAGGTGTCGTTGAGCGTCGCGCCCGGCGAGGCGGTGGCGATCCTCGGCCCGTCCGGCAGCGGCAAGTCGACGATGTTGAACCTGGTGGCCGGGCTGGACCGGCCGAGCGCCGGCACGGTCACCGTCGACGGGGTGCGCGTCGACCAGCTCGGCGAGGCGGCCTCCGCCCGGTACCGGAGGACCCGGATCGGCCTGGTGTTCCAGTTCTTCAACCTCCTCGACGACCTGACCGTCGCCGACAACGTCGTGCTGCCGGCACAGCTCGCCGGAATGGGCCGTGGCACCGCCCAGCGTCGGGCGACCGAGCTGCTCGGCCGGCTCGGCGTCGACCGACACGCCGGGGCGTACCCCGGGAGGCTCTCCGGCGGTGAACGGCAGCGCGTCGCCGTCGCCCGCGCGCTGATGAACCGGCCGCCGCTGCTGCTGGCCGACGAGCCGACCGGGGCGTTGGACACCGCCTCCGGCGAGGAGGTCATGCGGCTGCTGACCGAACTGCACGCCGACGGCCAGACCATCATCCTGGTCACCCACGACCTGGTCCTCGCCGAGAGGTGCGCCACCCGGACCGTCCAGCTCCTCGACGGGCAGGTCGCCGCCGACACCGCGCTGGAGCGGACCCGATGAGCGCGCTGGCTCGGGTGGTCCGCGCCGGGGTTGGGCGGCGACGCGTACAGACGGTCGTGATCGGTCTGGTGGTGATGATCGCGGTGACCTCGGCCGTCCTCGGCGGTTCGCTGATGGTGGCCTCCCGGGGACCCTTCGACCGGGCCTTCAGCCAGCAGCAGGGCGCGCACCTCGCCGCCCAGTTCGACGCGGACGCGGTCACGGAGGCGCAGTTGGCCGCCTCCGCGAGCGCCGCCGGGGTCGCCGGGTCGGCGGGACCGTTCCCGAACGCGGAGCTGAACCTGAGCAGCCCGATGGGTAACCCGGTGCCCCCGCTGACCGTCGTCGGGCGTGCCGAGCCGGGCGGCGCGGTCGACCGGGTCGACGTCATCGACGGCCGGTGGGCGACCGGGCCGGGGGAGATCGTGCTGGCCACGGGGGAGCGCCTGCGGTTGCCACCGCAGGTGCTCGGCCAGCGGTGGACGGTGTCCGACGCGCCGGGCAGCCCGACGGTGACCGTCGTCGGGCTCGCCCGGTCGGCCAGCCAGACCGCCGACGCCTGGACCAACCCGGCGCAGCTGGCGGCCTGGACGGGTCCCGACGGCCCCCGCGCCTACCAGATGCTCTACCGCTTCACCGAGGCCGGCACGGCGGCACAGGTCCAGGCCGGTCGGACCGCGGTGCAGGCGTCCGTCCCGGCCGCCGCGCTCGACAGCGCCGTGTCGTGGCTCGACATCCGCCGGGAGGCGACCGGCGAGACCGTCCTGCTGGTGCCGTTCCTGATCGCCTTCGGCATGCTGGGCGTGGTCATGGCGGTGCTGATCATCGGCAACGTCATCGCCGGCGCGGTCTCCACCGCCACCCGCCGGATCGGCATCCTCAAGGCGCTCGGCTTCACGCCAGCCCAGGTGGTCCGGGCGTACGTGGGGCAGGCGCTCGTTCCGGCCACCGTCGGTGCGGCGCTCGGCGTGGTCGCCGGCAACCTCCTGACCGTGCCGATCCTCGCCCAGACCAATCAGATCTACGGTACGAGCGACAACGGGGTCGCGCTCTGGGTCGACGCGGTCGTGGCCGGCGGCGCGCTCACCCTCGTGGCGGTGACCGCCCTGGCCGCCGCGGCGCGGGCCGGCCGGTTGCGCAGCGTCGACGCGCTCGCCGTCGGGCGTACCCCCCGGCCCGGCCGCGGTCGATGGGCGGCCCGCCTGACCAGCCGGCTGCCGATCTCCCGGCCGGTGTCACTCGGCCTGGCCCACCCCTTCGCCCGACCGGTACGAGCGGTGAGCATCGTCGCCGCGATCGCGTTCGGCGCGGCCGCGGTCACCTTCGCGGTCGGTCTCGGTACGTCGCTCAACCGGATCCAGGAGGTCGAGGACATCGCCGACGTCCAGGTCGGGCAGCCGCACCAAGGGCCGAGGGGAGGGCCGCCGGGTCCGGGGCAACCGCGGGGTCCGGTGCAGCCGCAGTCGTTCGGCGACCCGGCCGCCATCGAGCGGGTGATCACCGACCAGACGGGCACCGACGGGTACCTGGGCATGGCCCGCAGCGACATCACCGCCGGGGGGATCACCGGTGAGCTGGAGGCGGTCGCCGTCACCGGGCCGGACGCGGCGCGCTACTACCGGATGGTGTCGGGCACCTGGCTGACCGGCCCGGCGCAGATCGTCGTCTCGACGCCGTTCCTGACCGCTGCCGGCAAACAGGTGGGTGACCGCATCGTGCTGACCGACAAGGGCGTCGACATCCCCGTCACGATCGTCGGTGAGGCGTTCAACATCGACGACGACGGTATGCAGGTCGTCACCGATATCGCCACCCTGTGGGCGGCCGAGCCGGAGCTGGCGCCGTCGATGTACTACGTCACGGTGGCGTCCGGCACCGACGCCCGGGCGTACGCCACGGCGTTGACGGCGGCTCTGGAGCCGCTCGGCGCGGTGGCGGACGGCCTCAGCCACGAGCCCGACGAGATGATCATCATTATCAACGCGTTGACCGGACTGCTCAGCCTCCTGCTGATGGTCGTCGCCGGTCTCGGCGTGCTGAACACGGTCGTCCTGGAGACCCGGGAACGCGTCCACGACCTGGGCGTGCACAAGGCGCTCGGGATGACGCCCCGGCAGACCACGGCGATGGTCATCGCCTCGGTCGTGGTCACCGGCCTGGTCGGCGGCGCGGTCGGTGCGGGGGTCGGCGTGCTGCTGCAACGCACGGTCATCACCGAGATGGCGAGCAGCGTGGGCTTCCGCCTGCCGGGCGCGGTCCTGGACGTGTACGGGTCGGTCGACCTGCTGCTCTTCGGGCTCGGCGGGCTGGTCATCGCCGTGATCGGTGCCCTGCTGCCGGCCGGCTGGGCGGCGAGGACCCGGGTCGCGGTGGCGCTGCGGACCGAGTGACGAAAACAAGCCGCCGCTCACGGAACCCGTCCGTGAGCGGCGGTCACCCGCCCACGCCGGGAACTCAGATGGTGGCCGTGTCGCCGGGTCGCAGGTCGACGAGCAGTTGGCGCGACCCCGCCTCCTCGAAGGCACGCACGACGTCGTCGGCGCCCTGGGTGTAGTGCGCCCAGCCGTGCTGGTGGACCGGGACCACCGCCCGCACACCGAGCAGGGCCGCCGCCCGGGCCGCCAGTTCCGCGGTCAGGGTGAGGAACCCCTCGCCGCGGGCCGCGATGTAGGCCGCGCCCAGGTTGAGGATCGCGACCTCGATCGCCGGGAACCGCTCCGCGATCACCGCCACGACGTCCACCGACGCGTTGTCACCGCTGACGTAGACCGTGGGCCAGCCACTCGCCTCCAGCACGAAGCCGATCACCGGGCCGTTGACCACACCGATCTCCGGCGTGCCGTGCAGCGCCGGAACCGCCGTGACGCGCAGGTCGCCGACGTCGGCGTGCTCGAACGGCCGAAGACCGACCGCGTCGGGGCCGAGCTTCGGCGCCCCCGCGGCCGTGGTGAGCACCCGGCGGGCCTGCCGCGCGTACTCCCGGCCGGAGATGTCGAGGTTGTCGAGGTGGTGCTCGTGCGACACGAGCACCAGGTCGGCCTGGCCGAGGTCCGCGGGCGAGACGCTCGGGCCGACCAGCTTGGTCGCGGTGACCGTCCCGTAGTGGTACGTCTGCGGATCGTCGAAGGTCGGATCCAGCACGACGCGCGAGCCCGCATAGTCGAGGACGGCCGTCGGCCCGCCAATGGCGCGTACGGTCAGCTCGTTCATGGTGCTCTCCCTGGTCTCCGGTGGCACCCGCGGTCGTCCGCGCGAGGTGCGCGACTCGGCGTTCCCACTTTTCGGCCGGGAACGCCTCGACCTCGCGGCGGCCGGTGGGGGATCAGTCCGCCCGGAGCCGGCTCTTCTGCACCTTGCCGAGCGCGTTGCGGGGCAGGGCCTCGACCACCCGCACCTGCCGGGGACGCTTGTGGGTCGACAGCTGGCGGGCCACGAACTCGATCAGTTGCGCCTCGTCGATCCCGTCACCCACGACGTACGCCGTCACCTGTTGGCCGAGGTCGGGGTGCGGAGTGCCCACCACCGCGGCCTCCCGGACCCCCGGATGCGCCAGCAGCGCGTCCTCCACCTCCCCGGCGCCGATCCGGTAGCCGCCGCTCTTGATCAGATCGGTGGCTGCCCGGCCGACGATGCGATGCCAGCCGTCCGGACCGATGGTGGCCACGTCGCCGGTGCGGAACCAGCCGTCCGCGGTGCGGGTGGCGGCGTCCGCGTCGGGCCGGTTCAGGTACCCGTCGAAGAGGGTCGGGCCGCACACCTCCAGCTCGCCCATCGCCACCCCGTCGGTGGGCAGGGGGCGGCCCTGCTCGTCCACGATCCGGGTGCGTACTCCCGGCAACGGCAGACCGACGGCGCCGGGGCGACGGGGGCCGTCGGCGGTGGCGCTCACCGTGATCAACGTTTCGGTCATCCCGTAGCGTTCGACGATCTGGTGGCCGGTGAGCCTGGTCAGGTCGGCGAAGACGGTCGCGGGCAGGGCGGCGCTGCCCGACACCAGCAGCCGCGCGGCGCGTAGGGCTCGGGCCGAGGGCTCGTCGGCGGCGATCCTGGACCAGATGGTGGGGACACCGAAGAAGAGGGAGCCGCCCGCCGCCGCGTACCGCTGGGGGCGGGGCTGGCCCACGTGGTGCAGCCGGCTGCCCACCCGCAGGGGGCCGAGCACGCCGAGCACCAGACCGTGTACGTGGAACAGCGGCAGGCCGTGCACGAGCAGGTCGTCAGGTGTCCACTGCCAGGCCGCGGCCAGCCCGTCGAGGCAGGCGGCGATGGCGCGGCGGGAGAGCGTCACTCCCTTCGGCGCGCCGGTGGTGCCGCTGGTGTAGAGAATCAGCGCGATGCCGGCCGGATCCGGCTCCGGATGGTTGGTGTCCGAGCCTCGTCCCAGGTCGATCGGAATTGTCGGTAGCCCCTCGGGTGCCTCCCGGCGTTCGCCGTGAGCCGGCACGAGCATCGCTCCGGGTGCCGAGTCACGCAGGATGTGCTCACGTTCCATCGGGCCGGCGTCCGGCGGCACCGGTATCACCGCGGACCCGGCCAGCAGCGCGCCGACGACACCGACAACCGTGTGCAGGCTGGCGGTCGCGTCGACGGCGACACGCTCCACCCCGCGCAGGTCGTCGGCCACCGCGGCGGCGAGACGCCGCAACTGGACCCACGACGTCGCCTGGTCGTCGATCCGGATCGCATCCGGACGCTCGTCGCCCGACGAAACCAGCCATCTCAGCAGCACAGGCGTGGACCCTTCTCGTCGTCCCTCGCGGGTCAGCCGGTGGTGCCGAGCTGTCGCCAGGTCGAGGTGATGGCGGTTTCCAGTTCGGCGCGCAGCTGCTGCGGATCGGCGGCCAGCCGGGCCGCGACCGTGGCATCGGAGTAGAGCATGGTGATCGCGCCGACCAGGGCACCCACCATGGCACCGACGAGCGCCGAGGCGGCTACCGGGTCCAGAGTGTCGGGATAGGCGTCGAGCAGAGCCCGGACGATCTCGCGTTGACCCTCCAACACCTTGCGCACGGCACCGGCTCGCAGTGCCGGTGTCTGGAGGATCAGGTCGGCGCGAACCCGCTCGGACTGGCCCATCAGGTCGGTGTCGGCGTGGAGTACCGAGTGGAACGCCCGGAGCAGCAGGTGCGCGGGGGTCTCGTCCGGACCGGGGTGCGCCAGCACGGCGGTGAGAATCTCCAGCTTGAGCGGGGGATCGTCAAACAGCACGTCCTCTTTGCTGGCGAAGTGGACGAAGAAGGTGCGGGGCGAGACGTCGGCGGCGGCCGTCACGTCGGCGATGGTGGTCTCGTCGTATCCCCTGCTGGCGAACAGGGCGATCGCCGCGTCGACGAGCGCCTGTCTGGTGCGCGCCTTCTTCCGCTCGCGAAGGCCCATGTTGCCCGTCATCGCTGCATCTTACAACCTGAACGTTGCAGCCAATGCAATCTTACGTTCGCTGTCGTCCTCTTCGGACTCTTCGTGAACGGCGAGGCGTTGTGCATTCGCGGTCGACGGCCCGGCGTCGATGGCTGTGTTGGTGTGGCCCGGGACCCTGGGTCTGCGACGGGCGAGTACAACAAAAGGCAGGGAGATCAGACTCCCTGCCACTTCTAACTTATACCGTACCGGGGGGCTTGCGGCAAGACCCGGGTCGTGCCGCAGAATCGGCGGCCGGACGCGGCGGCGACGACAAATCGGGGGCGGGACGTGGGTGTGTGGTCGTTGTACGGGGGGCGGGTCCACCGCGATCCGCGGGTGGGGTCAGCGGTGCGCCGGAGCGCGGCTGCCGGAGAGGTGGGGCGATGATCGAGCAGTACGTCGTAGATCTTCGAGAGGTGGACCAGACCCAGGTCGCACTCGTCGGCGGCAAGGGCGCGAACCTGGGCGGGCTGTTCCGGATCGACGGCCTCCGCGTGCCGGCCGGCTTCTGCGTCACGACGGCCGCCTTCCGGCGGGTGGTGACGGAAGGGCCGGCGATCGGCGATCTGCTCGACCGGCTGTCGCGCCCGGGTCCGGAGGACCGGGAGGCGATCCGCGCGCTCAGCGCCGAGGTCCGCCAGCGCATCGAGGGGGCCGCCATCCCGGGCGATGTCGCGGCCGCGATCACCCGCGCGCTCCTCGTGCGCGGCGAGCAGTCCGCCTACGCCGTACGGTCCAGCGCGACAGCGGAGGACCTGCCGACGGCCTCCTTCGCGGGCCAGCAGGACACCTACCTGAACGTCGTGGGTCCGGCGGCGGTCCTGGCCCACGTCAGCCGGTGCTGGGCGTCGCTGTTCACCGAGCGGGCCGTGACCTACCGCCTCCGCAACGGTATCGACCACCGGAAGGTCGGCATGGCCGTGGTCGTACAGCAGATGGTCTTCCCGCGGTCGGCGGGCGTCCTGTTCACGGCCGACCCCGTCACCGGCAACCGCAAGGTCGCCACCGTGGACGCCAGCTTCGGCCTCGGCGAGGCCCTGGTCTCCGGCCGGGTGAACCCGGACGTCTTCACGGTGCGCGACGGTGTGGTCGTCGGCCGGGCGGTCGCCGCAAAACAGCTCGCCGTGCACGCCCTCCCCGGTGGCGGAACGCAGGAGGTGGTGATCGACTCGCCGCGGCGGGAGCAGCCGGCGCTGACGGACGCGCAGGTCGTCCGGCTCGTGCGACTCGGGCGACAGATCGAGGCGCGGTTCGGCTGCCCGCAGGACATCGAGTGGTGCCTGGTCGACGATGACTTCCAGATCGTGCAGAGCCGGCCGATCACCACGCTCTTCCCCATCCCCACGGCCCACGACCCGGAGAACCACGTCTACCTCTCCGTCGGCCACCAGCAGATGATGACCGACGCCATGCGGCCACTGGGTCTCTCCATGTGGCAGCTGACGGCCATGGCGCCGATGCACGAGGCCGGCGGCAGACTCTTCGTCGACGCGACCCGGATGCTGGCCGCGCCGGCGAGCCGCGCCCGCTTCCTGGAGATGGCCGGCCGCACCGATCCGTTGACCCGGGACGCGCTGCAGACCGTCCTCGACCGCCCCGGCTTCGTCCCGGCGCTGCCGGACAGCGGCCCCGTTGGGCCGCCGGGCGGTGCCGCGCCCACCCCGATCGAGACCGATCCGGCCATCGTCACCCAACTGATCGAGCGCAGCGAGGCGTCCATCGCCGCCCTGCGACGCGACATCGCCCCGTTGGCCGGACCAGCGCTGTTCGACTTCCTGCTGGAGGCCTTCGCGCAGCACAAGCGGGATCTCGGTGATCCGTTGAGCATGCAGGCGATCATGGCGGGGATGCAGGCCACCTGGTGGCTCAACGACCGACTGGGGGAGTGGCTCGGCGAGACGAACGCCGCCGACACCCTCACGCTGTCCGCCCCCGGCAACGTCACGTCGGAGATGGGGCTCGCGCTGCTCGACGTCGCGGACGTGATCCGTCCGCATCCGGAGGTGGTGGCGTTCCTGCGGGGCGTCGAGGACGACGACTTCCTGGACGAGTTGCCGAAGCTCGCGGGCGGGGCCGAGGCGCGCGACGCCATCGAGGCCTACCTCGACCGGTACGGCATGCGCTGCGTCGGCGAGATCGACATCACGAGACCGCGGTGGCGCGAGCGACCCGCCACGCTCCTGCCCGTGCTCCTCGACAACGTCGCGAACTTCGCGCCGGGTGCCGCCCGGCGGCGCTTCGAGCAGGGGCAGCAGGAGGCGCAGCGCAAGGCGCACGAGGTGTTGACGCGCCTGCGGGCACTGCCGGACGGGGAGCAGAAGGCCGACGAGACCGAGCGCATGATCGACCGGGTCCGGACCTTCATCGGCTACCGGGAGTACCCGAAGTACGGCATCATCAGCCGCTACTTCCTCTACAAGCAGGCCCTGCTCGGAGAGGCCGAGCGCCTCGTGCGGGCCAACGTGCTCCGCGAACGGGAGGACGCCTTCTACCTGACGTTCCAGGAGTTGCACGACGTCGTGCGCGCGAACCGGGTGGACGACACGCTGATCCAGCGACGCAAGGACGCGTTCCGGTCGTACCAGGGGCTCACGCCACCCCGGGTGTTGACCTCCGAGGGCGACGCCATCAACGGGGCGTACCGACGCGACGACGTGCCGGCCGGTGCTCTGGTCGGCCTACCGGTCTCCGCCGGGACCGTCGAAGGGCGCGCCCGCGTCATCCTCGACCTGGCACAGGCTCACCTCGAACCGGGTGACATCCTCGTCACGGCGCACACGGATCCGAGCTGGACGCCGCTCTTCGTCGGCATCGCAGGCCTGGTGACGGAGGTCGGCGGATCGATGACACACGGCGCGGTGATCGCCCGGGAGTACGGCCTGCCGGCCGTCGTCAGCGTGGTGGACGCCACCCGGCTGATCCCCGACGGACAGCGGATCCGCGTCCACGGCAGCGACGGCTACGTCGAGATGCTGCCCTGACTGAGCGGTCGCCCGCCGGCGGGTGGAGGGCTTCGCCACCTGGGACGATTTCGAGTCGGCCCGGCCGCCTGAGCAACGGGGTTCGGCGTTCGCCTGCGCCGATCCCACCGGCAGGGGACCGCGTCTGTTCTTCCAGCGCGTGCCCGAAGGCAAGGTCGTCAAGAATCGGCTGCACCTCGACGTGCGGGTCGGCACCGGGCTCGTGGGTGATGAGCGACTGGCCGCGTTGGAGGCCGAATGCACGCGACTGGTCGCGCTCGGTGCGACCCGCGTGCGGCTGCTGACCGCCGACGAGGACAACGAGTCCTGCCTCGTGATGCAGGACGTGGAGGGCAACGAGTTCGACCTCGACTGAGGTGCCACGCGACCGTCGTCCTAGGTCGGGAATCGGCCCCGGCGCCAGCGCCAGTGCCGGCCGGCCTTCAGGTGGTCGACGATCGCACGCTGGAGCACGGTGCCGCGCGGCAACTCGTCGAGCGGTGTGGTCAGGGTGCGGAACGCGAATCGCCGCACCTCGACATCGGCGTCCACCCCTTCCGGTTCCTCGTAGGGGTCCAACTCGAAGCGCTGCTGGAACTTGATGATGTTGGAATCCGCGGGCAGGTACTCCCGCAACTGCGGATCCAGCAGCCAGGAGCCGCAGGCGAACGCGGTGTAGTGCTCGTCGGGAAAGTGGCGTGGGAAGAACGCGCGGGCCTCGTCGAGCGATGCGTCGACGGCCTCCGGGGTGAGCGGCCCCGCCTCGGGGATGTGCAGGTCGATGGCGGTGCCGCCGCGCTGGTACTGCAATCGGCCCAACTCGTAGAGGCCGCCGCGCGCGTGCAGCGTCAGCCAGCTCTGCATGACCGGCCAACCCTCGCGGTGCATCCGCCTGTCGATCGCGAGGTTGCGGCCCAGGTCCGCGAGGGTTGCCCAGGACACCTCGTCGGTGATGCCGTGGTCGCGGTGGTAGCTCCGGACGCGGTCGACCAGGGCCAGGTACGCGTACACGTAGAGGTGCCGCCAGGCGGGGCCTCGGTCGCGCGGCAGCTCCGGGCCGGGCGGCAGCCAGCCGTGGCCCCCGAGATCGGCGAGGACCAGAGCGGTCGAGCGGTCGAGCAGCCAGCGCAGCTCGGCGGTCCACAGAGGTGAGTCGGGATCGGGCCAGCCCGCCATGACCTCGGCGGCGTCGTCCGGCCGTACCTGGAGCCGGTCGAGGATCGCGGGCGCGTCGGCCTTGGCGGGTAGCGGAGTCGACGGCCTGCCGTCCGCCAGGCGGTGTACGCGGTCGATGTCCTCGACGGGCACCCCGAGCCGGTCGGCGATGGCGTCCAGATCCACGCGGCCGATCGTACCGGCGATGGCACGTCCGGTCCGGTGTGAGCTGTCCCGGTCCGGGGCATCACCAATCCCTCGGTGGTTCTGCGCCCCGCAGCACCGTTTGTCGGTTTCCGAGCCGCGCTCACGGCCCCGGTGGCAGCCGCTCGCCGCTGTTGCTAGAGTCAGATTGTTGCTGCCGCAAATTTATCGCCAGCAACTACTTCGACGAAAGGACCCCTCCGATGACCAAGCTCGCCGTCATCTACTACTCCTCGACCGGCACCATCCACGCCATGGCCAAGCGGCTCGCCGAGGCCGGCGAGAAGGCCGGCGCCGAGGTACGGCTGCGCCAGGTTCCGGAGCTTGCCCCGCAGGAGGCCATCGCCTCCAACGCCGCCTGGAGCCAGCACTTCGACGCCACGAAGAACGAGGCGAAGGCGACCGCCGACGACGTCGTCTGGGCCGACGCGGTGCTGTTCGGCACCCCCACCCGGTTCGGCAACGTCGCCAGCCAGCTCAAGCAGTTCATCGACACCCTCGGCCCGCAGTGGGGGCAGGGCCTGCTGGCCGACAAGGTGTACGCCGGCTTCACCGCAACCATGACCGCCCACGGTGGGCAGGAGTCGACGCTCCTGGCGCTCTACAACACGATCCACCACTTCGGCGGCCTGGTCGCCGCCCCCGGCTACACCGACCCGGTGAAGTTCGCCGACGGCAACCCGTACGGCGTCTCGCACGTCACCGGCGGAAGCAACGACGCGCCGCTGGGTGACGCGCAGCTCAACGCCCTCGACCACCTGGCTCAGCGGGTGGTCACGATCGCCGGCAAGCTCGCCGCCTGACCGCGCGCGAGGCCTTGACCGGGCCGAGCGAACACGAGCGACAGACCTGGGGCCGGTTTCCCGGCTGTGGAAACCGGCCCAGGTCTGCTCGACCGCCACGGGGGCGATGGCTGCGGCCTTCCACGTGATCATTGGTGGGGGAGCGGAGGGGACGACAGAGGTGGGTTTCAGCGACGACGTTCGCGCGGCCTTCCGCCGGGGCGAGACCGACGCGGTGGTGCGCATGAGCGAGGCCGAGATCGACAGGGCACGGGCGGCCGGCGATCCGTCGGGCGAGGTGGAGGCCCGGTACAGCCTCGCCCGGGTCGCCATCCGTGGCGGTGACCTCCCGGGCGGGGAGGCGCGCGCCCAAGAAGCGCTCGCGGTCGCCCTTCGCTCCGGCGACCGGAGTCTGGAGGAGCGGCCCCGCCACGTGCTGGCCGCGGTGGCCCGGATGTCCGGCGACCTGACCCGGGCTCGGCAGCTCTACCGGGAGAGCATCGCGCTGAACGAGGCCCTGGGCCAGCCCAAGCTCGTCAACTCGGAGACCCACAACCTCGGGTTCTGCGAGTTGGGTCTCGGCAACCTCGACGCGGCGCGGGCGTTGTTCGCCGCGAGTCGGGAGAGGGTTTTCCGCGAGGATTGGGCGGAGTTCGTCCCGTACGTCTGCCTGGCGGGCGCCGCGCTCGCCTCGGCCAACGGTGACCACGCGCGGGCCGGTCGAATGGTGGCCGTCACGGACGCCGCGTTCGCGGCGCTGGGCCAGGTGCCCGATCCCGATGACGCGGCCGACCTGGCCGCCGTGCGGGCGGCCGCGGTCGAGGCGCTCGGCGCGACCGGCTTCGCCGCGCAGTACGCGCGGGGCCAGCATCTCGAACCGCGTGCGGCATTCGTCGAGGACGCCGACTGACGCGATCGGCACCCATGGCGCGGACGGCCCCGGCTCGCCGCTACTCCGCGACCGCCGCCATGGCGGCGTGTGGCCGCTGACTGCCTTCCCTGGGCCGCTGTACGCGTTCGACCTCTCGGAAGCCGGCCCGGCGGAGTCGCTCGGAGACCTCGTCGGGTGGCCAACGGTAGGCGGTCACCACCTTGTGCGCGAAGGGACCGACCTCGTCGGCGTCGAAGAACCCCAGCACCAGCCTTCCGCCCGGGGCCATTGCCCGGCGGAACTCACCGAGTACGCCGTCGAACTCCTCCGGCGGCAGGTGGATCAGCGAGTACCAGGCCAGGATGCCGTCGACGGAGCCGGTGGCGACATCGAGGTGTTCGAACGACCCGAGGTGGAACTCGACGTCCGGGTAGGCGGCCCGCGCATGGGTGACGAACTCGGGGACCAGGTCGATCCCCCTGACGTCGAGGCCCAGCGAACGGAGGTAACCGGTGAGGTGGCCAGGGCCGCAGCCCAGGTCGAGCACCGGGCCGAGATGACCGGCCAGGTGTCGACCGATGAAGGCCGGGTCTTCGGGATTCATCTTTCGGGTCGTGCCGAACAGGTCGATGTAGAGACCTGCGATGGACCCGTACGCCTGCCGAACCGTCTCGCTCTGCACCGTCGGGACTATACGAGGCCCGGGCGTCGCCACGCAGCGGCGAGCGGGCTCGGATGTCGACGGTCCGAGCAGCCGGCCCCACCGTGCGACGATCTCCGGCATGACAGACACCGCATCGGCGCTCACCGACATCCGCGCCCAGATCGACGAGTTGGACGCGGCGCTCGTCGGGCTGCTCGCCCGCCGGGAGGCCCTGGTCCGGCGGGCGGCCCCGCTCAAGAGCGACAGGCAGGCGGTCCGTGCCCCGGACCGGGTGGCACAGGTGGTGGCCAGGGTCCGCACGCTGGCGGACGACGCCGGCGCGGACCCGGACCTGATCGAGCGGATCTACCGCGGCATGATCCAGGCCTTCATCGACATGGAGACCGACGAACACCATCGGCTCAACGGCGCCTGAGCGCTCCGGCCGCGAGGTTTGGTGCAGGCCACGGCGACCCGTGTTTGTGGCGCCGGCCCGTCGGGCACAGAATCACCATGGCGAATGAACGAGTCAAGTCCGTCGGCGGCTACTTCATGCGGCTTGTCGGCGGGGTGGCGGTCATCGTGGGCCTGCTGGGCCTCTTCGCGACCCTGGCCCAGGGCAACGTCACCGGGCTGGTCCTCAGCATCATCTTCGTCGTGGGCGGTGTCGTCCTGCTCAAGCGGTCGCCAGACCTCGGCCGAGCGGGTCGGAGAGAACGCGGCCCCGCGTGACCCTCCACAGCGGCGCCACCGGCTCCCGCACGAGGGCGCGGGGTGTCCGGCCTCAACCCCGCTCGCCGTCGATGCGCCGCTGTTCGGCATCGCGCAGTCGCCGGTAGAGCCTCGCCGCATCCTGGTCACCGACCCGGTCCGCCGCCTCGGCGGCGACTCGCAGCACCACCAGGGGCAACCGGGGGACCTGGCGCGCCTGCCGGTCGGCCTCGGCGAACACCACGGCGGCAAGCTCGGCGCCGGCGGAACCGGCCAGGAGGAAAAGCTCCTCCACATACATGCGACCCAGGCCGACCTCGGTCCAGCCGGACACGTCGTGCAGGGCTCGGCGACACTCACGTAACGCCTCCCAGGCGGCGCCGTGGTTGCCGGCCTGGCGTTCCAGCCCGGCAAGGGACTGCCAGGCCGACGCCGCATCCCAGGCGTTGTCGACGAACACCAGGCTCTCCCGCTGTGCCGAAGCGGCCTCAGTGAACGCCCCAAGGTCAGCCAACTCATATCGCAGCCGGCTCAGGGTGGCCTTGTCCCGAGGCCGGTCCACCGCCCACCGGTCCAACCACTCGCGTGCCAACGTCTGATCACCGACCAGTTTGGCGCGTGCGATCCAGGTGGACGGGTCCTCGGCGGCCGGGTCACCCGGGAAGAACGATCGTTTCCCGCGCCACCATTCCGCAAGCGTTTCCTCGGAGACCCACGGCTGGCCCTCCTCGTCCAACAGGTACGCCAGCACGTCGTCCCGCTCGGCGTGCCCGCTGTCCCGCACGTAGGCGACGGTGGTCGGCGCGCCGGCGGCGAACAGGTGCTCACCGTCGTAGCCGCACCAGGTGTCGAAGTTGGCCCGCTTGAGTTCCCAGTGCAGCCACACGTCCTCCACCTGGTGATGCTCTGCGAGCAGAAAGCCAGCCAGTTCGGTCTCGTCAGTCAGGCCCTGAAACGGTGCCTCGCGTCGACACTGGGCCTCCTGCCTGGCCAGCCACCGCACCAGCGGAAGGTCCGTGGCCCGGCGGCCGTACTGCAGTGCCCACAACACGCTTGCCCGCCGGCCCGCATTCGTGTCGCAGGCCTGGCCGTCGGCGTCGGTGCCGCGCTCGTAGCGAAGCTCGTGCCACACGGCCGAGGAGCGTCGTGCCCGTTCGAGTTCACGTCGCGCGGCCTCCATCACCCGTACAAGATCCCACTGTCGGCGAGCCTCCGCATCGTCGGCGGCCTCTACGCAGTGCTGGAAAAAGACACCACTGGCGAAAGCTCGCGCGGAGTCATCGACGGAGCCGACCCGTTGCCGGATGCGGTCGCACCCGTGTCAGGATGTCGTGTGACCTGCGCATCGACAATTTCGTCCGCCGTCGATCCGACCGGTTCTCCTCTCCTGCTGACCGGGGAGGAGGTGGTGTTACGGGAATGGGCCGACTCCGATCTGCCGTACCTTCGCGGGCTCTTCGACGCGGCCGACGTGGCCGCGAACACCGACATTCCCTCTCCGTTCGACGCGGACGCCTTCCTGGCCAGGATCCGGCGGCGTCGCACGCAGCGCATCGTCGACCTGGCCGTGACGCGCGACGGCGGGGAGCCGCTCGGCCTCGTCGCCCTGCACGTGGCAGGCGGTGTCCTGGGGTACGCCGTCGGCCCGGCGCATCGTGGTCAGGGTCTGGCGTCGCGGTCGCTGCGCCGGATGACCGAGTTCTGCCACGAAGAGCTCGGTCTTTCCCGGCTGCGCCTCGCCATCGTGCGGGGCAATGTGCCCTCGCAGGGGGTCGCCCGGTCCGCCGGATACGTCCGCGGCGACGACGCCCTGGTCGAGAGGGTGAACGGGCTGGGGGAGTCGAAGCTGCTCGAGACGTGGTGGTGGGCCGCGCCCGGGTCGACCGGACGCTGACAGACGCGGTCCGACGCCCCCGGTTGTCCATGGCTCACTCGTCGATCGATCGGCCGTCCTCCGGCGCGGCCGGGCTCGGGACGGACGGCGGTGTGTAGCCAAGTTCGCGCGAGATCTGGTTCGCGGTCTCCAGCAGGCGCGGCAGGTTGCTCCTCAGTTGGTCGAGGTTGGCGATGACCTCGATCGCCGTGATCGAGACGGCGGCGATGACCTGGCCCCGGGAGTCCCTGATCGGCGCGGCGACGCACATCACGTAGGCGTCGTGCTCGCCGTTGTCCGTGGCCCAGCCGTTTTCGCGAATCCGCACGAGTTCGGCTTCGAGAGACTCGTGGTCGGCGAAGGTGGTGTCGGTGAATCTCTCGAAGACGACGGGGGAGAGCAGGCGGTCGCGTTCCTCGGACGGCAGGTACGCCAGGATCGTCTTGCCGACGGCGCTCGCGTAGATCGACACGGCCCGCCCCACCCGTGAGGGCAGCTTGACGGCATCGAACGCCGGACTGTCGACCTTGTCGATGTAGATGATCTCGTCGCCGGTCAGCTGTGCCAGGTGCACGGTGTGGCTGGTCTCGCGCTGGAGTGCGCGTAGGTGCGCGGCCGCGAACTGACGCAGGTCCATCGAGCCGAGCGCGAGCTCGGACAGCTCGATCAGTCCGCTACCGAGCACGTAGGTGCCCGCGCCGGTCCGGCGGACGAAGCGCGCGGATTCCAGCGTCTGCAGGATCCGCAGGGCCGTGGACTTGTGCACGCCGAGCACGTCCGCCGCCTCGGTGAGCGACAGCGGGTGCTCCGCCGATCGACGGATGAGGTCGATCGCACGGCGAATCGATTGCGCCAAGGCTGTGCCTTCCCCCTCGAAGCGACGGGGAGCCCGTCGCTAGCGTTGCAATATGTGCAATGTAGACGACGCCATGCGCAACCGCCACTTGACACCGTTGCGCATGGCGCTACGATCGTTGCAATTTCATCCCGAAGACTCTGACTCGTAACACTGGAGTAACGATGGGTAACCAGCGCGCTCGCTTCGGCATCGCCAGGGCGACATGTGCCCTCGGCGTGGTCGCCGCTCTTCTGACCGGCTGTGGCTCCGACGGCGATTCGGGCGACGGCGTCACCAAACTGACGTTCGCCGCCTCGACCTTCGGCGACCCGGGCCGCGGGCCTCTGCTGACCAAGTGGCTCGACGAGTTCAACCAGAGCCAGACCAAGGTCCAGGTCACCGCCGCCGCGGTCCCGTACCCGACCTTCGGTCAGACGGTGCTCACGCAGATGGGCAGTGGCAAGGGGCCCGACCTGGTCCGTTTCGACATGCCCGAGTTCGAGGCCGCCTCGGACGCCGGTCTGGTCGCACCACTGGACAAGGTGATCGACGCCGGCAAGTACGACCTGCTCAAGCAGCCGGACCAGTTCATGGTCCACGACGGTGTCCGGCACGGCGTCATCTTCGAGGCGTCGAACTACGCGATGTTCTACAACGCGGACCTGATCCCGACTCCGCCGACGACGTACGAGCAGTTCACCTCCACCGCGAAGTCGCTGACCAAGGGCGACGTCTTCGGCCTGGCGTTCCGCCAGACGGAGGCCGAGGAGGCCGGCGTGTGGCAGGACATCTTCAACTACGTCTACGGCTTCGGCGGCGCGTGGTCCGACGGCAAGAACCTGACGATCAACTCGCCGGAGAACCTCAAGGGCCTCCAGGCGTTCAAGGACCTGTACGACGCGAACGTGATCCCGCGCGGCGCGGACGCGGCGACGTTCCGGCGGATGTTCGCCGAGGGCAAGGTCGGGATGGAGCTGAACAACGGGGGGTACGTGACCGCCACGCGCGGCCAGAACGCCAAGCTGAACTTCAGCGTCGCGCCCATCCCGTTCCCGGTCCGCAAGCAGGGCGCGATCCTCGCGCCGATCGTGATCAACGAGGCGAGCGAGGGCAAGGACGAGGCCGGCACCTTCATCACGTGGGCGCTGGAGCCGCAGAACCAGGTCAAGTTGCAGGAGATCCTCGGCGCGAGCAGCGTCGCCACCACCACGCAGCGCAGCCCGGAGACGCTCAAGGCGACCCCGTTCCTGCCCGTCTTCGACGGGCTCACCGAGACCAGCCTGCCGCAGATCGTCCTCGGGTTCGAAGCCAAGACGCCGGACATCCGCAAGGTGGTCGTGCAGAACGTGGTCGCGGCCCTACAGGGTAAGACCGACCTGAGGTCGGCACTGGACCGCGCCCAGCAGCAGGCGACCGACCTGGTCCGCTGACCGCTCGACACGGCGACGCTGCCGGCGCGACGGACATGCGCCGGCAGCGTCCTTCCTCAGAAGGATCGAACCCGATGACTGTGGTCGAGCAGACCGGAGCACCGAAGACAACACCCCGAGCGCGGCGTCGACCCAGCCCACTGGGGAGCAAGTGGACGCCGTACCTGTTCCTGGCACCCGCCGCACTGTTCATCCTCGTCTTCCAGGCGGTGCCTCTCGTCCAGGAGGTGTACCTCAGCTTCACCCGGACGAGACTGCTCAACCCGACCAGAAGCGAGTGGGTCGGGTTCGACAACTTCAACCGGATCTTCGGCGATCCGGAATTCCGCCACACCCTGCTGATCACCGTCGTCTACGTGATCACCTGCGTCGTCGTCGCGATCGGCGCCGGGCTCGGCGTCGCGCTCCTGCTCAACGGGAAGTTCCGGGGCCGCGGTGTGGCGCGGGCGCTGATCACCGTCCCGTGGGCCGCTCCTGGCATCGCGGTCGCGCTCATCGCCACCTGGATGCTCAACGCCCAGTACGGGATCGTGAACCGGTTCCTCGACGCGGTGGGACTCGGTGTGCCGGGCGGCGCGATCCTGGACAGCTCGCGCTACGCGCTCCCGGCGGTGCTCGCCACGACCATCTGGCAGCTGTTCCCGTTCACCTCGGTGGTGCTGCTCTCCGCGTTGCAGTCCGTCCCGCAGGACCTCAACGAGGCCGCGACCGTGGACGGCGCGGGGCGATGGGCCACCTTCCGGGCCGTCACCTGGCAGGTCATCAAGCCCACCGTGGGGCTCCTGGCGCTGCTCATGACGATCTGGTCGCTGCGGCGGTTCGAGCTGATCTGGTTGATGACCAAGGGTGGGCCGGTCGGCGCCACCGAGACGCTCGTCATCGACCTCTACTCGCAGGCGTTCGACTCGAAGGAACTCGGATCGGCGGCGGCCATCGGGATGGTCGGCGTCGTCATCTCACTCATCGTCGTCATCGGCAGCCGACTGGTCGCCCGTGCCGTGGAGAAGGAGCACGCCCGATGAGGCGCTTCCGTTTCGGTGTCACCGCACGGATCGTCGCCGTGCTCGTCGTACTCGGTGTCGCGGTGTTCCCGCTGTACTGGATGTTCGTCACGGCGCTGTCGAGCAACAGCGACCTCTTCGCCGACCAGCCCCGCCTCACGCCGGACCTCGGCCAGTTCGGGGTGTTCGTCGACGCGCTGGCCGAGGGCAAGGCAGCCGGGTGGCTGCTGAACAGCCTGATCATCGCCGTGGGCACGATGGTCCTCTCGGTCGGCCTGGGCATCCCGCTCGGTTATGCGCTGTCCCGGTTCTCGTTCGGGGGCAAGGCCGTGCTGACCGTCGTGCTGCTGTTCACGCAGATGCTTCCCGAGGCGCTCATGGTCGTGCCGCTGTTCGCGCTGTTCCGCCGATTCGAGTTGCTCGACTCGCTGACCGGTCTCATCCTGGTGAACTCCGCGTTCGTCCTGCCGATCGTGGCGCTGATCCTCAAGGGCGCGATCGACGGCATCCCGAAGGAGCTGGAGGAGGCGGCGCGCGCCGACGGAGCGCGGCCCTTCACCACCCTGACCCGGATCAACGTGCCGCTGATCGCGCCGTCGATCGCGGCGACCGCGGTCATCGCCTTCTTCCACGCCTGGAACGAGTACGTGTTCGCGGTGACGTTCATCTTCAACCCGGACCTGCAACCGGCCTCCGTGGGCATCGCGAACTTCATCGGTGAGCTGGGTACGCCGATCCAGACGGTGATGGCCGTCGCATTCCTGTTCACGCTGCCCGCCGTCGCCTTCTACCTGCTGGTGCAGAAGTACGTGGTGTCCGGCATGACCGCCGGCGCGGTGAAGGGTTGAGCCGAAGAATGAAGATCGTCTCCATCGACACGCTCGTCGTCGACTTCTACCGTACGAACCTCGTCATCGTGCGCGTGCACACCGACGCGGGGATCATCGGGCTCGGTGAGGCCACCCTGGAGGGCAAGGAACGGGCCGTCCAGGGGGCCATCGCCGAGCTGGCCGAGGCGGTCGTGGGCCTGGACCCCACACTCATCTCGAAGATCCTCTACGACCTGGCGCGGGACTGGTACTGGCGTGGCGGGCCGGTCATCATGACCGCGTTGAGCTCGCTGGAGATGGCCCTGTGGGACATCTCGGCGCGCGACCTCGGCGTCCCCGTCTCGCGGCTCCTCGGCGGTGCGACCCGGGACCGGGTGCGCGCGTACGCCAACGGCTGGTTCTCCGGTGCCGTCACGCCGGAGGACTACGCGGCGGCGGCGCGCCGGACTGTGGAGTCCGGCTTCCGCGGCCTCAAGTGGGATCCGTTCGAGAACTACGACCTGACCATCACCACCGCGCAGTTGGATCGGGTGCTCGCCCAGATCGACGCTGTCCGGGGCGCGGTGGGCCGGGACGTCGAGCTGTTCGTCGAGGGCCACGGTCGCTTCGACGTCCGCCACGCGATCAAGGTCGCGAAGGAGATCGCCCAGTTCGACCCGGTGTGGTTCGAGGAGCCGTGCCCGCCGGACAACCTCGACGCGCTTGTGGACATCCGCCGCGCGTCGCCGGTGCCCATCGCGGCGGGGGAGCGGTGGTACGGCCGCCAGGGCTTCGCGCCCGCCCTCGCCCGGCAGGCCGTCGACTTCGTCCAACCCGATGTGACCCATGCCGGCGGGATCGCCGAGCTGGCCTTCATCGCGACGCTCGCGGCGACAAGTTACGTGGGGTTCGCGCCGCACAACCCGAGCGGCCCCCTCAGTACGGCCGCCACGCTGCAACTCGGTGCGACACTGCCCAGCTTCCGCTACCTGGAGATCATGGCGACGGACGTGCCGTGGCGACCCGAGATCACCAACGAACGGCTGGTGCTGACCGCCGACGGCGACGTGCTCATCCCGACCGGCATCGTCGGACTCGGCATCGAGTTGGATCTCGCCGCGATCGAGCGGCACCCGTTCACACCGCACCCGCTGCGCATGTTCCAGGACGCCGTGTACGACATCCGTCCGCGAGACGAGCGATCCTTCTTCAACCTGGAGAGCGGCTCATGACGGTGCCCCAGCCCCGGCGACAGCCCGACGGCGCGGACTGGTTCGGGACCGCCGCCGAGGCGCTGCCCGACGACGTCGACGACAGTGTCCTCATCGGCCGGATCTGGGATCCGGCCGGCGACGGCCCGTCACCCGTTACCGTCCGAGACGGTCAGGTCATCGACCTCAGCCAGCGGTTCCCCACCGTCCGGGACATCTGCGAGCTGCCCGACCCCGCCGCGACGGTGGCCGGGCTCGACGGGCCGCGGCTGGGCGACTTCGGCGAGATACTCGCCAACACGGCGGCCACGACCCGCGACCACAGCCGACCCTGGTTGCTCGCCCCGGTCGACCTTCAGGCGCTCAAGGCCGCCGGCGTGACCTTCGCCGTCTCGCTCATCGAGCGCGTCATCGAGGAACGGGCCCGTGGAGACCTGGCGCTCGCGGCGGACATCCGGCAACGAATGCTCGCCGACATCGGTGCCGACCTGCACAGCCTGACCCCGGGTTCGGCCGAGGCCGACCGGCTCAAGAGCCTGCTCGTCGCCGAGGGCATCTGGAGCCAGTACCTGGAGGTGGGGATCGGGCCGGACGCGGAGATCTTCACCAAGGGCCAGGTCCTCTCCGCCGTCGGCACCGCCGTCCCGGTGGGGGTGCTCGCCTCGTCGACCTGGAACAACCCGGAACCCGAGGTCACGCTGATCATCCAGTCCAGCGGCCGGATCGTCGGCGCCACCCTCGGCAACGACGTGAACCTGCGGGACGTCGAGGGCCGCTCGGCACTTCTGCTTCCCCTGGCGAAGGACAACAACGCCTCGTGCGCCCTCGGTCCCCTGATCCGGCTGTTCGACGAACGGTTCGACCTGGACCGGGTGCGCGAGCTTGAGGTGAGCCTGGACATCGAGGGCGTGGACGGCTTCCACCTGGAGGCGGTCTCGGAGATGACGCGGATGTCGCGCGACCCGGCGGAACTGGTGCGGCAGTTGATCGGGCCGCACCACCGCTATCCCGACGGCGCCGCCCTGATGCTCGGCACGATGTTCGCGCCCACCCAGGACCGGGACCGCCCCGACGAGGGCTTCACCCACAAGATCGATGATGTGGTACGGATCGGCTGCCCGGCTCTGGGCACCCTGGTCAACCGGGTGCGACACGCCCAGGAGTGTGAGCCCTGGCAGTTCGGCGTCCGGGATCTGATGGGCAATCTGGTGAGGAGAGGACTGCTGTGAACATGGTCAGCACGGTCGACCCGCGCGACGGTCACACTCGTACGACGGATCTCCGCGAGACCGACGAGCCGCGGCTGGAGGCGATCACCAGCCAGGCGGTCAACGCCACGCAGTGGTTGTCCGGCCTGGGCAGACTCGGCCGAGCGGACCTGCTGGACGCCATCGCCGCGTCCCTGGAGTCCCATCGCGGCGACGTGGTGGCGACGGCGGAGGCGGAGACCGGCCTCGGCAACGCGCGACTCGACGGGGAACTCACCCGGGCGGCGGTCCAGTTCCGGATGTTCGGCGACGTGCTGCGCGACGGGGGCTACGTCGAGGCCGCCATCGACCACGCCGCCGACACACCGCTCGGACGCGGCCCGGACCTGCGGCGGATGCTCGTACCCCTCGGGCCGGTCGCCGTCTTCGGCGCCAGCAACTTCCCGTTCGCCTTCTCGGTCGCGGGAGGTGACACCGCGGCCGCGCTCGCCGCCGGCTGTCCCACGGTCCTGAAGGCCCACCCGTCGCACCCGTTGACCTCACACGCCTCGGCCGAGGCCATCGCGGCGGCCGTCCGCGACCTGGGCGGGCCCGACGGTGTGATCGCGACCGTGTACGGCGAGCAGGCCGGCCGCTCGCTGGTACGCCACCCCGCGATCCGCGCCGCCGCGTTGACGGGCTCCGTCGGGGCCGCCCGCGGCATCCAGGCGGCCATCGACGAGCGACCCGATCCCATTCCCCTCTACGCCGAGCTGAGCAGCGTGAACCCGATCGTCGTCCTGCCCGGCGCAGCCGCCGACCGGGGCGAGCAGATCGCCGAGGGACTGTTCGCCTCCTTCACCAACTCGGGCGGCCAGCTGTGCACGAAGCCCGGTCTGGCGTTCGTCCCGTCCGATCCGAGCGGCGCGCGCCTGGTCGACGCGCTGCGCGAGAAGGTCGCCGCCACCGGCGGTGCGGTCATGCTGAACGACCGCATCCGGGCCGCGTACGAGCAGCAGGCGGCGGCCTTCGAGCAGGCCGGCGCTCGGGTCTCGGCGCGAGCGCGGATCGACGCCGAGGCGGGTTTCCGCGTCGCGCCGACGCTCCTGGAGGTCGAGCTGTCGGGCCTCACCGCCGAGATCACCGACGAGTGCTTCGGCCCGCTCCTGGTCGTGGTGCGCTACGACGACGTCGCCGAGTTGGACGCGGCGCTGGCGGCCGTCCCACCGTCGCTGACCGGGTCCATCCACAGCGCGCCGGACGACGACGCCGCTGTCGTACGCCGGCTGGTCGAGCTGTTCGCCGGCCGGTCGGGTCGCATCGTCTTCGACGGCTATCCCACCGGCGTCCGGGTCTCGTGGGCCCAGCACCACGGCGGACCCTGGCCCTCGACAAACGCCGTGCACACCTCCGTCGGCGCCACCTCGATCCGGCGTTTCCTGCGCCCGCTGGCCTGGCAGGACGCGCCGGCCTGGATCCTTCCCGAGGAACTACAGGACGGCTGCACCGCCATTCCCCGCCGAGTCGACGGAGAGCTGGAGCCACCCGTGAAACCCTCGCGCCGCTAGGACCGGCGCGCTGTGCCGCAGCCCACCCCGCGCTCGAGGAGTGCGCCGATCTTGCAGTTTCTGTCGTTGATTCGGGGGCATGTGACCCTTATGTCGGGACAGAAAGTGCAAGATCGCGGGGTAAAGGCCCGGCCGCCACCCCTGGCGGCCGGGCGCTTCCCGCTCAGGGCGGTTACGGGGTTGCTTCCGTGGCCCGCAGCCGCAGCATGGTCCAGGACGCCGGCGGAAGCGTCAGCCGAACGGCGGCATCGGCCTGTCGCGCGGTGTCGTTGGGTCGCGGTGCGCCGTGGTCCGGACCGTCGGCGGTGTTCTTGGCGGCCAGGTCGGTGCCGCCGACGGTGACGCACTCGATGATCCCGGTCAGGTGGGCGCCGCTGACGTCGACGGTCACCTCGGCCGGGGTGTCGGTGACGCGGTTGACGAGGAACACGCTGATCTCGCCGCTGTCGTCGTCCCAGGTGGAGACCGCGTCGACCGCGGCCACCTCACCGTAGCGGTCGGTGGTCGTCGTGCTGCCGTCGCGGAGCACGTCGAGCACCGCTCCCCGGGCGTGCCGGGCGGTGCGGGCGAAGGGGTGGAAGATGGTCTGCCGCCAGGCTGAGCCGCCGGGTTCGGTCATGATCGGTGCGATGACGTTCACCAGTTGGGCCTGGCACGCCGCCGTCACCCGGTCGCTGTGGCGGAGCAGGCTGATCAGCAGGCCACCGACGACGACGGCGTCGGCCACGCTGTAGTGATCCTCCAACAGCCGCGGCGCGACCGGCCAGTCGTCACCGCTCGGTGGGGTCGACGGGGTGGCGGACTGGTACCAGACGTTCCACTCGTCGAACGCGATCATGATCTTCTTGGTCGACCGGCGGATCGCCCCGACCGAGTCGGCGATGGCCGTGACGGCGTCGATGTATCTGTCCATGTCCTCGCCGGAGGCGAGGAAGCTGGGCAGGTCGTCGTCGACCGGCTGGTAGTAGGCGTGCAGCGAGATCAGGTCGACGTCGTCGTACGCCTCGGTGAGCACGTCGCGTTCCCAGCTACCGAACGTGGGCATGCCGAGGTGGGACGAGCCGCAGGCCACGAGTTCGAGTTCGGGATCGAAACGGCGCATGGCCTTCGCGGTCTGTGCCGCCAGGCGGCCGTACTCGGTCGCGCTGCGCTGGCCCACCTGCCACGGGCCGTCCATCTCGTTGCCCAGGCACCACAGCCGAATGCCGTACGGGTCGTCCGTGCCGTTGGCGCGCCGCTGGTCGGCGAGGTGGCTGCCGCCGCGGTGATTGGCGTACTCGAGCAGGTCGACCGCCTCGGCGGTGCCGCGGGTGCCGAGGTTGACCGCCATGATCGGTTCGAGGTCGGCCTGGCCGAGCCAGCGCATGAATTCGTCGAGCCCGAATGCGTTGGTCTCCAGGCTGTGCCAGGCGAGGTCGAGTCGGGGGGGGGGGCGGGGGGGCCCCCCCCCCCCCCCCCCCCCCCCGGGGGGGGGGGGCGGGGGGGCCCCCCCCCCGCGGCGCCCGGGCCAGCC